>CALWSL010000044.1 GCA_944384205.1 uncultured Acetatifactor sp. | reverse complement strand
CCAGAACGTTTGTGATTTTCACAAGATAGAAGGTTCATTAACGGTCAAAATGGTGATTATGATGAGATTTTATTAGAGATAAATAAACCATTGGTGTTAATCGGGTTACAGATGACAAATGAGGAAAAGCTGTTAAAGATAGAGGCATCAACCACAATATCAGAGGTCGAAAGACGGACAAGGGATTTGGTAAGCGAGCTACAAAAAAGACATATTGCAAAGAGTTTGTCAGAGAAGGTAAGAGAAAAGACAGGGATGTAGGATGACGGCTCCAATTTATTTAATAATGCTTTTGCAGTTAATGATCCCAGATTGGCAATAAATT
The DNA here is from genome assembly GCA_944384205.1 of uncultured Acetatifactor sp. GTDB lineage: Bacteria > Bacillota > Clostridia > Lachnospirales > Lachnospiraceae > Acetatifactor. The sequence continues at coordinate 2,407 of CALWSL010000044.1, read as the reverse complement.
CGTTGCAGACACCTTCGGAAAGAAATGCACAAAATGGGTTAAAAGAGATGTTAAACGGAATTACACATATTCCTTTTTACATAAACAGTTGGACAAGTGTTTTGCTGTTCCACAGCATATAATATAATTAGAAAAAACAATTGTTGTGAGCATTAGGATATGCTATACTAAAAATGAGAAGAAAGGGTGTGATTGTATGTTGGCAACAAAATCGCGGGCAGTGGCAGAAACACCGGATACTGCAAAATTGGAATTGTATAGATTGATTGGTGAAGGCTATAAAGCAATGCAGGAAGGCAGAACCAGTACGATTGATGAAGTGAGAGAAAAACTGAAGAAGAGGAGAGAGGAGCGTGGCTAATGTAGTATTTACTGAACCGGCAGAATATGATTTGCTGGATATAGAGTACTATATTTTTGTCGATCTTTGCAATCCTCAAGCATCAGGAAGAATAACGGAAGGTATTCTCGAAACTGCAGAAAGACTGGGAGAATACCTGATAGGGCATCCTTTCGTAGATGATGAACTTTTGGGAAGGATAGGTTTGCGGATGACGCGCTTTGATAATTACAATATCTTTTACCATTATGACAGCGAAGGTGATGTAGTGTACATAATCAGAATTTTATATAACAAGGCTGATTGGCAGAATATATTGAAAAAGTAAACGGAAATTGTTGGAATCAAACCTCTAAGTCTTTAAAGATTTGGAGGTTTTTTCTTCCTGTTTTCGCTGGAAAATAATTTTCGAAATAGACAGCCTATGGGATAATGACCGCGCAAGATAAAAAAATAATTACGTTACTTTCATCTAATTATATTGATGACTATTTTAAGGCAAAGGAAGTTGACGGTATTACAAATGAAGCAGAACTTTTATATCGAAGAATATTGACTGCGACAGACTTTATAAGCGGAATGACGGACGGATATGCCAAAATGCTATACAAAAAGATGTCTGGGTTAGAATAAATTATTGTCGAGAGCATGGTGGGACTACAAAGAATAGATACTTAGTGTTTAGTGTATAATAAAAATACCCAAAATTGCAGAGGCGATTCCCCAAAGTTGCAGAGGGAAATTCCCCAATAATGCAGCCGTGTTTGGTGCTTCTCTAAGTCTATTCGGGCGGTAGATTTAGAGAAACACCAAACATCCATTGCAAGCATACAGCACTTTTTGTATCCTTGGAATGTCGTTGCAGACAACATTCAAGGAGGAAAGGAGTATGATTGCAATGGACAAGGTTCATTCTATCAGACAGCTCTTTTATGAGCAAGGGAAAAGTGTCTCAGCCATTGCTGCAGAGACAGGGCATGACCGGAAAACGATAAGTAAGTATCTGGACATGACCGATTTTAACACACCGGAACCCAAAAAAGAGGATCCGGAAAATATGTGCCCGAAGCTGGATGCATATAAGCCATTGATTGATCAGTGGCTCCTGGATGACCGTAAGGCTCCCAGGAAGCAGCGCCATACCGCAAAAAGGGTTTTTAAGAGGCTTCTGGCAGAAAGCGAAGGCTTCGACTGCTCTTACCGGCTGGTTGCGCAGTACGTGGCCTACAGAAAATCGCAGATGCATCTTGACAGCAAAAAGTCTTATCTGCCGCTCATCCACTACCCCGGCGAGGCCCAGGCTGATTTCGGCGCCGCACAGTTCTTTGAAAACAGTTTATCCATTGAAGGAAAGTATCTGGTGCTTTCCTTCCCGTTCAGCAATGCCGGGTATCTCCAGCTGATGTATGGTGAAAATGCCGAGTGCTTCATGGAGGGCATGATCGCCATGTTTATGCATCTTGGAGGCGTCCCCACGGAAATCTGGTTTGATAACACATCAACCCTTGTCACGAAGATCCTAAAGGACGGGGGGCGTCAGCTGACGGATAAGTTTCTCCGGTTCAGTGAACACTATGGGTTCCGCTATAAGTTCATGAATCCCGAATCCGGATGGGAAAAGGGAAACGTGGAGAACAAGGTTGGATACAGCCGCAGAAACTTCCTCGTGCCGCCGCCCAGGTTCATGGAACTGTCCGGATACAACAGCCGTCTCCTTACAGAGGCTGACAGTGACATGGACCGGGAGCATTACCACTACGACCAGACGATACTGGAACGCTTTGGCGAGGATAAGAAGGCGCTTCTCCCATTGCCGGATGTTGCGTTTGATCCGGCCAGGTATGAGACGGTACTCACGGATAAATGGGGCAGGTTTACATTGGAGAAAGGAAAGCATGAGTATTCCGTCTCTCCAGACCACGTCTGTACGAACGTGTGGCTTAAGATCACCTCACGGCGGGTACAAGTCATGGACATGCAGCACCGCCCTATTGTGACACACAGGCGGCTCTACGGAGACCAGAAACAGTCAAGCATGGAATGGCTGCCGTATCTGACGGCTATCTC
>CALWSL010000043.1 GCA_944384205.1 uncultured Acetatifactor sp. | reverse complement strand
GGCCAAACGGGTGGAACACATACTTGGGGAACCCGGCAGGCCAGCGCTTCTGGAATTATGGAAAAAGTAAAAGAATATCTATGGGAGCACCCGGCGAACTACAATGGCCAGGTAGATACGCTTTTGGAGTTGCTCTATTACGCTTTCGCGGAGTACAATACGGTTGAAACACCGGAATTTAAGGAACAGACGGATCCTCTGAAAGAAAAACTGAGAGCCCTGGCCGATACGGAACGGGAAGCAGATGAGTATATGGATATTGTGTTTACTCTTTGCGCGGCTTATGAGCGTCAGGGATATATTGAAGGGATCAAGGTTGGAATGCGGCTTGTAATAGAGATGGTGGAGGGGTAAGAAAAGGTCCTCTGCGGATTTGCTCTGCAGAGGATCGATGGAATGATTCATACCGTTCAGGTCTGGTATTTCTACTGGCATCTTTTGACTAAAGAGGTGCTATCACATCTTAATCCCGGTTACAGCGGCAACCGCCAATGGGGCAAGTTTGTGTGAGATATGGAGCCGGAGCTGATTGACGTCCAGAGCATAGATCCCGAACCTCACACGATCAAGGGCATCCGCATCCTTTAGAATCTGATACAGAAAAAGTACATAGCAAGGTGATAAAGGACATTTGACAGAAAGTGCGAGGAGATAGCCTATAATATTACCTTCTTCTAAGCAGGCTGTATCCTGTGGGCCTGACGATCCCCAGTTTAATCTCAGCTTGGATACGCCGGTATTCGTCTCTTTCATCCTCTGTCGCGGGGCGCACGGCCGGCCGATTGTGTATCAGAATGTATGTCAGAAGTCACCTTGCATATTGGGGCGTGCTTATTCAGATAAAACAATATAGCCCGATGCGGATCAGTTTTCTGGTCTTTGCACCGGGCTTTTACATTTCTTAGCTATCCGTTTCTTGGTTAGGCTTTTTGTGTATCGGAGTTTCTTTTTTATCACGTTCAAGGACTTTCAGAAGCTGTGTATTGTCATTTGGGAAAATATACATACAGGTTTCCATTCCGGACAGTGCTGCCAATTCTGCCATGGTATGTGAAAAGGTTGCGAGATCTGTATCATTTTTGAATGTATCCTTTGAAATTGCATAGTAAGTATCAGCAATATCAAGATAGTGAATCATATGGCGGATCAAGCGGTTGTTGCCATCTTCCCGTGCATGCAGGTATTCTTCAAGGACTTCCTTCTTTATAAAAAGAGTTTGATTGTGCATGCGAAGAATCCCTTTGATTTCCTCCAATGACTCTGAACTTATCTTTGGATAGTCAGAAGCATTACAGAAGCAGAAACGATGGATGGCTGGATAAGCAATCGGACCAGAACAGGAAGTGGCTGCACACCCCATAGTACAGGAAAGTGACTGGATATTCAGTTTTGTATGCGGGATGGTAAGAAACCACATATCCCCATATCTGGGACAAACCAGATTGCAGAACATGATCCCTGTAGTAGAGTAAACAAATCTGCCTTCAAAATCTTTGTACCCAGGCTCACCATTGGCATCAAGATCTCCGGTGTTAATGCGCAGGGCTGCCGTACATTCTCCGTTTGAATGAATATCACCGAGACGAAGAATCCCGTGAATAAGCTTTTCCTCCGAATTTGGTGTGGTGGACAGGAAGAATATGTGGTATTTGCCCGGATAACGCACAAACGCATCGTCATTGATATCGTAACGGAACCGGCTCCCCTTGTTTTTTCCAACAGTTTTCATGTTTTCTAATGAATGAAAGATGGCATTTAGATTCAGATCAAGCCCGTCACAAACCTTAAGCAGGGTGGAAATAGTCATAGAGGAGGGTTTATTAAACATCTTTGTGATGGTTGTCTGGGCAACATTTGCCCCTTTTTGGGAACAGAGATTTGCAATATCACGGTGTGTAAGACCGCGCTCTGTGGCTACACCCTGTATGTAGTCCGTAATTTTCTTGATAATATCGGCATTCTTCATATGTGGCACCTCCTTCGTATTGAGCGATGAAAGACTGAGAGATGGGTTTTCTCTCTATGTTTCACAACGATGTTCGGGTTATCAAAACTGGTCGAGCTGGGGGATAACAGCCAAGGCTGTTCCAATTTTGTATTAGCATAGCATATTAAAATGCTTACTTCAATCAGAAAACACTGTTTCAAGATGAAAAATGAAGATTTTCAACAAATATTAGAGGCGGCACTATTTTTTTATGCTATACTGAAAAGAAAAAACTTAAATATAAAATAAAATGCTCAAATTTATCAAAAAATTTATAGAGTTATCTCGCAGCACAAAATATTATACCGTGGTCGGATAACTAATCAATAATAAAATCAGAAATCCGACCTTTGAGCATAAAAATTGCACAAAAAAATTAAGCCAAATTCTTTGTTCATTGTGCATATTGACAATAATTCGACTTGAGAGTAATATAAAAGACAGACTAACCCACTTAAGAGAAAGTCTGTCTTATACCACATACATGTGCTTAGTAAACAAACATTGTTCGATGTCCGATTGGCGTTGGAGTCCATCAACTTTTGTTTGTTTACTTTTCCAGACGCTATATGCAGGGGCCACCCTACCCTCTTCAGGGAAGTGCATCTGCTTAAAAACTAAACCGCATTCCTGTCATCAATAGACGTTACGTCTGGGTTCAGAGTATGTAAGTGGATAGGCCCTTTAAAACATATAACGCTTTACAGTTTATCGTAATTCTCTAAGAATGTCAAGGGTGTTTTGTAAAGGATATGTGACTTGTTTGTGAAAAGTTATTAAAAT
>CALWSL010000042.1 GCA_944384205.1 uncultured Acetatifactor sp. | reverse complement strand
TTTCAAGGCTTTTGGAGGATTTTATTAAAACACTGTAACCTCTGTTGAGAGGTCATAATTTACTGATATTCAAATTTGTTAGGTTAGAATCGATGATGGGGTAAACGAAAAAGCAGTTTTGGCATTCCAGTGAACTGCCCCTTCGTTTACACCATTTTCGATTTGACCTAATTGAACAAAGTAAGCGTCCGGGTAGCCAGTACCTATGGATTTTCAATTCTTTGTCCTTAACCTTGATTATACAAGATTTCTTTCCTGGAAACCACAATAATCCGATATTACAGAAAAAAACGGCACAACAACAAAACCTCAGATACTGAGGTTTTAAAAAATATGAAAAAATAGAATATTTAACACCTTTGCGGAATTTTAAGCTGCGGTTTTCCCAAACGTCCGCCGCAGGCTTTACATACGCAGATGTTGATGCCGTAAAGCAGTTCTAATACCTCGGGCATTTCTTTATTTTTCAGCTTGGAAAAATATTTTTTGCAGCCGAGGAGATTCCGGCACAAAGTAAGCTTTTTATTTTTGCTGCGGGAGCAGAGCAGCCCATAATGCCGGATCCGGACAAATCCCTTAGGGGGAACGTGCATCAAAAAGCGTCGGATAAACTCAACTCCTGAAAGAGTCAGTTCTTTCCACTGTCCTTCGTTCCGGTAATCTTTCACGGAAAACGTTACGGTTTCTTCGTCCATGCGGATGATCCGATGGTTGCTGATTGCAATGCGGTGGGTATATTTCCCGAGATATTTGATCACGGATTGGGCACCATGAAATGTTTTTTTGCAATAAGGAACCCATTCTGTACCATAACAGGCATCCAGCAGTTCCTTGAAGGCATAGTGATTACGGAACTTTTCAGAGGTACCATGAAAAACCAGTTTATCCTCTTCCCACAGGGTTTTGAGCTCCTCCAGATATTTCCCACGGAACACTTTGGAAATGACCTGAACGGGAAGGAAGAAGTCTTCTCCTTTATCTTTCCACTGATTATCAGAGGTCAGGCCTCCGCCAAGCAGAATGGTATGGATATGGGGATGGAAGTTCATCTCAGATCCCCATGTGTGGAGGATGAAGATATAGCCAACTTTTGCGCCGAGATGTCTGGGGTCTTCCGTCAATTCCCTGATCGTTGCGGATGCCGCATGATAGAAAGCATCATAAAGGAGCTTCTGATTACTGTAAATGATCGGATTCAAAAGATCCGGAACGGTAAAAACCAGATGGAAATAGGGAGCATCAAGAACATCTTCCCTGCGGGCATCCATCCATTTTTCCTTCGGAACTGCCTGGCACATGGGACAGCAGCGGTTACGGCAGGAATTATAATGGATCTGGACAGCGCCGCAGTCTTCACAGATACTGACATTTGCGCCATACGCCCCTGTTTTACAGTTTATAATGTTCCGGGCAGCTTTTGCCTGTTCAGGGGAAGGGGTGTATTTTTCAAGATATGCCGGATAAAAGCGATGAAAGATATCCTGTACTGTCGGTTTATTCATGGCCAGCACCTTCTTTCCGGTCAAATGGGCTCCGGATCCCCATCAGAGATTTGTTGCTGACATGGAGATATATTTCCGTGGATTTCGGATCGCGATGTCCAAGAAGGGCCTGGATATGTTGCCGGCCTACTCCCTGTTCCATCAAATGTGTTGCAAAGCTGTGGCGCAGGCTGTGTGGAGTTGCCTTTACAGAAAGTTCAGCATCTGATACAGCCCGGCGCATCACCTGTTCCAGTGTGCTGACCGTCAGATAATTACCGGTAAATTTGTTGGGAAACAGGATTCCCCGAGGCCTGCCCTTTGCAAACCAGTATTGAGTAAGAATATCCAGGCACCGTTTGGAAAGGATCGTATAACGGTCCATCCGGTTCTTCGCATCCCGCACATGGATCTGCATATTTGTTCGCGAGATATCATCATAATGCAAATGGATCACTTCGGAAACCCGGAGTCCGGAGGAATACATGATTGCAAACATGGCTTTGTATTTGATGTCATTGACAGCGTCCAGCAGATAGTCGATTTCATCGGCAGTCAGTACAATCGGAAGCTTGTGTTCCTGGATCATACGCGGAACCATAATGTCATCCCAAAGGATGTTCAGGACATTCCTGTAAAAAAAGCGGATGGCGGAATTGTAAAGATTCAGAGTGGTAGCTTTCAGCCCTCCGTCCTTTTTAGCAAGCAGAAAATCCCTGACATCCTGACAGGTGAGTTTTTCAGGAGCCTTATCTACATAATTCAGGAAATAAGATACATAGTTTTTATAGCAGTTAATAGAACGCTCCTTAAGGTTACGGATTTTTCCGGCTTCCTCAAGTTTTTCTAAATATTTTTCGTACATAATAAATCCTCCATATAAAATCAGTAGTGATCAAAAACACTGCATTACATGGAGGTGCATTTATATCATAAAACCGCTTGCCAACTAAGCGGAGGGATGGTATTCTTTTCATAGGCAGTGGAGAGGTCGATCCTGTTTGATTGTTTTGTTGTGGTGACTTAACAATACTACTTTTAGGACTTGCTTTCCACTGTTTTTATCATAAGAAAGAAAAAATCGCTACACCACAGCCTCCGCAGGCCATCGCGCAGCGATTTTGTTCAATTAGGATTTTTAAACCAGTTGACGGGAAATAGATTCGAAGGGAAATAGTAAGATTTTTAGAAATCACAGCCCATCATATTGTTCGGTTAGAGAAAAAGCAATAAACAGAAGTATATACATTGAGATAAAAAAGAGAGGGAAAAAGTGATGAACCGAGTATTCCAGATCTCAGAGATCGAGACCATGTGCCAGGACTTAAAGACC
>CALWSL010000041.1 GCA_944384205.1 uncultured Acetatifactor sp. | reverse complement strand
GTTTTTAAAAAATGTTATACCTGTACACCGAGACAATATCGAAATAGGTCTGATTCCGTTGGTTTTTGTCTGTTTCCAAAAGAATGATTTAGCTAAAGTTGTTATAATAATTAGACAAAATCTATGAAGGAGGGATCTGGTTGAAACAGCACCGTTTTTGGGCATGGGGAGCCGTGATCTGCCTGCTCATGGTAATGATTACAGGATACAAAAGAAAATAACGGAAAGGAAGATTCTATATGAGTTTATACAATAAATTGGCTCTTTTTGTAGGTGGCGCACTTTTCGGATCGGTTGGAATTAAACTGCTGTCCAGCAAAGACGCTAAAAAAGCATATGTTCACGCAACAGCCGCAGGATTGCGTATGAAGGATTATGTTATGGAGACTGTTACAACCGTACAGGAAAATGCATCGGATATTTTAGCTTCTGCCAAAGATCTGAATGAAGAAAGAGCTGCAAAAGAAGCGGAAGAAGCGGCAGCCGCACAACTTGAAACTTCTGAGGAAGAGTAACAGAAAAGAGCCGTTGATACGGCTCTTTTTTTATGAAGGAGAAGCGACAAATGAAGGCAATTATTTTACACGAAAGCAAAGGGCGTATCCGTTTTCGAATCAGTCAGAAAAAAATGACTTTGCAGGAAGCGGATGTGCTGGAAAATTGGTTTCAAAAGAAATCATGGATCACACAAGTAACTGTCCATGAACGCACCGGGTGTGTGATTCTGCAATACTCCGGGTCACGTAAGGAAGTGCTGGCGGCTATCCGTGAGTTTAACTTGCAGGAAGCGCAATCACAAATCACTTTGCCACTGCACAGCAGCCGTGAATTAAACCGTAAATTTCAGGAAAAGCTGGTCGGAAAAGTGGTACTGAAAGCAGCGTCTATGCTCTTTTTGCCGAAGCCGCTGCGCATTGCACGAATTGTATGGCATATGCTCCCTTTTTTGAAAAGGGGAATCCGATGCATTTTGAGAGGAAAACTGAAGGTAGATGTGCTGGACGCACTGTCCATCGGAATTTCTGTATTCAGGAAAGATTTCGGAACAGCAGGAACCGTCATGTTCCTGCTGGAACTGGGCGAACTGTTGGAAGAATGGACCAGAAAAAAATCAATGGAAGACTTGGCCCGCTGTATGGCTCTGAATGTGGATCGGGTATGGCTGAAGACGCCGGAATCAGAAGTTCTGACAGCGGTATCGGAAATCCGCCCTGGTGATCAGATTGTCATTCGTGCCGGAAGTATGATTCCCATGGACGGCATCTTAGCTGAGGGGGAAGTCATAGTCAACCAGGCTTCTTTGACCGGAGAATCTGTCCCTGTTGTAAAACATTTGGGAAACACTGTCTATGCCGGTACGGTTGTAGAAGAGGGCGAATGCGTCATAGAAGTAAAACAAGCTATGGGTTCCAGCCGATATGATCAAATTGTAACCATGATTGAAAAATCCGAACAAATGAAATCAGCGGTTGAAAGCAAAGCGGCTAACCTTGCAGATAAATTGGTTCCGTATACCTTTGCGGGCAGTATCTTGAGTTTTTTGCTGACGCGCAATATATTGCGAGCTCTGTCGGTACTCATGGTAGATTTCTCTTGTGCATTAAAATTTTCCATGCCGCTGGCGGTACTTTCTGCTATGAGAGAAGCAGGAAGAGAACATATCACTGTGAAAGGCGGTAAGTTCTTAGAAGCGGTGGCAGCTGCGGATACTATCATATTTGATAAAACAGGTACATTAACACATGCTTGTCCGAAAGTTGCGCAGATCATCACTTTCGGAGAACGGAAAGAATCGGATATGCTGCGGCTTGCAGCCTGTCTGGAGGAACATTTTCCTCATTCTATAGCAAACGCCGTAGTACAAGAAGCGCAGTGCAGAGGGTTATCACATGAGGAACTGCATTCCAAAGTGGAATATTTGGTGGCTCATGGGATTGCCAGCACAGTGAATGAAGAGAAGGTATTGATCGGAAGCGCTCACTTTATTTTTGAAGATGAGGGGGTAACTATTCCGCTAAATGAACAGGAGCGATTTGATCATCTTCCCGAGGAATATTCCCATTTATATTTGGCGATCGGCGGAGAGCTTGCGGCGGTGATCTGTATTTCCGATCCGCTGCGCAGTGAAGCCAAAGAAGTGTTGACTGCACTGCGTGCTTTGGGAATTCAAAAAACAGTTATGCTGACAGGTGACAGTTATCGAACTGCTTCTGCGGTTGCAAACCGTTTAGGGGTGGATACATTCTGCGCAGAGGTACTTCCTGCTGATAAAGCAAAATTTGTAGCCGATTTGCGCAGAGAAGGGCATGTTGTTTTGATGGTTGGAGACGGAATTAACGATTTCCCTGCCCTTTCAGAAGCGGATGCCGGAATTGCGATCAGCGACGGCGCAGCAATTGCCAGAGAAATCTCTGATATTACCATTTCGGCAGAAAGCCTTTGGGAGCTTGTCAAGCTGCGTGAGATTGCAATAGCTTTGATGGAGAGAATACGGTCAAATTATCGGTTTGTTATCGGATTTAACGGCACACTGATAGGTTTGGGATTGGCGGGAATTTTGTCTCCTGCCGCATCGGCCGCACTGCACAATCTTTCTACGCTTGGCGTCAGCCTGCGGAGTATGAGCGCTCTGCCGAAACCAAAACGGGATAATGGCTGCTGTATATAGCCGGACAGCCAAAAGAGAGAAACCTTCGTGTGGTTTCTCTCTTTTTATTCATCCATAAAAAATGGAGAAACACTTGACATTCAGCCTAAGAGCAACTATAATATAGCAGTGATATATAGCACTGCTATATTTTTAGGGAGGTGTGTACCATAGATGAGAATCTGACAACCTTGGATCAAATCCATGAGGCGGCAAAGGCGGAGTTTTTGCAAAAAGGTTACAAGGACGCTTCCCTGCGGAATATCGTCAAATCTTTGGGCAAGACGCTGGGAGCCTTTTACGGTTATTATAAAAGCAAAGAAGAACTCTTTGAGGCACTGGTTGGCGAGCATTATCAGTACTTGATTGATCGTTTTAAGGACGCTCAGAAGCAATTTGCCGA
>CALWSL010000040.1 GCA_944384205.1 uncultured Acetatifactor sp. | reverse complement strand
AAACCGCTGCTGCATTATGCGGGCGAACCCATCTATTGAACATATTTTTTCAGAACTCTATCATGTCCGGGAAAAAAGAAAACCGGGATACATGAAAATTAAGACGCTGGAACTGCTCCTGTTTTTAAGCGACCTCAATACAGCAGAAGAAGTTTTGCAGACGGATTATTACAATCAAAATCAAGTGGCATTGATTAAGGCAGTAGCATCATATATCACGGAGGATTTAACGATACACCACACGATTGAGCAGCTTTCTCAAAAATTTAAGATTTCTACAACTGCGCTAAAAAAATGCTTCCGGGGTGTTTATGGAACCTCCGTTTATTCCTATCTCCGTACCTACCGGCTTCAAGTTGCTCAAAAGCTGCTGCTGGAGACAGCGCTTTCAGTGACGGAGATTGCAAGCAAAATCGGATATGAAAATCCGAACAAATTCACCTCTGCCTTCAAGGAAATGTATGGCAGTTCTCCAACAGAGTACAGAAAGAGTGTCCGTTTGGATAGAAACGGTCCGTATGGAGTGGCGAAGAAGTCTGAGCTATATTAAACTATCCTTTGTCAGATAAAAGCAGAAAGAGCGCTTGAAGCTGGCCTATTTTTTGATTAGTCGGTTAGATAGTGCTAACTTTCTAAAAGACAAAGGAGGGTTTCCAAATGGGAAATGAAAAATCGACAGGTAACAAATATACGGTCAAAGATGCGGCTGTCATCGGTATCTTCTGCGCGGTCATGTTCGTAGTATTTATGGTCTACTCGACTCTGACCGGTGCTTCTCTGTTCTACTCCATGATTTTTAATGCCGCTGGCGCAGCACTTATTCTTGCGCCATTTTATGTTTACATGTGTATGAAAGTCGGTAAGCATGGCCCCGCCCTTGTCTACAATATCATGTGGGCGATTGTCGCCGGACTGATGATGGGGCCGTTTATGATCCCGTGGTTTTTAGGCGGCGGTATTATTGCAGAGCTTTCCATGTGCGGAAAGAATGCTTACCATGACATTAAGCGTGTGTCTATTTCGTGGGTAATCACGGCGCTGGTTCGTGCTGCACATGGTATGTCAGAAATCTGGTTTTTCAGAGATGCGTTCCTCGCTACTGGTGTCAGCGAGCAGCAGGTTCAGGTACAGACCCAGTATTACACCGATCCGAAGTATGTCATTTTGAGCCTGGTTGTTACTGCTATTCTCGCCGTCCTCGGCTGTATGATTAGTAACAAACTGATTGTGAAGCACTTCAGAAAGAGTGGCGCGATTAAATAAGCTATGAACATAAAATTTGATTTTCGGACCAAATTGCTTGTCATAGTTCTCACTATGTCGCTTGTGGCGGTGCTCACAAGCGACATTTTGATATACACGCTTTTGGGAGTTTTAAGTGTGTATCTGATTATTCAGGGCTTTGGCAGGCAGACTATAAAATATCTGATTGTCTGCGGTGTTTTTATTGTGCTGCGGCTGATTTCAGGCGGACAGGGCATTACTATTCTTATGCCGGAAATGTTTCTATTCATGGTGTTGCGTATTTTGATGATGGTTATGGCGGCACAGCCTGTGATTGGTATGCCGCCAGGAGAAGTAGTGGCCGTTTTCAAGAAAATACACGCTCCTGATGGAATTGCTTTACCTGTGACCTTTATGCTGCGTTTCTTTCCCACCGTCCGCAGTGAGTTTTCTGATGTTTTTGCTTCTCTTCGGCTGCGAAAATTACTGTCATGGAAACACCCTCTGGATGCAATGGAGTATATTGTTACACCTGTTATTTTCCGTTCATCCAGAATAGCAGAAGAACTTGCCGCTTCTGCCGAAAGCAGAGGAATATCTAATCCGGGGAAACATACCTGCCGCAGAAAGATAGAATTTCAAAAACGGGATTGGATTATGTGTGTGATTGCTGTTTGCGTAACAGTGCTCTATTTTGTGCTGGAAAGGACGGTAGCGTAATGGAAAATTTTAAGACAAGACGATCCGTTATCCAGTTTGAAGATGTATCTTTTGAATATCCGGGAGCGGAAACAGAAAGTATCCATCATATTGACCTTGATGTAAAAGAAGGCGAGTTTCTTGTACTGACTGGCGGGAGTGGCTGCGGAAAGACAACACTGACACGGCTGATAAACGGATTGGCTGAACAATTTTACGAAGGGACGATGAAAGGGCGCATCACATTGTTGGGGCGGAGCATATCTGAATATCCTCTGTATGAAATCGGGAAAAAAGTAGGCTCGATTTTTCAAGATCCCCGGAGCCAGTTTTTTGCCAGCATTACAGAGGATGAAATTGCATTCGGTTGTGAGAATTACGGCGTTCCTTATGAGGAATTGGATGGGCGGGTTTCAAATGCTATCAAACGCATTAACGGAGATATGCTACGCGGGAAAGAAATTTATCCCATGTCCAGCGGTGAAAAACAGAAAATAGCGGTGGCCTCCGTCAACGCTGTTAATCCGGAAATTTATGTGTTTGACGAACCATCGGCCAATCTGGATATGTATTCTGTTGAGGCGCTGAAAAATCTGATGCGTGAGCTGAAATCAGAAGGTCACACAATCATTGTTGCTGAACACAGGCTTTATTATCTTACTGGCCTTGCAGACCGCTTCCTCTACATGGAAAACGGGAGCATAAAAGAAGAATGGACACCTGAAGAATTACTTTCCATGCCGGAGGCAAAAAGACAAAATATCGGAATAAGGGCAGCGGATTTACGCCACATTGAAGTAGACATTCCTTCCAGAAAAGAAACGGATGTGACTTTGGAAGTAAAGGGGCTGGCCTTTTCCTACCGTAACCATCCGGTTTTCCATGACATATCTTTCCAGGCGTATGCCGGTGATCTGATTGCGATTATAGGACATAATGGAATAGGAAAAACCACTTTGTCAAACATTCTTTGCGGAATGCAAAAAGAAAAAGCAGGACAGATTTTATATAACGGGAAAGATGTTCCGAAAGGCAGACGAAAAAACTTTGCCTATTTTGTTATGCAGAATACAGATTGCCAGTTATTTGGGGACAGTGTAGAGGAAGAATTACTCTTGAACGGAAAAGGCAGCACGCAGGAGCAGAGGGATGATCTGCTGAAAATGTATGGTCTGTTTGAGTGGAAAGAAAGGCACCCGGCTACCCTTTCCGGCGGGCAGAAGCAAAGGCTCACTCTTGCTGTATCTGATTGGATAGATACCCCCATTTTGATTTTAGATGAACCCACCAGCGGTCTTGATTATAAAAATATGCTGCGAATATCCGAGCATTTGAAGGCGCTGGCTCAAAAAGGAAAGACTATTTTAATCATTACCCATGATTATGAATTTGCCGCTATGACTTGTAATCGGGTTCTTCACTTCATTGATGAAGGCCATGCAGAAACATTTCCCCTGCAAGGAAGCCTGCCCCGGTTATATTCCTGCCTCATGTGCCAGTGAGTTATGTGTCTGATTGGATAGACCTGCCCTGTATGGAGTGGCAAAAACAACTGAATGATTTTATGATAATAGGTGAGTTAGAAAATGCTAACCCACCTATTATTGCGAAAGGAGCCTTGCTTATGGATAAGCAAAAAAATGGAGAGCTGTCCAGAATGTTCAGTTA
>CALWSL010000039.1 GCA_944384205.1 uncultured Acetatifactor sp. | reverse complement strand
CGGTAAGATGGTACAGAATTAGCGGCAGGGTGGTACAGTTAAACCGTGCAGTGTGTCACGAGCGACCGTTATTTACAATAATATCAAAACTTTTTCGTACAAATATCTCTAAACCACTTCCAGACCTCCAAGGCTGGCTTCCTAATCTTTTTCCACTAAAATTGAGTTCTGTTGCATCATAATAGGTCCCATTATGGAATGGTAACATTATACCTTTATAATCGCTTTCCATCATCAAAATCTCTGAATACTTATGCATAAACACTCTAAAGCCCTCAGATTGTTCCACATAATCTATTTCGTTATTCATTTGATATATTTGTTTATTCTGATATTTATCTAAAAATCTTATAAAATCCAAATATGCATATAGCATAATCCCTGGCCCTGTACCAATGTCTATCACTCTTAACTGTTCTCTTTTTAGAAATAAACCTGTCTTAAATAATTCCTGATAAATGAGCAAAGAGCGATAATAACGGTCAAGAAAATGATTAATAACATATGCGCATACTTGATAAACATTATACTCGATTTCATCGCAGCGCCCTACTACGTCTTCCATGCACTCACAAATTTCCGAATAAATTTCTATAGGAATTTGGTTAAACCATTTCAAAAGCACCTTTTTATGGATAGACACCCCTTCAAGAAAAATTTCATTTTCTTCGATCCATCGCAGAAAATTTTTTCTTTCCTGTGGCTTCATAAATTTATCCCTATGGGCATTTGGGGCTTGATATTCCTGTTTCATTCACTATCCGATATTCACATTGCCCCTGCTTCTTTCTCCATTAATCCCGGATTCGCGTACTTAGCCTAACGCCCAATAGTAACGCGAGGATTGGTGTTGGCAAAAAAGGCATCCAGATAACAGGACAGATTTGCTTCGATCATCCTGACGTATCTTGGATAGCTGAAGATCACTCCCGGTTCGTCCAGTCCCTCTGTATGGCCGACACATGAAAAACCGTTTCTGTCTGTTCCAATATAGGTATCTATCGACTTCATCTTGCCGTCTTCCTTCTTCAGAATGATGTTCATCAGCGTCAGTCCGTCTCCGATGTCGTACAGATCAACCTTTCGTTCAGAAGCTTTGTATTTGATCATTCTGCAGTATCCTCCCCTTTGATAAATGTTATGGTCTGTATATATGGTTCTTCAAGGATCTTTCTATTTCTTTCCCCTGCCGCCGGTGGTATCTTCCTGTTTTTATTTTAACTGTCTGTGTACCTGCATTGGGATGACCACCGGTTTGCTTTAACCAATTTCATTTTACAATAAACACATTGCCATTGAGTCAAATATCTATCGGAACTCCCCAGGGAATCTGATCTTTTCCCTTGCCGTTCACTTTATCTCTCCATGTTGTAAACAGGAATTTATCAAAATTAAAAAATTCCATTTCTCTATAGGGATACTGTCTGTCATAACTGCCTATATTGGTTATAAAACCCGAATCTACTGATCTCAAATCATAATCCTTATATTTGAGCGATGGCAATAGTTGCTTATATAATGCGTAATTAAATGAATCGTCCATCTTCATATGATTAACAACATCCGAGTATTCTTTATCATAATTAACAAACAATGCAAGATTAATCCCACATAAAGCAAATATCTCATCATGTACCCTTTTAGAATAAAACGCTACACCGTCATACCCTAATTTTTTACACGTCATCATGATAGCCTGTGAAACTATATATTCAGATTTAAATATCCTTCCCACTTCTGTGATTCGATATGACGTTGCAATAGAGAGCAGGTAAAGCTTCAGCCAACAATGAACCCGTTTTTCCTCCAGATCATTTAGTGCATGAAAATCCCTTATACTAACGGCTAAATTAAACACTATTTGTGTTCCATCTAACAAGACAGGCGATACATTAAAGTCATTTTCCGGAGGGTAACCTGTTTCTATCCAGCAGCCATATGAAGAATTTGCCAAATACAGGCTGGGATTCCCTGGAATACTGAATCTATAATTGCCTGATCTAGCTCTCATTTTTAAAGGCAAGTGCAGCATATCTTTCGCAGAATAAGCTCTAGATGGATCACCCACTCTGCACCTGAAGAACTGAAGCTCTCGATTTCTATCACCAGGAAAAGCATAACTATTTCTTAGTGTGGCAACAGCAAATGGTTCATCCCCAATATCCCGAATCAAATTCTTTATGATTATATTGCTTTTTGCAATATCAGCTTTATAGTAGCATCTTACTGACTCAAGAATTTTTTTCTTAAACTTCTTGATAATCTTTATACTTTTTTCATCAGCACCTGCTTTTTCTGCCTGTTTCAATACCAAATTGTATTTTTTCCGCAAGTCATCCTCATAGTCACAGTCTTTATTCAAAATAAAAGGGGCATACAATTCTTTACAGATAAATCCATTATTCAACCAAGTTAATCTCATACCGTTTCTCCTTTTTGATCTTAAGGAAAAAATCCATAATTTTTTTCTTACTACTATGAAAGGATCACCTAGTACCCTATTCATCATTAGATGTTTTTTCTAGATCACATATAATTTTCTCACAGATTAGGCAAAATCATTCATAAAACTATTTGTGAAATTAATGAATGAGCGATTTTCGCAGAACAAATCAGTGTTTTCTTACTTTCACTCAGTAGATTGCCTTATAGCAACTCGCTTACAAAATTATGTATCAACGCCCTGCACGGGCTTTTCTCATTTTCACCCAATTGACTCTATAAAAATGGATAATATGTATTCTATGTGTCAACGGTTACGCAGGGACCGGGGTTTTCTTGCAATGTATTTCAGATAAGGGATCCAGTCCATCCGTTCATGTTCCCCACCATACAGACGTTTATGGGTAACGATCTCATGCATGTCACTGTCCATCACTGTGACCGTTGATGAGGTAAGCCTGAGCATTACTGTTGTTTCACAAAATGCCGGTGATGCGGAATACCGGTGCTTTCCATTATCCAGCGTGAACTTCCCGTATTTATCGGTCACTGCTGAGGTATACAGAGCCGTATCAAATGGAACGCAAGGCAGGGGAAGCAGAGCCTCCGGGTCTGTTTCAAACAGTTCCTGAATGATCTTCCCGGTATGGTCATCGTAATGTTCCCGCTGCATATCCTGGTCGCAGCGATCCAATAGCAGCCTGTTTTCTTCCGGAAGGCTTGGAAATTCCGAGACAGGGACCAGTTCATTCCTGCGGAGATATCCTACTTTATTTTCCACGTTTCCTTTTTCCCACCCGGATTCAGGATTCATGAAGACCGCCTTGATCCGATAGTGTTCACAGAAGCGCTGAAAACATTCTGTAACATTGCGTCCTCCGCCTTTGATGACCTTTGTGGCGATCGTCTGAGTATTCCGTGGCTTCGTCCGGAATACTCATCCTGTGAAGCCGTCACCGCGCTCTGCAAGTTAATCGATGAATTGGTGAAGGGTATCCAGCACCTTGAGCTGGAATGTATCAGCACAAGGTATCTGCTGAGCCAGCATATGGATGGAAAACAGGGAAATCTTCTGCACAGCGACAGCCTGGAAAATATGGGGCGCCGGCACTATGACAGCCTGGCATATCAGTTGTTTTAGGAACTTCAGTATAACGGTGGAGATCCCATGGAATTCCGGGACCATCTTATCAAGGTACGAAAAGCCTGTAAAGGCGAATGGCCATGTTGGCACTAATCTGGTTTCCGTGATCACTGATCTAATACTCCACGACAAGTGATCTATTTATCCGTGAACGATGATCTATTCACGCGTAATATACAGCTTCGGAATGGCTGTACCGGATAAGCGTATTTCTGAATGGCTGCAGCGATCAAAGTACGTGTGCTGGGTCCTATATCGGATGCTTTCTGTTGAAAATAAGGCACCGTCCAATAGCCATAGTCTTTGTATTCGGCAGGCATATCCGAGGGGTGTGTTGTTGATTTCTTAAAATAGCATATTTATGATCTACTTGCCTGTCAGCGGATTGCTCTGTATACTGTCATAAGACTACAGAAAGAAAAAGTCTCAGAGCACCCTCCCTGGAAAGTCGTGTACTCTGAGACCCGGTTATAAAAACCATGGTTATTATATCAGAATACACACTGACCTACAAGGCGGACTCCGGTGTTTTTTGTTATGAGCAGTGATGACACCCCTGTCTGCCCCGTCTGTGGCGGTACTTTGAAGTATCGCGATACCAGACTACGTATCCGGAAGAAGGAAGGCGGCGTG
>CALWSL010000038.1 GCA_944384205.1 uncultured Acetatifactor sp. | reverse complement strand
CAGAAACAATTAAATAAAAGTTTGTGGTGATTTCTGTTAATTTGCACTTGACAAGAGGTCATTACATATCAGTTACTGTAATAGGCATAATTATTATGCTTAGGACTATTTTTGATACTAATCCAAAATTAATTTATATTGTAGCAGGAATAAATATTGTGGCAATTGTATTCGTGATATATACAATAATCGAAAAAACTGTATGTAATGTAATAAAAAGAATACAGGAAAGCGGAATTCCAGAGCAGATAATGAGTAGAGAAATTGCTGGCGCACAATATAGAATATGGTTTTGGAGTATAGTTGTTAGTGTTGTACTAATAGTTTTATATTTGTTATATTGGTGTTCAAATTTAGGCAATGACATTATTTCTATTTTGGCGCTGGGTATTTCTGTTTTGGATGATGAAATAGTGCAGATAATAGCGGACAATTATAAAGTGTGAGGTGTATGTTTATGGAAAAAATGATAGAAATTATTAAGAAATTTTTTGCGGAGAATGAATGGAAATATAGTTTCCACGAGAAAGATAAGGTTTTTGTTTCTGGTATTAATATGGGTAATGTTATAGGGGATGTAAGAATGCTTGTGTTTATGGAAGAGACTTCTTACACGGTATATATGATTTTAAATAGTAAGGCTGAAGAGAAAAATTATTCTGTGGTATCGGAGTTTTTACATAGGGCAAATTATGGTTTGAAAGATGGTAATTTTGAAATTGATTATAGAGACGGCGAAATAAGATATAAAACTTTTGTGAATTTTGCGAATACAAATGTGTCTATGGATGTGGTAGGAGAAAGCATATTTGTTGGTGCTGTAATGGTTGAAAAGTATGGAAAAGGGTTATTAAAAGTTATGTTAGGAGAAGGTATTCCTGAAAAATGTATTGAGGAATGTGAAGAAAGCGATGGAGGAGAAGAGGAATAAAGATACTTTGATAATATATAGTGTTTGAAGAACAAAGAATAGAAGTTTAATGCAAATATTTTGTTGATATATTGATGGAGAATATCTCCGGTGCCAAAACGGTGCCAAGAAATTCTGCAAATAAAAATAGGACAACTAAAACCAACGATAATATGCAGATTTCAGCCATTAAAAGCATAGAAAATATATCGAAAAACGCTATTCATATAGCGTGAAGGTGGTAGAACAGTAGGTTCAGGCCGAGTTGCTACTATCATCGAGTAATCTTTGATTTCGTATCATAGAAACTTAAATACAAGCCGCAATTCCTCATTTTATGAGGAGTTGCGGTTTTTTAATATTAACGGAAGATGGTCGAACATGAAGAAAAGCCCACTTCGAGATTTCTCTCAAAATGGGCTCGTGATACAAATTTGATACACGTCAAAAAAACAAACAATTATCCGGTGTATCTGTGGTACGGACATTATATGTATTATTTCTAATCTTCAGTGTGTGGCCAGTTAATCTTCCATTCAAAATACTCTTCTTTGGTAATTTTACCGGAGGCTAAGTCCTCTTTTTTCTTTTTCCAGGTATTCAGGAAATCATCCAGTAAAGAATAATCAAAACCAACCGCAATATGTTTCTCGGTAGGGTCCTCAGGATTTGCTACCTCGTAGAGGGGCATGTTGTAGTGCTCATCCAGTTCAAAGAGTGCATACATCACATCTTCTGCTGCATAGAGGGAAGGCTCGTAAATGGAGCGGTAATTACAGTCTAAGGCTTTTGCCAGCTCCTGTATCATCTCTTCCTTAGGGGTGCGGTTGCCGATTTCGTACTGACGGATTCGCACGTCGGATAAGCCCACAGCTTCACCAAGCTGTGCCTGTGTCAATTTGCGGAAATTTCTAATTCGTTTTATTCGTTCACCAATAGCCATCGTGTAACTCCTTCCAATTAAATAGTAACAATATCGTTTCTGATAATACAGTAACATAAATATTACTGTATTGCAAATGAAATATTTTTTCGTCCACCTATTGACAGAAACAAATATGTTGCTGTATAATCAAAAACACAAAACAGTAACGCAAAAGTTACTCATAACAAAACGAGGAGGTGAGCAGCATGAGCAAGGAGCGTACATAAGATTAGCGGAAAGGAGGAAGGAGTATGACGAAACGCTATTTATCTGCTAAGGAAGTTGCAGAACTTCTGGGAATTGCAGAATCAACCGCTTACGCAGTCATCCGGGGTTGGAACAAGGAGCTTAAGAGTGAAGGATACTTCACCAAGGCGGGTTCTGTTCCCAGAGCCTACTTCGAGAAGAAGTGCTACGGATTTAGCGAAGCGCAATAGATGAACTTTGACAACTGAATAGGTGTACCCGGGGAACCGGGTATGCCGCACATGGAGAAAGAGAGGTAATGATTATGCCGGTTTATAAAGATGAACAAAGAGGCACCTGGTATTTTAAATGTAACTATCGTGATTGGCAGGGGGAGACCAGGACGAAGCTGAAGCGAGGCTTTGCTACCAAGAGGGAAGCACAGCAGGGTGAGCGTGAGTTTCTTGATATGCAGAGCGGCAATATGAATATGAAGTTGGCCGCCTTCGTGGAAGTCTACTTTAATGATAAGGGTACGAGACTGAAGGAACGTTCCATCATGACGAAGCGGACCCTGATTGAAACCAAGATAATTCCTTACTTCGGTGAGAAGTCCATGAACGAGATTACGGCGGTGGATATCATCAAGTGGCAAAATCTCCTAATGAAGCAGGAGTATTCGCCAACTTACCTTCGGATGATACAGAACCAGCTGACGGCACTGTTTAACCATGCTGAGAGGTTTTACGATTTGCGGGACAATCCTTGTAAGAAGGTAGATAAGATGGGCAGGTCAAATGCCAAGGAATTGAATTTCTGGACCAAGGATGAGTATGAGGTTTTTATCAAAGGCTTTGGAGCAGAAGATGAAATGTACCGGATTATCTTCCAGATGTTATTCTGGCTGGGATGTCGAATCGGAGAGGTGCTGGCGTTGACGGCTTCAGATATCGACTTGGAGAATGGAACCATAAGCGTGTCCAAGACTTATTTCAGAAGAAATAAAACCGATTATATCACCTCACCGAAGACGGAAAGCTCCAATCGTAAGATTACCATGCCGAAGTTCCTTAAGGGAGAGATAAAAGAGTATCTGGACAGGCAGTATGAGCTGGCTCCGGAGAATAGAATCTTCCCTATCACGGACAGGGCGGTTCAGAAGAAGATGAAGCAGAAGACGGAGGAGGCGAAGTTAAAGCCGATTCGAGTTCATGACCTCCGCCACCCTTATGTCAAGTCCACGACAAAAAAATATTTATTTTTTCTTGTCCCCACAATCCAGCTTTCTTGATAGGAATTTTGCCGCCTCCCGTTTCTGTTCGGCGGCAAAAAACGCATGAAGTCGCTCCTTTTCTTCCGGCAGCATACACCCAAAAGTTGTGCCGCCTTTTCTGCAATAAAACGCAATCCGCATAATCAATCCCTTTCCCTCATTTGTGAGTTGTCAAGCTGTCCCTTATCTTAAAGGCAATATCTACCCGTTTATCAGGATAAACATAAATCTTATCAATCAGAAGATCAACTAATTCCGACGTCAGCCCATCGCTTTCCGTCAGCATCCGGGAAATATCCATCTGCTGGCGCTGGTGCTGCCGTTCTTCCTGTTTGGCTTCAAGACGGGCCATGACAACCGCTTTGGTATTCTGTACTTCCAACAGTTTTTCACTGATCTGCTCTTTTTGATCCTTGTATTCCGGGAGCGGAATCCTGCCGGAAACAAGAGCTTCATACAGTTTCCGCTTTTCTTCCTGCAGTTCAAAAATCTGTCGGTCAAAGTCAGCTTGACGTAAAGCAACGGTATCTACCTTACGGAGATCCTCTAAGCTGTCAATACCGAAAGCTACCTGAAACTGTTTGCATAGCAATTCATATACAAGCTGATTCAGTTCTTTTTCCCGGATATGAATGTTATAGCAGTCAAGTGAAGGAATCGTGCTGGAAAAGCGACACCGGTAAGATGTCCCATTTGCCAGGTGCAGGGCATGTTTACAGCATCCGCAGATAACCTTCCCACGCAGGAGATAGTCGTGTTTTTTCCTATTTGGAATCTTAAAACGCTGAATAGAGGCATTGGCTTTTGAAAAGATTTCCTCATTCACCAGCGGTATATGATGGTCCGGTATTTTGATCCAGTCGCTTTCCGCTTTGCTCCGCATCTTGTGGCCGCCAATTTCCGTAACCTCTCTTTTGCCAATTACATAAGTGCCCATATATCGTTCGTCAGCAAGAATCCGAAGCACCGTAGAATTGCACCACATTCCGTGAGTTCTTGAAACATCGTGTGTCTTAATCCCTTTTCGGGCCTTATGCTCTCCGGGTGTGGGAATCTGCTGACGGGAAAGTTCCCGCGCAATATCGGTTGCGTTCATGCCATTTACGGCATACTCAAAAATTTTCTGTACTACTTCGGAAGTCTCCGGGTCCGGCACCATCCGTCCGTTTTCCCCTTTGCGATAACCGTAAGGGCAAATTTTACTTTGGTATTCGCCCCGCTGGAACTTCAGGTATTTGGCCGTTTTGGTCTTTACCGACATATCACGGCT
>CALWSL010000037.1 GCA_944384205.1 uncultured Acetatifactor sp. | reverse complement strand
AGGATTTCCATTGCCAGAGCAATTTTAAAGAATGCGCCTATTGTCATTTTAGATGAAGCCACCAGCAGCGTGGATCCAGAAAACGAGAGAGAACTTTTGGCAGCCATCGGGGAACTGACCAGAGGGAAAACCTTGATTTCCATTGCCCATCGACTGACTACTGTAAGAAATGCCGATCAGATTGTGGTGATTGACCATGGCCGGGTCAGCCAGAAAGGGACTCACGAGGAATTGATACAGGAAGACGGCATTTACCAGACGTTCTGGAAGCAGCGGGAAACAGCGGCGGGATGGACGCTGAATCGATAAAAGAGTGAAACTATCTGCCTCTGCCAGTACTTTTTCTTTCTTGGTCTGGCAGGGGCAGAATATTTTGCGCTTTATATTGCCTGCTTTAGTTGATTATGTATTTTAAAAGCAAAATAGATGGTAACAAATGTTGTCAATAAATCTGCCACCGCCTGAGAATATATGACGCCATTCATTCCCCATATCGTTGGCAAGACCATAATGACGGGAATAAACAAAATACCCTGACGGCATACATTTAATATACCGCCGACCAGAGCTTTCCCCATCGCTAAATACAATGTGGAATAAGTAAACTGCAGGCCAAACGTAAAAAACATAATGGTATTCGCTCTAAGAGCAGGAACAGCAATTTCAAGCACCCGCACATCATTGCTGAATAGTGACAAGAGCGGGGATGCGAATAGGAAAATGATCATTGTGAATATAATGCAAAATCCAGTTGTCCATTTTATGCAGCTTTTGATGGCAGTTAATAAGCGCGGGTAGTTTTTCGCGCCGTAGTTAAAACCAGCCATTGGCTGAAAACCTTTCATATAACCAAATACAACATTTGCCCCTATGGTTACGATCCGCAGAACAATTCCCATGGCAGCGACGGCTTCATCACCATAATGACTGGCAGTATTTGAGATTAAACTCATCGATAAAGATTGAAAAAGCTGCAACAGCAAAGTTGAAATTCCAATCTTTATCATTTCAGAATAGGTTTCTCTGCTTGGCTTAAAATATGACATTCCAATTTTTATAGCCGTCTTGCCGGCAGCGAAAAATCGGATATAGATTCCCAAAGTAACAATTTGCGAAATCAAGGTTGCAATCGCCGCCCCCTCAACTCCCAGATGAAAGGGATAGATTAAAATGGGATCAAGAACCATATTTAAAATTGCTCCTGTCAACATGGCAGTGAGAGAAATGTTGGAAGCTCCCTGAGAGACGGCCAAATTGCCGGAAGTTACATTGACCGCGCTGAACACGGTGCTGATGATAAAAATAACAGCGTACTTTTTCGCAA
This sequence comes from uncultured Acetatifactor sp., assembly GCA_944384205.1. Lineage (GTDB taxonomy): Bacteria > Bacillota > Clostridia > Lachnospirales > Lachnospiraceae > Acetatifactor. The sequence continues at coordinate 3,395 of CALWSL010000037.1, read as the reverse complement.
AGGGCATAATCGTTTCAGTGGCACCCATGAAGGTTAATACCGGCGTCAACATGGCATAAATAATGCCGGCAGCGATGATGGATGTAAGAACGCTGCTAAACATAGCAGTAGAAGCGACCTGATGAGCTTTTTCCATGTCCTGTTTTCCTAAAAGACGCGAAATATACGAACCGGCCCCCACACCAAAAGTCAGCCCGATTCCTGAAAAAATGAATGAAATTGGGAAGGCTACGGATACCGCGGCTACCTGCTGTGTACCGAGACCGGATACGAAATAAGTGTCCACCACATTATAAAGTGCGGTAACAAGCATACTGACAACCATTGGGATTCCCAGTTTGAAGAGAGATTTAGAAACATCTCCTTCGCTCATTAGCTGCATACGATTTGTTTTCATGTCTGTACTCCTCTCACGATAGATTTGATTCCGGATGGGTTAGAGGATTCTAACTAACCTGAGATTTATTCTACAAATCCTGCCGGAAAAAACAATAGATACGTTTTTTTAATCATACATTTTGTGATAGCACAAAAGACAAAGTATTTGCTGGGTTTTAAAGACATTTATGAAAATAAATTTTGTAAAATCCTAACGAAAAAAATGAAATCCTAACTATTTTTTGATGATGACAGACAATCCTTTTATGATATACTGAAACCATAAGGGAGGAATGACTGTATGGGACTGTCCGTTGTAGATTACTTATTAGCTCTGCCTGAAATGCTTCATTTTATTAAGGTTCCGGAATTATCTACTGCCAATATGTTCATCTACCGTATGCTGACTGACTATGGAACAGGCTATTTCAAAATGATACGTTTTGAAAATAATCAGCTTTTAATATTAACCGCAGATTACACGCCAAACTGTACCTTTGAGAAGGTCGCGGAAGTTTCAGAGGAGTATATAGAAATCAGTCAGTTCGAAACGGACAGCAGTTCTTTTAAAGTAGGCGGAAAAAAACTCCAACAGGTCCACAAGGGGATTTTTTGTTATGTCAACACACAAAAAACCACGTATGTTTACTGTGAAAAAGGACAGCCCGTACGATTCACAAAGGTTTTTCTGACGAGAACGTATTTTGATACATATTTTCAGTCCCATTACGGAAGGAATTATCAAGAATCAATTTCCGCGCAGGATTATATTTTAAGACATCCCAATCAGCCAGAATTAAATTTCGTATTTCAGCAGATCCGTGACTGCCAGGCAGATAGTCAAATTTTGCGGATGTATTTAGAGGGCAAGGTGCTGGAAATGCTGTCTCTCATTATAAAAGGAATGTCACAGCCGCAAAGACATATCCCGGTGAAACTGGATTACAAAGACATCCGCAATTTAAAAAAGACAGTAACCCTTATGCGAAATGACCTTGCTGCATATCCATCCGGCGAAAAACTGGCTCAAATTGCTGGAATGAGTCCTACCCGTTATCAACTGGCCTTTAAAAAACATTATGGAACAACACCTTATGAATACTTGAAAGAGCTGCGCCTTAATCAGGCATTATTTCTCCTGAAGAACTCCGATTATAGTATTACGGAGATAGCTGCAAAGGTTGGATATCATACCTCTGGATATTTTGCAAAATTGTTTAAAAACGCATATGGACTTGGCCCCAGAGAATATAGAAGAATGCAAGGGATCAAGTAATGACCGAAACGGTCCCTTTATAGTTTTCATTAGGTATGTTATAGAATAGACACAAATATGGAAAATCATAATGAGACACAATTGAACCGATTTAAGACTGTTCATGAATTGACTTGCAATTTACCATCTTTTATAATCCCATCTTTGACAGCCAAAGCCCGTAGACTGCCTTTATTCCGGCACTCTACGGGCTTTTTCGGTCATACAAAATGTAGCTATATATTATTACTTTTTTGTCTTGGATGCCCGTATGGCTTTTCGCATGATTATTCCGGGAAAATAGCCCATGCGCTGAAGCGCGTTCAGCGCATGAGAGCCGCTGTATAGCAAAGTCTGGCCGCAGTTCAGACCAGGTCGTCAGGCATGGGATAAGTACTGCCGCATATTCACAGCGCCGGTTTCAACCCAGATGGTATTATGCGAGAAGCGCTCTACGATTGATTCGGCATAAGTGCAAATGTCAAGCACTTTTTTACATTGTTAGGTAAGATGTTTTTTACACCGTATGGTAAGGAGTTTTTTACATACCTTGGTAAGCAGATTTTTACATCGTAAGGTAAGCACTTTTTTACTTTACTCGGTAAGAAGATTTTTTACATCCAGTTTCTCCCTGCGGGTACAGGTCAGGGTGCTTCAGCCGGTAGGATTCCCCGCGGAAAGAATAGCACTTGGCATGGTGCAGGATCCGGTCCAGCATTGCAGTGGTAAGTACTGGATCCCCCATCATCTCAGCCCAGTCAACGATCTCTTTGTTGGTGGTAAAGATGATGGAACTGGTTTCATAGGTGTCACTGATAAATGTGAAAAAGCGGTTTGCCTGTCCGCGGCTTATCGGTGTATAGCCGATCTCATCAATGATGACAAGCTGTGCTTTCTTGATATTTTTGAGTCGAAATCCGGCTGCACGCTCTGTTTCTGCGGTGTCGAGAATCTTAATCAGGTTGGTCATCTTCTCAAAACATACAGTATAGCCACTGTTGATAGCCTGTAGACCAAGGCCACAGGCAACCATGGTCTTGCCGAGGCCCGGAGGCCCCGCAAAGACAAGGTTTCCGCAGTTGTCCAGCCAGGATAATTCTTTCAATACGGAGAGCTGCGCGTGGGTGATACCTGACTCCAGCTCTTCCGGATCAAACTCTTCTAATGGTCGGATATTTGGTGGAAAATGCGCTGCGGAATAGTTACGCTTCCGACGCCGTTCATTCCGACCTTTAACTTCGGTCTCGAGAACAGCCAGAAGGAATTCCCTGCAGGAGGAGTCCTGAAGATCTGCGGTTTCCAGAAGATCCGGAAGCATACGCGCCGCGTGCTTTAAGGTAAACGTTTCAAGCAGGGCTGTGAGCCGCTGTACAGGGATATGGCCGGTATCCATACTTTTTAAGATTTCACGGTTCATCGAGCAGCAGCCTCCTTCCTCTCTGTGCGTTCCTGAAATGCTTTTGCATAAACGGAAAGATCCGTGTAGCTGACACTGCCGGATGGAACCTGTGCGCGGCAGTCGTCTGTGGCCAGTTCCCGGCCGGCTTTTGCAAGGCTGTAAACAACTTTAAACTGTGAGAACTGATACCGGTATTTCTGGCAGCATTCCTTCATCACCTGCGCTACCAGGGATTTATCCGGATTCTCAGAATCAAGGAACTGTTCAATTGCCCGAAGCTGTTTGGAGATATGCCGTGGATTTTCCTTTTTTACACCATTGATGAAGTGCTGGAAGTCATAGCAGTTCCATTTCCCGCGGAGA
>CALWSL010000036.1 GCA_944384205.1 uncultured Acetatifactor sp. | reverse complement strand
AAAACTTCTCTTCCAGTAACATAATACCTCTATCCTTTCCGGCAAATCTCTGATGTCAGTCCGATATAACCGATGCAACGTATCGCAAGGTTAAAACCAATCTATCTGACATCTCCAATCTGGTTCTATTATCTCATACACATCTCTGCATCTGTCGGCAGTGGCATCAGCGGTGCGGACGGCAGGGTCTGATACCAATAAGCAACACTGGTGTAATCATCGTAACGCGGTCCGGTCCAGCCCATGTTGTCGAGTGTCATACGAAACTTATTCTCAAAACGGATCGGGTCTGCAATATGGAAATGATACAGCAGGAATCTCTGCTGTCCGTTATAGAATTCCCGGTTGTCTCCATAGATTGCATACATGCCGGTATATAAGCCGCTGAAGGTCTGATAGCTCTTGATGATGATGTCATTTCCAAATCCATAGGAACCGCCGAAGTAGTCTTCAGTTCCGGTATAGTGGATAGACGGATACGGATCATCGTCCAGATACATGCGGGCTTCGCCTTCTACCCAACAGGTATTGTTGCCATTCATACCAGTTGCCAGAGTCACACCAACAAATTGTCCCCTGCCTTCGATTCCGTCAACGATTGTGTAGGTACGACCCTTCTGAACCGGGTGCTCTTGGCGATAGGTGGCATGGAAATAACCAGCCTCCGCCGGAATCTCCTGATAAGCTCCGGTGATAATATAATAGAGATTTTCATCCTTGTCACCACGGTTTTCCATCGTGACCCGAGCTCTCTTATGGAACGGCATCTCAAAATAGCTGTTATAGCCGCGACCAGGAGCTACCAGCATCATGGCAGAATTCAACACCGGATATTTGCCATCCCGGTCCACGAAATTTTCATCATATGCACATCCGAAGAATGCAGAGAGCGGAGCTTCCACAGACGGATATTCCTGATCATCCCAATACATACGGATGATAAAATGGTGCCCGACATATCCGGTAAACCACATATGCTGGATCACACCCGGTCCTGCAGCATCTACCAGAGTTACGGTTTCCCCTGCAGGAATCGTCACGGTCGGACGAAGCTTGGTGCAGTCACCGCCCTGGGAACCACCTGCGCGTACACCGGTTGGATTCTCTGCGGAAAATGCAAACGTTTTGGAGTTCTGGATCATACAATAGTTGTTCATATTCTTCTCCTCTCTGATCAAACCTGGATCATCTGAAATTATTGCTTACTACGCTATCGCATTTCTCTATTCACTATAACATTTATCTCCCATGAAGTGACAGAATTACAGAGTCATTCCGTCTGCGCCTTCTCATTTTCTTCCCGGATAATCTCCTTTAATTCTTTTCGCATCACATCCAGTGGAGCCTTCTGTCCGGTCCATAATTCGATCTGAGCAGCCCTCTGGAACTGGACATACCAAGACCATTCAGAATTTTGCAGCCCTTCTTCTCAGCATTTTTCAGGAATGCGGTCTTGGACGGGTTGTAGCAGGCATCAAAATAAAACTGTCCTGGCCTGATTAGTTCAAATCTTTGTATATGGGTTTTTGTATTGCCCGTGGTTTTGTGTTCTGTCACCGTATTGAAGGTTTTTCGGCTTTCTTAAGTGACTCCCTTGTGATCTTTTTCATATCAAGGAATGGCAGCCCGGATGATGCGTCTGCTCGACAATCTCCAATACAAGGCCGCCATCAATCGGCATATTCATCATGACGCATATAAGGTGCTGGCGGTTCTCATCCCCGATAGCGTTCAGCAGCTTCCGGCATTGTTTAAATTCCGCCTCCAGTTTATGGACCTCTTCGCAAAACAGATTCATGGTATAACCATCTCCTTTATTCAAGCGCTTAAACTGGTTATACCATAAATCTATGAACAAAGTTTATCTGTAAAGAAAATTGATACAGAGTTTTTCAAAATCGGTCCATCTGCACCAAAGCATCCTGCCAGCATTTCTCTCCTCCCCGCAGGAACTTCTTTCACCACAAATCATATTCATTTTTATCGAGGACAGTCCGGTTAGGGCGTTTCTGAAAAGTAAAAAATGACGAATTGGAAAGGATATGGTAAAATAATATCAGGTGATGAAAATGGCAAACAGAAGATATGAGCTAACAGATGAGCAGTGGGAGCGGATAAAAAACATGATTCAGCACTCTAGGATGGGTCGACCTCCAAAAGATGACCGTCTGATGTTGAATGCCATGTTTTGGCTGGCCAGAAGCGGAGCTGGATGGGAAGACCTTCCAGAGCGATATGGTCCGTGGAAAACGGTCTACAGCCGTTTCTGCAAATGGCGTGATGATGGCACTCTGCTCAGAATTTTTAAAGCTCTGAATGAAGATGCTGATATGGAAAACTTATCATTGGATTCTACAATTGTTAAGGCACATCCCCATAGCGCTGGAGCTAAAAAGGGGCTGTAAACAGCGAAGTCCATCAATTTATTGGCACCAGTCGTGGAGGAAAGTCTACAAAAATCCATGCCGTGGTGGACGGTCTTGGAAATCCCATTTACTTTCAGCTGACAGGTGGAAATATCCATGATGCAACAGTTGCGGTAGAGGTGCTGTCCCATCTTGATATTTCAGATAGTACCATTCTGGCTGATAAGGCTTATGGAACCAACGAAATTTTAGACTACATTCAGCAGCAGGATGGAGATTATGCCATTCCTCAAAATCCAATACACGCAACCCCTGGCGTTGTGATTGGACACTCTATAAGGAACGCCATTTGGTTGAGTGCTTTTTCCTTAAATTAAAGCAATTCAGGCGTGTTGCTACCCGATATGATAAATTGGCTTCTTCTTTTCTCGCCTTTGTTTATCTGGCCTCTATTGCCATTTTGTTGAAATAGACTAACTGCGGGCACTTTTCAGAAACGTTCTAGACACTCATACATTCCCTTACCGAGGAAAGCAAATAATCGCGGCTTTTTATTGAAGATAATTCCTTTATTTGTTCTGTCATAGCAGTAGTCAGAGGGAATAATACTTCCTTTTTTTGTTTGAAAGCGGGCACCAAGTAGCTCATAGAGTTCTCCCCGACTAATTTTATAGTGTAGTCCGTATTCAGAAATAATTTCATTTACAATAATCCGCATTTGCTCATCAATAATTACAGACTTTGCAATTTTATTTTCCAATATTATCTCTCCCTGATTTGTCATTTAGTAATAGATTTACGTCAAGTAATAATTTATTAGGCTACTTTATAATACTACAAAATATACTATGTGTCAATGAAAGTCCATAGCAAACAGTATTTTCACTGCTTTTATTTAGACGTGTAGACTCAACAAATCAAAGGATAATCTCGTGAGCCACGGTCGGCACGAGGTCGGCAAAAAATTGGTCAAAAGGGTATTTTTTCATCCTTTTGACCATTTAATATGGAAAACTTATAATTTTTGCGAAAAATCTCTGTTTTGCCATGGAGTTGACCCGGGAAGGCACAATTTTTCTTCGTTTTGTAGGGAAAAGGGTCACTTACGTGCTTGGGGAGGAGAAGTGAATTAAATTATGGAAAGAGATTTATCAAGGGCGTTTTCACTGTCCTACAACGGATTAAGGCACAAACAATATCACATTTTTTGCAATACTTCTCGAACACAATCAGTTCTGCACTGACTGCGGTTTTTATTTTAAAAATGACATTTTTTCCTTAGATATAAGGAGTCAATCGTCGTTGTCTTTTTAGTCAATATTTGCTATAATAAAAAGGAATATAAAATAAAAGAAAGGGGGAATTGTCATGTTGCAAACACTGTTTCATGCCTATTACAAGGCTCAGCTTTTGGAACAGCTGCCGGAAGAAGAACAGTTCATCCCGGTTTTTGCATCATCGGATATTGAAATCTATCCGTTTCAGATTGCAGCGGCCAGCTTTGCCCTGCGTTCCCCCTATCAGAAGGGTGCTGTCCTGTGCGATGAAGCCGGTATGGGCAAGAGCCACGAGGCCATGCTGGTTATCAATCAAAAATGGCTGGAGGGATACAGCCGGATTCTGTTGGTCATTCCCAATGCTGACCTGCTGCACCAGTGGACGGAAATGCTGGAGCGATTCTATACCGTTCCCTATGTGGTGCTGACCAGCCGCAAAGAATGGCAGGCTTTGAGTGCTCCCGCTCACCCTAATGCCTTTATCCAAGATGCCATTGTTATCACGACCTATGACTTTGCTGCCGACAACGCGGAGGCCGCAAAGGTGGTCAACTGGGACTTGACGGTATTTGAAGAAGCCAACGCCCTGTCTCCGGTCTACCAGAAGGACAACAAGCAGGCCAAGGCCCTCAAGCGGATCGCTGGAGACTCCTTCAAGTTATTGCTGACTGGTACCCCCATTGAAAAGAACATCATGGACTTGTACGGCTTGATCTGGTTCATTGATGAAACGCTGCTGCCAGAGGAAAAAGAGTTTCTGGTCCGGTATCTGCGTCGACCGGAGAACTACCCGGAACTCAGCGAACAGGTCAGTCGCTATTGTTTTCGTACCCTCCGTTCTCAGGCCAAGCACTACGCCAAGGTGACAGAGCGTGTGCTGCTGACCGTAGAGTATACTCCTGGCAAGGCAGAGCGGCAACTATATGAACTGCTATATTCTTACATCAACCAGCCGGAAAAGAAAGCCTTTCCCGAAATGAACCAATATGACTTGGCTCTACGGTTGCTGGGCCTGTTGGGTTCCTCTACGGCGGCAATCTTGCAAACCATCAAAGGTATCGTCAAGCGGCTCCAGGGGCTGGAAAACGCAGCGGAGG
>CALWSL010000035.1 GCA_944384205.1 uncultured Acetatifactor sp. | reverse complement strand
TTATCCATGTTATCAGCCCCATTTTCATCACCTCATGATCCTAATTCTTTAAACGATGCCGGATCATATAAAGTATCGTCTCCATTATTCCACCAATGTCCTCCAGATGAAGTTGTGTAGTCATCTGTACCAATCATTCCATATCTGTTTTTAATTACATAGTTTCCGCTTTTCTTCGGTTTACCAGAAACAAAATTATTAAATTTCATTCTTCTTTCTTTGTCTGTCATATTTATTCTCCAATACAATCCACCTATTCAACTGCCTTATGCCTGTGTTCCACGTCTCATAAATACTGGCTCAAACGCATATCTGAGAGCGTCAATGATATGGTTGTCAGCGTCAGGATAGCCAGAAATAATGTTCCCGTCCTTATCCCGTTCATACTCATATCGTGTCAGTTCTTTATATGCGTTCGGCGTTCTCCTGCGGTCAATCACAATCTTTCGTTTTTGGAGCCACTTCATACCATATTCTACGGATCCTGGCCCCTTGACTGCCGATCTGGAGAATACTCCTAAATCCCGATAATCATTCACAGATTTCTTCTCAGCGGAATCACAGATAATACAGTAATCGTTATACCCTTTGTCCTTGATCCAGTCCGCCGTCACCGTGTTTGGCTCCTTGTTTGCGTAATGCTCATCAATCAGGTATATTGTCTCTCTTGCATGATCATAATAAGCCCGGATAAAAGCATACGGATCAGGGAACCATCCCCAGTCAACTCCCTGGTATATCTTGTCCATGTGTGATATTTCTTCGTCAGTAATCTCTCGCAGTTCCAGATAATCAAAGACGTTTCCGCCGTTTCCATTTGCCACGCCCTCGTACTCATTCTCATAGGCAGCAGGATTAACCTCTTTCAGGTGTTCAGCTTCGTTGATAAATTCCTCTCCCAGCCATTCTTCCGGCACGTCCTTATAAGTGCTTCTCACCACCAGTGCAGCATCATTTTCGTATTCTGCTTCCTCTGTGTATTCATTCGCCCAGTTGTTTTTACTCCTGGGCGGGTTGAACGACTTAAATCTATATGCCTTATCGCCGCCACGGATAGCAGACTGCTGTATACTTCGCACTTCCTCCGGCCCGGCGAACTGATCCAACTCCTCCAGCCATAGGATACCGATGTATCCAAACTCTGGCTTAATAGACTTGATTTTCAGTGGATCATCGGCTCCACGGAAATATATCTTCTGCCCTGTCGGTTTATAAATAATCTCAAACGGTGATTTTTTGAACTGAAATTCCTGTTCCAGATTGAGTGTAGCTATCGCCCATTTCATCTGAGCGTACACAGAATCTTTGATCGTGTTTCCAACTTTACGGAGAACAAGAGCGTGCATTGACGGATTATTTTTAATTAGTTCTGGAATTATGAGCGATATTCCAGATGATTTTGTTGAACCACGACCTCCAGGAAGAACATATTCAGAGTGCTTTCCTCTGCGTATATCCCGAATCATCGGATGGAACACGTCAGCCACAACATCAAGGTCAATGTGATATGTTCCGGCCTGCCTTGCGTCCTCTAAAGCCTTTTTCTCAGCTTCCTTTTCTTCTTTGATGCTCAGAGCCTTTTCCAAATCGTTCATGGCTTTAAGCTGATCGGAGAAGTCGGGCGAAAAACCGAAATCATCTTTCAGTTCTCCTTTAGCCAACTTAGAACGGCGCTCCTGAATCTCTGTCAGGCTCATAATGTCCCTCTGAGCCATTTTTTCTATTTCTGCCTGCCGTTCGGCTATATATGCTGAAACTCCACGCTTTTCCAAGATGTTTTTTCTCGCATTTTTAATAACCGCTTCGGAATATCCTGCTTTTCTGGCTGCGTCTGAGAGATTCCCGCCGTTCTTGATATATTCATCCGCAAAGGCTTTCTGCTTCGGTGTGAGTTTCATTTACCCACCGTCCTTTGCGTTTCCGGCCCATTGCTCTGCCATAGCCTTTGCGATACCCGGGTATGTTTTTGACCTCATTTTTGCTCTGTCTTTCCCCGGCGGCATTTTCCATATCCTTTGCTCTCTTCCACTCACTATATTTGTCGGCTCCAGCTTCGGAAGCCCTTTAAGCCATAAGCATGTGGCTTTCGTTTCCCCATGCCCAAACTGCCAGGGCTGGATAATCTGATCTGGTTTCCTCCAATGTGTCGACATGATTCCAATGGGATTTTCTATTGCGATTTTGGGGCAGTCGACATTTGCAAATTTCATAAAAAATTCGATTGCCTTACCCTGTCTCCCATCTTTCTTTTTTTGTTCAAAGTACCTCGCTCCGCTCACGGCTAAGTGGGTACATGGTGGAAAAGCAATAATCATATCCCACTGCATTTTCAAAAGTTCTATGGCATCTACCTGTAAATGCCATTCCGGGTGCCCTCCAGAACACGGTTCGATATCACAGCTATACGCTTCGTGTCCTAGTCTTCTCAATTCTTTTGTTACTGCCTGGCTTTCTTCACATGCCACTAAAACCTTCATTCTCTCACCGCCTGCCATATATCATTTAAACAGTTCACAATCTCTATCTGTGACGCACTCCGCAGTATCTCATAGTCCCGCTCTTTCCATTCTCCGTGCGTGTTCCGGTAGGTTATCCGGGTACTGAGGATATGTATGGTTATCATGCGATTTTGCTCCGCGCTGTAAAACTGTGTGGAGCCTATCTTGATAACAAGTCCTTTTTGGAGGATCGCTCTTTGCAGTTTCCGCATTATGATATTCAGATTCACGCAAACTCACCCCACACACGGTATTCTTAATTATATTTTACCGCATGTGGGGTGGTGTCGTTGTACCCATATTTTATTTGATTTTCATTTCTTTCAATGCTTTCTCGGCCGCTTCTCTGGTGAGAAAGACTGTTTTGCCGATTTCTTCAGGCACAAATTCCCAATCTAAACCATTTTCGTCAACGCCTTTCAAAAATACTGTTTTCCAACCGTCATACCATGTGAAACGTTCTTCATTATGTACTGTGATTTCCCTGATTGGATTTTCGATATAATCCATGTCAATTCCATAGAATAATTCCTGCTCTCCAAAAACAATATCCAACCAATTTTTGCACGGCAGCACCACCAATCTTCCCTCATCCTCTGCGGTTTCGTATTCTGCCAGCTTGTCAATAATGTCTTGAAAATCATTTCCACCAGTGTTCAAATCTATATTATTTGACTTCGCATAATGTCTGGTGATTTTCTGCATATCATCGAAATAATCTTCAGTCAACCGTTCTGTCACTTGCTCCACCTCCTATATAAGTTGTTTTATTGTCGTATCTAACACCACATGTATCTTCTGAATATCCGCAAAAGCAGGAATATATAGTAAACGCTTGTCCATACACATAATTAAAATATGGTGTCATATACCGCCCGCATTTCGGGCATTTCTTTAGATATTCCACTATTTCACCTCACACAATCCGCTTTCCATTCAGGATCATATACCTGTTATACGTCTCTATAGTCTTCCGCCGATATCCCTGGAAATCCTTTCGCTGCATTGGGATATTCCCCATGCGGTCATATCCAAGACCGGTTGTCAGATTCAGGAAGAGATACGGCGCGATCTCCGGGTATACCTCCTGCGCTGCCTGAAGGATTAATTGCTGATCATATCCGGTAGCGGACCTGCAATAAGATAATATCTTGTTTGCATCTGTTTCATTAAGACCGTAGTCTTTAAGATATGTTTCTCGTATACTCATCCAATCCCGCCTTTCTCGACAATCTCAATAATATCTTTTGCGGCTCTCACATATCCTTCTGCATAGTCATCGCAAATATTTGTGTTTAATATAATTCCAGTCGACAATACTTTTATTTGTTCAATCACCTTTTCCTTGTCAAAGGCTGTTTCAGCATGTTCAACATCGTACAGAACTTGCTCCAAAATATATTTTGCCGTCGGGTTATTCTCCACAATGTCAGTCATTAACAGACATTCCGTACCAAGTACCGCTTTCCGGCTAATTAAATCATCACTCATTGTCTGCCCTCCTGTTCCATGACTTAATGTATTTCTAATATTTAGTACAAGGAATTGGATAACCGTCAGGCAATGCATTTATAAGATTTTTCTGCGCATTCAATCCAACAATTTGAGCATTTACAAATGCATTTTTCTCACAAGTTTCCAGTTCCCTGATTTGGTTTTCTATAGCCACATTTATGTCGTTCCTGAACGAAGGAGTAAGAGGTTTATAAAAATCACTCATTTTCCATTCCCTCCAAATTTTCATCAATCGCCTGTCCGCAATTCAAACAATATTTGTGATCGTTTATATTATCTGTTGCCCAAATATATTCCCCGCAAACCGGGCATTTGTAATAATCAAAATCCTGATCTATTACTTCTGGCTTCTTTGCCTTCTGCTTCTCCACCGCTTCCCGGCACTCTTCCACTGATCCGATCTTGCGGTACTGCTGGATTTCTTCGAGGGCTTTGATTGCCACTGCTGCCACATCCTTACAATCAGTATGGCAATTACCGTATATGTCACATTCTTCGCAAACTTCCTGTTCTGCTTGCACGCCCAAACAGTGCACCGCTATTTTAAGCATCTCATTCTCTGTCATGGCTATCGCTCCTTTCCGGACGGTATGGCACTATGGGTTGCCAAGCAATTACTTTGTATTGCGAACTTCCACCACGACCATCTGAATATTTGTCCCATTCAAGATAGCCATAATGCTCGTCGCACCAATGACCTTCTCCGTAATTTTCAAAATATAAATATCTTGCACTACTATAAATCCTGAATCCTGTACCATATGTGGATTCGAGAACTACCCAAACTTCTGATTCATTCTTTGGTAAATCTTTTTCCACTGGTATCCAGCCGTCATTCATATGCTTGCGGATAATCCTATCTGCTTCCAAAAGCCCCTCCCTCTTCTTACCCATGCTCTCTGCTATTTTGGCGTCTATCTCTTCCAGAACCTTCTCTAGTTCCTGCATGTCAGTCCTCCTTCTCATTCTCCATCCTCCTGAGCTGACGATCCACCTTGTAGTTTATCCATTCCCGGACTTTATCTTCCTTGTCGTGCTGCATTGTGATCTGCGCACACATGATGATCACGTCAGCAACCTCTGACCATGTGTTGTCCGGAAGATTCCCGCCATTCTCGAATAGCCCGACAGTTATCTCGACAGCCAACTCAACCATTTCCTCAAGAAGTTTTTTTGACTGGCTGTCTTTGCTGTAATACTCAGCTATCATCCTGATCTTGTCCCATAACGTCGGCTCTGTATCTATAATCTCAATCATGTCTAATCCTCATTTCCCTCTCTAACGCTCAAATTGATGCCTAAAATCAATTCTATTGTTTTATTTGATACTTTTATCATCTGCATGCTTAATTTCGATTAAAACGCATTTTACGGAGTCACTTCTCTTCCATCCCACCGAATCCGCAGATCCAGCCCGATCTGCTCTTTGATTGATGCTATATAATCTGGCCAGGTTGCCAGACCGTCCACGATATATTCCGCAGCTTTATTGATCCCGTCCATGTAACGCTGACAGCGCTTCTCACCAAAGCCGAACTCATCATGCAGTACCGCAACACTCATCACCGTAAAGGTATCCAGTGTAATCTCCTTGATCTGCTCAGATGCCTTATCAAGATCTTTTGACGCCAGGCTCGTGTGAACCCCTGTGATCCCCCGGAATTTGATCTCACG
>CALWSL010000034.1 GCA_944384205.1 uncultured Acetatifactor sp. | reverse complement strand
TACAACGGCGTTGGTGTGATACGAGGGCTTACCCCTGAAGAAATGGAAGAAGCCTTTCAGGAACACCTTGCCAAACGCAAGATAAACAAAGCAAAGACGGCGTAGCCAATGGCTGCACCGTCCCAAACAATCAATATTTAATTCAATTACAAGAGCGACCTTGGGGCACCTTCCTTACGGAGGGTGCCCCAAGGTTTACTCTTTTTTTGAATGATAAGTATTTACAATATCCTCCATGATGGTAAGGAGAACTTCTTTGTTGAAATCATTGAGTTTGGAGTATACTTCAACAATGGATTCAAAAAGAGGATCATGTTGCCCTAGTAGTGAAGCGGAAATGGCAATAGTTTTATTTGTCTCCAGTTGGATATAAGGTTCGCCTTCGCCGGTGCGGAGCCAATGCTCGTTTACATTAAATTCGCGGCAAATGTCAGAAATTGTTCTATCAGAAGGATTTCTTCTTCCGGTTTCAATGAACGTGATGGCATTTCTGGAGAGATTTATTTTTGAAGCAAAATTTGCTTGATTAAGTTTAAAATCATTTCTAATTTTTATTATTCTTTTTATAATTTCATCATTCAAAAGACAACTCCTCCTATTTTATTTATTTTATATAAAGTGATTATATGTCTCAAATGCACACAAGTCAACAAAATTTTAAAAAAGAGATTGACATGTGTGCAAAGTGGTATTATAATTTGTTTACAAGTTAGCAAGGAGGTGTAAAAATGACAGAACAGAAAAATATAAGTGTAGAGCAACTTGCTGAAATCTACAAAAAGCTAAATGAGCAGGATCGTTTATTAATTTACTCAAGTGCGCACACTCTTTTGGTACAGCAGCAGATGCAAAACGCCAGACAACAGGTGCCGGAAAAAGCAGGGTAGTATATTCCGTTAATCGGGGATGAGAGAGGCTTCATACACTTTTTTCTGTAGTTCCTTCCTGTCCCATAAAGTGACATTATTTGCCTTTGCTAATTTTATTGCGGGTTTTGAGAAATAGTTAGTGGTGATAACAATTGCCTGCTGGCAGTTATAAAAATTCATCCCGGCTACCACTTCCTGTATGGCGCTGTTGCCGACAGTATTATGATAACGTTTGCATTGTACGGCGATTTTACGTCCTTCATAATAGGCGATAATATCCACCCCATAATCATTGCTTTTGGAAGTAACGGCTACATGGTCATATCCATGTTTAGTTAAAAGGATGGCGCAATACTCCTCAAACTTGTATCCATCCAGCGTATCAAAGTTTATACCAATCAGTTTGTTAAAAGATTGAGCGGAAGGAGCCTGAGAGCAGGCATGTTTTTCCATTTGACTTCCTATATCATAGTTAAAAAGTATAAATAAGGGATAATACAAAACAATGGGGAAAACTATTTCTGCGATAATATAAATGAAACGTGTAAGGATAAAGTTGCCAATTGTCCCAGCTGAATCATGAACACAAAATAAATCAATAATAATTGGCATTATAGAAGCAAAGGTAACTATGAAGAAGAGAAAATGAAATATGTAATACAGGTATTTTTGAATGGTAATGAGAGTGATTCTGGCAGAAAAAGCAGCAGACTCACTTGCAGATTTATAAGAAGGAACATTAAAAAATAGGATTGCAACGGCATAAATTACATACGTAAAGATTCTAAAGCATACACGAAAAAAGGCTGCAAAAAAATTTACAATAACAAGATAAAGAAAAAGAGAGGCATATTGATCCCAATTAAAAGAGGCTTTTTGAAAAAACTCTAAATTTTTACAAAGACCAAAATAATGATTCATTAAATTATACCAATACCAAAAAGGGGGAATGAATAAAAGCCATAAACTGAAGAAATGAATACGCTTAGTTAACATACCGGTCAAATCGCGGAAGTAAAATAATTTTTTCATAAGTAAGCTCCTAAATAATCATATTTGTCAGTGTACATAAATAAGCGATTCAAGAGGTTGCTAGTTGACGCTTATCAATATAATTATATATTGCTGACATAGAAATGTAAAGGAAAACAGGCAAGAAGTACAACCAGAAAAACATATAGTAAATTACAGAATGAGGAGCCAAGGAGGTGTGCATATGGCTGTAATACAAGACTACATGAACGGTGCCTGTCATATAACCGTTTATGATGACAGAATCAGACCGCCGGAGGAAGTAAAAAAGATAATAGATAACGTGTCGATGCTTGTATACAGCGAGGAGCTGCGGAAGCACATGACGGAAATGGAAGAAAGGAAGGAGAAAAAATGAGGAGTACATATTTAGAACAGGAAACTCCGGAACAGCAGTTTCTGGCAGGAATCGCATTTAACGGAACGGAGCACAAGGATTTTTTTCTTAACAACCTATGCAGATGCAGGGAGCTTGACCGCTACCACATGGCATTGGTGTACTGTCTTGGCATCGACAGGAGTACTAGAGAGCATATTGACAGAATCTATGATTTTGAACAGGGTTTAATCAAAACAGAATGTTTACAGGAAGGCTGGCAGACCAGCGGAAGTGTCCGTGTAACGAGACTTGCATTTAACCTTTATACAAATGCAGTCGCCAGCGTTGATGATTATACGGATGCGGAAGAGCAGTTGAAGGAATGCAGGGAATATACAGTGGAAGAAATTTTTTGCTGTTCCTATGCTCCGTACTTCTGGCAGGCGGTTAAGTTCCGCTATCCGGAGTATTGCGACAAATAAAAACGCAGTGCCAAAAGCTTGCAACCAAAGCACTGCGTTTCACCCAAACATATGCCGGCTAAACCGCCATACGCCCTACTGCTTTATAAAATAGGACAATTCAGGGAACTTGTCAATAGTTTTATAAACAGAAAGTGAGAAAAATGGAAGGAATTAAGGATTATCAAGCTTCTTCACGGTATGGAGGAGTAAGCCGGATTTATCAGTGCCCGATATGTGAGAAAAATTTTCTTGTCCCTTTTCAGACGAAAGGAGGAGGGCGGACGGACTGGGTATATAAGATGCGGAAGGATCGGAAGCGGATATATTTATGTTCATATCATTGCTTTACACAGGCAAAAAAACAGGAGAAAGAAGAGGTAAGTGAAAAATGACAGGAGCGGCTCATCGGTTCGGCGGTGTCCTGGCGGGCGTAATTCTTGCAGAGCATATTCAGGCAGATGTCATGGATAGCAGCATATTGTTGCTTGGCGCTGTATTTGGAAGTCTTCTTCCTGATATAGATAATCCGCGCAGCAGTATAAGCGGCAAGCTTCCCGCAGTATCAGGATTAGTGGGTATCAGTCAGCAGTTGGTCAGATTGTTATCCTGTCTGTTTCCGGGAAAATTGCGGAAAAATATACGTTCCATGGCGGGACACAGGGGGATGATTCATTCCCTCATGCTTCCGCTGCTTTTGACAATTCCATTACTGTTTTGCAAAAGTGGGACAGGCTGCCTGCTGATTTCAGGCGGCATAGTGGGAATATTGAGTCATTTGCTGCTTGATATGCTGTCGGGCGGAGTGCCGTTGTTTATGCCGTTTTTTATGAAAAGAATAAAGCTTGCCGGCATCCGGACCGGCGGACTTTGGGAGAAAGCTGTGATGGCAGGCATGGTGGCGGCGATAGTTTGGAGAGTCAGGATGTTATGGGGATAAATAACGATTTATAGGAGGAATGAGAAATGGAACGATTAATAACTGTACTGAAAAGATTCGGGGATATGGATATTGTAATTGCAGAATTGCAAGCGTGTGATAGAAATATCGAAACGATAGACGATTTAGTGGACTACTTAGAGGATGAGCTAAGTTATGCTAATTAACGATTTTGCGAGATAAAAATGGACTTAGAACAAAAGGCAATAGATAGAATCAAAATAGCATCAGAAATGAGCCTGCAACATTATGGACAACCTATTGTATGCGCCTATTCTGGCGGAAAAGACAGTGACGTGACGCTTGATATGACCGTGTAGGCTGTATTGGCTGCCCTATGGCTGGCAGACATAACAGACAGAAGGAATTTGCTGATTTTCCAGCATATAAAGCTGCTTATATTAAGGCTTTTGAAAGAATGTTAGTAGTTAGGAAGGAAAAAGGGCTGGATACATCAAAATGGAAATCTGGCAAGAAGGTCTTTGATTGGTGGATGGAAGATACAAACATAGACGGTCAGTACAGCATGGAATTTGATGGTACTGATTTAGTCGGATTTAGAGAAAAAGGAATTTAAGAAAGGAGCCGGAAATTCTGCGCAGAGTGAAGCATATGCGGTTCCCTTAAAAATGAAAGCAATAATGAAATACCCAGAAAGTAAGTGGTCTATTGCAGACTGGACAGTCATGGTTTACAAAAAACAGCACCAGCCGCCGCGTGTTCTCGGGATAAATAAGTGTGAGACCGGACACCGGCGATACGGGCGAACCGCACTCCTCCCGGAACTGGCGCTGGGGATATTATACAACGGAACGAAAGAGAGTGCAAGAATGACGTGCAGGGCAACAAGGTGTCAGAAAAGCAGTTTGAGAAATTTAATTTTGAAAAAGGCGGTGAAGGTGGATAATGTTAAATCCCGATTGCATACAAGGAATGGATTTTGTTGATAAATTCCTTGAAGATTATCAAAAAATAGAAAGCCTTGGTTTTAAAAGGAGTGATGTCCTGAAAATGTTAGGTTCGCAGGATTATGTACAAGATTTTGCTGAAACTCCCGATTTCTTCGTATCGGCGCCAAAGCTCCCTAAAGGATATAAATGGGCGGACGGGGAGAAATATACTCGTAAACGAGCCGGCAAAAAAGACTTCGGAGAAACATATGTTTTATTGATTATAGAAAATGATATATACATAAAGGGTTTTTATGTCGGTTGGGAATATTATGTCAAAGATACAGAAGCAGAATATGGAGTTGCATACTACGATGTGCCAAAGGATCTGCGAAATAAAATCTGCGTAATAAAAAACTGGAAGACAATGAAGCCGCAGTATGTACTCTGGAAACTGGATAAAGTCACACCGTTTTTTGAAAACAGTTTGACCAATTTTTATTCCCAAAATAGTGGTAATTTAAGTATGCAGGACGGTCCGGCACTTGACGAAATTGAAGAAATATTAAGAAAGCGAGAAGCGATTGCAAATGAGAAATGTTTGCCTTTATTGCAAGACTGAATTTACGCCTTTATCTGTCACTCAAAAGTACTGTAGCCGTTCTTGTGGGGACAAATACCGCAGAAGACACAAAGGCGAAATCCTCAATCCGTCTGTAACCTTTAACTGTTCGCAGTGCGGCAGGACAGTTGTTACAGAAGAGGGGAATCAAGATATGCGTTCAAGATTCTGTTCTGCTTCCTGTGAAAGGAAGTTTTGGCGGCATCCTCATTGGGAAAATCCTGCCGCAAGAATAAACTTTCGCTCAGTTGAAGAGTATGCAGGTTATGAAAGGAGGACAAATGCGTAAGTTGTGCGAAAAATATGCAAAAAAATGAAGAACAGCGGAAAAGGGAGGAAATAATGAAAAGAGATAAAGAATGGGAAAACCGTATGCAGGGGATGATTTACGCCTACAATCTGGTAAAAAAGGGCGGCATGGAAGCTCTGGAGCAGGATATCAGGCGCAGAAATTTTTTAAGGGCACCAATGAAATTCACCGCTGGACAGATTGATGAGTTTTATCGGGAAATATCAGGCTATATGTACAACAACATGCTTACTGCAGTGTGCTATACCCTGAATGACAATTTTGGCTTCGGACCAAAGCGAATACGGGATTTTAAGGCAGCTTTTGATAAAAATGTAGGCTGTACGCTGGATTTAGACTACATGGGTGAGCATTATGTAAAGCTGGAGGATTATGCGAAGGAGCTGAATGAGAAATTCAACATGGGTATTGATGTCAGCCGCGTTGCAGCAAGCCAGAATTTGTATGATGAACAGGATGATAAGTTTATGAGATGCAAAGTGGATGTGGTAATCCGGGAGTTAATGGATAATGGTTTCTTTGATGCGGCGGAGTTTTTAAAAAAGAAAATTTCATAATATATAAATTTACGGAAAGGAGATAAAAAATGATGGTCAGGAAAAAAATAGGAATGGTTTTATTCACGCTCATATTGAGCATAACCGCTTGTGGAAAAGAGGCAGAGGAAACAGCAGCGGAATCGGAAGGGATTGAAATGGAAGAATCAAGTGCTGCCGTGCAGATTTCAGATTATTCTGAAGAAGGAATTTCAACCGGAACAATGCAGGATACGGATACTGTGGAAACAGAAGAAAGCTCAACTCCTGCTTATAAGATGGCACAGGTTCCTTCCACGGAATATAGCTTTGTATTCGCTTTACTCTTCGATGATTCCTATGTCCTGGACGATTGGGGGATATCAGATATCCATGTATATTATGAAGGTACGGAAGAAAAAGCTGGAAAAGTTAATTGGGTTGATGGGGAAGCAATGCTTGATTCCGGTGAAAAATATTATGGACATTACTATCAGGAACGATTTTTTACTTTGTTAGTGTCTTTGGATGCCGCTTTGACAATGGATGATATTGATTTACAAATTGACATTGTTGATTTTGATGATAATTACAGCCATGCGATAATAAGCCTTGAGGAAAATGCCGCATTGAATGAACTGCCGATAAACCAGCCTGTAGTTTATCAGGGTACGTTGTTTGAAGTAGGCGGATTGTATGCACTGTATGCCGGAAAAAATTCCGAAGCCGGAGGCGGAGAGAATGTAAATTATACTGGTTCCGAAGTGCTGTGTATAAATTGCACGGTGGAAGAACTTGTCGCTGCTTTTAAAGAAACGGAATTTTGTTTTGTTGATAATACGCTGAATGAAGTTGCTTTGCCGGATGGATATTTACCTTATATTGATTTTATAGATAACGGAAAAAACACATTGTTGAGATTAGGATTTGAGTGGGAGGGAACCCGAAGAGAGACGGAGGAACCGGCAACTTATGAATTGCACTTAAAATATAAAAATTCTTCCGGAGCTGACATTATATTAAGAAATGGGGAATGGCACGATTAATTAAAAGAAACCGGAAATCAAAAAGGCGACCAATTCCCCTGAGCCGCCTAAGTAAGAGTGTAATTTCTTTACAATCTATATATTACGACAATATGAAATAACCGTAAAGAAGATTTCGTTGACAAATATCGACAAAAATAAAAACAGGAGGTAATACATAATGACCCAGATGACCCCCAGAGAATTAGACGTACTTGCTATTTTATGGAAATCCGACGAGCCGATGATGGCAACGGATATAGTAAATGCCAAGATGGGACTGACCCATAGCACGGTAACAATGGTGCTGAGAAAACTGTTAAATGAAAATTTAGTACAGGTAGTGGGCATTACCCACAGCGGAAGAGTATTAAGCAGAACCTACCGCCCCACGGAAGCATCCCGGAATATCATTCT
>CALWSL010000033.1 GCA_944384205.1 uncultured Acetatifactor sp. | reverse complement strand
GAAAGATATAATTAGTGGAAATTAAAGAACAGTTTGTTTTAATGGAAGTATTTTCCGTTGGAGCAAACTGTTTTTTTTATACTCTTTTTCAATGAGCTCCTGATACCAGATACATTATGGAAGCAACCGTAAAAAAATAATTTTTGCAAAAATCCGAAATAGGATGTCCTGTTTTGCACCTGTCAGTACAGAGTATATGAAAAGATAAATATTCAAAATACAGGAGGTACTGATTATGCAGAATAAACTTTTTTTAAAGGCGGCTGATATATGTGAGCTTCTGGAAGTAAAACAGACATCGGCTTATGAAATCATTGGTAACCTGAACAAAGAACTGGAAGAACAGGGATATCTGACACTTAGAGGAAAAGTTCCAACAAAATATTTTGTAAAGCGTTTCTATGGAGTAGAAGACACCTGCGAAATCCCACAGGAAGAAGGAAAGGAATGGTTTCATGCGTAAGAGAAAGATGTATTTATCAGTAGAAGATATCGCAGAACTCTTTGGATTGTCGGTCTCTTTTGCCTACCGGGTAGTAGAGAAGATGAATGCCGATCTGGAAAGCAGAAATTATTATGTGATCCTTGGACGGGTGCCGACTCGCTATGTAGAGGACAGGATTTA
The DNA here is from genome assembly GCA_944384205.1 of uncultured Acetatifactor sp. GTDB lineage: Bacteria > Bacillota > Clostridia > Lachnospirales > Lachnospiraceae > Acetatifactor. The sequence continues at coordinate 7,329 of CALWSL010000033.1, read as the reverse complement.
TGGTCTGGAGCATGTGGAACAATATTTGAAGGAGGAAGAGTAACATGGGTGTAGTACAGGAGAAAATGTATATGAATGTGGATGATGTGTGTGAAATTCTCGGAGTATCTAAAGCATATGCTTATAACTTAATGCGTGGATACAATGCAGAGTTGAAAAAAGCAGGGTACATTGTGGTGCCTGGGAAAATTTCTACAAAATTTTTGGCAGAAAAGATTTACGGCATGAAAGTAGAGGATTAGTAATGGGCGTTTACAAAGAGGGAAAGAATTGGAAGGTACAGGTCTATTACAAAGACTGGAAAGGAAACCGGAAAAGAAAGCAAAAACGAGGATTTCGTACAAAAGGTGAAGCGAAAGAATGGGAAAGAGACTTTCTTCAGCAGCAGAGTCAGGGAGTAGATATTGAGTTTGGGAATTTTCTGGAGATCTATTATAAAGATATGGATGTTCGACTTCGGGAAAGTACCATGAGCATGAAAAGGTACATTATCGAACTTAAAATCAGACCGTACTTTGAAAAGAAGGTTTTGAGTGAAATCACGGTAGCGGATATCCGGGCATGGCAGAATGAGTTGTTGAGCTATAAGGATAAAAATGGAAAAGGATATGCACCTACCTATCTGAAGACCATTAACTGTCAAGAGTTACTATGTAAAGGGTGGTTTTTGCCATCTAATACATATGACTGCGGCTCATTTGTGGTGAATTGAAAAGCAGTTATAGGAAAGGAGTTAAAATATCCCAATAACTGCCGAAACCAAAACACACAAAGGAGGTCGTCATGAAATCTATCTTTGAAGCAATGGGCGGCACATACCGTCAGGAGGGGGATTATCTTATCCCAAACATAAACCTTCCAGAGCAGGAGGAATATCAGCTCGGCAAATATGGCCGAATGCGGCGAAACTTCTTGAAAGAGCATCATCCTGTCCGTTACTCAGATCTCATAATGGAAGGGCAGCTTTGGAATCACCTGGCAGAAATCGACAAGCTCTGCAATGCTCGCATGGAAGTGATGATAGCTGCTATGAAAAAACAGGAAGGTGTCACAGAAGCCCTGAAAGCGGCAGACCAGATGGAATGGGTGCGCCGCATGAACAGCATCTATAACCGGGCGGAGGAAACCGTACTGTATGAACTGGTACATGAAGTATAAGATAAAATAGATGAAAGGGACGCTTCAGCAATTACTGTTGCCGAAAGCGTCCCCTTTTTATTTTTTCCAATGCTTCAACTGAGAAAGAAACAAATCAAACTGTATACGTCTTTCCTCGTCTTGTAAATTATCAGGATTGGGCATATGTTCAACAAGATAATTCAGTAATGCCTCTTTTGACTGATACGCAAACTGACCTTCCGAATAGCACCATTTGCAATAATCCTCGTTAAATTCTCCGTTGGACTCTTTGCTAATGATGGAATCGTCAAGCGGCATTCCACAACATTGACAGAATAATTTCCTCGGAGAACCTAAGAGAGTATTTATTGATACATCAAACACATTTGATAACAACTTTAAGGTTTCTGTATTTGGAACAGTTTCTCCATTTTCCCAGCGAGAAACAGCTTGTCTGGTAACAAATACTTTTTCTGCTAATTCATCCTGGGATAGTCCGTGTTTTGTTCTTAGTTCATAAATAACTGTTTTTGTTTCCACACTTATCGCCTCCTTGCAAATAGTGTATCATCCTATATGCCACTAATAAAGCAACTGGTTGTTGCTAACAGTTGCAAATTATCTGACAAATTATAGACCGTTCTTTGTATCCCGGTTCTTTGCCCGATTCTTATACACATTATGCTGGTTTTTGCACTGTGGGCTGCAAAATACATTATTGGCTCGGCTGGCGACAAAAGCTTTCTGGCAGTGTTCGCAGAGCCGCAGCGGTTTTTCCTCATCAGTCAGCATAAAGCTGAACATGAGCTGAATTGCCGTTAGAAGCGAATGAAAGTCCCAGACAATCGTGGGGGTGGCTGCGGGCTTGTCAAACAGAGCGATATGATAAGTCGGTGCAATTCCGCCAAAAGCAGCCATGCCCATACGATAGGTGTTTCTGGATGCCTCATCCAGCTGGTCGTAGTCGTGGTAAAACAAAAAGCTGCTGGTCAGCGTAAATGCCCAATCCTTGAATTGCTGCACGATCCATTCATAAGGTTCCGCATACTGACGCTGAAACTGCATATTCATCGCCATAGGCTGCTCGGCAAAGGTCATAGCAAGCGCCATCATCGCTCTGTCCTGATTGATGTTCCAGCTTGACTGAATACCTTCTTTTACCACATCTAATTTTTCAAAAGGATAGAATAAAGACAAATATGCTTCTGTCTGCATGGATTCTGCTTTTATAAATCTGTTTTTCGGGAGATAAACTGCCTCATAGTCCATAAAGGACGGTGTGGTAGGCAGTGCGGTCATCAGCCCCAGCAGCCCATACTGATGAACAAATTCCAGCACAGCCTGCTCAATAACCGCCTCACTTTTCCGGCCCATACAGAGCATCCCGACATTGAGAGCATCCACAACCAGTTTTTCGGAATCCTTTAGAGGATCGTAAACTTTCGGTTCTGCCGCAGGAGCGGCCATAATATATCGTCTGCCATTCTTTCCGGTCTTTATCTCATACTGATTGTACCGCACCCAATAGGAGCTGGCGTGTGCAAATAGATTCTGCATGGCTTCACCTCCATGTGTAATCTGATATATTATAATCCTATTACAAGTATAAAATCATTTTTCGGATTCTGTCAAGCCGCTCTTTTTACGGGGCGGCGTCTTATTTTCTCGCTTGACCTTCGCCGCACTCTTTCCGCTCTGCTCTAAGCTTGCAGCATACAGAGCAACAAATTCTTTCTCCCGCAAGGTCAAGCTGTTCTTCCGCAAAAGATGTTCATATAGCTGATGCTGTAATTTTCGTGTGTAAGTATCCCGCAGCTTGCGGATGTTTCGGTCAGACTGCCCCCGCATGGCTGCCACTTTAGCAGTGCTGTACAACCGCAGGGAGAGAAAGTACAGCACTTCTTTATGTTCGTCCTTTAGCCGTTCCACAATTTTCGAGAGAAAAGGATCAGCAGTTAGCTGGTGCATCTCATAGGGACAGTCAAAGATCAAGTCCAGAAAACGGCCTTTGCTCAGAAGCTGCTGTTCCGGCGTATTCAGCCACTCAGGGAAAACCAATCCATAGTTTGCCTTCTTATACTCCAGCGGTACATCTCCACGAAGATTTTCATGATACCGCTCTCTGCGTTCCCGGTTGCGATCCAATCGGTCCATTTCCCCAATAACTACAGAAAAATCTGTCTCTGTTCTTGCGGCTAAGCTGATGCGCTCCACAGCTGTTTCATCCATCTGCTGTCGGAGCGTATTCAGGCTGATGGGAGATTCGGCTGAATCGGCATCTTCTGGAATATCATCCTCTGCTTCTAAAGGATGCTCGTCTTGCTCCAGCTCACTTTCCAAAGCAACGTTCCGTTCTTCTGCCAGAGCTTCTTCCAGTTCTTCATCGCAGACAGGAGCGTCCTCGTCCTGGTTCCAGTCGGCAAAGTCAAGGATAGATTCTGCCCAGGGGATTTCTTCTGCATTTTCTTCGCTTTCTTCTTCCAACCACAGATCATTCTGTTCTTCGTCCATGACTTCGCCTCCCTTCTAATTCCTATTTTATCTCAAAAACTTGTGCTGTCTATAATTTGTTTTTTAATTTTTGAAAAACAGTTCCGATTTACATCGCTGTTTTCTCCTATTAGTGAGGAGGTAATCTGAAAATCATTATTCTGATTACATTTTATGAAAGAAAGGAGAAAACAATGATGTCAAACCAAAACAGGGAGCTGACTTCAAAAGAGAAACGCTCCATCAAAAAGCTGGTCACAAGGCTTTGCGCCAACTATGACAGCGAGTACGGGTGCTTGCCGCTGGACTGTGATTGTCCCATGTTCGGCATCTGCTACACAAACAGTGCTATGTGCCGCTACTTTCGGGAATCAGTTTTGCCCAATGACCCGGAGCTGCAAGCATCACTGGAAAGCCAGCCTATCCGCACCTGTCAGTATTGCGGTCAGAAATTTCCGGCTGACGGAAAACGGGTGTACTGCTCCCAGCAGTGTGCGGAGTCTGCCCGCCGTCAGCAGAATGCGGCGAGAGTACGGAAATTCAGAAACAAGCGAAAGTAACCATTTGCCCCTCCGAAACCCTGATGGCACAAGGGTTTTCGGAGGGCATTTTGCGTTTGGAAGGGAGTTCTATCAAAACCATGAAAACAGCGAAGAAAAGCGTTACACAGCAGAAATACAGAGCTGAAACCTTGCCGGAGGATATTGCCTATGGGAAATGAAAAGGAAAAGCAGGGCTTTTATATGATAAACCGCCGTATCGGTTCCACTATCTATCGGGTGAGAGTATACGGCAGTGAAACAGCAACAGAAACGATGGAAGATAAAATTTTAAGACTGATTCAAAACGAGGCTGCAAATCCTTGTGGTTCTTGTGGTATAATGGAATCACCACAAATGAGCCGTCAGTCTGAAAGGAGCGCATCATGAGCGTAAAACAGACTGAAGGAAAAATCACAGCTCTTTATGAGCGTTTGTCCCGTGACGATGAACAGGTTGGGGACAGTAACTCGATTGTGAATCAGAAAAAATATCTGGAAAGCTATGCTCAGCAGCAAGGTTTCCAGAATTGCGTCCACTATACGGACGATGGCTATTCCGGCGGCAATTTTGACCGGCCTGCATGGAAACGGCTGATGAATGATATTGAGGAAGGTCGAGTCAGCACCGTACTTGCGAAGGATATGTCACGCATTGGCCGTGATTATCTGCAAACCGGCTTTTATACGGAGGTGTTCTTCCGTCAGCATGGTATCCGGTTTATTGCAATTGCGAATAATGTGGACAGCAGCGACCAGAACAGCAACGAATTTGCTCCGTTTCTCAATATCATGAATGAATGGTATCTTCGGGATCTGAGCCGAAAGCAGCGCACAGCGATTCGGATTAAAGGTGAATCCGGTAAGCCGACCACAAACATCGCCATTTATGGCTACAAAAAAGATCCCAAGGATAAATTCCACTGGCTGATCGACGAGGAAGCCGCAGAGGTTGTACGCAGGATATTCCGCATGAATGCAGAAGGAATCGGTCCTTATGAAATTGCACGGATTTTGTATGAGGACAAGGTGGAAACTCCTGCTGTCTATTTGGGGAAGAAAGGGATCGGCTTTTGGAAAAGCAAAGAAGATTTTCCCAACCCCTATAATTGGAGCGGTTATATGGTGGGTCAGATTCTGTCTAAGCCGGAGTATATCGGGCATACTGTAAATTTCCGTTCTCATAAAGAATCCTATAAAGATAAAGGCAGTGTCCGTAATCCGCAGGAGGAATGGCTGATTTTTGAAAACACCCATGAAGCGATTATTGACAAAGAGACATGGGAACTGGTACAGAAGCTGCGGAAAACACCCAGACGCAAGGATACCCTTGGAGAAGCAAATCCACTGACAGGACTTGTGTTCTGCGCTGATTGTGGGGCGAAAATGTATAACCACCGATTCCAAGGTGATTTGGAAAACGGAAATTACCCCTATGATGCTTACGAATGCTCAGCGTATAAACTGGCTTTCAGAAACAGAGTGGATGTATGCTGCAGTCACTATATTTCAACCAAAGCCATTCGGACTTTGCTCCTGGAAACAATACAGGCAGCCAGCACCTATGCCATCACCAACCAGAAAGAATTTCTGGAAAAGGTGAGAGCAGCATCTGCACTCCGCCAGAAAGAAGCTGTAAAAGATACGAAACGGAAGCTCAATAAGAACCGGAAACGGGCAGATGAGCTGGATGTCATCATCAAAAAGCTCTACGAGTCTTTTGCGGTTGGGCGAATTTCAGATCAACGCTTTGATAGTCTGCTGGCGGAGTATGAAGCAGAACAAAAAAATTTGCGCTCGGAGATTGCAGAGTTTGAAAAACAAGTAGCGGCCTTTGAAGAAAGTACCGCAAATGCCGAACAATTCCTTGCACTGGCGAAAAAGTACACGGACTTTTCCGAATTGACGACGCCGATGATCAACGAGTTTGTAGACAAAATCCTTGTTCATGCCCCGGAAAAGGTGGATGGGGATCGAGTGCAGGAAGTGGAGATCTATCTAAACTTTATTGGATACTTTGCGGCACCTGTGCCGGAACTGACACCGGAGGAAGAAAAGCGGCAGGAATACCTGCGTAAGCATCGTATGCAAAGCAGAGAACGGTACAAAGCACTGAAGGATGGCACCCGGAAAGTAGGTGAACCGTTTCAGATTGTGTGTAAGTGCTGCGGGAAGACCTTTGAATCAAAAATGTCCAATGCGATGTTCTGCGATCAAAATTGTCGCTCTAAATATTACCGGCAGGAAGCGGCGAAAAAAAGAAAACGAGAATGCACTTGTGGAAACTGCGGAACTGTCTTTATTACAGACAGAAACGGCGTGAAGTACTGCTGTGAGGATTGCATGAAAGAAGCAGCCTATAAAAGACAGAAGGAGCGCAGAGCGGCGAAGAAAAACGAACAGAAAAGTATAGAAGCATCCGCCATTAAAGAGTCGGATCAAAAAGGGAAAACAGCATAAGGATCAGCACCGAGGCGGCTTGTGAGAATAAAATCTCATAAGCCGCCTTTTTTGCATTTTCAGCCGGATATGGCAGAAAGGGAAAATCTATGACGGAACACGAAAAGAAGTTATTACAGGATAAGCACCGTTTAGAGGAAGCTCAGGCACGGGATCGAGTGAAAGAACGTAAAGCCCGAACACGTAGGCTCATCCAGGAAGGGGCGATTTTAGAGAAAGCTTTGCCGCAGGTGCAGAGGATGACTTTGGAGCAGCTGGAGGATTTTCTATGGGAAGTATTCAAATCAGTTCGATGAGCTGGGAGCGTTCCGGGAAACCGGGGCGCTTCTCTTTTTTCCCGAAGGGCGCACTTACTCACCACCCCGAAGGGGCGGTGGTATTTCCTGCGGAAATCGTGCGCTCTCCGAGGGGGATTGCGGCGTCTGCGGACGCCGCTGGACAAGGCTGCATTTCTGTCAAACTGCCAGCCTTGTCCATGCAGTCGGTAAGGGGGGTCCATTTTGTAAGCCCCCTATTTATGGGGTGGTATATTGCCACCCCATCTCGCCGCCTGCCTGTGTCAACCTGCCACCGGCAGCTTGACACAGATACAGGGGTGTAACGAATCGTTCCACCCCTGCTGGAGGTACGTCGCATTTCACGACGTACCTGTTGGAATCAGGTGCGGAAGAAGGGCTACTGCATTTCACAGTAACCCTTCGGAAAGGATGGTAGACAATGGC
>CALWSL010000032.1 GCA_944384205.1 uncultured Acetatifactor sp. | reverse complement strand
TCCGCTTCCAAAATACTCTGTGCGGTGCTTTCCACAGAGCCAGACTCGTACTTGTACTGATAGCCGCTCCCGTCCTCCGCCCGATAGCGCACGATGTAGACAGTCGTAGTGGGATGGTTGCGCTTCTGCCGCCCGGTAGCGTGGTTCTCCCTCTGTACAGGATAAACTTCCTCCGGCACAAAAATGTGAACACCCATGTCCTCATAAGCTGACGCAGGCCGGATAGAGGACAGGTTCCGCAAACTGAAATAAAGGCATAGCGCCGCCCCAATCAACAGCATGATCCCAACGGCAAAAGCGATAGGTTTTAGTTTTGCCATGCGCTCACCTCCGTTTCTTTTTCACTGATAAATGGGAAGCTATTGTTTTTTAATTGTCCAACTATCATCTCGGTTTTTTCTTTGGGCATAGTAGCCGCAAGGCATATCCGCTAAAACGCCGACAGAATGATCAAAATCAAAAACCCATCTCAAAGATACTAATTTTGCTTCATCTGTTGTATGTACTTGTCCACATAGAAACTGCCACATTCCATCGTCTTCATCGTGCGATACATACAAAATAGGGGACTTACTCTCTATTATGTGACAACAAATAATTGCAGCAGTATTCGGTGCGTCATAAAAAGGAAATTCCATATTTATTGCTCCTTCAAATTCCGATTTATCGCTCTATCCCTTGTTCTTTTCTGGCCTCCGGGCCAAGAGCTGGAAGTACGCTGCCACCAATCCTGCCAAATCGCAGATATGGGTTTGCGAGTAGCAATAGGGCGAGTTGGCTCGATGATCTCTCCGATAAAGGCGTATTATTATAGCACTACGGCTTGCCCGTTGGGATAATCTCCAATCCATGCGCAAGGGAAATATCATCTTTATAAATTTCAAGTATGGTATTTATGTCTATAGCCCAAATTTTTCCCAATCTTTAACTGACTCAATAACGGGTATCCAGCTATCAATTTCAAATTTTTCTTTTATAGGTGGTTCCTTATATCCGTCTACTATAAGCGTTCCACTACATTTTATATGAGCTTTATCAGAGTCTATTTCAAGAATTTCTAATTTGTAATCAGCTAAAGGTTCATGTTCATAAATATAAAATGAATCTTCTCTATCATAGCTTTCATCTGTTGTCATTACCGAAAAAGATTCTCCCACCAAATCTGCAATTGATTCTTTTTTAGTGTCTATTGGATTTATGCAAAGAGAAGGTAATATTTCCTCTCCATTATAATCTCCCTTAGCAAATCCTATATCTACAGACCATGACGGCGCTTCATCTTCATTTCTCTTGAAATACATAAGACTACTCCGCCTATGAGTCCAATCATCTTCAAATACAAACTTTCCAATTTTTAACATGGCGCACTCCTATATTTTCCGATTTTCTGATCTTCTTAATCCACAATACATTCCAATTTATTGCTTGCATTATATTTCATTTTAGCACTCTGGAAATAATATTTCTACCAGTCAATTATGAAATATTTTACAGAATAATGGGGTGGCTATCTGCTCTCTTGTTTGTGCTACTTTACGACACATGAGCATTTGCACCTGGATTATCATTTCCGTAACCTTCCAGAAGGTTAATCACTCCCCAGATACCAAGGCCAGCGCCCAAAGCAGTTACCAGTGTCTGTAATACATCAACAGCAGAGTTAAAAAATTCCATACGCAATCATCAACCGGAAATTTTCTTTTTCCATTCCCGGTTATCTCCTTTCCCATTTTTTGAATTTCATTTTGACGGGAAGGAGCAGATTCCTCTGTTTCAGGCATAAAAGAAGCGCCCTATCAAGCAGGCGCATTGTCGGTAGTATCTACCTCATATACATCATAAACTTCATTGGACTTTAATTTCAGCCGGGTGGAAAGAAACTGCTCTATGTCAAAGGCATTTCTCGGATCAGCGTCGGCTGTGTATTTAAAATTAGGGTGTTTGGTTATATCGTACTTATCCGACAGGAAAGGACGCACACCGCGAAGCTGAAGGATACACTTGCCGCCGTCCATTACAGCAAGCTCATCCTGGCTCATCAGCTCCTTCCCTAATTTTTGATAATTTAATGAGTGGGAAGTCTCCCTCCCACGGCTTTCTCCCGTATTGTAGGTATCGATGGTTTCCTTCCCCAAAACGGCTGCCAGTTCCTTTAAAGTCCCAGGTTCCTTTCCTCCCAGGAAAATGGAGCAGTCCATATTTCCTACAATCGTGTCGGCATTATCTTTATAAATTGCTTTTAACTGGCTCTGCGCCTGCAGCACCAGACAAGCAGAAATTTCACGGCTTCGGATGGTTGCCACCAATTTCTCCAGCCGGGGAATCTGCCCGATATTGGCCGCCTCATCAATCAAGCAGCGCACATGGACCGGAAGCCTTCCACCGTATACATCATCCGCTTTTTCACACAGCAAGTTAAACAGCTGCGTATAACACATGGAAATCAGGAAATTGAAACTGTCGTCCGTATCTGACATAATCAGAAACAACGCTGTTTTCTCATCCCCTAGCGTGTCCAGCTCCAACTCGTCATAGGAGGTCACTTCCCTGACTTCCGCAATATCAAAAACTGCCAGTCTGGCGCCGCAGCTTACCAAAATGGATTTTGCTGTTTTGCCCGCGGCTAATTTATATTTGGCATATTGGCGCACAGCAAAATGATTGGGTTCCCGTTCTGCCAGTTCCTCAAACATCAAATCAACCGGATTTTTAAACTCTTCATCGTCCTCCCGAACCTCCATGGCATTGATAAATTCAATCAAGGTGGAGAAATTCTGCTCCTCTACGGGAGCTTCATAATGAATATATCCGATCAGCGCACAATAGAGCAGCGTCTCTGCCTTCACCCAAAAATCATCGCCTCCTTTTCCTTCGCCTTTGGTATTTGCGATGAGAGTCGTCACCAGTTTCAGTATGTCCTTCTCACTATGGATATAGGAAAAGGGATTATAATGCATGCTTTTTTTGAAATTGATGGTATTGAGCACCTTAATCCGATATGGCTCATATACCACATTCCCTTTTTTATCCTTTACCGGTTTCCCGTCTTTTCCCAGTTTCGGCGCACCGCGCTGGAGCACTTTCCCACATTCCACCAGGATCGAGCCTTTTGGATCGGTGATTACATAGGAACTATGCATCTGGAGAAGGTTTGGCTTCAGCCAGAAGCGGGTTTTCTGATTGTGATTATCAGGCAGCTTTTTATCTGCCTCTCCGGAGCTTTCGCTCATTTTCAGCGGTATGTTCTTTCATACCCGGCATAGCATATCTTTTTGTCCTGCTGTGTCCAACCGCAGACCGGAACGACAGCGCGGCCTCGTGGGGCTGTTATATTCCGGATTATTGCTAATCCGGTTTCAAGCCCTATGCGTTGCGTGTGTGCCGGATGTGACCCCGGCATTTCCACTCGGATTGGGATTGCAAAACCCTCTCCGCTTTCTTCCGCACTGATAATCCTGGCCGTCTGTTTCCGGTTCCGGCCAGGACGGCAAGTATCCAGCTTTATTTGCAAGATTAAGCAATGGATACATTTTTACCACTCCCGCTTCCTCCAATAATCAGTACATTCTTATTCCGAGCTGTTTTCGGGTCCTTCGGACGGCTGTTCATGGTCAGGCTCTCCGTTGCCGTCAGGATAATATTTTTCTGAAATATCGGATCAATGTAAGGGGCAATATCCTCATGGGTGCCCCATCGCGCCGACCCGTACTCCACATTTTTCCGGTATTTCTTCGCATTTTTCCCTTTCACATAAACTGCCAGCCGCAGCGCCGCTCCACATAAAACACCTACCAGAAAATCTGGTGGATAAAAACTGGGAAACGGTGAAGCAAACGCAGCTGCGAATCCATCCATCAGATTCATAAACTTATCTGACAACTCTGCCCCTTCCGCCATTCTCCATGCCTCTCCCAGCTTACTGGCATACAATCCGATTAAAAAATACGGCAGATTCGGCAAAATCAGTTTTTTAATATTAACCTGCTTCATCGCTCCAGCTCCTTCCTTCTGGTACGATCTACCACAGCATTTTTTATCAGTTCCTTGAAGTGATTCAGTTTTTCCAGCACGGACGGACGAGATGCATTCCGTACCTTCTTCTGGGTATATTCACTGAATGCTGCGGTTAGAGCATCTGCGTCACGAGCCTTAAAAAAGATAAGGTATTTGGGTGGCGAACAGCCTCTGTCTTTCTTTACCGCATAGTCCACACCATATTTTCTGGCAATCTTTTCAAATTCCCGTATAGATGGATCGGTAATCTCTAAATTGGAGACTCCCTGATTCTGCCCGATCAGCTGCTTCACGGACTGCTTTCCGTGGGGAATCACCGGAGAATCCCGGCTTCTTTGTTTTTCCATCTTCTTTTCCCGGCGGTAGGCCATATATTTACAAACAGCCGCCTTAAAGAGCCTTCCGGTAAATTTTGTTCCACTGACTACCAAAGTCAATGTCCTATTTTCTACTTCCTCCTGCATGGGTTATCCCTCCCTTCTGTGAAACTTGCAGGATTATCCGCTTCTACGGCGGCACCTCCAGTCTCCGGAGCAGGTATTTTCTCAATAAATCACATTTCATCGAATCTGGTCTTTTCGGTCATAAAACAAGTCACCGTTTCGTACTTTGGCATGGCTTAAAATTTTGATATGTCCGTTTTCCTGGTGATTCAGGCATTTGCGATACCCCTCTTCTGTCAGAAATACGCGGGTTCTCTCTCCTTTCCATCCGATAGGAGAATCCCTGGTCAGCACATCAAAAATAATCATATGCCGTGTATCCTCTGCGAACCGCGCCAAATCCATATAATCATGGCCGTGATAGTTCTGCGCCCCGGCCTTAATCCGCATTTCCTCAATCAGCTCTCCGATGGTTTTTCCTTTATCCACGTTTTTTCCTCCTTTATTCCCGCCTACTCTATCCATTAATTTTTAAAATTCCTTCCAGAGCAGTCGCTCCAAATCCTCTACCGTTCTATTTCCCGGTTCTTTTTCCTTACTGGTTTCTTATCAGATATATTCCATGCTTTCTTAAATTCAGCTACTCCCTTCGGGTCAAATTCTTTTAACTTATTCAAATCAAAAGAAACCACGGAATACGTTCCAAATCCAGAATGGACTTTGTAAGGCAGAACCTTTCCCAACTTGTTTTCTCTAATAAACCGCAGCAAATCTTTGCTGATGTCACCAGAAATAAAAGCCTGGCCCGGCTCCAGAGAATAGGCAGGAAGATTAACTGTCATAGCAGCAAACGGCTCCGGCCCATCTTTCGTATGGGTTATGATTTCAATATGGAGTCTCCCTGTGTTCGCATACATTCCAATTTCTAAGGATACAGTTTCTTCCCCAAATTCCCAGTAAAATGGCACTTTTTTTACTTCATCCACAATATGTTCCTCCTCTCAGATGATCGAAACAGCCGTAGCACAGGTGTATTTCCTTTCTCCCACAAATTTTAGACGTATGAACAGCTGCCGTTTACTGGCTGCCATACATATCGTGATTTACACGCGCCGTATAGTAACTGCTGATCGTAGACGGCGCATTATAAAGTGAGGTCAGCAGATACTGCTTGATATTTCTGATTTTCGTGGTATTCTCCTTAAGGCCATTCAACACCATCCGGATATGCTCCGCATTCAATTTGAGCAGACGGGACCGGACAACCTCATGGCAAAAGTCACTTCCGGCAATCCGGGTATTCTTTCTCCTGGCACAGACCGTTTCCACAATCAGTTCTACAATCTCGTTCAGCATTTCCTGATCGTAGGGATATTCCTGAAGCAGATATTCATACTCAATATTCTCCTGTATCAATTTTCGATAACTCTCAAGTGCTTCCATAGGTGTCGCTTCCCATCGTTTCGGTTCCGGCGGTTCTGCCGCCACTTCTTTCTGGAATGGAAATGAATCGATTTTTGATTGATCCGTATTTTGTTTTTGAGTATTTGATTTCTTAGTATTTAATTGTGTTGGATTTCCCGGTAACGGTTTTTCCGGTAACGAGTTTTCCGTTGTCGGATTTTCCGACGACGGCTTTTCCAATGACGGCTCCTTTGCTCCTTTGTAATCAGGACGTTCAAAAATCATATATTCATTGGCTCCAAATTTCCCGGCGGCATCTGTGGTCTGTCTGCGCCGGATATACCCAGCCTGCTCCAGTTCATTAATTGCTGTCCGGATTGCATCTTTACTCTCCCGGTTGATATAACAAAGGCCGGACAAGGTATAATCCCAGTCCTCCGGCAATGAAAGCATTTGGGACAAAAGCCCCTTTGCCTTCAAGGATAATCTCTTGTCTTTTAAATGATAGTTGCTCATTACGGTATAATCGCCGGTTCTTTCTACACGAAAAACTGCCACTCACTCCACTCCTTTCCATTTCTCAGGGCATAAAAATAGCCGCAGCCTTTTCAATAATTTCTAAGGTTGCGGCGGTCAACTTCTCTGTTTTCTTTTCCTTGACGAATATGGCGGTTTAGGAACCAATGGTTTTGAAAAAATGTCCTGCTCCTGAGTAAACGGAAATGTCTGAAAAATCCGGTCTATCTCAATCATCTCCATGTCCATCTGGGACTGGAAGTTCTCCTGAATTGCTTCTCTAATCTCTCTTACTGTACACATTTCAATCCTTTCCTTTCTGATTTTGGTTTACGAATGACGATGGCGTTTATGCGGCTTAAAATCGAGGATATGTCCCTCAATAATACGTGCATATCGCTTGATTTTGATTTCATTCCTGTGCTGGCTTTGCAGCGCCTTCCGGTAATCTTCCTCCGTAAGAAACAGCCGCATTTCATCCCCAGGAACTCCATATGTACTTTCCGGCTTTTTCACGGAAAATTCAATCATCCAGCGTGTTTCGTCACGAAAACGCTCCACGGCAAGAATATTATGGCCTTTCAGCTCCCTTGCGAAAATATCTTTCATGCAGACTCCTTTCATCGTTCATGCTGTTGTTGACGGCGGCGCTGCCACTGTTCCAACAACTTGATAATGGTTTCCTGCATTTTCTTCGGCGTATAGCTTTTGGGAAAATACTTCCGCAGAGTGTCTCCGGTCAGGGTCACTTTATCCAGAGCATCTTTCTTTTCCTCTGACATAATAGATAAAATGGCATCATCCGTCAGTTTCCCCTCCTGACTGAGCTTTTTCATTCGCTGTGCCTGTGAAACTGATGGAGTAGATAATTCATATTCCATAGTTTCCACAAGCATCTGCTGCTCCTCTGGTTTAAGGAAAGACAATTCATAAGCGGGATTCAATGCAATTTCTTTTTCATCTGCTTTGTCTAGTAGCGGGGGAATTAACTCGGTTAAACGGATATACCGTTGAATCTGGTTTCTACTTTGACCTACCTGCTCGGCTAAAATTTGGTCTGAACGTTTTTGTGTCCCAAGTTGGGACACATTTTCTTTACTCGGCCTACCCGCTTGCCGTTTCATCGCTTCCAGTTTCATCTTATAGGCAAACGCCCTCTCACTGGGAAGCAGTTCTTCCCGCTGCAAGTTACTGTCAACCATAATAATGGTAGCTGCGTCATCATCCAAATCCCGCACAATCACCGGCATGGTTTCTTTCTCTGCCAGTTCGCTGGCCCTGTGTCTCCGATGTCCGGCAATTAACTCATAACCTCCATTGGGGTTCGGCCTTGCAATCGCAGGAACCAAGACACCGTACTGGCGTATACTGTCAGCCGTCTCCATCATAGCCTCATCGTCCCGGACTTTAAATGGATGGTTTTTGAAGGCGTGCAGTTCTGTTAACGGAATCTCCATCACCTTCTCAAGATTCTCTGCCGCCCGGCTTTCCTCTGTAGAAAACAAGTCATCGACTGAAGCCAGCTTTATGTTTTTCGCGCTGCTTTTCAAGTTTCAACACCTCCTTCGTCAGACTCTGATAGGCAGCTGCTACTTTTCCATTTGGGTCATGAGCGAATATACTTCTCCCTTCCGCTGTAGTCTCTTTTGCTCGGACAGAATGAGGAATTTCTGTGCCAAACACTTTGATTTTACTTCCGTAAGTTTCCCGCAGAAGAGCCGCAATGTCTTTGGCAAAATTGGTTCGGCTGTCCACCATGGTCAGCAAAATTCCGTCAATCTGCAATTTCGGATTGAGCTGACGTTTGACTTTTGCTACGGTCTGAAGCAGTTGCTCTAGGCCCTTTGCCGGTAAATACTCTGCCTGAACGGGGATTATAATCCGATTAGCCGCCGCCAGAGCGTTAACCGTAAGCATACCCAGCGAAGGTTGACAGTCAATCAGGATATGGGAATATTGTCCCTTTAATGTGTCCAGATACTGCCGGAGGATTGTCTCCCGACTCATAGCATTTACCAGAGAAACCTCCATGCCGGATAGCTGAATATCCGCAGGCATGAGATCCACTCCCTCTGAATGGTGAATAATCCCTTCCCCGGGACGAATCGGTTGATCCGTCAGAATCTTCCCCATCATGTCCGAAAGTGTGACCGGCAGCTTGTCCGGCTGCGGATGGCCCAAACTAATGGTCAGGCTCCCTTGTGGGTCAGCATCTACCAGTAAAACCTTCTTTCCTTCCTGCGCCAGACCTATGCCCAAATTGACACAGGTGGTGGTCTTGCCAACTCCTCCCTTCTGATTTGAGATGGAAATAATTTGTGTGTTCAATGGTAAGCCTCCTCTCTTGAAAACAAGCACAAAAAAACCGCCTGAACAAAACTTGTCCAAACGGTAATTTCCCTAGTATTATATTATATCTCTAAATAGGGGTGTTCCAATATATCTGTGCCATTGAAGCCATTTTACGATATCCTCTTATCAAATCCTTTTTTGACAATCCTATATTTATCAACATTTGAGGATCTATTTCAATAATTTTACTCATTATTTGGGGTTTAATAAGGAGTTTTTCTTCCCATTCTTTCTCCCATTTTCTCGGAGCTGCCTCACGACAAGCAAATGGAATTCGTCTATATTGACGGCCTAAATGGCCAAATGAAAATTCATGGTCATAAAGTGTTAACCGCATACCATATGTCATCATTTTTTGCATACCTGGTCCTAATGTAGATATCGCTTTTCTATTTCTTGAAGTATTCCTAAGTTCTTTTTCCTTTTCTCCAAATCTATTCAATTCGTCTAGTCTACTTGCAAATAATATCTTTTCAGCTGATATATACTGGAGTATATTTAAATTGTTAACCTCCTCATCATCGTGTATTTCTATATATTGTTGCCCCCTAAATTGCGTATACATTTTACTATCATAAACAACAACTAATGTATGCGATGATATGGGTACTAACATAATTAGTCCCATACATCCATACCCAATCGTAAATTTATGAAATGGGTTAATTGAAATAACTGGTGTATCTGAAGAAATCAATTCATTGTTTGTCTTGTAAGTTATTATTGTTGTTTCTAAATCTTCCAAAAACTCAGTTAGCCCAATTGCTCTTTCCAAATTTTCTGCCGGTGTCGTATCATGAGCAGCTCTCTCCTCACAAACTCGCATAGCTTCTTCATCAAATTTCCATCCTTTATTTGCATAGAGCATTTTAGCACATTCTACTAAAGTTTCTTTTCTTGACTGTTTTAAATATTCACCCTCAGCATATGTACGTTGTCTTTGATACAAAATAAATTGCTTTATCAAGGTTATATCTTGTGTAGTTAATGCCTTATACGACAATATGCTTCTAATTACATCTGCCCATTTATTTTCCATTTCTCCTAGCTGTTCTTCCCATATGCCGTCACTTCCATAATAATAATCTTTATAGCATTGACTACTATAGCTAACTTTTTCTATTCTTTCCCCTGTCTTTAAATTTAAAACTGAAAATTTTTTATTACTATCTGCGAACTCTCTCATATAAAATCGAGGTACATAATGTTGCCTTTTCTTATCTGCCATATATTTCCTTTCACATTAACATCATTCTATCTCATCCATTCTTTATACAAAAGTGTTTTCAAAATTATCCCCTGTCTTATACTCTTCTTTACGAATGAAGGTCACCAATGCTACCTAATCCACCCTGTTTTATCCCGTCCATGCAGTCCATATAGTCCACAATATCTGGTATAAACAGCACCAAATACCACTAAATATCACACTCAAAAGACCCGAACCCTAGTAGGAGACAAAATATTCCACTGCGTTATTTGGAAAAAATTCCTTGAATTCACTGTAAAGCTGGGCCGCCAGTGTCTTATTATGGGCAATGATCAGCGTAGGCTTGTTCAACGCCTGAATGACGTTTGCCATGGTGAATGTCTTGCCGGAACCTGTGACGCCAAGCAGCGTTTCAAATTGATTTCCTTCTTTAAAGCCCTTAACCAGTTCGGCGATGGCCTGGGGCTGATCGCCGGTGGGGGCGTATTCGGATACTAGTTCGAAATGGTCCATGATTTGCTCCTCTGTTATTTTTCAATGCATTTTATAACCCAGCGTCCTTTTCGGTTTGAGCCTTCTCTTTCCAGCATTCCCTCTTCCTGCAGCTCTTTTATAGCTGTTTGAATCTGCTTTCTGGTTAAAATCATCTCATTCATAAGATGCGCTTGGGTTATCGTTGGTGTTTCAGTTATAAGTTTTAAAATTGCCC
>CALWSL010000031.1 GCA_944384205.1 uncultured Acetatifactor sp. | reverse complement strand
CCAGGTGACCTACGCCAGCGGTGAACAGCAGACGTTTACCGTTGTCCAGCATTATCTCCAGACAATCCGGGAGGAACATCCCTATCGGGATACAACCGGTTTCCGCTTTGAGACGCTGACAGATGATCCCAAGGTGAAAACGGCCGTGGATGACATCTTGTTGGATTTCGCTGGCGAGGAGAATCCCCGTCGGGCCTGCAACTATGGCCTGACCGAGGCTGGAAACCAAGCTCTGCGGGATGCGGCGGACCCCGACAGCCCCCACACTTAAGCAGAAAAAGAAAATACTGAAAAGTTTAAAAAAGTGGTTATTAAATCATTCGAAATTCTGCAATAGAAAGTGAGGGCTGAAAAATGTTCTGCCACTCGACGGTACTTTGAAAACTGAATATCCGGCAACGGGATACGTTAGTTGATGGGCCCCGAGGAGGGGACAGCGAAGCCGAAAATGCGCCAGGACCCGCCTGTGGAGCAAAGCTCCATAAAAAGACGGCTAAATAAGGCGGCGAGCGTGAATCCATTTTCGGCGTTCGAGTCTGGCAACTCGAAGCGCGACGCCCCCGTCAACCTATCATGATACTCCTGCCCAGCCACAGCCCTGAGTGAAATCGGGATCACGCAATGGGGGTAGCTCGGAGAGATCCTCGGAGGGGTGAGATTCCCGTGACGTGCGCCAGCACGGTCCGTCAGTTGTCGCCCATGCCTGGGGAAGTAGTGTCAAATACAGGTAAGCCCAAGACAGCTTTAAGTCTTGATATCGGAAGCAATGGGGGTCGTCCAGAGGTGATGACTTTAGTAATGTCTCTTCAATCAACTGGACGGCCCCTATTTTTGTGATATCAAGAGAAACTCTGGAAAATCCAAAACTAGCTAGGATGAGATGGAAAGAAAAGGGTGATTGACGTGAAGATTAGTGAACTGCGATTAAATGTAAGCAGAGAAGGAGAACTGGTTATCCCCGCAGAGGTTCTTTGTGAGATGGGATTATTTCCTTCTAATTCGGTCTACCTGGCATACCTGACCAGGGATGGCATGAAAAATATATATCAGGAATTCCTCCTTACTTCGCGGCCAGTAGGAGACTTGGAGGAAGAAGGAAAAATCATAGTTCCCTCTTCCCTTTTAGAACAGGCCAATATTCCTTCCGACGGAGATATCCAGATTCTCTGCCTAAATGGAGTTATTCTTCTTTTCGAAGACTCCACTCTTAGTAAGCAGGATTTGGATTTGCTCCTGCAACAACTGCGATTTACTTCTGAGCTCACTGCTGTCCTGCCAGATCAAGCACATTCTGCGATTCAGCAACTTAAAGAAATAATTCGGGAAGGAGCCGGTGATGATGAATCAGCTAATTGCTAATCAAGGACGAAATATTACGGAACTGAACATACACGGGGTGTATGTTCGACTCGTTTTTTCGGAAGAGCCCAACATGTCGGCTCCCAGTATCGTGCGGGACGTCCTAAAGGAGTCCTATCTGTAGCACTGGGCTGGGTAAGGAGGGACATGGCATGGGGAAAAGAGTCTGTTGCCTCTACCGTGTCTCAACAAAAGGACAGGTGGAAAAAGATGATATTCCAATGCAGAAACAAAGATGCCATGAGTTTGCCGCTGAAAAGGGATGGGATATCGTTCGGTAATATTCCGAAAAAGGTGTATCCGGCTTTAAAATTTCCGCCAAAGACCGGGACGAGATTCAAAAAATCCAAAAGGATGCCGCCGAGGGCGTTTTCGATATCCTATTGGTTTTCATGTTTGACCGGCTTGGCCGTAAAGAAGATGAGACTCCTTTTATCGTGGAGTGGTTTGTTAAAAATGGCATTGAGGTCTGGAGCGCCGTGGAGGGCCAGCAGAGGTTTGATACGCACGTGGACAAGCTCATGAATTACATCCGATATTGGCAAGCGTCTGGTGAAAGCCTGAAGACTTCCATCCGAACCAAAACACGACTGGGGCAGATTGTTCAGGAAGGACGTTTCCGTGGTGGCACTCCGGCTTACGGCTTCCGCTTGGTCAAAAAGGGCCGGCTCGGGAAGAAAAACCGAGAACTCTATGATATTGAGATCAACCCGGAGGAAGCTCCTGCTGTCAAGCGAATGTTTGACCTGACAGACCGCTATGGCTATGGAGGTCGAAAAATTTCCACCATTTTGAAGAACGAGGGGACCATCAATCTAAGAACGGGAGAGCCTTTTCACTACTCCACGATTCAGCATATCCTTGCCAATATCATGAATGCAGGGATTCTCCGGAGTGGGGAGACTCAATCTGAGGTATTTCCGGATCTACAGATTGTCCCTCTGGAACAGTTTCAAAGGGTAGCAAAGGCTAGGGAGCAGAGATCGATTAACTACGCCATTAAATGCGGCTGGGAACCGGAAACAATGACTTTGGCGGATGGGAGTGAGGCAACGGTGGTGCGCTCCTCCGGCACCTATCCGCGAAAGATTGTCGGTCATGCCTTGCTTTCGGGAAATGTTTACTGCGGCCACTGTGGTGGCCGCATTTTTGCGACCACCGCACGGAAGTCGCACCACCCATCCAATCATCCGGAGCGTATTGCCATCTACAAGTGCTACAACCGGACTCAGCATAAGGAACAATGCAACGGGCCCACTACATATCGTGCGGAAAAGGTGGATTCTGTAGTGGAAGCCATCCTTCGCGGCATTTTCGTAAGGGCCAAACATGTCGATGAAAAGGACTTCCTAAAAAACCAGGTGCAGATCTCCCAAAAGCAATACCAGCAAAAACTGAAAGCGGTCAAAGCGGAGTATGCCAAAGCGGCTAAAGAGCTCTCTAAATGGGAGGATTTAATGCTCTCCTCTATTGAAGGAACCTGTGTATTTACTCCTGAGCAGGTCAAAAAACGTATGGATGCCGCTCAGGAGAACGTCGACGCGCTCTCTCAGGAGATTGGAATCTCTTCAATCCGATATGCATGATGCCCAGAATCTCTCCGATGAGATTATGGTCCAGCATAAGCAGATCCTATCCTGGGCCGAACTCTTTGACTCGGCAAGTATTGATGAGAAAAAAGTGATTGCCTCGCAGTTGATTAAAGCTGTTACTCTGACCCGCAACTATGAAATTCAAATTGAGTTTAACATCTCAGAAGCCCAGTTCCTCAATGGCATGGAGATGAGGTAACTATACTATCATGTTATGGCTGATCATCTCCATCTACGCCACGCCAAAGTAATGGCATCACTTCCGCTTTTACTCTGTGGATTCGGCGGAGTATAAAGCGTTAGTCTAAGGATGAATTAGAATTTGTAAGAGATTGTTAAAGATTCTAAAACAATTATATGAGTTTCAATAAGTGCGGCTAAATGCTTTTTGATCTACAGAGGTGTGAGACATTAAACATTTAATTACCCAATACTCATACATATGCGTATTTTCGGTTGCAACTGTTAAAAAAGCTGGTATACTTATAGTTAGTTAGAGATTAAATTACAGTTTTTGATATGCGCATCCTAGGAGGTACCTTTGTGGAGCGACCCTTCAAAGAAACATTAACGATTGAATTTAAAAGTGATAGAAAATGTTATCCCATGAGTAAATTGTACTAAGACCTGGTGGGGATGGCAAATACGGATGGCGGCTGGCTGTTCTTGGGAATGGAAGATGACGGTACGCCCACTGGCGTAGATAACCAGCACAAAGACTTTCAATATATGGAGTCCAGCATACAGGACAATACGGTCCCATCTCTATTTGTACGCACCCATATGGAGAAGTGGGACGGTTATTTGGTATTGGCGATAGAAGTACCGATTTCGAGACAACTCATGATGACTGCAGAGGGAAAGTATCTACGTAGAAGAATCAAGCGGGATGGGACACCGGAAACAGTTGCGCTGAAACCCTATGAAATCCTTCAGCGGCTTTCCTATATTCAGGCGTTGGATCCCTCCGCACAGGTAATTGAAGATTTGCCTGCGGAATCCGCTTTGAGCCCTTTGGAAAGAGAACGCCTAAGAAACATGATCCGTATTTATCATGGAGATACAGCTCTATTGGATCTGTCAGATAATGAGCTGGATCGGGTATTAGGTTTTGTACGAGAGCAGGGAGATAAACAGCTTCCTACCATTGCTGGTCTGTTGATGATCGGTCATGAACAGTATGTCCGCCAATTTGTTCCGAGCCATGAGGTCCTATTTCAAGTTTTAGATGGCGTAAATGTCCTGGTAAATCCGCCGGCTATGCACTTTTCTCTTTTACAGACTTTTGAAAAAGTTGATCTTTTGTTCCAGTCTCGAATTGTAGAGCAGGAATTACAGATAGGTATGTTTCGTGTACCTATTCCCAACTATGAAAAAGAGGCATTTCGAGAGGGGTTTGTCAATGCTCTTGTCCATAGAGACTATTTTCGAGTGGGAGCTGTTCAGGTGCAACTGCAAAAAGCATCATTGTCTATTGCCAGTCCTGGCGGCTTTTTGGAAGGGATCTCTCCGGATAATATTTTAACTGTTTCCCCAACGCCTCGGAATATTCTTCTGGCTGAGGCGGCAAAACGGATTGGACTTGCAGAACGGACAGGACGTGGGATTGATAAAATTTATACTGCAATGCTTCGCAACGGGCATTCCATTCCAGACTATTCTGGTTCAACAAATACTTCCGTGGTGCTCCGACTGAACAGTGCAGAGTTGGATGAAAGCTATATTAAAATGATAGTTTCTGAAGAAGAACGCCTACAAAAGGCCATGCCATTGGATGCCTTAATTGCTTTATCTGTTCTCAAAACCGAGCGCCGGGCAACTATAGCGTTGCTCAGCGCTGCCACACAGAAACCAGTTTCAGACGTCCGCTCTATTGTTGAATGGCTGATTGAGTTAGGAATGGTGGAAGGCGTCGGAAATGGTAGTGCTAGGCGATATATGCTCAGTTCTAAGGTGTATTCTATCACTAATAATAAAGTAGGGTATATTCGGCAGCGCGGCTGGGATACGATGCAGGAACGTGAACTGATTGTGACACACCTGAATCAGTACGACAAGATTACTCGTGAGGATGTTGTGGAATTGTGCAGATGTACGCCTAACCATGCTTCGTGGCTTCTTCGTCAGTTAGTAAAAGATGAGGTAATTCAACTACACGGTGCAGGCCGTGGTGCTTTTTATAAAAAACTCTAATAAACTTAGAGATAGTTAGAGTTTGTTAGAGTTCTTTTGAGAAAGAGTAGCAGAATTGCAGCGTTATAGAAGCTGGCGATTGTATAATTTCTCCTGAATGCACATAAAAATACAACTTTTATGCGCAATTTATCTAATTATAAGGGATCGAACAAAATAATACAATATTAGGAGGAGCCCTTACCATATTTAGTTTGAATTGTCAAGCAAAACTTGATTTTAAAATTATTATGAGGTATCATTACCTTACTAATAGAAAACGCATATAAGTGGTAGAGAAAGGAGTGAGCATCTTGTATAATGCACTATCAGTTGCCAAATTTGTAGTAGATTATTGCAACCAGAAAAGTCAAAGTATTTCTAACTTAAAACTTCAAAAAGTTTTATATTATATTCAAGCAGAATTTTTGGTAGCTACAGCAACACATACTCCATGTTTCTCTGATACCATTGAAGCGTGGGACTTTGGCCCGGTTGTTCCTGCCGTGTACCATCATTATAAAATTTATGGAAGTGCCAATATACCATCTATCAGTAATGATCCGTGGTTACCTCTCTATCAAAAGATTAATACGACCGATCAGCATATGATTATTGTCATGATTGACGCAACTGCACCATACTCGGCATCGCAATTAGTCCAATTCACTCACAATCAAGCCCCGTGGAAAGAGGCTTATGTGCGCGGGCAGAATAATCCGATTAGTAACGAAGCAATTCGAAAGTTTTTTGAGGTGTAAGTGTGAGTAACCTATCCCCTACGATAGATCCCGAAAAAGGTTTTCCAGCGGAGCCTTCCGCAGTCACAAATACAATTCAATCTAAACATAACGATATTCAGAAAATTTGTACGGCATTATCTTCTGCTTCAGATTTTAGTGCTTCTGCTACATATGAAGAGATCCTTGCGTATAAGTCCTCTTATCAGCGGTGGTTTTATTCTGATATTAGTAATTTCCTGTTTGGTAGTGATGATATAGGAGTTTTTCTATCAAATCTTGACGAATTACAGGCATATGCCTATGAAAATCTGTCCAGCTCAACAGGAGAGGATCATGAAAAAGCGGAAGAAATTTCAATAATAATAGATAAACTGTGGGATCATTCGAATCTAGCCCAAATGCAGGTGCGGTCGTTGCGAGAGACAGACGATACATTTCGGGAGAGGTTTAACAGCAATATTGAACCCCGTTTTGCTAAACTCACTGAGGAAACAAACAAGCAACTTATATCTTTAATTGGCATCTTCACTGCCCTCTCTTTTATTGTTTTTGGTGGGATAAGCTCTTTAGACAATATTTTTGCAACGATTGGTTCGGTTCCAGTTATTGAATTAATTATTGTAGGTTGTATATGGAGTATTTGTATCTTAAATCTCGTTTTTGCTTTTGTGTATCTTGTTTCGAAGATTACAAAATTGTCTATTGCCACGACAGAAAAGCCAGATGCTAAACTTGTTCAAAAATATCCTTTCTGGATATGGAGTAATTATTTCATGTTATTAATACTTGCCATATTTTGTTGGCTCTACTACATTGATTATTCCAATTCAGGGAGCTGGCTAATTACTTTATCACATGAAAACAGTTGCTTGTCCACCGTCATAGGAAGCCTATGTATTGTTATACCCTTTGGTATTGCTGCTTTCCAGTTGCTCCGTTCAAGGAATAAGTGAATGGTCACTACGCCTCGAGCAAATTTATTGAAAGCCGGGGATTACTTTACCTGAAAGCTCTTGCTCTTATACCGCATCCCACCTCCGCCAGACAACTACAAATGCCTATCTCGGAGCGGGGCAGCTATTCAGGACGCCCGGCGGACAGAAAAGAAAATGGAGCTGGACGAGGGCATTGGCAGAGTTGAACCGGCGCAAGTGGTTTTGCTGGAGTATATCTCGAAACAGCTGGAGATCACCGTAACCTGACTCCGATCGGATGAGCGGAAGAATGACGAAGTATATGTCACAACTATCGGGCTACTGAAAAAGATTGACGTGGTGAAGCGGCTCCGGATCCTGACAGGATGGATTCAAAATTTTACTGGAAGATGCATGGAAGCATATACGGTTCCCTCCGTATTTCAGCATATAGTGTTGAAAAATGCGGGGTTACCCAGTACGCTATGTCCAGTGATTAGGTTACAGATGTTCGTAGCGCTTGTGGCCGGGGGAGCTCCTGCGGGGGCTCCCTTTCCATTCATGGGGGCATTCTTTATGCCAAAACTGTTTATGACATATGTGCAGCAAATTGAAAAATGAACGATGAGCATCTGCGCACCCCAGATAAGGTTGCGGTAGAGGTGGCTTTACGAAGCAGCGGCTATTTTTTGGTTTTGGGCTAAGAAGGCATGAAGTCACTCTCTGTGATTTCGTAAGGTATCCAACTCAGGAATTTGTGCAGAAGGTGTCCGCACAAATGTCTGACTACACCATGTACCACAGCATTTTGTGGTATTCGGAGGAGAACAATATGATCTCAACTCATGGATATAGTTTTGACGACTCTGCAATAAGAAGAATCGTAGAATTACAGCGGCAAATTGATCGGACACTTTCTCCAAGTCTTCTGTACACAGCTCGGCAGGCACAGCAAATTTATAACCAGATTTCGATGGACGGCATTACGCAGTCGCTCAAGACTTGTAATGCCATTTTAAAATCTTACGACTTTTCATCAATTAGTGGAGGCTTAGCAGCCGCACAACAATTCGCTACACAGATTTCTCCTATAACACATCAAATACTTCAGGAACAAAGTTGGCTCCAATCTATTGCTCAAGGTTTAAACTCGCCTTTCCAGGCTCTAGTTGAATCCTATAATGCCGTACAATTGAAACCAGCAGAAATCGAAAATCTTGTCAATGGCCTTAGAAACTTATCAAAACTCGACGTTTCCGAAATAAGAATTGCGGACGAGTATCCTTCTCTCTCGAATGATGAAGAAGAACAACTCTCTCAGGATCTTGCCGAAGCTATCAACGACAGGAAAAATTGGCAACAGCGATTCATGGCAGTGATCGACGTATGGCGCAAGAAGAATCCGGTTATTGCGTGCATTCTTGGAGCTATAATTTTAGAGCTTATTATTCAGATTTTCTTTACAACGTTTTCTTTTACTGTACAAGTGGTAGCATCTGCTATCGTGCGAGCAGAACCTAATACGAGTTCATTGAAAATTGCTCGGGTTCAGGAAGCCCAAAATGTACTGGGCATTGGCGAGGTTCCATATTATTATCAAATTGAATTTGATGACCCTGACACGCAAGAGCATCTGCGCGGATACATCAGCAAGCGTTCTGTCAAGCTGGTTCTGGATCCGGTGGATAATGAAGATAGTCAGCCTATTGGACCGACAAAGCTGGAAAAAGTGGTTCGTAAATATTACGTATCTTAAAATAACGCTTAAAGGGGTGCCACAACTTGTTGCGTTTTTTGATAAAAGCAAAGGGACGAAATATTATATCCAACTATGCAGATATTGAGAACTCTTATATACATGTTAGAAAACTGCAAAGAAGGTTTCCACGGATAATAAAAGCTTGCTGTCACCCGCAGGTTATTGCCCATATAGCTAGTGTTATCTCAATTCCATCATTGTATTTCAATAACCGATCATGGGACTATAGCAATATACTTGATTGGGGTGTTGTTGGCGTCGGATTATTAATTGCTATACTTGGTATTCTTAGTATCCGAAAAGAACTTTATAGAGAAAACATTCTGCATGTTGATTATTCTACATTGCATGATCTATTAACTGTTGCCAGGTTTGAAGCAGAAAATTCTATAATTACATTAGGTGGAGATTTGTCGTGGCTGAATAGAGATATCGAATCTATTCGCGAAATAAAAAAAGAGCATCCTCAAGTTCAAATTAAAATATATTACGATAAGAAGAAATTATCTAATGACACAAGAAGATTGATTAATACTATTCAAGAAGAGAATATTATACAATTGGTTCCATATCCATATAATATCGTTCCAAATATAAGATGTATGATAACAGATTTTAACTATGCAGAGATCGAAAATTGCAAAATATATCTATATCCCAAAATTTTGAGGAGAAATGCATTTCAACATTCAAAAGATGGGTTTGACTGGCAGGAATACTCACATAATAATAACACCAATTTATATGATGCTTTATCATCATTTTTAGACCTTTTAGATAGCTGCAAAAGGAATTCCATACTAATAGGCATCTGTGGTATTAATAACTCAGGGAAAACAAGTATTATTAATAAATCTGCTAAAATTTTACGAAAAAACTTTACTGTACATATTGTACCGGATGCCTTTGCCAATATATCTAGTAAAAAACAAATTAAGGAAATAAATAAAAGAATTATATCCCAATCCGCATTAAATTTTTCTAAGGTATACAACGAGCAGATTATAATTTTTGACCGTACTCCTTTTGATAATTATGTATATTTTCTTATGAGAGAAATACTTTCTGAGCCTAATCCCTCAAGAAAAGATAAGAAGAACACCTTACTAGTTCGTTACAATTATCTTATTAAAGAGCAGATGAAAAAATTTGATCTTATCTATAAAATACAAAGGGAAAGTGAGCCGGTGAATTATTCTACTACATGGGTAAGTCCCGAAGAAAGAAGTTTTGTTTTAGACCTTTATAAAGAGCTTGAACAAGAATACATTCCAGACATCAGACATTTGTATTGTATAAGTGATACATTTGGTAAGGATATTGATGAAGTTGCAGGGAAAATAGCTATAGATATTCAAAATTATTATTATACTAGTTAGTAGAGTTGAACTGTGTACACCGAGCCAAACTCTCCTTGGCTTAACAGAACAAACTCTCTCGTCGTCAATTAGACACCGGTAAACTTTTAGGGAAAACCTATCTTACAAATAGCCGTATGACCATTTTTTAATGCTTGCTCCGGAAGGATACTGTCTCCTCTCATTGGAGTTGTCGTTCGAAACTTTACCTGTGACTAATGATGCCTTATACTCCATCCCGTTTCTACACTTGTCCAATATGTATTGTAACATGATATTGTACTCTTGTAGTTTTCCTAAAATTGCTTAGACATTTGTAGGTTTGTCAAACATATTGGACGGCAAACTCGGTAGGAGAAAGCCTGTTTAAAGGTTTTATGGGGAAGTTGTTGGAGCGGCGGTTGTGGACGGCAAGTTGCTTAGCGAAGTCGTCGAGGGAGTAAAAACTGTGGCAGGAGTAAAAACGCTTCTGGTCCTCCCTGTGGCTGCGCTCCACCTTGCCGTTGTGGCGAGGTGTGTAGGGACGGATGAGCTTGTGGCGGATGCCAGTTGGACGACAGTAGCTTCAAAAAGAGTAGGCCGGTCCTGTTTGCCAGTGAAGAAACGGTTGGTGAACTCAATGCCGTTGTCGGTCTGAACGCACTCCACGCGGATGCCTCGACGGGCGTACCATTTGACCAACTTTTCAGAAAGTCGGCGGAGGAATAGGTAGACTGCTCAGGATAGGAAGCCAGGAAGCGCAGACGGGTGAACTCGTCAATGGCGGTGACACAGCTCTGGGTCGGCGATGCAACGACGGGGATCACTTTCACGTCCACCTGGAGTCGCAGCCCCGGATAAGTCATCTGCTGGTAAGGTTTGGGCTTGTAGGTTGTTTCTTTTCTTTCTGCGGAACAGGCCCAGCTTTCTCATCACCCGGAATAGGCTTTCTGGCCGGCGGGTGTATCCGCGCTGCCGCAGCCGGTGCCACAGTTCCACCATACCTAGGTTGGGGTTGCGGCGGCGCATACCCAGGATCAACTTCAATTCTTCCGGCGTGTGCTGATTTGGATGGCTGTGAGGCCGTCTGGACTGGCAGGCCAGGGATGCCGCACTTCCATCCCAGCGGGCCTTCCAGAAGTAGATATACGACCGGCTTTTGTTATACTTTCGGCTGTCTCGGCTGACGCCGTATTTCTCTGCATACTTCGTCAGGGATTGTCGATAGCCATGTCCTATGTTATACTCTTGCTCATGAAGGATATAGCCCCCTCTCATTTCGTTGTTGTCTGCAACTCCAACTATAACCGATGAGGTCTTATCTTTTTATTCAACTGTCCAACATGTATTGTACTCCTACACCTGCAAGTTTTCCTAGGCCTTGTTTGAAAAATCGAGAGAATTGTGTTAAATCAACAAGATAGCGATAGCGGCAAGGTAAACGAAGGCCAGGAATGAGGCATCCAGTTTGTCATATCTGGTGGCAATTCTGCGGAACCACTTGATTTTCTGGAAGAAGCACTCGATCAAGTGTCTCTCCTTATACAGATACCAGTCTACCGGCCAAGGATTAGACACATTGCTTTGTGGCGGGATCACGTAATTAGCCCCATGCTTTGAGATGTATTCCCGAATGGATCGGGCACCATAAGCCCGGTCTGCCAGCACGTTGCTCCCGCAGAGTTCAACCTTTTCCAGAAGTTCTATGGCATGAACACAATCGTTATCATTTCCGGCCGAGAGAAGAAACTTCACTGGGTTGCCCAGCCCGTCTACAATGGCATGGAGCTTTGTGTTCAGACCACCTCTGGTACGACCAACTGCCTTATCTTCCGTTTTTTCCCCCGCCATTGGCGCTTTCGTGTACCTTGATGCTGGTAGAATCTATACTTAGATTTTCCATATCCGCATCCTCAGACAATGCGTGAAACACGGTTTCCAGTGTGCCATCATCCCGCCATTTGGCAAATCGGGCATACACGGACTGCCAGGGGCCGTAGGCCTCCGGCAGTTCCCGCCATTGAGCGCCGCTTCGGGCAATCCAGAGCATCCCGTTCAGCATCATCCGGTTATCCTTGCGGGGACGGCCTCGCTTTCCTGTTTCTTCCGGCGGCAGAAGCGGTCTGACTCGCTCCCATTGTTCTTTTGTTAATTCATAGCGTTTCATGCCTCTAGTTTCGCATTTCCACTTCTATTGTGCAACTTTTATTTTTCAAACAAGCCCTAGTATCATGATATAATTAAATTGTACTATTCGTGATAATAACGATTTGTAAAACACATCACTTTTTCAATAAAAGTTTTTTGCGATAGGGGCATTTCCTGCTGATATTGGAGCGTATACGCATAGAATAATTGCTGTGCTGTTTGTTTTGAAAATGAGAAATGCGTCATAAGATTCGTAATAATTGTGTGTTCTGATAGTCCAAGAGATGAAATATCTCTTAGACATAGTGATCTTCGCAATGTTTTAATTGCACAATTTATTTCAAAATCAGGAGAATACATTTGTTAACCTCCAAAAATATTTTTTAAGAGGGTCGTTTAAAATGTCAGGTCAAGCTTATGGCAGGTTATTGAATGATTTGCGTCAAGCAGGAATTTTTGTAGATGGAGTGCTTCAACCGGGTGACACAGACGGATATTATGAAACCCACCACAATGATATTATTAAAAGGATTGCATCCGCTGAAAAGCAATTAGTTGACATTATGCAAAGTGATACCTTATCTAGCCGCGATAATAGAATACCAGATTATAGTAGCGATTCTGCACGAATTAAACTACGAAAAGAAATATATAACGATTTAATTAACAGGAAGCGGCTTGATGATGATGAAAAGATTTCGTTGGGAAATGGTGGCGCACTCCCAAAAACAAAGTTAAAGAAAAATCGTCAAGCGTTTTATTTAGTGGGGCTTCCGGCCTCAGGGAAATCTGAAATTTCAAATATTATTTCAGATTCTTTTGGAGCAATGACATTAGATTCTGATTATGCGAAAAGAAAGTTCCCTGAGTATGATTCTTGTGCCTTTGGGGCAGCTGTAGTTCATCCAACTCTTTGCTATCAGGAAAATCCTTCACCAATTTTGTGATGAGCTGCTCCTGCTTTCTTGTGGGCGGACG
>CALWSL010000030.1 GCA_944384205.1 uncultured Acetatifactor sp. | reverse complement strand
ACATGCGATTTTTGATAGATTGGAGTTTTTCACTCCAAGGTGCCAGTTCTGCCAGCTGTTCATCGGTCATATCTTTATCAGGCCGATGCTCCAACAGAAATTTAAGATACCCGTAAATATTCAGCCCGTGTGCTTTTGCCATCTCAACCATTGTGTAGACTATTGCGCTGGCATTCGCTCCGTCTACGGAACTGCTGAACAGCCAGTTCTTTCGTCCTACTGCGAATGGACGGATCGCATTCTCACTGAGATTATTGGTAAAGCTGCAGCGCCCGTCTTCCAGATAGGTCTCTGCTGTATCACGCCGGTTGAGAACGTAATTCACTGCTGTATCCATCCGGGTATTCCGGACAGGCTTCTGCTGATCAAGCCACGACCAGAAAGCCTCCAGAACAGGTTTTTCTTTCTCGAGACGCAGCTGCTTCCGCTTTTCATAATCACCGGGATGCTTTTTGTTAATGGAGTCCTCAATAGCGAATAACCGGTTGCAGTACTGGACTCCCTGCACTGCCGGCTGGCTGTAATCATACTGTTTCCCTTTTGGAACGGCATCGATAAAGTATCGGCGGATATGCGCCCAGCAAGAGCAGCGTCTGATCCCCGGCAGATTGTTATAACCCTGATAGCCGTCAGTTTCCAGATATCCATTGTATCCCTCTAGGAACTCCCTTGCATGGCTGCCACTTCTGGTCGGGGAATAGCCATACAGGATGATCGCTGGAAGTCCATCCTCACCGCTTCGGAACAGCCACATGAACGACTGGGTCTGTGCTCTGCGGCCTTCCTCATTCAACACCTGGACTTTGGTCTCATCCGCCATTGCAAAGCTGCGTTTTAACAGTTCCCGATGAAAGTAATCATACATCGGCTGGAAATAGTTCTGCGAACAGTAAATGATCCAGTTGGCAAGAGTGGTGCGGCTGATCCGGGCTCCATACTGTTTCCAGTCCTTCTCCTGCCGGTAAAGGGGGAGCCCGTTGGCATATTTCTGATACATGGTCCATGCAACGGTGGATGACGAGGCAGGACCTTTCCCAACCAGAGCCGCCGGCACCTGCGACTTTATGATCACAGGTTTTTCCGTATCGCCGAACCCCTCCTTGCAGGATGGGCATCCGTAACTCTGGCTGTAATATTCGATCACTTTACAGGTGGCAGGAATGAATTCCAGTTCCCGGCGGACATACTCCTCGCCGATCAGGACCATCTGCGTACCGCAGACCGGGCAGATCTGCTCTTCTTCCGGAAGAGGGATCACTACTTTTTCAACCGGGAGCCCTTTGAAAAGATCCTCATGCGTTGCTTTCTTTTTACGGGTATGCTCCCGAATCACGGTCTCTTCTTCCAGCAAAGAGGAATCCTGTTCCATTTCCGCTTCATCAAAGAGATTCTGTTGTCCTGGAATGTCATCGGATCTTCTTTCACTGGATGAGCCGAAAAGCTTTTTGGTCAGATAATCTACCTGTTCCTGAAGCGCTTTCTCGTGACTGGATTTTTCGTCAATCATAAGACGGAGAGACCTGATCAGCTCAGTCTGTTCAGATACCATTGTTTTCAGTTGTGATACTGTATCTTTCAGCTCTCGAAGCTGGATATCTTTCGCACTGGAACCATCGTTTCTCTCCCCGGATTTGATACCTTTATTATACCAGAAACGGGGATTTTACGAAAGGAAAATGGCTCCTGAAAAATGCCGAATCTACAGGGGATTTTCGGATTTTTCTGTGCAGGATTTCTGCTGAAATCCAGATGATTTTTTACTCCGCTTTGAGGGCTTTGGGCTGGTCAATATCAATCCCAGACATCAGCCAGTCAAACTCCCGCCAGGAAAGATTCCGGACCTCCGACTGCTTCCTGGGCCATTGATAGCCGCCGCGGACAGACAACCGCTTATAGATCAGAACGAAGCCGTCCGGTTCGCGGAACAAGGCTTTGATCCTGTCCCGCCGTCTTCCGCAGAAAAGGAAGAGAGCACTGGACGAGGGATCCATCTTAAGCTGGTCTTCGATAACAGCACAGAGTCCGTCAATGGATTTGCGCATATCGGTATAGCCGCAGACAATATAGATCTTCTCAAGTCCGGAGATGTCGCCTAACATGAGAGCTCCTGAAGCAGACGGAATGTCCTGGTGAGCAGGATAGGATCTGCATCATTGCTGATGCGGATCGTGATGTCCTTCATAGCAACTTCAATCGTATGTGAATTGTCAAGGTACGAGTTTTGCGTCTGTGATGCTGTATGCTGTTCCGGAATGTGATCCGGAACAATGTCAATGGGGACCACGTCCTGTTTCGGGCGGGGAACCTTAAGATGACCATAATTCGCTGTTGGGATCTGATCCGCTGACGCTTTCCGACAGCGGCTGACCCAGTTATAAAAGGTGCTTACTGCGATGTCGTTTTCACGGCACCAGTCAGCATCTGTCATGCCGCTCTGGCGGCATTCATTGATAAGCCTGATCTGTTCCGCCATCGGAACACGGGCTTTGCGAGTACCTACCATAACCTATCCTCCATAGTTGTAGTGAAATAGTCTAAAATATCTATCGGCTACAATTATAGATGAAACTCGGAGATCAGGAAATCCGCAGGAATATTTGGCGGTTACATTTGAAATTCTTTATAGTCGCCGAAATGAGTAGTCAACGCATTAGAATAAAGATAGAAATAATTTTCATCTATTTCGTATTCTTTAATAGGAGCATCAGGCAATTGGTTTCTGAATGAATCAGCATTATATACATCGCTTTTGACATCAAATTGACCGTGAATGTGAAATACTTCTTTGCCAGTAGCATTTTCAATATTCGAATCGTAATTTGTTGTAAAGATGTCATTAAATGAAGATAGGAAATTAACAAATTTTTCGGAATAATTTAAGTATAGTTTGTTTAAGAGTCCTTCGTTATATATTGCGTACAAATATGCAACGCGCATTCCTTCGCGAGAATAAAATCGGTCAGGATTTTGAATATTAAATTTATGGCATGCAAGATCATGAATTAAATAATAATCCTCAAATCCAATATCCGTGATACGAAGTGTAGATATTCTATCGCTATATCTCTCTTTAAATGATTGTAAAGACTTCTTTTCAGCAGAACAATTAGGACATGAATCATACTCACCATTAATTATTTTGCGTGCTTCTAAATATAATTGACCGATTACGTTTTTTAACAGATATGGAAAATTAACAATAATATGTGAAGGGAAATCATCCCTATCACAGTTTTTTAATATTCGCAAAACTATTTGTTGTGTAGTGTAATTTGTGTTATCAAACTGAATATTAATTCCGTTTCCAACTAATAAATTTTTCATTGTTTTTCAACTCCTTTCTGTTATGAAGAAACTTATCCCTATACTCAATCGCCTTCTCCGGTTTCTTCCACCGTGCGTACAGATTATTCAGGTACCGATAGGTCGTCTTCATATAGTCATTATCTGTACCCATAGCATTTCCAATAATACTCTCAGCACCAAGCAAATTTATCTCCGCTGGTTCCGGCTTCCCTTCCATCATATCAATAATACCCCGGATCAGCTTACAGATACCATAATCCAGAGAGGTATCCGACAGATGTTTCAGTACCAAGGTTTCATACTGATCCAGTACAATCTTTGCATTATCTACATCCTTTGCTAGCAACAGCATATTGATAAGGTTCATCATCTGTTGCAGAAAATCATGGGATTTCGTCAGTCCCAAGTGTGCATATTCCATACGGATGTCAAAAGCAGTTCGAAGTGTCTTGGCAGCCTCTGTACCACGCTTCATCAACAGATAAGTGTTGGAAAGGTTATTATAAAGGTTGGACAGTAGGTTAGCAGTTCGTATATCTGCATCCTTAGTATGAAGCTTTTCCATAATGTTGATTGCCTTTTCTCGCTTCTTTACCGCATTTCCATAATCCTTTTTCAACAGAAAACACTCAGCCTTATAATCCAGTAGTAGTGCCTTGTCACAAGGAGACTCCAACTTGTATTCTTCCATAACATAGCCGATTCTTTCAGTAAGCTTGGGCAGGTAATCTGATACAAGATACTTGTCCAGATATGGGAACATATCCTGCAAGAATAGCAGAAAATATGCTCCATCATCCACAATAATACGCTCCGACACACTGATAAGAGAAGCAATAATATTTTCCGGTCTGCGTAGCTCCAAGCCATGTGCCAGGCAGATAAGGTGAAGGCTGTCCAACATGGTACGGCAAGCGGTATCTGTTGGCACGGTCTCAATTGCAATCACTTCCTGCAATAGGGGATGCAGGCTCATTTTTTTGTTATCTGTATCTTCGTTGATAAATCCGTACTTAATAAGGTGGTTCACATCCGTGAGGTTATCAAGCTTCATCCAGTTCTTAAAGCTATTCTTTAATACACCGGCAACCGGCAGCAGGGACAGATTACGAAGAATATCCAATTGCTGATTGGATAATTTACCAAGCTGTAGGAGCTTGCGTAAATGCTCTATCATCAGTCCGTCTGTAAAATCATCATCCTTATACAGTTCTACATCTTCCCCGGAGGTAATATTCAAGCCACAGGTTTTCAATTCTGCCAGCAGTTCTTCCGGCTCCATGCCACTGGCTGTCAGAGACAAAGCAGACAGGCAAACCGTAAGAGTGTGGCAACCTATAGTCTGAATAATCCCCTTTACCACATCTTCCGAATCCTTAGCAGAAGGACAATGCTTATAAAACAATTCTACAAGCTCTGTATCTGCGTCCATTTCGGAAATCTTTACTGTCTCATATTGTGAAATATTGCAGCGGCTGGTAACCAGTATTTTGCAATTCAATTTTATAAATTCCTTGAAGAAAGCCTCCTCTTTTGGCAGAACATTGAAGTTATCAATGATAATCAAACTGTCAGAGTGGAGCTTTTTTAATATTCTCATATGCTTGTCAAAAAGAATTTCTTCGCTCATATCAGCGGTATCATCGCTAAATTCCATGTGAGTAATACATTTCTTCAAATCACCACCATAAAACAGATGAATAATATTGGTGTATTTCTTTTCATTCTTCTTGGCATAGGTCTTTGCCAATTCACTTTTACCCATCCCCGCAGTTCCGGTAATAAATACCGGATTATGCTCCTGTAATGCCCTAGTAATAGCCTTAAGTTCTTCTTTTCTGCCTATAAAATAGCGGTTGGCAGAAGGAAGTCTGTTACTCAGCAGAACATCTGACAGGTCAGGAGATAGCAGGGGATGCTTGCTGTCATGGTCGTTTAAAATGGCATAGCGTATAAGGGTAGTGATAAGTTCTGCGTCATCGGTTATCCTTGCAAATTCATCGGTTTTTTCGATACCGATTACATCCACACTGTCTGCAACCAATTCCAAAAGCAATTCCCTTGTAGCAGGCACATTGATAAGGTTGGGAATGATATCATCCTGAATGTTATTTTGAATACCGTCAAATCCGGCATTGTCATAAAAGGACAATATTTCTTTTGGGATGGGACGATCACCGGTACACCATCTGCTGTAGGTAACATTTTTCTCAAAGTCATCTTTTTCAAATAAATCCATGTTGCACAGGCAATCATAGAAGATATCTTCAATCATTTGGTACTGTGCATAGGTTTTCTTTTTATTTTCCAATAACACTCCAATCACGTTGGAGAAGGTAATGCGGTTCTGCAATTTTTCACTTCCAATCTATTTTGTCAACTTTTGGTCAAGTCTCTGTCAATGATAATCCCGGTCAGAATTTCGTATCATTAACCCATGAAAACGTAGCCACCACGAGCCAGCAGGCAAGTGGATGAGCTACATGAATATTATAACATACCGCAAACAAATGTTCTATATAAACTTTATTGAATTTGAACCTTGAAAAACAATCCGGAAACGGATTCATGAGCTGTATCCAATGTTAACAGACCTTGCTAAGGGGCTTGAGCAATCAAGCGGAGCGAGGGAAGACACTTCCGTCAAGGGTGGGAAAGGAACTCGAGCAGGAGTAGCCCACAGGCAATAAGCTAAAGGTCAGCTGTAACGCTGACGGCATAGGATGCGAATGGAAGCCAAAACGGTCTAACAACTTTTGTCAGGAATTTTCTTGAATAAGCCAATTTCTTATGGAAAGAAGGTGATAACACAGGAATAAGGAGGTGTAGCAGATGACGAAGGAGATGGAATTTGCAAAGTGTATGGCTTTGCTTCGTAAGGCGGTTCGCATGGAACTAATTACTGAAGCAGAGTATACCATAGCAAGAAATAAGCTGATGGACAGATTTCTCATTATTCGTGAGGATGATCCAAAGGCGGCGTAATTTTGTGTGTGTGCAGAAATTATTTATCCGCACATTCGTTAACATTTGATTTTTCATTTATGATGTCAGCATGCAAGGTAATGTACTTGTTGTTGGCATCATTTTCATTATTACAGATTTGAAACAGGAGGATTTTATTATGCAGGAAGTACAAGTTTTAGAAGCAACAAGAACTGCTCCTAACAGCAGGGGCAGGGTAAGAAGTAACCCGATAACAGTGGAAAGGATTCGTGTGGCAGCCTATGTCAGAGTATCTACGGATGACGATGACCAGCTGGGCAGCTTTGAATCTCAGAAGCTTTATTATGAAGAGAAGATTGGTGAAAATCCCGAATGGGTTAACGCCGGGATATTTGCTGATGAGGCGATTACCGGAACCAAGACCGACAAGCGAACCGGATTTCAGGAAATGATTAACCGATGCTTAAATGGTGAGATTGATTTAATTCTGACCAAGTCTATATCCCGATTTGCCAGAAATACGCTGGATACCTTACAGTATTCCAGAATGCTTAAGGATAAGAATATCGGTATTATTTTTGAAAAGGAAAATATAAGCACCTTGGATATGCAGGGAGAGATGCTTTTGACAATCATGAGTTCCCTTGCACAGCAGGAGGTTGAGTCCTTATCCAAGAATGTTACCATGGGACTTAAAATGAAAATGAAGCGTGGAGAGCTGATTGGTTTCAACGGCTGCCTTGGTTATGATTATCACCCGGAGGACAAGAGCCTGACAGTCAATGAGTATGAGGCAGAGACGGTGCGAATGATTTATGATTTGTACCTTCAGGGATATGGAACAACGACCATAGCCCATCGGCTGACGGAGCTTGGCAGGAGAAATAAAAAGGGCGAAGTAAGCTGGCACACTCACGGTGTGATGGGAATCATCAAGAATGAAAAGTACAAGGGTGATGTTCTTCTTGGGAAAACTTTTACCACTGACCCAATCAGTAAGCGGAGGCTTGCTAATATGGGAGAGCAGGATCAGTTTTATATTAGAGACCATCATGAGCCTATTGTTTCCCGAGAAGTGTGGGATGAGGCAGAGCGCATCCGCATGAAGCGTTCTAAGAATAAGATTATGGAGACTACCGGAAATAGGGAACGTTATACCCGCCAATATGCTTTCAGTAGTATGTGTGAGTGCAGTTACTGTGGGCATAAGCTTACAAGAAGGACAAGGCACAGCAGTTCCATTTATGAAAAGCCTGTGTGGCAGTGTATGAATGCCACCAAGAATGGAATTAAGAATTGTCCACACTGCAAAGCCATTGATGAAGTGATTTTGGAAGGCGCTTTTTTAGAAGCCTTCGGATTGTTGGCAGGGAATTTTGATGATGTACTGGATATCGTCATGTCGAATGTGGAGGAGGCTTTGAACAATGCAGAGGATGTCCGTAAGAAGCAACAGCTTGATAAGGACATTTCTTCCTTGGAATCAAAAAAATCCCGAATGACAGATATGCTCATTGATGGTACAATAAGTAAGGAAGTTTATGATGAAAAGGTACTTGAATTTACCCGTAAACTTCATACTCTTTCCGAGAGAAGACATCTTTTGGAGGAGTCGATTAACAAACAGAAAGATGTTGGCAAACGAATGTCAGCACTTCGTGAGACACTAAGTACAGAGCAGGTTCTGGACGAATTTGACAGAGTGGTGTTTGAGAGTATTATCGAGAAGGTTCTGGTTGGAGGCTTTGATGAGGAAGGAAATCCTGACCCCTACAAGCTGACCTTTGTGCTAAAGGGAAACCAGTCGGGAACCGTTCCAAATGCCAAGGAACATTACAAAGCAATTCAGAAGGAATTGAAGAAAGGAAATAAGGTGTCTTAAGATGGAGAGAAAGCTGACAAAAGTTGTTGATGGAACCGAAATAACAGAGACTGGGAAAATGTGTTCATGTGGCACAGACGTGGCGAATGATTTGTGTTCATGGGAGAGTACCGACACACGTTGAGTCAGTAATTCTGATGCAGTATTGTGGAAAAGAGAAGAAATAGACGGGTTTGACCACAAGATGTTGTGGTTTGAGGGCGAAAATTAGACCAAAAAATGGCTAGTTTTTGCCCGATTTTTTTGCCCATTTTTAAAGATGCATAGGGGTAAAAAAGAGGTTTTGGGAGTGATTTGGAGAAAAAACGCAGGAGGGAGTGGTAAGCAAAGTTAAAAATGAATATGGGTAGGAACGCAAGGGGGCTGTCGGGAAATAGATAGTCCAAAACTGGGGAGGTTGTGGCTCGAGACCGTTTCAAGTTTTGTGTAAACATCAAAAACTGATATAAGATTTGTGAATAGTTACGAATGGGCAGAGCCGATTTTCCGGTTTCTGCCCATATCTGCATTATACAGCGATTTTTCTGCATGTCAATAAAGCCTGTATTATTTTAGGCTGTTTTTACAGATTCTTTCCGGATAAGCGTTCTTCAAAGTATATTTCAAGCTGGGAGTGGATCTGTCCCCAGTCCTGTCGATGTCCGGTCCATTTCTTAGTGATGTCCATAGTTGCCAGATACAGCATTTTTAGCAGGCTGTCATCAGATGGAAATACCGTTTTGGATTTGGTTACTTTGCGGAGCTGACGATTGAAACCCTCTATGGCATTCGTTGTATAAATGAGACGCCGGACTGCCTCCGGATACTTGAAATAGGTCGATAAGGTTGCCCAGTTATCATGCCATGATTTGTATATTTTCGGATACTTGGAATCCCACTTATCCTTAAATAATTCCAGCTCATTTAACGCGGTTTCTTCTGTCGGTGCAGCATAAACCAGCTTCAGGTCAGCCATCAGTTTTTTGATATCCTTGTAGGAAACAAATTTTGTAGAATTACGAATCTGGTGTATGATACACTGTTGGATTTCAGTCTTGGGATAGACCGCTTCTATTGCCTGTGGAAATCCGGTCAGCCCATCCACACAGGCAATCAGGATATCCTCTACACCACGGTTTTTTAATCCGTTCATGATGGAAAGCCAAAACTTTGCACTTTCATTTTCACCAACATACATGCCCAGAACATCCTTTTTACCATTCATGTCAATTCCTAATGCTATGTATACAGCACGCTTCACAATACGTCCTTCACTACGCACATGATAGTGAATGGCGTCCATGAAAACAACTGCATATACCTCTTCAAGAGGGCGTTCCTGCCATTCTTTAACGATAGGAAGTATTTTGTCTGTGATCCGGCTGATGGTGCTGTCTGAGATATCCATGTCATAGAGCTCTTTCATATGCGACTCGATGTCACCGGTGGTCATACCTTTTGCGTACATG
The DNA here is from genome assembly GCA_944384205.1 of uncultured Acetatifactor sp. Lineage (GTDB taxonomy): Bacteria > Bacillota > Clostridia > Lachnospirales > Lachnospiraceae > Acetatifactor. The sequence goes on along the minus strand of CALWSL010000030.1, from coordinate 3,821 downwards.
GAGAGGATTTCTTCTTCCATGTCCTGTGTCACGGTATTCTGATACTTTTTGATAACCTGCGGTTCATATTCACCGTTGCGGTCACGGGGAATGGCAACCTCCATATCCCCATAGCTTGTATGCATGGTCTTCTGGGAATGTCCGTTCCGGCTGTTATCCGTATTTTTGTTCCGGTAATCGTACTTGGAATAACCGAGTTCTTCATCAAGCTCCTCATCCAGAACACCTTCCAGAAGAACGGACATCATATCACGCATGACGGAGTTTACATCCGTACCGTTTTTGATGCTGATATCATTATTTTTCAGATAATCACGCATCATTTCCCTCATTGCTGCTTTTTGTGGACTGTCATTTTTTCTTGCCATAAATAAAACCTCCAAACTGAGTAATTTTATCTTACATCAGTTTGAAGGTTTACACAAACTTTGGGACAGTCCCTGGTTCTTTTAGTTCAATATAGAAATCCATTGCCTCCTTAAAATTCAAGGAGGATTTTTCTTCCCGGTTCTTTGTCAGGACAAAATTAGCCGCCAATGCTTCAGCTTCTTTTTTGTCCTTTGATGTAAAGGATTCATAATGCCGTCTGCCTTGCGCATCGGTATGACTGTATACCCTGCATCTCCATGCACCGGACGGAAGCTGCTTTGCTTTTGCCATAGTGTCATCCTCCTTAAAAAATGTGTATAAAAATTACAGCAAGCGAAGATAGAATTTCTTGCATGGCTGCTCAGGAAATGGTACAATATGCTTGCTGAAGGCTTTCGTATCATTCGAGAGCAGTTACCGTCCTGCTTAAGAGTGGGGCGGTTTTTATTTAACTAATTCAGAAATATAATCTTTTCTTTTTGACCATTTAACTGGTACTACATTGTAATTACTCATAGATGTAATAACTGATGAGGGTATCTTTTTTTCACTGTCTTGCATAAAAACATATAGAACCGAAGAGTAATCTGCTCGTGCCTGACTTGTATCATTCCATAAAAACAAAATGATATTTGTTTGTGCCTGATCAATATTGTTTACTACTTTAATTATTCTCTCTGGAACATCTTTGTATTTAGGTACAACAAAGTCATAGTGCGTAGTTAAACCACTGATTCCTTGGAAAGAAACATCAGGAGAGTATCTAATATTTTGCTCTTCTAAAAATGCTTTTACATCCTCTGTAAAAAGAGATTGTACAGTGCTTTTTGCTGTATAAAATAAATCACTTATTTTAATCATACATTGAGTAAGCATGTGGACTTTTTGGTATATTTCATCCTTTTGGCATATGACATATAATTCATCATCAGAAGATTTTGTTACTCCATGAGAAAGAAGTATATTGTTGAATAAAGACGTTCTTTTTTTGCTTGAGAAAATATTGAATCCTGAAAGACGTAATTCACTCAAAGTTTCTCCATCATCTGTAATTATATATCCGTCTTCCGATTTTTTTAAAAATACTTCAGTGCAGTCGTTATTTCTGTCAAGATACGGCAATGTTAATCTTGATGTATTGTCATTTATATTAAATTGTATTGTGTTGTCATATAGCCATTTAAAATATCCATCTTTGAAATTATTTTTCATTTTAAATCACACCCTGTACATTCAAATCATCTGTTTCAATGTTACACATACTGCAAAAGTCATAAAATGTGCGTATAAAGTCATTTGTATCTGTAAATATATTAGCATATTCTCCCTCAAGATTAAATGTTTTATAGCCATTTTGTTCATCAAATATATGGATATGATTTCTTGACGAAAAATGTCCATCTGCATACATGTGAGGTCTGCAATCTATTTCTAATCTTATCATCACTGTATTGCTGTTGCTATGTCTTTCTTGCAATTTCTTTTTTGTAAAAGAAATTCCTTTCCTGTCAATATCTAATGCAAAAACATCTTTTGTAGTATTGGAGAAAACCGCTATGGGATTTTCTAATTTATTGCCTGTTGTAGGCAGATTTATATTTGTTTCTGCAAAATGCTTCTTTAACTTCAATAGAGCGGAAAACTCATCATTTGTCATATGTACCTCCAAACAAACGTCAGTTCTTCTTTTGGCGTTTTTTTAAAGCATACTATTTAAGCATTACATAATAATTTTATTATGTTAATAATACCATAAAACAAAGTTTGTTCAATATAAAAAAGAAAAAATATAATTCAGCTAATATTTGTATTGCCGATGGCTGTTTAGAAGAACTTGCAGGGTATGAAAGCAAAGAGCGCTGTTTAGAAGTACTGGACGAGATACAAAGGATATGTGCTGCGGGCGTCATAAAAATATATCAGATGCCGGATAAATAACGATTTGTGAGGAAAAGGAAGTGATAATTTGATAGCAGTACCTATAGAGTTAAAAGATGCTCAGGCAAATATAAACCGCTACCATCGACACCACCAAGCAGTTCATAGAGATAAGTTCCGAATTGCTGCTTCCGAAGCAGGTCAAATTGTTGGTGTTGTCCAGGTTGGCAGACCAGTATCAAGAGTACTTGACGATGGGCGCACTCTGGAAGTGCTTCGTTTATGTACTCAAGGCGATAAGAATGTATGCAGCTTTTTATATTCCAGGGCAGCTAGAATCGCAAAAGAACTAGGTTATTCCAAAATTATAACCTACATTTTGGAATCAGAATTAGGTACAAGTCTTAAAGCAAGCGGATGGGTAGTTGATGCCAACAATGTAGGCGGTTCCGATTGGAATACACCGAGTAGACCAAGGGAAGTGGTTGCTGCGCAAATTAGCATGTTTGAGGAAAAACCTAAATACCCTGTGAATGTCAAAAAGCAGCGTTGGGTTAAACACTTAAATTGAGAAAAGGCGACCAATTCCCCCGAGCCGCCTAATATATATTACGACAATACGGAGTAACCGTAAAGGAGATTTCGTTGACAAATATCGACAAAAATAAAAACAGGAGGTAATACATAATGACCCAGATGCCCCCAGAGAATTAGACGTACTTGCTATTTTATGGAAATCCGATGAGCCGATGATGGCAACGGATATAGTAAATGCCAAGATGGGACTGACCCAGAGTACGGTAACTGCAGTTCTGAGAAAATTGTTAAATGAAAACTTGGTGGAAGTAGTGGGCATTACCCACAGCGGAAGAGTATTAAGCAGAACCTACCGCCCCACGGAAGCATCCCGGAATATCATTCTGCAGGATTTCACAGAGAGCTATAACAGCTTTAGCAATGTAGCAGGGGAATCCATGATATGTGTAAAAATCCTGACGGATAATAAGGCGCCTGAAAAAGCAAAATCAGAGATTCGGAAATTAAGGACACTGCTGGAGGAATGGGAAAATAATTTGGTGTAGCCTGGAAAAACATCATGGCAGCAGGCATCAGCGCGGTACATCTCCCCGGAACCGGAGAGACCGGACCGGGCGTTACCGGAGATGCAGCTCTTCAAGAACGTTGAAGAGATACACCAGATACGCCTTATCCTTATCATCCAGGCACGGCAGAAGTTCCAGAAACCGTCCTACCGTATAACCGTCCTGTATGGACTGTTCCAGAACGTCGACAGGGCAGGAGCAGCGTGTATGACCTAAGAGATAATCAACGGATACCCCGTAATAGTCTGCAAGCAGAATCAGGGTATCCAGGTCTGGGGAATGTACACCGTTTTCATAATTGGATACGGTACCAACCGAACAGTGCAGCTCCTGAGCCAGTTCTTTTAGCAGGATACCTTTCCGGGCGCGTAATTGTTTGAGATTTGCAGCAATTTGATTCATAAGAATCCCTCCTTACAGGTTATTTTTAAATACCGTAACCCAGAGGGAGGCAATGGGCAATCCGGAGGT
>CALWSL010000029.1 GCA_944384205.1 uncultured Acetatifactor sp. | reverse complement strand
TCGGGAGTCATCTGTGTGCCGTCGGTGCGGTAGATGTAGAAGCATTCCCAACCGCTGATGGAATCTCTGTCGGCATAGAGTACATTGCCGTTATCCTGATCTGCGCAGACAAACTTATCATTTGCATATGCTTTCAGGGCATATTCTGTGTCGCTAACCTTTATAAGATAGAATTTTTCCCAGGTTCCGATGGAAGCGCTTCTTGCTAACAACTGGTTGTTTTCATCGATAACAGCGCAGACATAGTTATCGTTGGAGCCGGATTTTAAGGAAATCGTACCGTCACTGTTGTTGACAACGGTTAAGGTTTCCCAGGCGCCGCCATAGCTGTCCCGGTTCGCCACAAGAGGGTCATTTCCATAGTTTTCGCCGCAGACAATTTTGCCGTTGTCTGCTGCTGCAAAGTAATATTCGCCGTCGGCAAGGGAGACAGTACCCTGTCCCTGACTTCCGGTGGAGGGAGTGTTTATGGTGCCGGAGAAGTAGCCCTTAATTGCGTTCACAAGATTGCTGTTTACGCTGGACTGACCGACCTGTGACCATTTGCTGTAAATCGTATCATAGGAGTCAGAGGCTACATTTGCCTTGGTCACATTCTGGTTATACAGTCCCCAGTTGTTATTGCTTCCTGTTACCTTATAGGTCCATGTAGTCCAGTTGATACCGTAATTATTTAACAGCTCAAGTCCCTGCTGCCATGCGGAGGTGTTGTTAAAGTAGCTGAACTCTCCCATGTAGCTTGGAACATTGTAATTCATCGAAGAAATACCGTCCAATTTTTTCTGCATATTAGCAATCTGCTGCCCGTTTGCATTATCGTAATCATCGTAGAGATAGTTATGATATTCGTACATTACGTTCTGCCAGCCATACACGGAAGGATTGGGAAGATCCCAGGCATCCCAGGTTGCTTCCATAATGATTACATGGTCGGGGTCCGCAGAACGGATTACATTGTATGCGTTATTGTAGATATCCCAAAGCATGGAATGAAGCTGGTCTGCGGAATAGCTGGAGCTGTAGCGGTAAGTACAGTAAGGCTCATTCAGCAAATCGTATCCCGCTATAGTGGGATTGCCGGCATAGTGCTGCGCAATCTTATACCAGATGTCATAGAAGAGCTGCTGGTTGTTGTAAGCGTTGCTGCCAAAGAAGAATTCAGAAGCACCTTCCTTGTTGTTTCCACCGTCCACACCGGAGTGGTCGCTGCCGTTCTGAGAACCGGGCGCTCCGTGGAAATCCAGAATGACATACATTCCCCGCTGTCCTGCCTGCTCGACAAACCAGTCGATTCTGTCAAAGCAGCCGTCAATATAGTTGCCGTTAAAATCCACAAAATTCATATACCAGAACGGAAGGCGGATACAATTGATACCAAGCGCCTGACAGTTATCAAAGTCCTGAGTGGTCCAGTAATTGTCCTGATATACGCTGATAAGTTCTCTCATCCCTGTTTCGCCAAAACGTGCAGTCAGGGTTTCGTAAATATCCAACTCGCATGTTACGGTATAATTATCATAGCTGTATTCCGTAGGCGTCATCCAAAATTCCTGTACCAGATACCCGCCCGCATTTGTTCCCCGAAGAGTAACGACGTCGCCGTTTCCGTAATTGTTGCGAAGTACGGTTCCGTTTGCTTTCAGGAAATCAGAGCCGGATAGGGCAGCCTCCGCTTCCAGCGTCATTCCGGGGAGTGGAGAGAGAAACAGATATACAGCCATTACTACCCCTGAAATGACCGCTGCCGTTTTCTTTAATAAACGATTCCTTCTCATAAATAATAATTAGCCCCCTTCTGTGCAGAATCCTGCACTCTTGTAAATGAGTTAACAACTTTACCAAATATAAAAACGTTTTTACAAAATCAACTTAGCATATTAAATATTTTTTGGCAAGGTACAAAATTATTTTTGTTAAAAATTAACAATATTTGCATTGCTTCTTATATAATATACAAGTTTAAATGGTAAAATACAACAAAACAAGGGAATGGGTTTATGACAAGGAAATATAATAAGAAAACCGGACAGGAATGCCCGTCCGGTTTTCTTTCATAGATGATTATGCTAATTCGCAAATGATTTCTTTTATCTGTCCGTTTCGTACCTTTTCAGCCATCTCTCCGGTCAGTCTGGTGCCGTAGGAGGAGCCGTCAATTTTGATATCTTTTACGGATACGCCGTCTGCACCGTAGGTGTTCTTACGTGCGGCATTGACATAGGTAACAGTGGTTTCAGAACACATCCGGAACTGTACCTTGCCCTCTTCATCAAACAACCATCCTGCCAGAGCGGGCTGCAAGTGGAAGGTAAGTACGCCGTCCTCCACGGTGAAGGGATTGCTTCCTGCCATCATCGTAGTCCACATGGAAAGCACCTCTGTGGTAGATCCTGACAAACGTGCCACAAATCCGCGTCCGTGAGTGGAAGGATCGGGGTTTAAGCTGGAAGCGATGAAGGAAGAGTTCTCCAAAGTACTTCTGCCGTAAACAGCCGGGTCGAAGAAAGGAACCAAAACATGCTTCATCTCCTCAAAGAACTCATCATACAATCCTGCTTTCAGGATTCCCAACTGATATTTGTAGGACATGTGGAGGAATACGCTTTCTCTTTCCTGCCAGCCGGGGGTAAATGCGCGGATACGTCCGTTTTCCAATCCCATATGGTCGATGGGAACACTGGTCTTGTACATCTGAAGCTTTCTGTCGAAAAGCTCGCTTTCCTTTACGGTGTGGTAAAGGTTTAAAGCCTCTTCCCTGTCGGAGAGGGTCTTCATATATCTTGCGGGACCCTCCAGGAAAGCGGGCAGCAGAACGGGAACAAAATGCTTCACGTCTGCTGCGGGCAGACCATAATGGGTCATAACCGTTTCACCGTTCTCATCCTTGCGGATACTGAAATCATCAGCCTTGTAGGTGATATAGGTAGGCATCAGACCGTTGCCCATTTCTTTTGCCTTCTGAATACCTTTCAGAATTTTATCGTGAGCCATATCAAGGTAGGTTTTGATTTCTTCTGCGCTCATTTCCAGTTCTTTGCCGGTCATGGTGTACTGAACCTTGTCGCGGTAAGTCTCGCGGGCGGTAGCGACAGCATCCCAGTATGCGAACTGGTCTAACTTTCCTTCGCCGAATTGTGTCAGTTTCTCGGCGGTTTCACGGATGAATACGGCGATTTCCTCGGGCAGACGGTAGGTTCTGTTCATGTCCATATCATTCGCGAGGAAATTAACGATTCTCTCAAGCTCCATGGTCTCAGCCATACCGCTTCCCAAAAGTCCGGGAATACCGTTCATTGCATCGTTCCAGCCGGGCTTTCCGCCTTCCATCTCAATCCCCATACCTTCCTGATCCATGCAGGAGAATTTGATGGCAGCCAAAAACAGCATTTTGGTAAACAGGGATACTTCTACATAGTCACCATCCACTGTCTTTAACCAATTGGTGCCTTTCTCATCGAAGTCTTCACGCTTGCTCTTTGCAAGATCCTTTGTAAGCGCGCCGTATTGTTTTACTTCGCCGTTGTGTACCACATATTTTTCGCTTCTGGGCATGACACGCTCGGCGCTGTCATAGAAACGGTAAGTACAGTTGTCATATAAGAATTCATCCTTCTTGTCAGGGAAGATACGCAGATAATCTTCTACTAAGTCGAAGTTATAAGTAAAGTGGTCGCTCCAGTAGCCTTCACCGAAACCAGCCTCGATATTCTGGGTGCAAAGCCCGGTGAGCGCCTGCAGGAATTCATCCTCGTCCATCGCCAGAGAGATATTTTTACGGAAGATACCGTTGATAATCTTTCCGGGGGTGAAACGGTCCGTAATCAGCTTCTTTAATGCTTCTCTGTCGGCATCGGTGGAAGCGGCTTTGGTCAGAAGAGCGTCCAAATCAGCCTGCTTCTCGGGCAGAACAGAGAAGGTGTAGGAACGAATCTCCAGCGGATTGTAGCCGTCAGCCTGTACCAGACTGAAGAAGGTCTTTACGTTGAAATCGCCTACAGCGGGGTGGAAGAATACGTCGTTTCTTCTGTTCTGGTTTACATCACGGAAGTTGCCGTTACCCTGTGAATAAAACTCGCCTGCGGTAGAGAAAAAGTTGTAGTCACGCTCAGGGTCTCCATGCTTTCTGGAGAAGAGATGTACTACTTTGTTGTCACCATCCTTCTGAGGGAAGATAAAAGGATAACCGCCGCGGAGGAAGTTGTCCAGATAGCACTGCTCAATATACTGGTCAAACAGAGCGTTTGAAGTATGGGTTTTTACATCGGCAGTGTACTGTGACACGAGTGTCATTGCTTCGCTTTCTTTGGCGTCGATATATCCGGGGGCGATAATCCTTTCTGCAAGACGGTTGATTTCGTCACCGGAGTTGGTTAAACCGATTAAGGTGTTGATTACTAAGGATTCTCCTGCCTTTACTACCGCTTCATAAGGAGTAAAACCGCCGGGAATACGGTTTGCGTATACCTGAGGGTAATCCTTGATTTCTTTCAGGGAATGCTCCTTAAAGTAAACGGGAGTTACCAGAGAGGTATCGGGTCCAAATACGACGTCGTTGTCATAAATAGGAGCAACAATCTTTCCGTCCACAAAGGAAAGATAGAAAATACCTTCCTGACTTACCGTGGTATCAGCTTCTGCGGAGTCCTCGCCGGCAGTAGCCATATTGTATACAGGAATGTTGTTTTCAATGTTGTGCATATCGGTCCAGCTTCTGAACAGGTTGGACATTGCCTTGTAACCGCTGTTGAGCAGACCGTAGGGAATCAGCTTGGGCATACCGTCGATAACCTCAAGGGACAAATCTGTGCCCGTGGTGTTCTCAATCGTTACTTTACGAACCAGAGCGCCATAGGTTTCTCTGGGCATTAAGAAGTATTTTACAGTGGTCTTGATTCCGGTCAGTTTATTCAAATCCTCAATCCAAAAGCAGTTTTCTTTAATGAAGAAGGTACGGGCGCTTTCGTTTTCATAACCTGTAAAGGGCTCGTATACCTTTCCGTTTACCTTAATAAAGGTGCGGAAGCCTTTAACGGAAGTGTTTTCGTAAGCAGTGTTTGCAGGGTTGAACTCCATGATGGCATGATCCTTGTCATGGACGCCGAAGCTGTTTACACCCTGACCTCTGTTGGTGTAGAAGCACCAGAGAGGGATGCCCTTTGCGCCGGCAATTCCGGGAAGAAAACTGGAAAATGGTGCAACCTTGTCATAATCCTTGATAATAAAAGTACTATTTTCAAAACAGTAATTACTCATATGCTCTCCTTATCTCAGCAATAGCTGTAATTGTAATGAAACTTTTATATAATACTAGCAAAGTTAAGTTGTTTTGACAAGGTAAGGATTTTTCACAAGGGTGTTTATTTTTGCAGAAGCAGTTTGTTGTAGAGTAAAAAATTACAGAAAAAAACCGTTTTTCTGTAAAAAAATGTTTGAACTGCACAAAAAAATATGTATACTGTAGATATAAGGATTGGAGTATGGAAATTTAGATACGGGAAGGAGGAACGAGTATGAATATAGGGGGAGTGAGTCCGGACGATTGACGGTTTTCCATTATTTACATCGGAAAAAAGAAGTGTTTTTATGTTAAGTTTTTACACAGGAATCTAATATAGTTTTATTTAGTTTAGGGGGCAGAATATTATGGCAAAAGAAATGATTGCAATGCTTCTGGCAGGAGGACAGGGTTCACGTTTGTATGCGCTGACGCAAAAGCTGGCGAAACCTGCAGTTCCTTTTGGCGGAAAATATCGTATTATTGATTTCCCGCTGTCAAATTGTGTGAATTCGGGCATTGACACCGTGGGAATCCTGACCCAGTACCAGCCAATGGTATTGAATGAGTATATAGGTAATGGACAGCCCTGGGATTTGGACCGTCTGCATGGCGGTGTACATGTTCTGCCGCCGTACCAGAAGGCTACAGGCTCCGACTGGTACAAGGGAACGGCGAATGCGATTTATCAGAATATTTCGTTTATAGAGCGTTACGATCCGGAGTATGTCATTATCCTTTCCGGAGATCAGATTTGTAAGCAGGATTACAGCGATTTTCTGCGCTTTCACAAAGAAAAGGGCGCGGAATTCAGCGTGGCTGTTATGGAGGTGCCTTGGGAGGAGGCGCCGCGCTTTGGTCTGATGGTTGCGGATGAAAATGACAAGATTACAGAATTTCAGGAAAAACCCAAGGAGCCAAAGTCCAATCTGGCTTCGATGGGAATCTATATTTTCAACTGGGATATTTTAAGAAAATATCTGATTGAGGATGAGGAGGATCCTACGTCTGAGAATGACTTCGGAAAGAATATCATCCCGAATCTGCTGCGTGACAACCGGGATATGTATGCGTATCGCTTTGACGGCTACTGGAAAGACGTGGGAACGATTTCGTCCCTCTGGGAAGCTAATATGGAGGTACTGGATCCGGAAAACAGCGGCATTAACCTGTTTGATGAGGATTGGAGAATTTACAGCAGGAACAGCGGTATGACCGGACACAGAGTGGGTGCGAATGCGGTGATTGAGAATTCCATGATTACCGACGGTTGCCGTGTGGAAGGGCATGTGAAGCATTCTATTTTGTTTGCCGGCGTCAGAGTAGAGCCCGGTGCGGAGATTGAGGACGCCGTTATTATGGGCGGTACTGTTGTAGGAGCAGGGGCAGTAGTGAAGCATTGTATTGTGGCGGAAAATGTAGTGATTGGTAAAAATGCGATTGTAGGTGCAATGCCTTCCGGCGGACAAAAGGGTGTGGCTACTGTGGGCTCCGATGTGGTAATCGGTGCAGGTGCAAAGATTGGACCTAAGGCTATGGTCAGCAAGGATGTAAAGGACGGTGAAGAAGTATGATAAATTCAAATGCAGATGCTTTGGGCATCATTTTTCCCAATAGTTATGACTCTTTCGTTCCGGAGCTGGTCAGTGAACGTCTGATGGCTTCCATTCCCTTTGCAAGCCGTTATCGAATCGTTGATTTTCTGTTGTCCAGCATGGTGAATTGTGGTATTGACAATATTTCTCTGATTGTCCGTAAGAATTATCATTCGCTGATGGATCACCTTGGTTCCGGGCGCGAGTGGGATTTGACCCGCAAAAAGGGCGGTCTTAATATGGTTCCTCCTTTTGCGGAGAAAAACGTTAAGGTGTATAACGGACGTGTTGAGGCGCTGGCGAGTATTTTGCGATTTTTAAAGGCGCAGAAAGAGAAATATGTTATCATGTCGGACACCAATCTGATTGTGAATTTTGATTTTAAGTCACTGATAGACGCCCATGTGGAGAGCGGTGCGGACATTACCATTGCCTATACAAAGGAACCTCTTTCCAGGGATTTGCTGGACATGGAGGTGGGTGCAAAGGATATGTATTATACTTTGGAGCTGGATGGTACCCGTGTCAGGGAGATTCATCTGAATCCCAAGACGTCCGGTGAACAGAATCTTCTGATGAATATTTATCTGCTGGAGAGAGAGCTTCTGATTCAGCAGATTAGGGAAGCTTATGTGAAAGGGCATTCCTATTTCGAGAGAGATATCGTCATGCCGAATCTGAATAAGCTGAATGTGCAGGGATACCTGTATGAAGGATATGTAGCGCGAATCACCAGTGTGAAGAGCTATTTCGACGAGAATATGAAGATGCTGGATGAGAAAAATCTGGATTCCTTGTTCTCGGCAAATCCTATTTACACTAAAATCAGGGACGACAATCCTACCAGATATATCAACGGTGCAAAAGTGAAAAACGTTATGGCGGCAGACGGATGTATTATTGAGGGTGAAGTCGAGAACAGTATCCTGTTCAGAGGTGTTAAAGTGGAGAAGGGCGCCAAAGTAAAGAACTGTGTGCTGATGCAGGATACGGTTGTAGAGGCAGGCGCAAGATTGGAATATATCATTTCCGACAAAAATGTGACTGTTACAGTAGGGCAGGAGATTACAGGAACCGATACTTTCCCGGTATATGTGGAGAAACATAAGAGAGTATAAAAATCAGGCATAAAATTTTAGGAAAGATAAGGCGGGGCAGGTTATTGCTTCGCCTTATTTATTGGAAAAGATTTTGAGAGAGACAGGCATTAAGGCAAAAAAAATCCATATATTTCATATAAGCAAGAATAGAAATATTGGGATAACAGACAGTATGAAAAATTGGTCAATACCAAAATTCAGGGTTGAACATGTAAAGCAGATGGCGCCGACACTGTTCCTGCTGGCAGCAGTGCTTGTGATGGGCGGTGTGATTGTGGGAAAAATCAGCGAAAGGCACGAGGTATCCTCGAATGCCATAATGAACACGGAAAATTGGGGGCTGGGCTTTGGCACCGAAGGGTCTCAACCCACGGGAAACGCTTCGGCGCAGGAACTTGCGGAATTTAATGCCTATTATGTAGGAGATGCAAAAGAGAAGGTTATTTATCTGACCTTTGACTGCGGCTATGAAAACGGAAATACCGAAGCAATACTCGATGCGTTGAAAAACCACAATGCTCCGGCAACCTTTTTTGTGGTGGGGCACTATCTGGAATCGGCGCCTGACATGGTAAAACGAATGGTGGACGAAGGACACACGGTAGGAAATCATACCTATCACCATCCCGATATGTCGAAAATATCGGATCGGGCATCCTTTGAGAAAGAGATGAATGATGTAGCTGCTCTTTTTAAGGAAGTGACGGGTACGGCAATGTCTATGTATTACCGTCCGCCCCAGGGAAAGTACAGTACTGCTAATTTGCAGATGGCAAAGGATATGGGGTACAGTACCTTTTTCTGGAGCCTTGCTTATGTGGACTGGAATGTGGATGCACAGCCCAGTCATGAGGAGGCATTGACAAAGCTTACTGCAAGGATTCATCCCGGTGCGATTGTGCTGTTACATAATACCTCAAAAACAAACGGTGAGATACTGGATGAATTGTTAAGTAAATGGGAGGAAATGGGTTACACCTTTGGAAAGCTGGAGGATATTGCAGCGAAAACCGCAAACTGAGATGTATGTAAACCTTGTGGGTGTAATGTAATTAAGAAACGTTGAGACACCCACAAGGATTATGTTTAGTCGAAGCTGGTACGACCCCAATACATTTAGAACCGGCAGCTTCTTTTTGATAACTTAATCATACGCAAAAAATGTGACAAAAGTATGGATAATTTCTGAAAAGTAAATAAAGTAAGAAGCGCAATTGTTTAAATCAAACAAGATATGCAGAAAAAAAACAAAATTTGTATATAAAGTATAGAAAAAAAATGTCACATAAGGTATAATAATTACAAAATGAGGTATGGGCAGAAGAAATAGATTCCGAGTTCGTAAGTGACTTAAGAAGGAGGATTTTTTCCTATGGGAAAAATGAAGAAAGAAAAGGTGTCGAAGAGGACACCGGAGGAAAAGGCAGCGGCTCAGGCGGCGAAAGCGGCAGAAAGAGCAGCAAAGAAGGAAAAAGCGGCTGCAAAGAAGACCGCGTTGAGTAGTACGAAGGAGAAGAATGCAGGCAGCAAGATGAAAATCAAGTTTCCGGGCAGAAAGGAGAAAGCAGGAAAAACAGAGAAAGCGGGTAAAAAGTTTGAGTTGGGAGTTTCTATTCGCGTTCAGTTGGTTATTGGATTTCTGATTCCGATTCTTTTCTGTGTGGCAATCGGTTATATCTCTTATACCAGAGCGTCAGAGGGTTTGATTTCCAATTATGAGAGATCCTCGGTGACGGCGCTGGAGATGACTATGAACTCTCTGGATGAGGCAATGAATACCATTTCCTCCATTGTGCTGGAGCTTGCACAGGACAGGACGGTTACCTCGTATGCTTTGGGCGGATACAGCTCTGATTCCGGTACGCAGTCGGATACGAGAACTACGCTCAGCAAAAATCTGACGGTGAAACAGACTTCCTCGGAAATGATAGAAGCGATTCATATTATTCCGGTAGATGGCGTTACGGTTGTAACTTCGCATAACCTGCAGTTTACCAACGAGCTGGACAGCTTTATGAACGAGCTGGCAGAGTCGGAGGATTCCTACCTGTTGGACGATATGCTGGTACACTGGTATTCCACCCATCCTTTTATTGACAGTCAGATGAATACGGAAAATTACATAATGTATTGCAGCAGAATGTTTAAAAGCGGAAGCTTACAGGGACTTGTGATAGTAGACGTCAGCACACAGGCGGTAGCGGATCTCCTGGCACGTCTTGACTTCGGTGAGGGAAGCTATGTTTCCTTTATCACGGCGGAAGGCGAAGAGGTTGGTACGGACGAGAACTTTTCTGCCGGCAGTGTAGAGGGAATTGACTGGGAAAAGACATCCGACTATATTGAATATAACGGTGAAACATACTTTTATATGACGGTGCAAAGCTCTGTTACCGGCGGTAAACTGCTTGCGCTTGTACCGAAGTCATACATTACACAGAGTTCGGACAGCATCCGCAGTATTACCATGGGAATGGTTGTGGCTGCCTGTCTGGTAGCGGTTGTGCTGAGTGCCATTATCATTATGGTTATCGGCAGCAATATTACAAAGAGTGTGGCAAGGCTGGAACGTGTATCCAAGGGCGACCTTACTGCAAGCGCTAAAAAGGAGAAGATTCCGCATAATGAATTCGGCAAGCTGCACGGAGCATTGGGCAACACGGTAGTAAAGATGCGGGGGCTGATTGGTACGGTATCGGATATGAAGGATGCGGTTCTCGTTGCCGGTGAAAAGGTTATGGATTCCGGTACAGAGCTGAGCACCATGACAGAAAACGTCAGTGCACAGATTGAGGAAATTGACAGCATTATTGCAACACAGAACGTTGCCATTACGGACTGCACCAATCGGATGGAGGAACTGTCAGTACAGATTAAGAGTGTCAGCAACAGCATTTTCTCTACGATTGATGAAGTAACCAATTCACAGAAGATGATTGATGAAGGTATGGCAACGGTTGAGGAAATGGTGAATCAGTCCGAGCAGACCGCGGACGCTACCAAGGAAGTTCAGGAGCATGTGATTAAGCTGGCTGATAAACTGGGACAGATTGCTGATTTTGTTAATGATATTCAGGAAATTGCTTCACAGACGAATCTGTTGTCCCTGAATGCTTCCATTGAGGCAGCAAGAGCGGGAGAGCAGGGAAGAGGTTTCTCCGTGGTGGCTGAGGAAATCAGAAAGCTTGCTGATAATTCCGGTCAGACCGCAACGGAAATCAATAAGATTATTGAGGAGATTACCAAATATTCACAGAATGCGTTGAAGAAGGTTGGCGAGGCAGAGAATATTTCTGCAAATCAGATGGAGAGTGCAAAGAAGACCATTACCGCATTTGATCAGATGAACGGTCTGATGGAAGGTCTTGTAGGAAGCATGAAACATATTTCTAAAGACGTGGGCGAGATGAATCAGGGCAGACACAGCGCACTTAAGGCAATTCGTGGCATTGGTGAATCCTCTGAGCATACTGTTCAGGCAACGGATGAAGTAAACCGTTTCCTGGAAAGACAAATGCAGGCGGCAGAAAGCCTGCAGGCACAGACTGCCAAAATGAAAGAGGATATGAAGCAGCTTGAAGAGGCAATTCAGACCTTCAAACTGTAAGATTCCCGAAAGGATTTTTGGAAAGAGGTTTAGAGAAGACAGTAACAGTAAAGGCATTCCACATATGTGGGGTGCCTTTTAGACTGATAAGACAGTGTGCAGAGCATTCAGCGTTTTGTGCCAAAAGGTGTACCGTTAAAAAAATAATAAATTCTTTGACTTTACCTATCTATCTATCATATAATCGTAAATGTGATATGTGTGGAGAGCGTATTTCCGCACCGTTATTTCGATTTGCTGAATATTCTATGACCATACAGATTTATGTTATGGGCAGACGGAGGTTGCTTATGAAAAAAGAACTGGTAGTTGTTATTGATTTTGGCGGACAGTACAACCAGCTGGTTGCAAGGCGCGTAAGAGAGTGCAATGTGTACTGTGAAATTTATTCCTACAAAACTGATCTTGATAAAATTAAGGCGATGGATCCCAAAGGAATCATCCTGACAGGCGGTCCCAGCAGTTGTTATGAAGAAGGGGCTGCAACCTGCTCGGAGGAGTTGTTCAATCTGGGTATTCCTGTACTGGGGCTGTGCTATGGCGCGCAACTGATGTCTCATGTACTGGGCGGCAGGGTAGAACGTGCGGCAGTGCGTGAGTACGGCAGGACAGAGGTAAAAGTGGATAAGACCTCTGCACTTTTTGCAGATGTGTCAGAGAATACCATCTGCTGGATGAGCCATTTTGATTATATTTCCAAGCTGGCTCCCGGATTCCGTGCCGTGGCAAGTACCGAGAATTGTCCTGTGGCAGCGGCGGAGTGTGCGGAAAGAAAGCTGTATGCCATTCAGTTTCACCCCGAAGTGCTTCATACCACAGAGGGCTCTAAAATGCTCTACAATTTTGTCCGCAATATCTGCGGATGCTGCGGCGACTGGAGAATGGATTCCTTTGTGGAGGAATCCGTAAAGGCAATCCGTGAGAAGGTCGGCAGCGGAAAGGTACTCTGCGCATTGTCCGGCGGTGTTGATTCCTCGGTGGCAGCAGTGCTTTTGTCCAAGGCAGTGGGCGAGCAGCTCACCTGTGTCTTCGTAGATCATGGTCTGCTTCGCAAGGATGAGGGCGATGAGGTGGAAGCAATCTTTGGACCCGAGGGAAATTATGACTTAAACTTTATCCGTGTCAATGCCCAGGAAAGATTTTATAACAAATTAGCCGGTGAAACCGCCCCTGAAACCAAGCGTAAAATCATCGGTGAGGAATTTATCCGCGTATTTGAAGAGGAAGCAAAGAAAATCGGTGCGGTGGACTTTCTGGTTCAGGGAACCATTTATCCCGATGTGGTTGAGAGCGGACTGGGAGGAGAATCCGCCGTTATCAAGTCCCATCACAATGTGGGAGGTCTGCCTGACTGTGTAGATTTTAAGGAGATTATCGAGCCGCTGCGGGATTTGTTTAAGGATGAGGTGCGCAAGGTCGGTCTGGAGCTTGGAATCCCTGAAAAGCTGGTATTCCGTCAGCCCTTCCCCGGTCCCGGACTCGGCGTCCGTATCATCGGTGACGTTACCGCGGAAAAGGTTAGAATCGTACAGGAAGCGGACGCCATCTATCGTGAGGAAATCGCAAATGCCGGTCTGGACAGGAGCATCAACCAGTATTTTGCAGCGCTCACTAATATGCGCTCCGTAGGCGTTATGGGCGACGAGAGAACGTATGATTATGCAATAGCGCTGCGTGCAGTCCATACCATTGACTTCATGACTGCAGAAGCGGCGGAAATACCGTTTGCGGTGCTGCAGACGGTGATGAGCCGGATTATAAATGAGGTACGTGGGGTGAACAGGGTATTTTATGATTTGACGAGTAAGCCGCCGGGAACGATTGAGTTTGAGTGATGAAATGAACTTGAAAAAGCCTTTGTTTATGCGGGTTGCAAGCAAATTTGTTTAATAGCTGGCAACGATTTGGCAACATTTCGGGTATCATTCATTAAATAACAGAATACTTCAATAACATAAAAACCTTACTGATTTTCAGAAATATAGCTGAAAGTCGGTAAGGTTTTTGTTTGTTACGGTAACTTTATATTAGACCGAGAATGTTGCTTTCTTTTAATTCGGCTGTTGGGTTATATTTTTCAAGTAAATTCTGAACTATAACACGACTTCCTGCACTTATACGAGGGCTTAGAGTTATTTGCATTTCGCTGAAGGCATCATTTGATACGCTCATATCGTAGTATGGAAAGGGTTGTTTCTCTAAACCTAATCGTATTCTGTTTACAATAATTTGAAAATTGTGAATTAAATTTTCAACAGGTTGATTTAAGTTTAATGGCAAAATATTAAGTATATATCGCCATTCATTTTGAAATTGCCAGTGAAGATTTTTGTATTTTCCGAGTTCACCTAATGCTATAGAAAAATGTTCATCTTCTTCTTTTAGTAAGCGAGGATATAGTTTGTTTTTGTCATTGGTGTATTCAACTTTAAGTAATAGTTCTTTGGACATTGCTTGGACAGTAAAAAAACCTTTCGAGAACATTTCGCTCAGAGGAATTATAGACTGAAGAGATTTGCCGCTGGATTCATCTTTAACAGGTAAAACTAAAACTTTTGATAAATCCGATGCGAGATTGTCGTACACCTTAAAGGGATTTTTGCGAAGTTTTATGCGAACACCAAGATTTAAGGAGGCATACATATTCCACATGGGTATACTTTCGGATTCATCATCAGTCCAAGAACTTATATAACAAAATTGACCAATATTTTTTAAATCAGCAGTTTCTTGCTCTTGAAGATCATCCATATTATTGAGGGAGTTAAAACGTATAGTTCTGTTCTTTAGAATTAAAGCAAGAGTTTCAATATTGGTGTAATGGTAAAGATATTCAATAGTTTCCATTTTTGTTCTCCTTTCGAGAATTGAGAGTAACACTATCGGGATATTTGTACCGCCACTGGTCGTATTCCTCTTTGGTTATCTCTCCCTGTTCCAGACGGGCAGCCTGCTCCTGCCATGCGTGGAACATATCAAACATGGAGGAATAAGTGGAGCCGGTGGACTTGTCCAGACGCAGACACACTTCCCCGTCAATCTCTCCGATTTTCAGTCCATACATATCTTCCAGCGCAAAGAGCGTGTGCATAAGCCCGACATAGCTGTCAATCTCCGGGACTGTGATTGCTCGTGGGCTGACATCAAAGATATGTGCCATTTCTTTTACAAGGTCTTGCTTCGGCGTTCTGGCTTCTGATTCATACTGCGCCATACGGACATCAGAGGTCTTTCCGAGAAAACCGAGGATTTCGCCTAACTGCTTTTGCGTCATGCCTTTCCGATTACGGAAAAAGCGGATTCGTTTGCCGATTGCCATAATAAAACCTCCGTTGTAGTTATAGTGATACAACCATTCTTGACTTAAACATTTCTGTTGAAGTTAGTATAACATGGTACAATAGGAATAGCAAGAGGGACTTAAATAAAAAAAGTTAAGATTTTTCTGCAAACTACTTGACTTAACGGAATTTATTTAGTATTATGGATACAACTTAAACAAAAACAGTTAAACGAAGAAAGGGGAGGATAACGGAATGGCAGAAAAATCATTTATGACTGTGGAGGAAGTGGCAGCGGAATTGCGGGTGTCAAAGTCAAAAGC
>CALWSL010000028.1 GCA_944384205.1 uncultured Acetatifactor sp. | reverse complement strand
TTCCTTGCCGCGATAAGCCTCATTACCCGGGTCATATCCCTGTCTGACACCGTTCTCGTACCAGTACTTAGCGCCGTCCTGCTCATACCAGCCATCCTGTACCGGTGCGCTGCCGCTGTCGCCTGTATTTCCGGTATCTCCGGTGTTACCGCCGTCTCCTGTATTTCCGGTATTTCCACTGTCTCCGATGTTTCCGCCATCGCCGCTTCCCGTTGCAGGAATCGTCGTGCCGGCAGCAAGTTTCGCTCCGCATCCTTTACAGTAGGTATCTCCGGTATAACCGTCTGCAGCGGCGGTTGCTTCCACTCTGTTACGGACTTCCGTGCCGCCTGTGTGATTGTTTTTGTCTACGCCGCCATAAGGCTCTTTGCATATTTCACAGATAGCAGGAGATACACAGGTTGCTGTGCCTCCGCTGTGGGTATGACTCTCCTCTTCGCCGTCATCCGTTACCGCCGTAACGTCTATATAATCATAATTCAGCCAGTCACCGTTATAAGTACCTGCCAGAATCAACTGATTATATCCTTCTTTCAAAGTGACGCGAATGGTTGCAAAAACCATATGATCCCAGCTCTGTCCGGCATTTAACATCTGGAAGCTTTCACTTGCCGCACCGTTTAGCTGGTATACGCAGGTCATATCATTCCCTGCGCCGTTACCTGCAACGGTAATGTCATAAGCGCCTGCTTTTTCTGCAAAAATACTGTAGTCAATATAGTTTAATCTTGTTCCGGGGATATCGGCGCCAACCGTAAAGGTACTTGCCGTTGCACCCATACCGCCTACGCCATTGTTTTCCGCTGTACCGGAGTAGAAATCCTGATGCTCGGCGGAAGGATTATTGGCAGACTTAGCAGTAAAGTCCTCCGCCTCATATCTCTCTGCGCCTGTCGCGGCATCTACCGCGACAGGCGCATTTGCGATATCCACATTATCAATATTCCACCAGCCTCCGCCAAGCGCACCGGAAATACGAATGGTATTTTCACCTTCTGCCAGGGTCACTGTCAAACTCTTTTCGTGCATACTGTTCCATGCGTAATCTGAGGAAACGTTTGGAACGGAAATACTCCGGGTTTCTCCATCATTTACTTTTAATGCTGCCGTCTTATCATCGTCTCCATTGTAAGCAATGAGCATTCTGTAATCCCCTGCCTGCGCTGCATTTACAGTAAATTCCGCATAAGGGATATTGGACCAGTCGGGAGCCACCTCGTCTATTGCAACATCATCGGTTGACAACCCGCCGATTGCTTTGCCGTTGGAATAGAAATCCTGCGTTTCAAGATAACCTCCATTTACAAGAGTTGCCGCCAGCTCTCCCTCAAATCGTGTCCATCCGCTGACAGCCTTGGGAAGCTCAACTACCTCCAGCAAATCTTCCTCGTGTACAACATCAATGTAGTCAATGTTAGCCCAGTTGCTCTGTACCTCCAGCGTGCCGGAAAGTCTTAAGTCATTAAAGCCCTGCTTTAAAGAAACCGTGAACTCTGTGCTGTTCATGGAGTTCCATGCAGCGCCGTCATTATCCAGCGTCAACGCAACATTCTCACCTTTATTTACGCTGTACGCCGCCGTCATTCCATCGGCGCCGTTACCGTTCCATGCCCAGGTTACGATATAGTTGCCCGCTTTTTGTGCATAAACGGTGAAATCTACGTATTTCACATTGGACCAGTTTGCCGCAACGGATTCAAATGCAGTATTGGAGTTCAGCGAGCCGACGCCTTTTCCGCCGGAGTAGAAGGACTGGCTTTCCGCCGTACCGTTCGTGTAATAGTTCTCTGCCTCAAGTCTCTCGCTGCCGTCCGCATTCTTTGCAATAGGAACATTTACAAGGTCGATACAGTCAAGATTCATCCAGCCGTCTCCTATCGTACCGGAAATGTAAATGGTGTTTTCGCCTGCTTCCAGGTCAACAGTAATCAATTTCTCATAGAGAACATTCCATGTTCCGTCACCCTGACGAGGCACTTCTACTGCTGCGGCTTCGCCGTCACCGACTTTAACCAGAATCTCCTTATCGTCGTCACCATTGTAGGTCATTACCAGCTTATAGCTTCCAGCCACATCCACATTTACATTAAATGCAGCATAATTGATATTGGACCAGTCTGCCGCAACATCTGCAATGTCCATATCCGCATTATTCATGGAGCCTGCTGCCTGTCCGCCGGAATAAAAATCCTGTTCCTCCAGCTTTCCGCCGACAATGGTTGCAGCCTCACTGTCTTCCGTCTCATAGTGTGTCCAGCCGCTGTAATTATCATCGGATACGCCGCCAATCAAATCGCCGTCAAGGGTATATACGTTGAAGGTCTCCCAGCTGGTTGCGGAGGAACGGTCTGCAATAACAGGGAATCCTTCTGTAAAGTAATCTTTTTCTTCCTCCAAATCCTCATCCACACAAGAGAAAAGCTGTGTCTTTACGGACTTCAAAGCAACTGCCGTCGCGGAGGACTGCATCATATAAAATTTTTCGGAATCCGAAATGCTGTCAGCCGTTGCGCGAAGCAGACTGTCCTCTCCGACACTGATATACTTGTTATTCGACAGGGACTTTAAGGAAATCGTATTGTCGTCATTGTGGATCAGTTCAAATTTCACATCATCAGTTTCCGCCATGGAAAATCCGATAGCGCCTATCATATTGCCGTTCTCATCACCGGTGTTTGTCAGCACACGCTGGGAACTGTTTCCAAGGAAATAATAGGTACCGTCTTCAATTTCTGCATACCTGGGTCCCAGCGTATTGGCAACCGTATCTGCATTACACCATTTGCTGACCTTTTCAATCAGTCCGGTATTCGGCTCTCCTTCATCTGTTCCAACCTTCTGCCATGCAGCAAGTATCTCTTCATAGGATGCAGTCTCAAGATTGACGCCGGTATTCATGCTTGTCGGATGATGATACAATCCCCAATTTCCATAAGTCTCCACGGTCTTATAAGTCCATGTTGTCCAGTTAATTCCCGCATTTACCAACAGTTCAAGACCTTCGTCCCATGCGTCAAGATTATCAAAGTAACTGAACTCGCCCATATAGCTCGGCACATTGTAATCTGCATTTCCGATACCGTTAAGCTTGCTCTCCATATTGGAAATCTGTCCGCCCGCCGCGTTATCGTAATCATCATACAAATAATTGTGATACTCATACATTACGTTTTCCCATCCGTATACAGCCGGATTGGGAAGGTCGCCCGCATCCCAGACAGCCTCCATAATTACCACATGGTCGGCATCCCTGGAACGAATGATATCATAAGCCTTATCGTATACACCCCAAAGCATTTCATGCAGTTCATCTCCCGATAAGCCGTTTGGAGAACTATAACGATATGTACAAAATGGCTCATTCATAATATCATAAGCAGCCACAGCAGGGTTTCCCGCGTATCGCTCTGCTATAACTTCCCACATATCATAGAATAATTGCTGATTGCTCCCGGCATTCTCACCAAACCAGAATTCCGAAGCGGTTACCTTATCATCGCCGCCGTCCACACCGGAATGGTCGCTGCCGTTCTGGGAACCGGGCGCACCGTGGAAATCCACAATTACATACAGACCTCTCTCGGAAGCCTCCTGTATAAACCAGTCAAGCTTCTCAAACGCCGCAGCGTAAGGGTCATCAGCGCTCTCATCATAGCCATACCAGTCGCCATTTTCATCTACCAGATTTCTCCACCAGAACGGCGCACGGATACAGTTCATACCCATAGCCGCACAGTTGTCAAAATCTGCTTCTGTCCAATACGCTGTTTCATACGCATCGACAAGCTCGTACATCGTATCCTCACCGAATCTCTCCGTCAGAAAACTCATAATCTCTGCCTGATCATTAACATTAGCGGTTGACTCCGTAGGGGTCATCCAGAATTCCTGCACAAAAAGACCGCCTGCATTCGTACCGCGCAAATTTACAATGTCGCCCGTACCGGAATTGTTTCTCAGATTCTTGCCGTCCGCCTTTAAAAAATCAGCGTCGGTAAGCGCCTGAACCGTTTTCTGCCCCGTCTCCTCAGCCTGTACATAAGCCGGCGTTGCCGCTACAGCCGTTGTAACCGCCAAAGAAAGTGCAAGCGTCTTCATCACCTTACTAAAACCTTTCATTTCGTACCCTCCTAATATAATAATTCGTAATAAAAACGTTTTAATTTTCTTTACTTTATCATGTTGTATATTTCTTTGCAAGTACCGAAATATTTTTTGTAGAAAAGAAACAAAATTAACGAAACGTTTTTATTAATTGTTAATTTATTTTGGACAATATTACAAAAAAGGCATTCTCCACCGATAGGGTAGAAAATGCCATCTCTGTTTTTTCTTATAAGGTTCCCTGTGTAAACAGGCTTCTCACATGCGCTACCTCTTCCTCCGTTGCCTTTTCGGCGGGCACATAGTAGGATTTTTCCCTTGCAAGCTTGTAAAGCTCATCCTGCGACTGTTCACAGGCATTTCTCATCTGCTTCAAGGTCTGTTTTAACTCCGGATTCTCAGACTGTGCAATCATACCTGCATAACGGGTCAATTCTCCGTTAATACCTGCAAGCGTGTCTGCTACCATAACTTTTTCCTGCATATCAATATCTCCCTTTTCCTTTCAATCGAAAACTTATTTCCACAATTTCTTTACTGCAAGAACTTCATCAGCTGCCGCTTATTGTCCATAGCTGATTTTGCTCCTTTTTCAAAGAACTGTTTAATCTGAGAGTCGGTTGCCTGTTTCGCATATTCCTGCATTTTGCAGTGAGTGGTATCGTAACCGCTAATCAGGTGGCGAAGATTCTGTAAGTCAAGCTCTGAAATATTACTCATGTCCATAACCTCCTAAATTTTTTTACAGGGTTATTATGAGCTTTATCCGGTGAAAATATGCAGGAGAAATAAAAACTGCAAGGCGTTTGCGATACCGTTGCTCTGATTGTGTTAAATTAAATTTGCAAACAAAGATACCGACACAACTGTCATAATACCTGCCACCACAATCGACAAGCTGCTCATAGCGCCTTCTACCTCGCCCATTTCCATGGCTTTGGCGGTTCCCATGGCATGTGCGCCGGTCCCGATGGCAAGTCCTTTGGCAATCGGTTCCTCAATTTTAAAAATTTTGCAGACCGTTTCTGCACAAATATTTCCAAGAATTCCCGTAATGCAGATTGAAACCACGGTAATTGTCACGATGCCTCCCATTTTGTCGGATACGCCCATCCCAATCGCCGTTGTGATAGATTTGGGCAGCAATGTCACGTATTGCTGATGATTTAAGCCAAACGCAAAACTCAGAAGAAAAATGCTAACCATCGCTGTTACAACGCCCGCCGCGATTCCTCCGAAGATTGCCCCCGGATATTTTTTCAAAAGCGAAAGCTGTCTGTACAGCGGAATCGCCAGACTCACCGTCGCCGGCGTCAGAAGCATACTGATGTAGGACGCTCCTTCATTATAGCTATCATAATCAATATTAAAAAGCAAAAGAATCGCTACAATCAGCAGGACCGCAATCAAAAGGGGATTGGCGATTGCTATTTTCAGCTTTTCTTTACACCAAAGTCCGATTTCATAACAAATGAGACTTAATACCACGCCAAAAAAAGCGGACTGTGTCAATGCTTCTTTCATTCAGCTGCCCCCCTTCTATTTCCTGCTGCCACGCATATTACGGCTTCTGCCGGCACCGCGGCGG
Source organism: uncultured Acetatifactor sp. (assembly GCA_944384205.1). Classification (GTDB taxonomy): domain Bacteria; phylum Bacillota; class Clostridia; order Lachnospirales; family Lachnospiraceae; genus Acetatifactor. The sequence goes on along the minus strand of CALWSL010000028.1, from coordinate 13,078 downwards.
ATGATACCCTGTGACACCTTTCCCGTAACCGCCATAATCAGAATGGTAGTCACAACACAAATCACACACAAAGGAATCAGCATCTCTTTCAGTGCATCCGCGCTTGCCATAATGCCCACAGTAGAAGGAATAAACAAAATGGGCATAATTTCCACCAGAAAATCTGCCGCTCCTTCTACTTTTTCCAACGGAATCAGCTTTGTTATCAACCCAATCAGCATCAGCACCAGTCCGTAAATACTGGCTGCCACCGGAATGGGAATCAGGTATTCCATCAATTCGGCAATCAGCGAAATGGAAAGAATAACCGCAAACTGCTTTACATATTTCATAATACTCCTCTTTTCCTTTCACTCTATATTTGATGCCTCACCACACCATATTCATCATCCGGGCGATAATACGGGCATGACTGCTGGGTTCCCGATAAAAAACGATACATTTCGTCTTCGTCCAGATTCACCAGACAGCTATAACACTCATAGTCCTCATCATACACATAATTGACACATACGTCACAATTTGTACCTGACATTTTTACACTTCCTTCACATGCAACTGTTGATAGATTTCCCGTTTTCCAACGCCTCTATCCTTCGCCACCTGTTTCATGGCTGCTTTGTTATCCATTCCCTGATTTTCATAAAAAGCCATATGCTCTTCTATGCTCAGGCTCTGCCAGGAGGCAATTTCCTCTTCCCGCTTCTCCTCCCGGCTTTTTCCTTCAATTACCAGCACATATTCCCCTCTCGGTTCCTCTTCTTCGTAATATTTCAACGCCTTTTCCAAAGTGGTTGGCATCACAGTCTCAAATTTCTTGGTCAGCTCCCGGCAAAGCGTAATTTTCCGCTCCCCCAAAGCTGCATACAGTTCCTCCAGCGTGCGCACCAGATGATGGGGCGCTTCGTAGAGAATCATGGTTCTGCTCTCGGAAGCAAGCTCCTCCAAAACCAGTCTCTTCTCTTTTTTATCGGAAGGCAAAAATCCCTCAAAACAGAATCTTCTGGTACTTAACCCCGACAGGGTAAGCGCCGTGATGCACGCAGCGGCGCCGGGAAGGGAAGTGACACAAATGTCATTCTCGTGGCACATCCGCACTAATACCTCTCCGGGGTCGGAAATAGCAGGGGTTCCGGCATCCGTAATCAGTGCGATATCCTGACCGCTTAACAACTGTCCTACAAGCTGCTTTGCCTTTTCCACCTTGTTGTATTCATGATAGCTTGTCATAGGCGTATGGATTTCAAAATGATTCAGCAGCTTTATGCTGTTGCGGGTATCCTCCGCCGCAATGACATCCACATTTCGCAGGGTTTCTACCACCCTTGGGGTCATATCTCCCAGATTACCAATGGGAGTTGCACACAAAAATAAAGTTCCTGCCATATCCCGTGCCTTTCTCTTTTTGTTTCAGGGTGTGTTAATACCCGTAAATATCATAAATTTCAGGCGTGTATACACCCGGGCTCTGATATACGATTAACGGCTTCTCCACCGTCATTCTGGGACGCCCGCCGCGGGTTCCCTCCAGCAGAACCATGTTAGGTTCCTTGTCTACATAGGGATACACAAGCTGCATCCTTTTAGGCTCTAATTTGTATTGTGACATTAGTGTCATGATTTCTGCCAACCGAAACGGGCGATGCACCATAAAGAAATGCCCGCCCGGCTTTAACAGCTTTGCCGCCTGGCAGATAACATCCTCTAAGGTACAAAGAATCTCATGCCTTGCAATGGCTTTGGGGGCATCGGGGTTCGTCAATCCATGCTGCCCTATCATATATGGGGGATTACAGGTAATACAATCAAAAGAAGCAGACGGGAAAAGATTGCCTGCTTCTTTGATATCTCCTGTTATAATGTCAATCTTTTCGTCAAGCCCGTTAAGCGCAACGCTCCGGCGGGCCATATCTGCACTTTCCTCCTGAATCTCCAGACCTGTCAAATGCCTGCATTGATATCTTGCCTCCATAAGAATGGGAATAATACCTGTACCCGTTCCCATATCCAACAGGTTATCTTCCTTTCGGGCATGGGAAAAACCGCACAGCAGCACAGCATCCATACCGAAACAGAACTTCTCAGGATTCTGTATTATCCGGTACCCGTTTCTCTGCAATTCATCCAGACGCTCATTATTTTTCAGACTGATTGTCATGATTCTGTGCTTTCCTTCCCGATTTCTCATCCTGTCTGTAGCGTTTTGGTCTTCCATCGTGTCTTCTGCCCTGACGGTTATCGTTTCTCCGGTCACGTCCGCCCTCATGGTGATTCTCCTGACCGCTATTTTTGTTATCCTGCCGGTTTTCCTGATGATTGCCGCGATACTGTCTGGCATTCTGACGGTTCCCATTTTTTCGTTCCTGACGTTCCTCGGATTTTTTTTCAAAATCGTGCTCTTCCAACTCCTGCATATTGTCCTGAAGGTCCTCCTGCTCCATGCGCTCCAGCTCCTGCAGCTCTTCTTTGGACACCTCTACCTTTTCCTTCTTCCCATGCTTCTTTTTGAAATGGAGCTTGCCAACCTCATACTCGCGAATTTCCTTTTCATCATCCAAATCCACGATAACCTTTACCAACTGACGCAGTACATTTACACTCTGCACCTCACCCTTAAGTCCATCCTCCGTGGTCACATAATCTCCCACATCAGGAAGCCTGCGGTTCAGCTCTTCATATGTCTCCTCTTCATTTTTCAGACAACACATCAGTCTGCCGCATACACCGGAAATCTTGGTGGGATTTAACGACAGATTCTGCTCCTTTGCCATCTTAATGGACACCGGTACAAAATCAGATAAGTAACTGTGGCAGCACAAAGGACGTCCACAGATACCAATGCCGCCCAGAATCTTGGTTTCATCCCTCACGCCAATCTGACGCAATTCAATCCGGGTTCTGAAAACACTTGCCAAATCCTTTACCAGCTCACGGAAGTCAATTCTTCCATCCGCCGTAAAGTAGAACAGAACCTTGTTATTGTCAAAGGTGTACTCTGCATCTATCAGCTTCATTTCCAGACCATGCTTTTGAATCTTCTCCAGACAGATCTTGTAAGCGTCTTTTTCCTTTTCCTTATTTGCTGCCTCCTGTTCATGGTCCCTCTCAGTGGCAATGCGGATAACCGGCTTCAGCGGCTGGACTACCTTATCGTCCTCTACTTCCCTGATGCCTGATACTACGGTTCCATATTCAATTCCTCTGGCTGTCTCCACGATGACATGATCGCCTTTTTTTATTTCAAAATGCAGCGGGTCAAAAAAATAAACCTTGCCCGCTGTTCGGAATCTTACGCCAATTACTCTAATCATCTATCTACCTCACTTACGCTTCTGCGCTTTTGAAAAATAAAAAGTTTCCTTTGCCATTGTAACATATATCTTACTTTCTGCAAAGGAAACTTTTTCTTTCATGCTTTATATGCCTGCTGTCAATTTTTTCATCACGCAGATAATTATATACTCTGTCAAGTGCATTTCGTATTTCATTGCTCTTACCCATTCTCCTTAATCTCCAACATCAGAAGCTCCATCGTAAGTTCAAAATTGACATTGGCGTTCAAACGGTTCTTCGCCTTCTGCAGGGCTTCAATAACACGCTCAATCCCTTCATAGCTGCTTCTGCGGGCTATCTTCCGTAAACTCTGTATCTCCTCACGGAAAACCAGGTGATTTACATCCTTGGTCGCCTTGAACAGCAGCACGTCTCTGTACCAGATTGCCATGATATCGAGATAATCATTTACCTCTAATTTGTAATCGCTGCTTTTCTTTATGGCTGCAACAATTTCATGCAGTTCCATATCCTGAATATATTTTAAAAGCGATACTGCCTCTGATTTTACATTTTCAAAATCCTCGCTGGACGCCAGCATCTTCGCCTTGCCGATATTTCCTCTGGCAAACGCCACGCAGACCTCCGCTTTATAGTCCGGCACCTGCATCTGCTCCATCAGATATTTTTTCACAAGAGTATCCGCCACCGGCTTCATATTTAATACCACACAGCGGCTCAAAATCGTGGGAAGAAGGGAACTTACATTGGTGGTAAGCAGCAGAATCACCGCATATTCCGGTGGCTCCTCCAGGGTCTTTAAGATGGCGTTTTGTGCCTGCACGGTCATTTTCTCTGCCTCGTTCATAATATAGACCTTATAAGGACTGCTGTAAGGCTTAATTGCCACATCGTTGTTAATCTGTGCGCGGATATCATCAACACTGATTGTATTGGGCTTCTCATGGGTTACACGGATAATGTCGGGCTGGTTATCGGAAAGCGCCTGTTTACAGGAATGGCACTCCTGACAGGGATTTGCCTCTCCCTTTTCACACTGCAATGCCATGGCAAATATTTTGGCAATAAACTCTTTGCCGGAGGCTTTCTCTCCATTGATAATATAGGCATGGGAAATTTTCTTTGCTGTCAACGCATTCTGCAAATGCTCTTTTATCTGTTCCTGTCCGATAATGTCCTGAAAATCTGCCATAAGCCATCCCCCTTGTCCACAACTTTATTTGCAATCCCGAATTGTCACGTAAAAATATCCAAAAGCAGTCCGCGAATCTCACCAATCTTATTTAAAATAGCAAGATTGTCCTTCTCATCCTTCATCAGCTCCTGCGCCAACTGATCCAGATTTTCGTCTATCAGACGGATAATACCGTACACTCTGTGTCTTCCCCGTCTGTCCAGATAATTTTCTCTGGAAAAAGAATGAGAATGTGTTACCACCTCGTTTAAAAATTCCTTTATCAACCCTCGGTATCGCTTCATATCCTTGATATCCCGGCGTTTGGAAAGTTTCTCTCCCTCTATGGTAATGGATTCCATCAGAGAGGAAAGTCTCGTCTGCAATTCCGCTTCTTCAATATGACTGGCAAGGGTAAATTTAAAGCTGCCGTCCGTACTTTCCGTCTGCTTTGTCTGCTCCACAGGCATACTTTGTGTCACCTGATTTACTTTAATATCCACCTGCTCACCAGCCTTCCCTTTTCTTTTATTTTATATATCGGTCAGATTGCGTTTATTGTAAACTGCTTTCTATGTATTCCTCAATTTCAGCAAAGCATCTGTCCAAATCATCATTATAGAATCTCCGTTTAATACCTGCTGCCCGAATCTTATCCTCCGCAAAATCCTCACTATCCGCCAGAAATCTGCGGCACATTTCCTCAAACCGGCGGTTTTCCGGCTTTTTTTCACGATCCAGCGCCCTCTGTAGTCTGACCCCGTCATCTAATTCTATCATAACGGGAATCATTTTGTCCTCACCAAAATAATCCTTCAGCTTCTGATAAGACTCCAGAGTTCCAATCATCAGATAATTCTTGTCCGGCAGCATTTGCCCGTCGTCCACCGTAAAATAACGCCAAAGACCATGAAAGGTATGGTATTCCCTGTCCTCTATCACCTTTCCGGCCGCCTTCAACGCCTGAAAACCTTCTTCATCCGTAAAAAAATACTCCACGCCGTCACGCTCGCCGTCCCTGGCAGGGCGGGTGGTATAAGGCACAATTGTCTGATACCTGTTTGCACCCTTCTCCATTAATTTTTTAAAAACAGTATCCTTCCCCGTGGAGCTTTTCCCCATAAGATATACAATCTTACCCATTCCTCTATTTTACCTCTACTACACGAATCATATTTGTTTTCCCCGCGATGCCGAGAGGGACGCCTGCGGTAATTACCACGGTATCTCCGGCTTTCACATATCCTGCTTTTCTTGCCTCTTCCACTGCATCCGAGAAAAGCTCTTCTGCATTGTCTTCTTTTTTCAATAAAACCGGATTTACTCCCCACAACAGATTTAACTGTGCGCAGACCTTCTCACTCATGGCGCAGCCAATAATCGGACATCCCGGTTTGAAGCGGGAAATAGATGCCGCAGTAAAGCCTGACAGAGTTACCGTAATAATTGCCGCCGCATCCAGATCCATCGCCGTAGAGCAAGTTGCATAGGCAATCGCTGTTGTAATATCGTTTTTAGCTGCATCCCCATGCTGCATCATTCTGTGACGATAGTCAATGTCTTCCTCTGCGCTTTCCGCAATCCTTGCCATCGTCTTTACGGCTTCCACAGGATACAAGCCTGCAGCGCTTTCGCCGGACAGCATAATTGCAGTAGTTCCGTCATAAATCGCATTTGCAATATCCGTAGCCTCCGCTCTTGTGGGTCTTGGATTCTTTATCATGGATTCCAGCATCTGGGTTGCGGTTATAACATGTTTTCCCTGGGCATTTGCCATTTTAATCATCTTCTTCTGGAGTACGGGAACTTCCTCCAAAGGAATCTCTACACCCATGTCGCCTCTGGCTACCATAATTCCATCGGAAACCTCGAGAATTTCCGCTAAATTCTGAATTCCCTGCATATTCTCTATTTTGGCAATAATTTTCATATCACTATTGCATTCTTTTAATATCTTACGAATTTCGAGAATGTCTTCCTTACATCTGGTAAAGGAAGCCGCCAGAAATTCAAATCCCATCTCCGCGCCAAACAGAATATCCTCCCGGTCAGCAGCACTGATATAGGGCATGGAAAGAGCAACTCCCGGAACATTTACGCCCTTGTGATTCGATACAAAACCGCCGTTGATAACAGTGCAGACGATCTCCTCTCCGTTGATTTCTTCTACCTGCATCTCAATGAGACCGTCATCAATTAAAATTGCTGTTCCAACAGAAATGTCATTCTTTAAATTTTTGTAAGAAATAGAAGCTTTCTGTGCAGTACCCAGCATTTCTTCCGTTGTCAGAATAAATTTCTGTCCGGATTTAAGTTCTACTTTTCCCCCCTCAAAATCGCGCAGGCGGATTTCCGGTCCCTTGGTATCAAGCAGGGTAGCCACCGGCAGTCCCAGTTCTTTTCTTGCCTGAAGCACTCTTTCAAACTTTCCCTTCTGCTCCTCATGGGTTCCATGTGAAAAATTAAAACGGGCAACATTCATGCCTGCCAGCATTAATTCTTTCAGTTTTTCAGGGCTTTCACTTGCGGGTCCAATCGTACAAATAATTTTTGTTTTTCTCATATAACTCCTCTTCACTTTCTCAACACCTTTATCATTTTGGTGTCGTTAATCTGTTTCACTCCCTGCACCTTAAGCCGTTGTTCCAGATAATCCTGAATCTGACGGTACTTTTCTTCCGTCATCCGTTCTCCGGGTGCAAGCAGCGGTATTCCGGGTGGGTATAAATGAATAAACTCTCCTACATATCTGTTAACTGCTTCCTTCAGGGGAACCAATTCCCCCGGCATATCCCATGCTCTGCTTAGAGGAATGGAGTCACGCGCATCCAAAACAGAGTATGGATGTTTTCTTGCAGAGAAGTCCGGCTGTATAAGACCGGCTGCCATCTTTTCGTCAATCTCCAGCAATGCTTTCGTCATCCGCTCATAAGCGTCTTCCCCATCTCCCACAGTGAACATCGCAAGGCAAATGGATTCTGTCGCCATCTCAGTCTGCAAATGATAGTCCTCTAATAAAATATCATATAAGCGCTGCCCCGACAAACCATACTTTTTAGCTGATATTACCAGCTTTCCAATATCCTGCTTTCCCTTTTTGGGCGCGAGAACTTCCAGATGCCTGCATTCCGACAGCTTGTGCATCATCTGATAATACCTTTCCGCAAAAAAACAAAAAAGCCTGTGCCCATCTTTTTCCATTACATGCAAAGCATTGTCAATACTTGCCATCAATACATAGGATGGACTGCTGGACTGATAAATATGCAGAAAACGTCTTAATCTGTCCCTGTCGATTCTGTCCCCATTTACATGCAAAAGAGCCGTCTGGGTCATTGCCGGAAGCGTTTTGTGTACACTGTGAATTACCAAATCCGCTCCTGCCTGACAACTGTTTGCCCCAAACTCTTCCGACCATCCCAGATGCGCACCGTGGGCTTCATCTACAATTAACGGAATTCCTCTTTTATGCACAATACGGGCTATCTGCTCCACGTCTGCAATTCTTCCTTCATATGTAGGTGATACCAGCAGCACCGCATCGATATCCGGCTCCTTATTCAGAGCCTCTTCTACCTGGGCAGGTGTAATGGCATCACTTATATCATACTCCTCCATAACGGAAGGATACAGATAAGAAACCGTTAAATTTCTGAGGTAAACCCCATGATATGCCGATTTATGACAATTTCTTGCCATAAGGATATGCCCGCCCTCGGGAAGCGCCGCACTGATAGCGCTCAAAATGCCACAAGTACTTCCGTTTATCAGGTAAAAGCTTTCCTCCGCACCATAAAGAGCCGCCGCTTTTTGCTGAAGCTTACGTATCATTCCTTCCGGATGATGCAGATTATCAAAGCCATCTATCTCAGTGATATCAATATCTATGATTTGTTTCGGCAGCGCTCCCGCCATTCTCCGTTTATGCCCCGGCATATGATAGGGATAGTAATCATTAGTGGAATAATTCTCTAATTTTTCATATAAATGCTCCACTTTTATTCCCTCTCTTCTGCCCTGTAATCTCTAAGCTTCTCAATCAATGCCCCATGCCCTCTGTGAATACGCAGGGTCTCCATCATAGAGCACCACTTATCTGCCATTGTTACAATCCATCCCTCACGACACATGGGCGGTACAATTGTAAGAGGCCACATATGCTTCTTTATAATATCTCTTTCCCTGTCAGTCAACTGATATTCCCTGTCTGCGTTCCGTAATGCCCTGCCGGGATGATAAAAACCATGCAGCTTGTGTGGCTTTATATAATCCTCGTCATGCCAGTCGTATAAAAAATAATCGTGAAGCAGTGCTCCTCTGATTAGTTCTCTTCGATTACAGTTAATATGCAGCTTCTGACTCCATGCCAGACTATACCTTGCCACATTCATGCAGTGGTTGTTCACCGTCATATTGCCATGCTGGATATGTTCTCTGGTATACCTGAAATTTCTGGACTGTAAAATATCTTTTCCTGCATCACCTATCTGTCTGTGAAGCTCCCGTTGTCTCTTATAATATTTTTTCCAACGTTTTGCCCTTCTTTCAGAACGACTGACAGAACCCTTTCCTTCCATAAAAATACCCTGCCCTTTTACTTTGATTTAATAGTAGTAACAAATAACCGGAAATCCCGTTGAAACATATCCATATATAGCCTCTGCCTTATCCAACGGCAGATTGATACAGCCATGGGAACCATTGGTAAGATAAATATCTCCGCCAAACTCTGTTCTCCAAGTCGCATCGTGCATTCCAAAATTACCGTGAAAGGGCATCCAGTAGGAAACCGGTGTCTCATAATTCTCCCCCCGAAGTACTGCATTGGTAGTTTTATACGTTAATCCAAACACACCGCTGGGTGTAATACAATCACTGCAATTCATTTTTCCCGACACAAAATCCGTCTCTAAAACCAGAGTACCCTGATAATACAGATACAAATGCTGATTCGTCAAATCCGCCTCCACATAAGAGGAACCAATATCATTCGTCCCCTTCTGCCTTCCTTTGCTAATGTAAAGCGGTTCTTTTTCCAGCACACTTCCCTGATAAATTAACTGAAGCAATTCTTCCGTCTCGCCGTCCCGGTCCGTTTTCCAACCGTATGCACCACTCGGAAGCGTCAGCTCCACTCCTAATGTTGTAGTAAATTTTCTGCTTTTCCCATAAGTATCCCAATTTCCGGCATTGTCGGCTACAAATTCGGCAACCGCCTCTTCATCAAGCCGGGGGTGATTTCCGTCAAACAATATCCATTCACGGATTGTTTCTCTATCCAATAAGATTTCCTGTCCGTTCCAATCGTATGTAATCTCAGTTGCAAGCCACTTGTTCACAGTATCAACGCTTTCCTGCAAAGTCTTATCGCCCGCAGTTATCGATGCCTCCTTATAACAATTCTGCTCTTCCAAATCCAAGCTGCTTTCCTGCTTAAAAATGAACTCTTTAATAAGCTCTATTACCTCTTCCACATCAAATGACGTACCCAATGTCTCGGGAACAATCGTATAACCGCCTTTCTCTTCAGAATACTCACTGATATAAGCGTCCTCTGGTTGAATCATATCCTGAAAGGCGTCCCACTGCTTAACCGTTTCCGCCAGCATCTCCTCGTCAAAGCTTACTCCCTGCTGCAGGGAATAAGTATATTGTTTATTTGCCAAAAGCGTAATCCATAACAGTGCATTCTGTTGCTGCAATAGGTGTTCTACTTCATACAATGTATCAACAAACTGCAAATCGATATCCTGTGCGTTTATTTCACCTATAATCCCGCTGGCACCTTCTACATCCAGCCGTCCCGTCACTTCCAGCTTATAGTCGGCAATTCTGCCCCCGACAATCGCCGCTACCTCATAGGTCTCAAAGTTACTGCAATCAATACCGTTAATCGTTGTATTTGGGAAAAAATGCTGCTGATAATATAACGCTATACTTCCATAAAAAATCAAAATGACAGCAGTTAACGCACAAATAATAAACACTGTATATTTCTTTTTCTTTTTTTCAGGCTTAACAGAAGCTGCCGTTTCCCTTGTATTGCGGTCTTTTGTATTTTTTTGTTCCATAATCATCTCCGTTTTATTCTGATACCTTTATTACAACTATATCTGCAACTTGCGTAATGTAGCCCTCATTCGGGTAAATCTCCATATTTTGCACTGTTTCATCTGCCAAAAGAGCGCCATATTCGTCTGCCGTGCAGATTTCCAAATCAATTCCGCAAAGGTTGGAAAATACCCCCTGCCAGGAACGACGACTACAGGTATAGTCCGATGTCCAGCTTCCGAATCTTGCATATCCATTGGATTTTTCATAGATGACTGATGTCTTAAACAAATCATTATGCGCCGGGACTCCAATCACACAGTATTTTAAATCTGCATTCAGACATCCTTCCTCATTTAAAGAATGAATAATATCATTTGCCATAGTTGTGGTAGCTATCTTGCCTTCCTGCATGGCATCCTGATCTATTTGAACCTGATATATATTACCATACAACAACACAGTAACCGCCAATATATTGATACGCTCCAGCCATTTTTTGTGTGAATAGATAATTTTTGTCTCCACACATACTAAAATGGGAATACATAATGCCATGGGCGCCGTCATTTGCAGGCTCGTCCATGCAGCAGTTGCAACCAGTAAAACCGCATTGCCGGCAATCGGTATTGCCAGTACAAACAGCGTATAAAAAACCGCTTTGGCTTTACTCTGTTTTATCGTACGGACAAATCCAATAATAAGGAAGATAGTAGCCAGCAGGAAAACAATCAGATAAATTTTTCCTTCCTGAAAAGCGTTTGTTTTATAATAATTTTCTATAAAATAACGGATAAACACTTTATAGGTGTGAACGACGCTTTCTCCCAGACTCCGAATTGTATTCCACAGTGAGTATATATTTCCGCCATTGTAATTCGACATACCCGTATGAAAAAATCTCAAATGTACCGTTAAAATTATCATATAAAGCAGTCCGCCGGTGACTGCTGACAGAAAAGCCTTCATTATGTCTGCAAGGATACCTTTCAGCGCCGTATCCTCCTTCTGCAAAACATAAATAAAATACCCAGCCAGAATTATACAGGTACATCCCAGATAGGCTTGATATAATCCCATGGAAAAGGCAATACAAGCGCCGCTTCCAAGTATTGCCGCAACTTTGTTCCGCCACCTTATCAATATCCAGGGAGCCATGACACTCAGTAAAAATGCCAGTCCGAAGGTCGGCGACATATAACGATAGGATAACGAAATACAAACTGCAGTGCTGCTTAAGAAAAGCATACTTACAAGATATCCTATTTTGTTCTTTCCCAACTCAAATATGTCCAAAATAAAAACGAAACCCAGTGAATAACATGCCAATGTAATCAATGACGTAATCGGCTCCGTACTGATTCCCAGACGAAAACGGTCAAGATACAGCCAAAACCATCTTCCCAGTGAAAGAGACCATCTCCCCGCCTTATAATAACTGTACTCCCACAATCCATCGTCCGAATTCACTAATTGATTTGATATTAAGAGAAAGTACACCACCACAGAAAAAATAAATCCCGCAACGAAAAAAGGAAAATATTCTTTTACTTTCTGCCCTATCCTCTTGATTTCATAATCTAAGATGTTCATATTGTAAATACTCCCTAACCATACCAATTATAACAGAATTTGATTATAAGGCAATAAAAAAAGGAAAATGTTGAATTTTCAACACTTCCCTGTTCTGTCAATGAGGCATCGGGGATTCGAACCCCGGACAACTTGATTAAAAGTCAAGTGCTCTACCGACTGAGCTAATACCCCAAAATCTATATAACTATTTTTAAGTATAAGAAATGCCCAGAACCGGAATCGAACCAGTGACACGAGGATTTTCAGTCCTCTGCTCTACCAACTGAGCTATCTGGGCATTTAGACCTAAAATCCATACACTTCAGGTCTTGAGTAGCGGGGACAGGATTTGAACCTATGACCTTCGGGTTATGAGCCCGACGAGCTTCCAGACTGCTCCACCCCGCGTTATAAAATTATTCCATAATGCAAATACATTATATTTTATGCTATAAGGCAAATTTTATACATTGACCTTAAGCAAATGGATGGAGGTGGATTCGAACCACCGAAGCAATTTGCAGCAGATTTACAGTCTGTCCCCTTTGGCCACTCGGGAATCCATCCATATGGAATTATATCCATAAAGCCGATGATCGGACTCGAACCGATAACCTGCTGATTACAAATCAGCTGCTCTGCCAATTGAGCCACATCGGCAAACACTTTACCAAGCAAACTTCCAAGCTGCTTGCTATTCATTCCTGCACGCGCCCACTGCAACATGCAAATGGGGCCTATAGGGCTCGAACCTATGACCCTCTGCTTGTAAGGCAGATGCTCTCCCAGCTGAGCTAAGACCCCATAACGACCCAGATCGGACTCGAACCGACGACCTTCGCCGTGACAGGGCGACGCTCTAACCAACTGAGCCACTGGGCCATTTTAAGATACAAACACAAAACATTTTTGTACCTTCAAAACCGAACACCAAACCACTTCCCTCTTCCGTTCCATCCGCTCTCTCTTCCCGTCCTCTCGGTT
>CALWSL010000027.1 GCA_944384205.1 uncultured Acetatifactor sp. | reverse complement strand
ATTTCAGGGGAAGGCGTGACTCGCATGAGTCACGCCTTCCCCTGTTTGGAACTATCTATTTCCCGACAGCCCCTTTTTGAAAAAGTACGCCACTTTTTGACACACCTTTTGGAAAAGTGCTCCACTTTTTGGCACACCTTTTTTAAAGATAATTTTTCGCGCCTTGGATGGTGTGTCACTTTTTGACACCCTTTTCGGAAAAGTGTGCCACTTTTTGACACACCTTTTGAAAAATGGCTCCACTTTTTGACACACCTTTTTACAAGAACAAATTTCCTTCAAAAATAGAATTCATAATTTCACCAATCATCCCTAATTTCATAAGGCATGAATTAGAATCTGAATAACAGTACTTTTCCGCAAGTTCTCCAAAGTTTGCAAGTACCGGAAAATCTTTTTCCAAAAATTCAAAATTTGAAACCATAGCTACCTCCTATCCTTCGTTTAACTTCCAGATAATTTTAATTATCAGAAGTTAGTGTTCAAAAATTTTACAGCCTCTCATAATACTTTTGTATCAACGCTGCCATCATTTTACGTCTCTCAGTTAAAAATTCATCATAGTCCTCAACTGTCATATTCATGATATTTTGTGGAATACAGTTTTCTTCAAGATTTGTCGCAAGCAAGTCTTTATCTGCAATATTTCCTAGCACGATATTTCCACCTTCACACTGCTTCAATACCTTTCCAAAATATACATTCGGTGCATCATCACTAATTGCTTTATTCACCTGTGTATCAAGGTATATGTAGTTCGCAACTTGATTATATTTCGTCTTATTATCCACACCATTATTTTTCAGATAACTACGAGGGAATATATGATGCACATCTCCGGAAATAGTAATTAAATCCGCAACTTTCGTGCCATTCATCAACATGGAATTACAATTCATATTAATCTGCGCTGCTAAAAATGTATTAAATGCCGGGCTATTTACAGATGATGTTTCCAAATTCTGAGGCAATGTAACTGTCCAAAATGTTTCAGAAAGTGCCGAAGCTTCAACATCTGCTAAAAATGTTAAGAATCCCTTCTCACCAATAGTTCTCATATCACGGTCCATCTGTGTTTCCGGTGAACCAATATATCTTGAAGTCAAGGTTGAAAGAACAAACCATTTCTGTACATATCTCTTTATCTGCGCATTCGGAATTGCAGGGTCATTTAACAACATCAAATATAATGTGTATGCAAAGTCCAATGTCATCCTTGAATTTAGGAGCTTGCTCGATACATATCCAGCACCCTTAATCGCCATAACAAACTGTGAAAAATTATACTGGTTAATAAAATTCATAATACCAGCGTCCAATTTTCCATAGGACTCTTCTACAATATCTTCTCTAAATTCCTTCGTAACGAAATCACGTCCAGAAAGCAAACTAACCAAATCCGCCAATTTACCTCTTCGGAATTGATGCATAAACGATACTCTAAGCATATCTCCATAATCCGGATCGTAGATATCATCATAATCTTTTGCCAACCATTTGATTTTATCCGCATACTTCGATGCTTGAAACTCTTCATCATGTGTTAGCTGTGAATAGAAATCCGGTTTTACAGCCAAATGACAGAAATAATCCACCGTCTTTCTCATAAGGCTACCTGAATGAATTGTATCTGCTGCCATTTTAGACATTACGAAGTCTGACTGGCTAAGGGCTGTACCCTTGGAATTGATACGAATAAATATTTCTGTAACTTCATCAATATCCAAAGCCGCATCCAATTCAATAACACCTATCTGGCGATTGGCAATTCCCTTTAATGCAGTTACAGCCTTATTTACTTCATTGGGTTTTATACCTTCATTCACTTCACAATATTTCATTGCAAAATCAAAGGAATCAAATTCGGTATCAAACACAACTGAAATATCCGGTATCCAACGCTTATCCTTTAAATGAGAAGCATCCTGCACCGCAAATCTTTTTGTTTCATCCTCCGCTAACGGATTAAACGCTATCTTTATCCTGTCCTTGTTAAAGTCATCATCTAAAACTTCTTTTCCGGCAATGGCAGCCATTAATGCAGTAACTCTTTGCTGACCATCTATCAGCACTTTCTTTCCGTTTGCTTTACCACCATCCTTTGTCTTAACATCAGGATTTTTCCAAGTGATAATATATCCGGTTGGATAACCATTGTACAATGAGTCAATTAAATCTCTTACCTGACTTCTCTTCCACACAAATGGTCTCTGAATTTCAGGAATAACAAAATCCTCTGCATCAATCAAACCAAGGATTGCACTAACTGAGTATTGCATTAATGTAAACTTTTCACCTGTCATATGTAACCTTCCCTTCCAACACTATTCCTTATCCGGAACAATATCCAAAATATCATCCATCTTACAATCCAACGCCAAACAAATCTTCTCCAATACCCCTACACGAACATCTTCATTCCTACCAAGTTTCGCCATCGCATTTGTACTGATTTTAGCCGCTCTTATAAGCTCTGTCTTCATCATTCCACGCTCACTTAAGATGCCCCATAATTTATCATAATTAACCGCCATTTTAATCCTCCAATTTCGATGAACAATCTAACATTTATACTGCATAATATTATAACACTTTTTGTTGTGTTTCTCAATCAAAAATTGAAGTTTGCAATTTGCAAAAACTCATCAACTACACTTCTACATTTTCATTATACCAAACCCATCTGTCCAATAATCCACCCACAAAAAAATGCCGGTCAGATTGCTCCAACCGACAATTCACATTCACTATTTAAAATATAACAATATGCAATTATATCTATAGCTTTTTAATCTTCTTAATGAGCTAATTCATCTTCAGTATAATTCCTTCTTAATTCCATATCAACAACTTCCTTTATGTACTCTACAGGATTTGCCTTTGCGATTCCGCTATTTTCACTTCTTATTTCCACAGTTTCTCCTGTTTGGCTATTTATCAATGTTTCACGATAAGGAATGTACGAATGAATTATCCCAATCAACGATACTTTACCAAAAGGTCTAGTATCTCCTATAGATACAACCTCTGCCTTAGTGATTATTGGACTCCCTGAATTTCCAGGAAAATTTTGAATATCAAGTAAAATGTTCTTTGTTCTAAGTATTTCTTGCTTGTCAGCTCTTGCCACGCATCCACATCTACAAATTGGCATATTAGAATCAATATCAACAAGTCCCATAGGAAATCCTAACATATAAATATTAGACCCTTCGCCTCCACCATTATCTAGGAAATCCGAAGAATTTGTTGCATTTAAATCCACATCAAATGCAAAGAATTCTAAATCATTCATTTCAAGAAAACCACCATTCAACAACACAGCAGCTACATCTACCTTATCATCTGGATGCTCCGAATATAACTTACCATTTTCGTTTTTAATAGGCATATCAATCACAACTAACTGACCACTATTCTTCTTTCTCAATCTAATAACTATATTTGAATGTCCATCCAAAACATGTTTATTAGTAATCATCATTGGCTGGTATCTATTTTCTCCTAGATTTTTTACTATAAAAAATCCTGTACCAACCCATTTTATATTGCTACCCATTCGTATTCCAATGGATAGAACAGCTCCTATAAATTGTTCTGGTATTAATGCCATTGTATACCTCCTCTAATATAAATTAACATCTTTAATTCAACTCATTCCACACATCCACATAATCCTGCAATCCTCCCGGACGCATTGCAATACTCACATAACTTGCTGGCTCTTTCCTTGCAAGTCTGGCAAGAATCCCTGCATCCTCCGACTCATCAAATACAACCTGCTTCTCTACCTTATCACATTCAATCACAAGTTGCTTACCATCCATATCCGTCATAACAATTGCATTCCTGCTGCCATCATACCGATATACTGTATAGTTTAATGCCATGTGCTCACCTCACTAAATCATCCCAAAATGCTCCAGCGCATCTCTTATCGCTTTTTCCTTTTCCTCCGGACACTGAGGCTGTCTACTATCCTCTGACTTAGGCATACCGTGAGAATTATCATTCTCACGGTTCGCAGCAGTCGTCGAATCGGCCTGCGAGCAGTCCATTCTCCTCGTCGCCTTGCAAAGATTATAATTCTCCCCAACCTCTATTCCACACTTTCTTTTTACCTGTGAAATATACAGATTCGAAACCTTCAACCCATGTTCTTTCAACACATACTCCTGAATTTCCTTATAAGTCGCCTTACTCTCTGCAATCGTCAAATCAAGCTCATCTAACTCTATTTCAACCTCAATCACATCATCCGGTTTCTGTTGGGACAAGAGAACTACCGTCTCAACATTCGCCGTCCAAGGGAACTGGTCTACCGCCACAGCCTTTTCCACCACATAACCACTTTCCAAAAAGACCTCCAAATCACGTACCAGACTGGTAGGCTTGCAGGAAATATAAACAATGCGCTCCACACCATAGGAAATAATCTTCGGCAGCGCCTTAGGATGAATACCATCCCTGGGCGGGTCAAGGATTATCATATCCGGCTTCTCCGCTACCTCGTCCAATACCTTAAGCACATCCCCGGCAATAAACTCACAGTTATGCAGACCATTGTCAACCGCATTCCGCTTCGCCGCCTCTACTGCTTCCTCCACAATCTCCACACCGATTACTTTTCCTGCCACCGGCGCCATCAACTGTGCAATGGTTCCCGTACCGCTGTATAAGTCAAACACCGTTTTATCCTTGCCGCCAAAATCTCCCACATAGTCTCTGGCGGTCTGATACAGCACCTCCGCACTGTAGGAATTGGTCTGGAAAAAGGAGAACGTGGAAATCTTAAATTTAAGTCCCAATAATTCCTCATAAAAATATTCCTTGCCGTAAAGCACATCAGTACGGTCACTTTTCACCACATCTGCCGGCGAATCGTTGGTAATATGCAGAATGCCCGCAAACCTTCCCTTCAGGCTGCCGTTCTGCTCCAAAGCCAACAGACCGTCGCGAAAACCGTCAATCAGCCGCTGCACCTGTAACCCTTCCTTCTTACTATCCGCTTCCGTCCCCGCATCCGCCTTCCACGGATTTTGGGAGGTAGTCACCAGCGCTACTAGAATCTCTCCTGTCCGGGAAGCCTTACGCACTAACAAATGTCGCAAGAATCCCACATGCTGCAATCTGTGGAAAAAGGACACCTTCTGCTCCGTAAAATAGTTCAGTACCGTCTGCAAAATCAAACGGTAATCCTCGTCAACAATTTCACAATCATCCACGGTCACCAAATCATAAAAGCTTCCGCGCCTGTGCATCCCAAGCGCCAACGGACCGTCTTTGTATTCGTCGCCAAAAGAAAACTCCATCTTATTGCGGTATGAATACACCAGAGGACTTCCCTTAATACCTTCCCAAAGATAAGGCTCCTCCTGTCTTTCCAGAACCTTATCCAGCAGCCGCTTCACCTGTTCTTCCTTGATGCGAAGCTGCTCCTCATAGGAAAGGGAAAGATAAGTACATCCTCCACACACACCAAAATGGGAACACGTCCTGCCGCATTCAAGAGGTGATTTCTCAATCACCTCTATCAGCCGGCCTTCCGCCTTCCCTTTTCGTACTTTATTGATTCCAAGCTTGACTTTCTGTCCGGGCAGGCTGTTCTTCACGATAACGGTGTCCTCCCCTACCCGCACAATGCCTTTGTTGGGGAAATCTACCCTCTCGACGATGCCTTCATATACCTGTCCTTTTTTCATAAAATTCCTCACCTGTTACCGCATTCCCGGATTCGTGCACAAAAAATCCGCTCAAATGCGTTGATACTTTATTTCCGTGAGCAATGAGCCAACTGCCGCGCCTGCATAAGCATCTTACGAAACCGCGAAGAACAAATCCTTCACTGCCTGTGCCTTAGTCCTGCGCTTTAGTCCTCCGTCTCGTCCTCATAGAAATCGTCTTCATCGTCCTCATCTTCATCGATGAAATCATCCTCGAAGTCATCTTCAAAATCCTCAAGATAATCAGGGACAAAGTGACGATATACCATATACGCGATTCCCGCAATCGCTGCTACCATACCGATAATTGCCAGCACCCACAGCAGGACATTACATTTTTTGTTTTCGTCTTCCTTCTTGCCTAATAACTCATTTAATTTAGTCATTTCCATAATATTCTCTAACTTATTCATAAGAACACCTTCCTTTCTACCCATTGCCTCCCATTTTTGCCATCGGGAATGTTATTAATAGAATACCACATTTCATAAAAAAATACTACACTCTTTTCAATTTTGCAAAAGAAGCATACATAATTTTCTGCCCCGCCTTTTCAAAATTAACCGTCACCTTATAATCCCTTGGCTCTCTGGCTATATTCTGTACAATTCCTTCCCCGTATTTGATATGTTTTACACGGTCTCCTATGCCATATTCCAGCTCGATGTCCTCCTTCGCGGACATTCCCTTGGAAATGCCTGCCAGTTGGTTCAGACTTCCGATTCCTTTTGCAATAAAAGGCTTATCTGCCTTGACAGTCACCTTCGGGCGGAGCGTCGCCTTCGGTCTTGGATCAAAACCACCGCCTCCGCCTGACATACTGTCAAGAAATTCCTCCACGGAACGTCTTGCAGATTTGGGAAGCGTATTGTCCATCAGCTCCTGGGGAATCTCCCGCACAAAACGGCTGGGCGGATTATACTGTGTCTCCCCTCTTATCATACGCGATTTGGCACAGGTAAGTGTCAAATCCTCCATGGCTCTGGTAATTCCCACATAGGCAAGGCGGCGTTCTTCCTCTATTTCCGTGGAATCATCTGACACAATCGTCATGTAGCTTGGGAACAGACCATCCTCCATGCCTGCCAGATAGACGGACGGAAATTCCAATCCCTTTGCACTGTGAAGGGTCATCAAAAGCACTCTGTTGTCGCCGTCCTCCACATTGTCGATATCTGCCACAAGCGCGATTTCCTCCAGAAATTCCGAGAGCGAAGGCTCGTCGTGGGTCTCCTCATAGCTTACCGCCTTGGTAATCAATTCGTCCACATTGGCAAGTCTGTCCTCCGCGGATTCCTCGTCCTGATCCCGCAGATACTCCGCATATTCCGTGCGGTCAAGAATGGCTTTGATTAAATCGGGAATGGTGTAGGCATCCAGCCCGCTTCTGAATACCTGAATCATATTGACAAAGCCCTTTACCTTGGATGCCGATTTGCCAAGGCTCATAATCTCATCCGCCTGACACATGGCTTCATAAAGGCTGATATCCCGCATCTGGGCATAATCCGCAATCTTCTCCACAGTGGCAGCTCCAATGCTTCGCTTCGGCACATTTACGATACGCCGCACTGCAACCTCATCCTTCCCGTTGTCAATAGTCTTTAAATATGCCAGAATATCCTTAATCTCAGCTCTTGCGTAAAAGTTAATGCCGCCCACGACCTTGTAGGGGATTCCGTCCACGACCATGCGCTCCTCCAAAAGTCTCGCCTGGGCATTGGTGCGGTACAGCACCGCGCAGTCACCGTACTGTGCGCCCTCCCTCACCTTTCGTCTCACATCATCGGCAATATATTCCGCCTCTTCATAACCGTTGTCAAACTGTCTGAAATGAACCCTGCTTCCGGTACCCTTGTCCGTCCACAGCGCCTTGTCCTTTCTCGCCGTATTGTTCTGAATCACTGCGTTTGCCGCATCCAGAATACTTTTGGTGGAACGGTAATTCTGCTCTAATTTAATGACCCTGGCATCGGGATAAACCTTCTCATAGTCCAGAATATTGCGGATATTGGCTCCTCTGAACTTATAGATGGACTGGTCATCATCACCCACCACGCACAGATTCCGGTATTTATCCGCAAGCAGTCTGATTAACTCAAACTGCGCCGTGTTGGTATCCTGATATTCGTCCACCATGATATACTTAAAACGCTCCTGATAGGAATTTAAGACCTCCGGGCAGCTTTTGAACAGTTCCACCGTCTTTACAATAATATCATCAAAATCCAGCGCATTGCTCTTGCGAAGGGTCTCCTGATACTCCCGGTACACTCTGGCAATGATGGTCTTGTTATAATCCCCCATTGCCCGGAGTTCATACTCCTGTACACCAACAAGCTCGTCCTTTGCGGAAGAAATGGCATTCAGCAGCGTACGCTCCTTATGCGTCTTGGTATCAATGTTCAGGCGTTTACAGACCCCCTTCATCACCGTCTTCTGGTCATCCGCATCATAAATGGTAAAATTGTTATCAAAACCCAGCCTGTCAATATGTCTGCGCAGAATTCTCATACAGGTGGAGTGAAATGTAGCGACCCATACCTGCTCGGCGCCAAAGCCTGCAATGCGGTCCACACGCTCTCTCATCTCTCCCGCCGCCTTATTGGTAAAGGTAATCGCCAGAATATTCCACGGATTTACTCCCATCTCGTCAATCAGATACGCAATCCTGTGAGTCAGCACCCTTGTCTTGCCGCTGCCTGCGCCTGCGAGCAGAAGAAGCGGTCCCTCCGTATGAAAAACGGCTTCCTTTTGTTCTTTGTTTAAGGTATCGTAAATACTCATACAGCCTCCATACTTCAAATACTTTTCTTATTCTAGCAAATTTCAGAAATTCCCTCAACCTGTTTTCGCAAATAAACTTTACAAACCTGTTTTTTTCCTCTAAACTAATAGAAGGCAAATGAAATTTGTTAAATCACAGCACAAAGGAATCATAAAAAAATGGGAAAAAAAGCCACAAAAGCAGCCGATAACATGTACTATCTCGCACGCTCCGAAGCTGCCGGAACCAATCCCGACTTAAGCAGCAGGGAAAAAGCGGCGGAAATCATCGGCATTGACCGTACAAGACTTGCAAGAATTGAATTAGATACCATCGCCCCCTACCCCGAAGAGGTGAAGGCGATGGCTGAGATATACAACACACCTGAATTGTGTAATTTTTATTGCGCCAGAGAATGCCCCATTGGACGAAACAGTGTCAAGGAAGTCACCATTGATGATTTTGACCGTCTGGCATTAAGGATATTGGGATCGCTAAAAGACATTCACAATATCCGTACATCCCTGATTTCCATTTCCGAGGACGGCGTAATTAACGAGGACGAACGTCCTGCCTTTCAGGAAATCCTTGATTCCCTGGAAAAAATCAGCATAAACACCAGGGCAATGCAGCTTTGGGCGATTAAAAATATTCATTTACAGAACAATGAAAATTCCTGACCGGCTCTACTTGACCGCACTTTCCGCAAAGGAAGTCGTTACCAGCTCCTCATAGGGCACTCTCTGTTCCAGTACTCCGGAATCCTCCAGAATATTCTGGAGCAGAGTAAACGACTCCTCCTCAAAAATCAGGTTCTCTTTCCATGTTTCCTGATTGTAATATCGTTCAACGATAGTTGTCAGCGTATCAATATCCGTTTCCTCAAACTGCGGCGCAATAACCTTCGCAATCTCTGCCGGAGTATGGGTTTTTACATAATCCAGTCCCTTCTGCAGAGCGTTTGTGAACGCCTGCACCGTCTCCTCATGTTCCTCCAGATAGCTTTTCTTTGCCGAGAAGGAAGTGTAAGGGACATAACCGGAATCCTCGCCGAGAGAAGCGACCACATAGCCGTCTCCTTTTTGTTCCAAAGCAGTGGCATGAGGCTCAAATTCTACGGTAAAATCTCCCTGACCGCCCGAAAAAGCTGCCGCTGTGGAACCGAAATCAATACTTTGGTCGATCTGCACTTCTGTCGCAGGGTCTATGTTATTTTTCTCCAAAATATATTCAAACACCATCTCCGGCATACCGCCTGCCCTGCCGCCAAGCACGGTCTTACCCTTCAGCATATCCCATTTGAAATCTTCAATCGGTTCCCGTGCCACCAGAAAATTTCCTGCCCGCTGTGTCAATTGGGCAAAATTCACTACATAGTCTGCCGTTCCGCCTGCGTAAGTATATATCGTGCTTTCGCTTCCCATAAAACCGATATCCGCCTCTCCGGTAAGTACCGCCGTCATCGTCTTATCGGCACCAAATCCCGTGACTAAAGTCAGCGCAATTCCTTCCTCCTCGAAATATCCCTCTTCTATCGCCACATACATAGGCGCATAGAAAACGGAGTGAGCTACCTCATTCAACACTACTTTGGTTTTGCCATCCGATGATGTACTCTCCTCTGACCCGCAGCCTGTGCACAAAAAAACGACTGTCACCAGACAGAGCAGATATGCTCCGATTTTTCTGAAATAAGACTTTTTCATGAATCGTCCTCCATCATATAAATAGTTGTAGCTGTGCAGGATATCCATACACAGCTATCGGTAATTTATATTATGTTTTTTCAAAAAAACAGTGTCTGTCCTACAGCCGCTTCTCCAAATCCGATTTTATTTTTTCTTCTCTTTTTTCTCTTCGTCTGATTGCTTCTCCCCGGAAAACTCATCCACCAGCTTCTCAATCATCAGTTTTTTCACATAGACATCAAAGCTTAACATACAGATAAAAGAAAATTTCTGCAAAAATTCTCTGCTCTCCTCCGGAGCGTCCGTAAACATACCTTCAGACTGCTTATACTCTTCCCTGACATCCTCCTTCAGGCTCTCTACCAGCTCCTTTTTCATACTGAAAACTTCTGTGTAGATACTCTCCAGATTAAAATCCTGTCCGTTTTGGAAAAACTGCTCCGTAATAGGACGCAACAGGGTCTGAATATCATTAATCGAAAGAATGCTCTTATAATAATAAATAAAAATAAGCAGGATCACATGCTCCTTGGAATATTTTTTCTTTACGGGCGGCGGCAGTAAATCATTTTTGGCATAGTTGTTAATCATCGTCTTAGTCAGCACCTTATCCTCACCGGGATAGCGTGCCGTCGAACGCAATTTGCTGTCCATAAAGGTTGTAACCTGATCCATATATAAATCAATATCGGGAATATCCTCCGACTTAATATATTCTATCCTGTCCAGACTTGCCAGTATACTGTTCAGTAAATCTTCCGTGTCAATTGTCATCTCTGCTGCCCCCTTTTTCATCCTTTGCATTGATATTATTATATAGTAATAAAAACTACATGACAACCTTTTCTTTCAAAAAAGTCCCCCTTTACTTTACAACTTTAGTATGATAAAATGTCTTTATTGAAGCTGTAAAACTTTACAGTGTAAAAGTATTCAGAAAGGTATTTCAGATATGAATAAGAAGATTAAAACCGACGCTGTTGATTCCCTGTTTGATGCAATTCTTTGCCTGAAAAACAGAGATGAATGCTACAGCTTTTTTGAAGATTTATGTACCGTAAACGAACTGCTGTCCCTATCGCAGCGTTTTGAGGTTGCTGCAATGCTGAAGGATCGCAAAACTTATTTGGAAATCGCCGAAAACACCGGCGCCTCCACAGCAACCATCAGCAGAGTAAACCGTTCCCTCAATTACGGAAACGATGGTTATGCTCTGGTATTTGACAGATTAAAAAAATAAAGACGTTTTTAAAAAACACACCGGATAACACAATTCCGGTGTGTTTTACTGTTACCCGTTATACTTCCGCAGTGTTTTCCGCACTCTCCTCAGATGCAGTTTCCTGTGCCGCTTCCTCTCTGTTTGCCTCTTCCTCTACCTCTTTTAATGCCTCAGCGATTGCAGCCTTTGCAGATTTTCTTCCTGCCCGTGCCGCTGCTTTCAGGGTTTTGCCTTTTATTTTCTTATCAGGCGCCTCCTGATTCATATTACATCTTCCCTGAAATATTGCATTCTCATCAATTACAATAATACCGGTAGTAACATCACCCAGCACTCTTGCGGTAGCCGTCAGTTCAGCCTTTTCGGGAGCGCATACATCGCCAATGATTTCTCCGCCGATAACCACTGCCTTTGCCGTCACATTCCCGCTGATGTTTCCTGTAGCTCCCACAATCAGCGTTCCTGTCACCGTCAAATTTCCATTGACCTTTCCGTCAATCCGGGCAGAACCCTGTACATTGAAATCTCCTTCAAGCTCTGTTCCCTTTCCGATTATCGTACTTATCTGCACCTGCTTTTCTTTATTATTTAACATAAGCTTCCTCCTGTATGTTCTTTCCGTTTTTCATTCTATTAGCCACTGATAGCCAGCATATCCATCGGATTAATATACACTCCGTCTTTCATCATCTGGTAACCGAGTGTGTTATTATCCTCTCCTATCAGGAAAAGCGTCGTGCCCTGTACTACTTCATCTCCCTGTTTTACGATTGCCTCCCCCTGATTCCGGTAAATCGTTACATATCCGTTGCCATGGTCAATCCATACGTTGTGACCATATTCACTGTCGTCATTTACAGCGGTCACGGTTCCGCCCGCCGTCGCCACAACCATGGTTCCCGCAGACGCAGTAAATACACATATGAAATCCCCCTCTGTTACCTCCTGCATGGAAGCGGAACCCGTCAGAGGAAATTCGGTGGGAAGCATCTGTCCCTCCAAAACTGCTGTCAGCTCCGTTTCTGCCTGTACCTTCTGATTCACCGTTTCGCTCAATATCTGGATTTGTGCGTTTAATCCGTCAATCTCTGACTGAAGGGCGTTCTTTTCCTCCTCCAGCGCCAGCTTATCATCCTCCAGTTCCTTCATTGCAGCCTGCAGTTCACTGCTGTGCCGCCTTGATATTTCCCATAGTTTTTCCTCATAGATGAAATAACCAATTACAGCGCCGATAATCACACAGACTACACCGGTAATGATCTGAAACATCCACGGTCTGATTCGAAACTGCCTTACATTCGCATCTACTGCATCGGATGTAACAATCACAACATGATTCTTCTTACGTTTATGTTCTTTACATTGCATAAAAGTCACCTCCGGTAAACTACCTAATTTTACCACAGGTGACTTTAGACAGCAACGACATCTTAATATTTTTGTAACATTTTCCTAGTAAAAAATCAAAATAACATTGATACGCACCATTATTTTTCCGTTTTTTTGTTCATAATTGCCAAAACTTCCTCCCATTTCAGGCTTCCGCCAAAGAGGTCCAGTGCGCTTCCTATCGTAACGTTCAGATGATTTTTACCTAATTCCTTAATCAGATACAAATCCTCGTAGCTATGTACGCCTCCTGCATATGTGACAGGAATCCGATTCCAGCCTCCAAGCATGGCAACAAGTTCTTTTTCAATGCCCTTTGCCTTCCCTTCCACATCCACCGCATGAATCAGGAATTCATCACAGTATTCCGAAAGACGGTCAAGCAGCTTTGTATTTACAATTTCCTCCGTCACTTTCTGCCATCGGTCCGTCACTACTCTGTAATCATTCCCAACCTTCTTACAGCTTACATCCAGAACCAGCCGTTCCTTTCCCACTGTTTTTACCATTCTTTGCAGCCTGTCAAAATAGATTTTTCCGTCTTTAAATACATAAGAAGTAACAATCACATGGGAAGCTCCGGCTTCCAGATATTCCTCCGCATTTTCCGGAGTAATTCCGCCGCCAACCTGCAAGCCGCCGGGATACGCCTTTAAAGCAAGAAGCGCCTGCTTCCTTGTCACATCAATGTATTCACTGTCCGCAGCATTCAGCAGAATAATATGTCCGCCTTTAATGCCTGCGTCACGGTATAGTCCGGCAAAGAAAGCAGCATCCTGTTGTGCCACAAAATTTTCCTCTGCATGATTTCCCACATCTGTCAGACTTCCGCCCACAATCTGTTTTACTCTGCCGTTATGAATATCAATACATGGTCTGAATTCCATTATTATCTGCCTCTTTTTCAAATTTTTTATATTTTACAATAAAGCTGCAAAAATTACCATATCTTTTATATCAAATTTGCGAAACGCCATGTATAAAATCCCTTTTCACGTAAATACTTTTAATAAGCCTGTTATAAATATCGTTTTCGATATGGCTATTATATTTCATGCAGATCAGCAAGAATGGAGGACTTTATGAAAAAATTGAAAAAAAGCAAAAAGAGGCTTCTTGCACTCAGTCTGGTACTTGCCTATATGTGCATTGCAACCGCCTGTACCAGAAATGATAACAACGACAACACTTCCGGCAATATGGCCGGAAACGGAACCCAGACAGATACCGGTACAGTAACTCCTACAGATAACGGTACTGTTGACAACAATAACAATGTTGACAATAATGCAACGGAAAACGGAAACGGAACAGATACAAATACTGCCACCGACAATAACAACGGTGGTTCTGTTCTGGATGATGCCGGCAATGCTGTTGGTGATGTGGTAGAGGACGCTGCAAACGGAGTATCCGATATCACCAACGATTTGATAGGAGACGGTACCGATAACAACACCAGCTCTACCGTTGACAATAACAACGCAACAACCGCTAACCCCTGATTATAACCATAAATTCAGCATTATAGCCAAAAAGAAACAGGCCCGGATACCTGTTTCTTTTTGGTTATCTTTCAAACTGACTATATCTGTGCATCAATGACATCACTCATATCATACATGCCCGCGGGCTTACCTGCCAGAAATTTAGCCGCCTGCACAGCGCCCTTGCCAAACACTGCCTTGGAATAAGCCGTATGGGAAAAGGTAATTACCTCGTCTGCTCCGGCAAAAATCACATCATGGTCGCCTACAATCGTACCGCCGCGAACGGCACTGATTCCGATTTCCTTTTTGGGTCTTTTTTCCCTTCTGCTGCTCCTGTCATAGACATACTCGTATTCATTGTCAAATTCTTCATTAATAGAATCCGCCAATGCCAGTGCGGTACCGCTTGGTGCATCCACCTTGAGGTTATGATGCTTCTCCACGATTTCCATATCAAAGCCCGCCGGAGCAAGCACGCCTGCCGCCTCCTTCAAAAGCTTGAGCAGAAGATTGATACCGAGGGACATATTTGCGGATTTCAACACCGCAATACTCTTCGATGTCTCTTTCACCTTCTGTAGCTGCTCCTCACTTAAACCTGTGGTGCAGAGCACACAGGGCAGCTTCTTTGCCCTACAGTAGTCAAGCACTTTGTCCACTGCCGCCGACACTGAGAAATCAATCAGACAGTCCGCCTCCACGTCACAGCTGTCAATATCCTTAAATACGGGATAGGGATTATGTCCGTCATCTATGGCATCCACGCCTGCCACTATCTCCGCCTGGGAATCACCGGCAACCAAATCACTGATAATCTGCCCCATTTTTCCGTTACATCCGTGCATAATAATTCTGGTCATCTTTATCTCCTATTAGTAAAAAAATTACAGTATACCATACGACTTCATTGCATTCTCAAGTCTTACCGCATTCTTCTCTTCCATTTCTGTCAAAGGCATTCTCAGTGTACCTCCGCACATTCCCATCAGATTTACCGCTTTCTTCACAGGGATGGGATTTACCTCGCAGAACAACGCATCGCACAGTTCCATTGCCTCTAACTGCAGCTTACGGCTTCCTGCCACATCTCCATCAAAGAATTTCCGACAGATTTCATGGGTCTGTCTGGGCGCTACATTGGAAAGAACGGATATCACACCGATACCACCCAGGGACAAAACCGGTACAATATGATCGTCATTACCGGAATAAATATCCACCTGACCGTCTGCAATCGCTGCCAGATGTGCAATCTGACTGATATTGCCGCTTGCTTCCTTCACACCTACAATATTTTCCACATCCCTGCAAAGTCTGACAACGGTCTCGGGAAGAATATTGCAACCTGTGCGGCTTGGCACATTATAAAGAATAACCGGAAGCGTTACTGCCTCCGCAATTTTCTTAAAATGCGCATACAGACCGTTCTGGGTAGCCTTGTTATAATAAGGACTCACCAAAAGGAGACCGTCCGCACCGTATTTTTCCGCCTCTGTGGAGAGATAGATTGCGGTTTCCGTACAGTTTGAGCCTGTTCCTGCAACAACGGGAATTCTTCCCGCCACTGTCTCGACACAGTACTTAATGGTATCCAAGTGTTCTTCATGGGTCAGCGTGGACGCCTCGCCTGTGGTACCGCATACAATAATTGCATCTGTACCGTTTGCTATCTGAAATTCAATCAGTTCTTTAAAACGGTCATAATCCACCTCGCCGTTTTCCTTCATTGGTGTTATGATTGCTACACCTGCGCCTTTAAAAATAGCCATATTCTCCTCCATTCCGTCTACAATTTCGTGTAGAACAAAAAAACGCCAACGCCTTATGGCGCTGGCGAATGATATACGAAAAGATATCGTCCATATCGTCGTGATAGCGCCCCATCTATTCTTGCCGGAAAATTCTCCGCCCGGCTTTCGCGGTATATTCCGCCGGAACATATCGCACAGATGACAGTCATACGACTCTTAACCGTATGCCCAAGACTCAACGTACAGGACGTCTCCTCTTTCGGCGTCTTCCCCTTTCATTTTTCGTCTTCTGTGCCTGTCACATCAGAAAAATTACTCTTGAAATACGCAACCTCTATCTTACTATTTGACTACATGATAGCATTTTCCTATACTGCTGTCAACGGCTTTATTCCCAAACCCTGAATTTCAATGTTTCAATTTTGGAAACCTCATCTGCAAGTATGCAAATATCATCATTCAACGCAATACCGGTAAGTATTACATCCGTATCCTCCCGGAACTCCAGAAGATTTTTAAGCTCCTCCACCGTGATAATCCCTTTCTCCACCAGACCAATCACCTCATCCAGTATTAAAAGTTCACATTCCCCTGTAGTAAGAACCTTTTTTGCAAAGTTGATACCGTTTTTAATGTTCATAATCTCTTCCCGTTTCTTCTCCTCGGGAAGCTCCTCAAAATTTTCATCCGATTTTTCAAAACGAAACAGCTTTATCTCCGGCTCCATTCTCCGTAAAAAATCGGAATCGCCCAAGCCTTTTCCTTTCAGGAACTGGATGATAACCACACTTTTGCCTTCAACCGCCGCCTGTACGGCTCTACCGATAGCCGCAGGAGATTTCCCCCGGCCATCTCCCGCATAAATATGAATCAGTCCCTTCGCCATATGACACCTCATACCTTCTGAATATCTGCTTTTTTTGAAAATATATCACACTTTGCTTAAATTTGCAACTTTAACTATTCTTCCTCTTCTTCCATCAGCTCCAGCTTGCTGACAGATACCTCAAATGCCACTCTTTTCTCTACATTCTCCTCATCCAGCTTTTTCATATATTCGCGGCTCTGAATTCTTCCCCATATGGCGCAGCGCTCACCCACTTTGAAATTGCTTGCATATCTCGCATTACGTCCCCAGCAGATACAGGGTATGTAATCTGACTTTCCATAAGGGCGGTTTACTGCCAGCAAAAGATCTGCAATTTCTCTTCCGAGAGGCGTTTTTCTATAAATAGGCTCTTTGCAGATAAAACCATCCAAATAAATCTGATTCGTTTTGGAGCTCTCTTCCATTTCGTCCATAAATTCAACTTCACGTGCGAACACAGATAACACCAGTCTGTTTTTGCGCTCCTCATGGCGATTATAGGATCGGAACTGACCGTTTACACATATCAGCATTCCTATATAGCTGGCGCTTACATCCAGCAGACGTTCCGACACCATAACCGGTATAATGTCATAGCTCTCACTGAGACGCTGCACACGCACATCTACCATATAGAAACCTTCGCCAAAAATTTCGTGGCTATAAGAAAAATCGCTTACGATTTCCCCCATAACCGTTACCTGATTGTTTTCAATTACCTTATCCATCATTTTTGTTCTCCCTTCTTACACTTTAAGACTTTTTCCGGTAACAATTCATGTAATGCACTACTATTTATACTCTATTTTGAGAGAAAATAGTACTAAAACGCATCGCGCATTTCGTCAATCTGCGCACTATTTTACATAATTTCTATCTCTTTTTTCCTTTCTTTTATTATTTCCCAAACAAACAACTACGCAGAGAGCTGCCTTTTTCGTCAGGAATTTGCTTGCACCTGCCATAAATAAGTGCTATACTATAGCAGTTTGAAATTTGGCAGAAAAATTCGATTGACAAAAAAATCGCATATTTTACAAAACCTATAATATATATTACACTATTTTTAATTTTCGTCAAATTTCGCTCAATTTGTTTTGTATATTACAAAATTCCCATCGGAATGTTTTAGAAAGGCAAGGTTTTCATATGAAGCAAAAAAGAGAAGATATCAGAAATGTTGCAATCATCGCTCATGTAGACCATGGCAAGACCACGCTGGTGGATGAACTGTTAAAGCAAAGCGGTGTATTCCGGGAAAATCAGGAGGTTGCCGAACGTGTCATGGACTCCAACGATATTGAGCGCGAACGCGGTATTACCATCCTTTCCAAAAATACCGCAGTTACGTATAAAAACACGAAAATCAACATTATCGACACTCCCGGACATGCGGATTTCGGCGGCGAGGTGGAGCGTGTTCTCAAAATGGTCAACGGTGTTATCCTTGTGGTAGACGCCTTTGAGGGCGCCATGCCCCAGACCAAATTCGTACTTCGCAAGGCTCTGGAGCTAAAGCTTCCCGTTATCGTATGTATCAACAAAATTGACCGTCCCGAAGCAAGACCTGATGAGGTTGTGGATGAAGTGCTGGAGCTGTTTCTGGAACTGGATGCAGACGACGCACAGCTTGACTGTCCTTTCGTATATGCCTCCGCAAAGGCAGGTACTGCTTCCCTTAATTCTGCAGAAGCAGGGGTAAACATGGAGCCCCTTTTTGAGACGATTTTAGATTATATCCCCGCTCCCGAGGGGGACCCCGAAGCAGGCACTCAGGTGCTTATCAGCACTATTGATTACAATGAATATGTGGGACGTATCGGCGTCGGCAAGGTGGACAACGGCGTAATCAGGGTAAATCAGGATGTTGTAATCTGCAACCACCATGAGCCTGAGAAACAGATAAAAGTCAGGGTAAGCAAGCTTTATGAGTTTGACGGCTTAAATAAGGTAGAGGTAAAGGAAGCCGGTATTGGTTCCATTGTAGCGATTTCCGGTATTTCCGATATCAAAATCGGCGACACCCTCTGCTCTCCCGAAAGCGTAATTCCGATTCCGTTCCAGAAAATCAGCGAGCCTACCATTGCCATGCAGTTTATGGTAAATGATTCTCCGCTTGCCGGTCAGGAAGGAAAATTTGTAACCAGCCGTCATCTCCGTGACAGACTGTTTCGCGAGTTGAATACCGACGTTTCTCTTCGCGTGGAGGAAACCGACTCCCCGGACTGCTTCAAGGTATCGGGACGCGGCGAGCTGCATCTGTCCGTTTTAATTGAAAATATGCGCCGCGAAGGCTTTGAGTTCGCCGTAAGCAAGGCGGAGGTACTTTATCATACCGATGAAAACGGTCACAAATTGGAGCCTATGGAGCTTGCCTATATTGACGTGCCCAATGAGTTTTCCGGCGCCGTTATTGAAAAGCTGGGACAGCGAAAAGGAGAACTCCGCAATATGGGAACTATTTCCGGCGGAACCTACACCCGTCTGGAGTTCTCCATTCCTGCCCGCGGACTGATTGGCTACAGAGGCGAATTTCTGACTGATACCAAGGGTAACGGTATCCTGAACACGGTGTTTGACGGGTACGGTCCTTACAAGGGCGATATCCAGTACCGTAAATTAGGTTCCCTGATTGCCTTTGAGGCAGGGGAAGCCATTACCTATGGTCTTTACAATGCACAGGAGCGCGGTACGCTTTTCATCAGTCCCGGTGAAAAAGTGTATTCCGGTATGGTTGTTGGGCAGACAGGTCGCAGTGAGGATATTGAAATCAATGTCTGCAAGAAAAAACAGTTGACCAACACCCGTTCCTCCAGTGCGGACGAAGCTCTTCGCCTGACGCCGCCTAAAATCCTTTCTCTGGAGCAGGCGCTGGACTTTATTGATACTGATGAGCTGTTGGAGGTAACTCCTACCAGCCTTCGTATCCGTAAGAAGATTCTTGACCCTACAATGCGTAAGAGAGCTTCGATGAAGAAATAAAATTGCGACGTGCGCCGCAAGGCGCACTAAAGAGTCGGCAAAATCGAAATTCGGATTTGTCGGCTCTGATATCCTTTTATTCCGCTTCTCTCACATTACTGAAATAATTTCCGCCCTCTGCCACTGCAAAGTCCGTGGACACTTCATCATTACTCATTTCGTCTCTGTTTCCTCTGCCGCCTTCCGTACCGTCAGGTCTTTCCATTCCTTCCGGCATTTCCATCTCCTCAGATGGCTCTTGTCCATAAATACGACCCATTCCATCAGGATTTCCCTCTGTCTCAGACCTTCCAAAAATATCAGGCATTTCTGCACCTTCCGCAGGCGCCGTCTCTATATCAGGCATTTCCGCTCCCTCAGGCGGCTCCATTCCGTCAAAGTTTTCCGCTCCCTCCGGACGCTCCATTTGACCGCCGCCCATTCCCGGGGCGCCTGCCATCATGGCACCGCCGGACGCGCCTGCCAGTTGAATCTCATCCCTCCACAGGCTGTAGGTTCCTTCCTCTATATCAGCAGTTGAGAAAATCAAATAGGTGAAATCATTCCCGGGTGCGGCTTCCGCCACTACGTCCCCCTCTGCATTTTTCAGAGAATAGGTTGTGTTGCCGCTTTGATTCTCCGCAAAACTGAATACCGCATAATTCTGTGTACTTTCGGAAATCCTATCCAGCATATTTCCTGTTGCGATTACCGTACCGCCATTGATATGAATCCCCATATCGGAATCAATTCCCGCATCCGCACTCAAAGCGCAGGCAGATGCAATCACTGTACCGCCGTTAATCACCAGCCAGCCGTTAGAATCAATTCCATCCCCTTCACCGGTTCCTCCGTCCACTGTTATGTTAAGGGTTCCGCCATTTATCGTGGTAACGGAAATCCCATCCTCATTGGTATTGATTCCGTCATTGCCGGAAGTAATGTTGATATTGCCGCCATTGATTGTCAGATGCAGCTCGGAATCCAATCCTTCATTTTCAGCAATGATGTTCAGCACTCCGCTTCCCTCTTCACCACCGTTTACATTCATGGACATCTTAGAATAAAATGCACCGTCATATTTGTGCAGCTTCTTGCTGTCTACCACCTCCGTGCCATCCTCGCTAAGCTCCACAGACTTATAAATTCTTGCCACATAGGATCCTGTAATATTATTTTCCGTTCCGTCCGCAATCATAACATTTGCACCGGCGTCAGAGGTATCCACATCCTTTGCGGCATCCTCTTCCTCCGTGGAGCCGCACTCATAAACATTATAGAAAATCACTGCCGGAGCAACGGAACAGTTGATATCCACACCATTCAGAATCAATGTTACAACTGCATCCGGATTATCCTCCGCATCTTCTCCCAAATCCACCGCAATCTGTCCGGCGGATAGCTTGCCGCTCAGCGCATAGGTTCCCGGCTGTGTAATGTGTATTACCGTATGCGCATCCGCCTCTTCTTTGGAATGCTCATCCGCTGTTGTACCTTCGCCATACGTAAAATCCTTTCCCGCTTCATAATATACAATATCATTTGCCGCATAAACCGCCGCCGTACTCTCTGTTGAGATTTCTTCTCCGTCTACTGTGACAGAATCGTCCGACAAAGAAATAGAAACCGCATCCTCCATCGTTTCGCTTGCCGCATTGCTCTGCTCCTGCGTATCTTCTGTCTGTTCTGCATCCTGCGATATTGTATCCACTGCTCCTGTGGTATTCTCCGCGCTTTGTCCGCAGCCCGCAAGCAAAAGCGCCATACCAAGAGAAATGACGAATAGTCTTTTTTTCATGATTACATCCTCCTTCTTACTGTTTTCAGTCAAATACATCATAGCATCAAAATGTGAAGGAAACGTGTCTTAAATATATTTTTTACAAGAGTAAGTCCTCATATCCCCTCCTTTTTTAGATTTTATAAACACAATTTGCGAAAAAATTATTTTCTCTTGACATTTCAGCGCATATATCGTATTCTTTCTATGAAGAAACGAGTTACCCGACCGTACAGCTTAAAGCTCAAGCGGCTTACCCGTTTCTTTTTTTGTTCGCAATAAATCATACAAAAATAATTTTCCATCTTTCGCATGTCTTACAAGCATTCTTGCCGAAAAAACATTATATCTGCTTATGTTGCCTGTCTCATCATATACGGGAATCGCAAATTTTGTATCATAACGATACCATCCACACTTTGCATCCTTCTTATGCTTTTCTTCATAATTTGGCGCAAATAATTTATTTTGCGCTATTTGAATTATCTCCGGTATTCCTTGTGCCGCATTCGCTTTTGCTTTGGCATTTGTCCCCTTTAATCCTTTAGTATCCCTGGAACCTGTGTACTCATCCGGAAAATCATTTCCAATGTAAATTCTATCAGCAGTTTCCGTAATTTCATAACAACTTCCAACATACTCTTTTATAAAACCTTCAACCTCCTTCCATTCAATATTCTGTCTTCCCTTAAATCTGATATCATGAATCACAACAATACTTTTTCCATCGATATCATGTACAATTTCTACATTTCTTTTCAATTTGTACCTCCTTTTTGTTTTCATAAGCTTGGGATATCCTGGTTGAACAACCAAATACATATAAAAAGAACATGCAATCAAAATAATTGCATGCTCCAATATTAGCACTATATTTCTTATTATGCAAGCCCCTTCCGGTACGCCAGCGCAAATATCAACACTACCAGCAGCGCATTCCCCGGCATTATTACTCCGCTTTCCTGTCAAACGCCTCTCCTGTCAATTCCATAAATACGGTTTCCAAATCGGGTTCCATCGAATGAATGGTTTCCATCTCATCCTTTTCGAAATACTCCTCTATCTGTCTGCCGCTTTCTTTTGTATACGCAAGTTCCACATCCTCCCCGCTTTTCAGACGAATCTTAATTCGCTTTTGATGATAATATCTTCTGCAAATATCCGAAGGCGAACCATATTCTACAATTTTCCCCTTGTTCAATAAAGCAATGTTATCGCACAGCTTTTCCGCTTCATACAAACCGAAGCTGTCCATCATAATGCCTATTTTCTCATAATCGGCTCCTGTAAGCTTTCGGGAATCCACTCCCAAAAGAGAACTTTCTCCGTCTTTGGGACTAAGCTGCCCCGTTAAAATATTGATTAATGTTGTCTTTCCTGCTCCCGAAGGACCAAGCAGACCAAATATCTCGCCCTGACCGACCTCTAACTTTACATCTTTTAATACGACCTTTTCCCCAAACTGATGACCCAATCCCTTCGCTGCAATCACTCCGCTCATCAGGTCGCTCCTTTCTTCATCTCACGCAATGCTTCTTCCAGCTTCCTATTCTCATACTTTTCTTTGACAGCAGAAAGGATGGCGCTGACAACGGCACAGACAAGAAAGCACACAAAAAAACTGAACCATGCCTCCCACATATCATCCGGAAACCAGTCAAACAAAATTACCATGACAACAATAACCAAAATAACTGCTCCGAACATAACAATACTCCGAATTACCAACGGAATATTTTTTACCAGACCATCGGTGAACAATACGAATTTCAGTGTTGCAATAATGGCGGATAACACAAAATACTGAAGCAGGGTATCAACCGTCAAACCCTGTCCGCCCAATGCAAACAGTGTGGAATAATCCTTTGCCGCCTCGCCGAAAAGCACACAGAACAGGCAGAGGCATAAAATAACGAATCCATAAATTAAAAAAATAGAAATAACATAGTCAAAAACCGTATCTTTTTTCTTCATTTAAATTACCCCCAGTCTTCTTTTGATTTCATCCGCATACTGTCTGGAAACCATAATCTGTTCCCCGTTTTCCAGAGTCAGACGCAATTTTCTCTGTACATCATTTTTCAGGGATCTGATAAATTTTAAATGCACCAGACAGGATTTGCTGACGCGGAAAAATCCGCTTTCACACAATCTCTCTTCCATCTCATACAGCCGAAGTCGTGATTCATACACCGCTTCCGCCGTATATACAAAGGTTTTCCTTTCAACCGCCTCTATATAGGCAATCTTCGCCACATCCAGCAGATAATTTTCTCCCTCACTTGTCACCATCAACTGCTGATTTAAGATGCGCAGGGTAGCTATTATTTTTTCAATATCCTGTGTCAACTGCCTGCAGCGGATGGCAATTTCCGTTTCATTTGCCTTATCGTCTACATTTATTGTTATTTTCAAATGCCTCTCCCTCCTTTGCCTCAAAATAGCATATATATGTGGGAAAAACAAGATTCGGCGACATAAGCTTCCCTTTTTGCAGCATAAGTTTCCAAAAATTTTACACAATTTTTACAAATGGCGGCAAAAGTTTATGATATACTTATTGGGAATATAATATATAGAAAGGTGTTTGATAAGTTTGCAATTTTTTCAATCAAAATTCAAAGAAAAATTAGTAGAAACCTTAAAAGCAGTCCTTCCTATTCTGGCAATTGTATTGCTACTGTGTTTTACCATTGCACCAATACCCCCCAGCATCCTGCTGACATTTCTAATCGGTGCTGTTCTGTTAATTGTGGGAATGCTGCTTTTTAATGTAGGCGTCGAGTTGTCTAT
This sequence comes from uncultured Acetatifactor sp., assembly GCA_944384205.1. Lineage (GTDB taxonomy): Bacteria > Bacillota > Clostridia > Lachnospirales > Lachnospiraceae > Acetatifactor. The sequence continues at coordinate 2,584 of CALWSL010000027.1, read as the reverse complement.
GACCCCCATAGGTGAGCGCGTCGGATCCATCATGACAAAGTCAAAAAATCTTTTTGTAATTATCATTGTCAGTTTTATAATGGGATTTATTATTACCATATCGGAACCGGATTTGCAGGTGTTGGCAGAACAGGTGCCTTCCATTCCGAATATGGTGCTGATTCTGGCGGTAGCGCTTGGTGTAGGTATATTTTTGGTAATTGCCCTCCTTCGTATGTTGTTTGGAATTCCGCTGTCGCATTTGCTTGTTTTCTTTTATGTTATCGTTTTCACATTAACTCTTTTTGTTCCGCAAGATTTTCTTGCTGTCGCATTTGATTCCGGCGGTGTAACCACAGGTCCTATGACTGTTCCTTTCATCATGGCTTTCGGTGTTGGTATTGCAGCCATCCGAAGTGATAAACATGCTGCGGACGACAGCTTTGGTCTGGTAGCGCACTGCTCTGTCGGACCTATCCTTGCAGTTTTGATTTTGGGAATGATTTATCATCCCGACTCCATGGAAGTTGTATCGGATGCTATTCCCATCATTGATAACACGGTTGATTTATGGGAATTATTTCTCGTTGAGTTTCCCACTTACATAAAAGAAATGGCAATTTCCATTTTCCCGATTGTCTTTTTCTTCGGAATATTTCAATTGATTGCAAGAGATATCAATAAGAGAACTTTAATCAAGATAGGAATCGGTCTGATTTACACCTATGTGGGTCTGGTACTTTTCTTAACAGGCGTAAATGTAGGTTTTATGCCCGCCGGCAACTATATGGGACAAACAATGGCAGGGCTTTCATATAACTGGATAATCGTTCCAATCGGTATGATTATGGGTTATTTTATCGTATCTGCAGAGCCCGCTGTATTTGTGCTAAACAAACAGGTAGAAGAAGTGACTTCCGGTTCCATCTCCGCCAAAGCTATGGGAACCAGCTTATCCATCAGTGTTTCCATATCTGTCGGTCTCGCTATGATTCGTGTGTTGACGGGCATTTCGATTCTCTGGTTTTTGGTTCCAGGATATCTGATTGCATTAATACTGACATTTTTTGTACCGAAAATATTTACGGCGATTGCTTTTGACTCCGGCGGCGTTGCATCCGGTCCTATGACTGCTACTTTCCTGTTATCTTTTGCAATGGGCGCCTGCGAGGCGGTAGGCGGAAACGTCATCACAGATGCTTTCGGAATCGTTGCAATGGTAGCCATGACTCCGCTGATTACCATTCAGATAATGGGACTGGTTTTCAAGCTGAAAGAGAAAAAGCTTCACAAGAATGCCGTATATCAGGCAGAACGCACCTCTCTGGACGCTTATGGCGATATGGAAATTATTGAATTATAATTTGTGCTGATGCCCGATTTACAGGCTATTGGCAGCATGGAGGATTGATATGGGTAATTTGTATTTAATGACCACCATTGTAAATAGAAAAGACGCAAAAAAATATTTGGAATTATACGAAGATAATGATTTGCATGTTTCGTTCCTTTCTCTCGGCTTCGGTACGGCAGCAAATGAAATACTGGACTATCTGGGCTTAGACGCAACAGAAAAGGCGGTTACTCTGTCCGTTCTGGAGGAAAGCACCTGGCATCATATTAAAAAACAGTTGGAGAAAAAGCTGAAAATTGACGCCCCCGGAGGCGGTATCGCTTTTATTACCCCGATGAGCAGCATCGGCGGCAAAAAAACATTGCAATTTCTTTTAGAAAGTCAGGATTATATAAAAGAGGAGGAATCAACGTTGAAAAATACTACGCATGAATTAGTTGTTGTCATTGCAGAACAGGGATATACAGAAATGATTATGGATGCAGCCCGTGGAGCAGGCGCTTATGGCGGAACCGTTATTCACGCAAAGGGAACAGGCATACAGGCTGCCGAAAAATTTATGGGTGTATCTCTCGCCGCAGAAAAAGAAATTATTTATATTGTTACCAAAACCGAACAGAAAAACGCTATTATGGAGGCTATTATGCAGCATGCCGGTCTGAACAGCAAGGCGAAATCCATTGTTTTTTCCCTTCCTGTAACCGATACTGCCGGATTGCGACTGATTGAAGATTAATATCAGCAGACACAAATCCCGCTGTACGTTCAGCAGCGGGATTCTTATCTATGAAATATTACAAAGGAGGCTTCCTACTATTTACACACAAATACTATCTGAACATCAAAAACTCGAAACGCAAATCCAAAATCCAGAAAAGCGAATAAAAGACTTGCCTCCCGGCAAACTTATCTGTACCCGCAATGATAATCACTACAAATGGTATCAAAGTGATAAATGTACCAACACCTATATTCCAAAAAAAATCCATTAGATTCTAATACCATTGCCAAAATTATTACCCACTATTTTTTGTAAATTTTCTACAGATACCCATCATTTACATTTCCTTGAACGAAAACAGAGTAATTTTATTCTTGAATGAGTATTTCTATAAAATTATTATGTATATACCCAATAGTAGCAATTACAACGTCCGGGACTGCAAGTGTCAAACGTTTCACTCCATCTCGCTGTATGGCTTTCGCCATATAACAGACATAAGAAAGCCGATATTGTGAGCAAGCTCCCAA
>CALWSL010000026.1 GCA_944384205.1 uncultured Acetatifactor sp. | reverse complement strand
AACCGAGAGGACGGGAAGAGAGAGCGGATGGAACGGAAGAGGGAAGTGGTTTGGTGTTCGGTTTTGAAGGTACAAAACCTTCAAAGAAGCGGAGATTTTATGTACAGCTTTTGGAAGCAAAGAAGTTTTCCTCGATAGCTCAATGGTAGAGCACTCGGCTGTTAACCGAGTTGTTGTAGGTTCGAGCCCTACTCGGGGAGTTAGGACGGGAAGAGAGACGTCCGGGAGGGACGCCGGAAGGCAGGAAGAAGACGGCTCCATGGTCAAGCGGTTAAGACATCGCCCTTTCACGGCGGTAACACGGGTTCGATTCCCGTTGGAGTCATACTGTAGGTTATGTTTGCATATATATTTATATGGCGTGATAGCCAAGTGGTAAGGCCCCGGTCTGCAACACCGTTATCGCCGGTTCAAATCCGGCTCACGCCTTGAAAACCTTGAAAATTTTTATTTTCAAGGTTTTTTGCTTTAGGTGCGTCTTACAGTGCGCATTTTTAATAGGTGAAAGTTCCTAATCTGCCTTGATAGTAGGAAGGAGTTATAGATGAATATGATATACGGACAAATGGAGGAAATTATAGATATTATTATTAAAATGTCTCTTGCACTTTTGTGTGGCGGAATTTTGGGAGTTGAGAGAGAACGGAAAAAAAGACCGGCAGGTTTCCGTACCTATATGCTGGTGTGTCTGGGAGCAACATTAGCTATGATGATTAACCAATACATATATGAACAATATGGCACCGGTGATCCTGCCAGAATGGGTGCGCAGGTTATCAGCGGCATCGGTTTTTTGGGTGCGGGTACCATTATTGTAACGGGGCATAATCGGGTAAAGGGACTTACGACAGCTGCGGGGCTTTGGGCGGCTGCCTGCATTGGTCTGGCAATCGGAATTGGCTTTTATTCAGGTGCGATTATTGGTTCGTTAATGATTTTTTTGGCATTGGTAATTATGCATAATTTGGACGGACGAATTACAACTTCTGCAAAACTGGTTCTTTTGTGTGTGGAATTGGAGAAGTTGTCTGCAATGAGTGATTTGATTGCATTTATTAAAGAAAATGATATAAAGCTGATTGATATTGAAACGGAGCCGTCAGACCGCGTGTCTGCATCCGGTGTTACAGTTATTATCACTGTCAGGCTTTCCTCCAAGATGAAGCATGAGGAATTGCTTTGTTCAATAAGCGAAATTAGTGGCGTTGTATATGTAGAAGAGATATAAGCCGGCATGTCCGGCTACAAAAAATGCAACGCCGCTTTACAAACTCTTATTATCTAAATCGTCTCTTATTTCAGCCAAAACTTTTTTTAAAAACTCGGGCAGTTTAGTTCCCATTCTTCCGATATTTTCTAAAATTGATATTATTTCATTAATTATAAACCATATTGAAACAAGTAATCCGAAAAATGTATTGGAACCAAACTCTACTCCTATTTCTTTCGCAAACATAAAAATTAAATAGTCAATGCAAACGGCAACTAAAATTGTCAGCATATAGCCTAATTTTTTATAGATTCCCAGTATACTTCTCTTGCTACTCCATCCATATTGACTGCTATCTGGATTATCAAGCGCTTCTTTCTTTGCAGCCAACATTCCTGATATATAATCAATTATCATCAATAAGATTAATAATTCCAGCGCCGGCAATAATATTCCCAGTTTATTACTAACCCATGTACCTAACATGGATAAAATACCTTTTTCTATGATTCCTTTATGATTCATAAACATCCTCCTGTTTCCTTTATTTTTTAAAATATTTTTCTTGAAGCTCTGAATATAGTCGTTTTCTCAGCTTGTGTACGTACTGCCTTGAAACATTACATTTGACGGCAATTTGATAATCAGATAAAGAATCAAATAGAATAATAGTATAAATTTGATGTTTTAATCCCTTATACTTTGACTGGTTCCCTCAAAAGAATTGAGGGACTGGAAGCAAACACGGAATATACTTACCAGGTTCGTGCAAAGAATGAAGCCGGTGTGAGTGCCTACTGCGCACTTCAAACAACCAGAACCCGTTTGGAGGCAGTAAAAAATCTTCGTGCGGAGGCGACTGCCAGGACAGTAACATTAAGCTTTGATGAGGTGGACGGAGCCACCGGCTATGATATTATCTTTGGCACTGCTACTTATCATGTGACGGAAACTTTCAAAGTGTTTGATGGACTTACACCTGAAACGGAATACGAGTATACGGTGTGTGCGAAAAATGAATATGTGGATAGTGTATACAGTCTGAAGAAAACAATAAAAACGCTCCGCCCAGGGCCCGCAATGCCGTCAGACATTACAGCACTGGCTACAATGGACAGTGTAATCTTAAGCTGGAGTCCGGTTGAAGCTGCTGAAAATTATGATATCCGGTTTGATGACATAGATTATCCTGTAACAGAAAGCGGTACGATTACTTTGGTAGAGCAGGAGAATTCTGTAAAACCTACTGTGGCGGCCATGTTTTCTGTCTCCGGTATGAGGATGATGAAAGCGGCAGCTTATGACGGAGCTGCTGGCGGCGGAATTACGGGGGAGCGGATTTATAAGATATTTGCCGGACTGAAGCCAAACACACGACACAGCTATTGTGCAAGAGCTAATAATGCGGAAGGTTCCAGTTTGTATACCGAGACAAAATATGTGACAACCGACATTCAGAAATCCAGCGGTCTTGCACAGAGCATTAATCGCAGGACATATCCTGACGGCAGAAGAACCTATACGGGAAATGATCCGATAAACGCCCTCACCGGTGCATTCCTTTGGAGCTATACCTGGCTTGAGGATTACGGAAGGGACGGACTGCATTTTACAACCATGTATGACTCCCAGAGGGATACAGGGCAGGGAGTATTGGGAAAAAAATGGACCCATTCCCTGAACTACCTGCTGTTTATGGATGGGGAATATGCTTATTTTTATACACCGTATGACGATGTAATCGCCTTTGGCAAAAATGCGGAGGATGGCAGCTTTCAGCCTGTGGACGGTACCGCATCTTCTTATGTTATGAAAGAAAACGAGGATGGCTCCTATTCTGTCAAGGCTTTGGACGGCACCGAATATGTGTTCGATAACAGGCTTTGTCTGAATCGGATTCTGGAAAACGGACTTGTGTCATACCGCTTCCGGTCAGACGATGAGGGACAGATTGCCCGCATGGAAGGACGGCATGGAGCAGGTATGAATATTACCTACGCCGACGGATGTATTGCAAGTGTGACAGATGCCATGGGAAATACAGTCAGCTTTGCTTATGAGAATGGCAGACTGACCACCGTAACCAATCCCGATGGAAGGAAAATGTCCTTTACCTATGATGATTCCTGCAATCTGTTGACTATCACGGATTTCTCCGGCGAGATCTACCTGACGAATACCTATGATGTGCAGGGCAGAGTCATCGAGCAGCATACGGCAGGAAGAGGCAGAAGCTATGCTGCCTATGATGAGGAGAACCATGCAACTTATTTCACTGACGAACAGGGTAACGTCACAAGATATACTTATGATAAATCCGGGCATGTCATCAGTGTAGTGCTTGCGGGAAAAGCGATTTATAACAGCTACAATGAAAAGGGTCAGATGACGGAACAGACGGATACTCTTGGCAATACGACAAAAATGGAGTATGATGATTATGGACGAATGAACCATGTGATTTACCCGGACGGCACAGAGGAAAGCGTTACCTATAATGACAGGAACCAGCCTTCTAAAGTTGTGAGCCGTGACGGTGCGGTAAACCTGTATCGGTATGACGAACAGGGCAACCTGATTGAAATGCAGGACGAAAGGGGGAATACCAGCTCCTATACTTATGATGAAAATGACAATCTGACTTCCTTTACGGACAAGAGCGGGAATGTCTGGACCTATGCCTATGACAGCAGCAATCATCTGGAGCAGGCAGCGGAACCGGATGGCAACATCTGCTTCTACACGCATGATGCTATCGGCAGGATGACCTCCTACACATCCCCTGCAGGGCGGACGATATCCTACCGGTATTCGGCAGCAGGTGATTTACTTGGCATCAAGGATGGGGACGGCGAGATAATCTTTGAGTATAATGAAAACGGCAGCCGTACCGGAATTACCGACAGGATGGGTAATAAGCAGCGTCTGGAGTACAACGGGATGGGGCAGGTTTCGCTTGCAACGGACCGTCTTGGCAATGAATACCGTTTCGCCTATGACGAGAGAGGCAATCTGATTACAGAGACGGATCCGTTAGGCTACAGCGTAAGCCATACCTATGACGCATTCGGCAACCGTACATCTTTGACGGACAAAAACGGCGGCGTGACACGCTACTATTTTGATGGAGCGGACCAACTAATTCAGGTGAAGGATGCAGCCGGCGGCACTGTAAGCTATACCTATGATTGTATGGGACAGGTTACTGCTGTTACCGATCAGTTATCCCATCAAAAGAGTTATGTTTACGATCAGGCGGGGCGTGTCCTGAGCGAGACGGATGCACTGGCTCACAGTGTCGGCTACACTTATGACGAGGCAGGTAATCTGTTGACGAGGACGGACGAAGACGGCAATGTCATTTCCTATACTTATGATGTGGAAAACCGCCTGAAGTCCATTCAGACAGATGCAGGAATTACCAGCTTTACCTATGATAAGCTGGGACGAATCATCTCTGTGACAGATACAGACGGTTATACGGAAAGCGCACAGTACGACAGCGATGGCAACCTGATAGTGGCATCCGATAAGGAAAGCCGCAAGACCGGTTACGCTTATGACAATATGGGAAGACTTTCGGAGGAAACGGCGCCCAATGGCGGAAAGACAGCCTATGTCTATGATAAAAACGGCAACTGCGTTCGGATAACGGATGCGGAAGGGCATGTTTACCGCTACGAGTACGATGCTAACAACCGACTGATTAAGACCACAGACCCGTTAGGACAGGGGACCGCCTTTACCTATGACGGCAGAGGACAGATGACCCGCATTACCGACGCAAGGGGCGGCATTACAGAATATTCCTATGACGGTAACGGTAACCTGATTCGTGAAGTAAACCCGCTTGGAGGGGAGAAGACCTATGCTTATGACTGCCTGAACCGACTGGTGGGCAGCACGGATGAGGAAGGCAACACCTGGACCTGCACCTATGATGCAGCGGGCAACAGAACCTCCTTTACGGATGCCAATCAGAACTGCTGGACTTATGAGTATGATGCGAATAACCGTTTAATCAAGGTGACGGACCGGAATGAGGGATGCCTGACACTGGATTATACCAACACCGGCAGAGTTTCCCGTGTGACGGACATGGAAGGCGCGGTAACGGGTTATCAGTACGATGCCCTGGGACGGTTAACTCAGGTTTCCGACGCCATGGGGAACAGCCTTTCCATTACCTATGACAGTACAGGCAGACTGCTTACTCAGACCGATGCCAACGGAAATACCACGGAGTACGGTTATTCACCGTCGGGGAATCTGCTGTCGGTAAAGAATGCGGAAGGCAATATCACTCTTTATACATACAACGCGCTTGGACAAGTGTTGACAAAAGAGGATGCGCTGGGCAGCAGGATTTCTTATACCTATGACCTTTTGGGACAGGTGACGTCCGTGACTGACGCCCTCGGCAATATCACTGCTTTTACCTATACGGCGGATGGGCGCATTGCCACAGTGGAAAATGCGGAAGGCAATCTGACCCGCTATACCTATGACGCCTGCGGCAATCTGGTCCGGACGGAAGACGCCCTTGGCAATGTTGTCATGTATGAATATGACGCTATGAACCACCAAATCAAGGAATGCCTGTCTGAATCAGGAGAATACAGATGCGTTACGCTTTACTGGTATGACAAAAAGGGGCGCATGATAAAAGAGATCACCCCCATGATGGAAGAAAAAGCGTATGATTATGACGGGAATGATAACCTGATTTCCATCACGGACGAGGAGCAGAGAAAGACAGTTGTAACGTACGACCTGAACAACAAGCCGGTATCCATGACCTACAGTGACGGACGTGTGGCAGCGTTCCGTTATAATAAACGGGGTGAACTGGTAGAGATGCGGGACTGGAGTGGTACCACAACCATGGAGCGCGACAGCCTTGGCAGACTTACCAAAGTTACGGATCATATGGGGCGTATCACCGGTTTTACCTATGATGCCGCGGGTAATCGCACAGGCATCCGGTATCCTGACGGCAGTGCAGCGGCTTATGCTTACGACAGGAACAACAGGCTCTTGAAAGTGACGGAAGGTACGGACGTATCCGGAGAAAACATGGAGGAAATCTCCGCACAGTATACGTATGACGCAGCGGGCAACATGATTTCCCTTACCCAGCCCGGCAGCACGGCTTTCTATACCTATAATGCCAACAGACAGCCTGTGAAGGCGGCATATCGGTTTGGCGGAACGGCATCTGTGGAAAACCCCGCAGAAATATTCATGGAAGAAAGCTTCACATATGATGGTATGGGACGGATTACGGGTTCCCAGAGGACCGGAAGCAGGGCGGAGTTTACCAAAACCGCGGCATATACTTACGATGCCATCGGACAGCTTATCTCCTGCCGGGACGGTGAGACAGTGGAAGCTTACACTTACGATGCGCTGGGGAACCGGGTGACAAGGAGCCTGAATGGAATCGGAAAAACGGCATACCAGTACAATGCCCTGAACCAACTGACTGCCATGGCAGAGGATGGTGTGACATACAGCTTCGGTTATGACAGATGCGGCAACCTGACAGAAGAGCGCAGGGGCGATAATCTTATGCGACAGTACGCTTATGATGCCGCGGGTCAGATGGTCATGGGAAAGAATCTGGAAAACGGCGAGGAGACGGCTTACACCTACAATGCCCTGCGGATGTGCGTGAAGAATGTGCAGAAGCTGGCAGCAGCGGACGGTTTCCGCAGCAGGCAGATGCAGTATGTGCCTGATTTCCTGAGCGCCACGAACAATGACCTGATGGCTTATGAGACAGACGGCGGCAGCATCAGGACCGTCTTCGGGCATGATTACCAGCGCCTGAGCCAGAGTACGTCTTCCGGAAAAACCTTCTTCCAGTCGGATATCTACGGAAGCCTGTTGTTTGCGGCTGACGGACAGGGGGCACTGCAGCAGTATGCGGAGCGTGATATCTGGGGAAGCCTGAAAGCGGGAACGGACATCTTTCTCGGACTGGAAGAAAACCTGCGTTTTACCAGCTACAGGTATGACCCTGTGATCGATAAGTATTTTGCCCAGGCGAGATTTTACGACTGTGCAAACGGAAGGATGCTGTCGAAGGACCCGGTGAAGAGGGGACTGAACCCGTACCGGTATTGTGACAATGACCCTGTGGACTATGTAGACCCGACAGGTGAGATAGCAAACATTCTGATTGGCGGAGGTCTTGGAGGCACATTCGGTTTTGCAGGCGGGTTCATCAGCTCAGCCGTATCCCAGGCAATGAGCGGGGGGAAGATTGACTGGAAGAAAGCGCTTGGGACAGGCGTAAACGGTGCAATCACGGGCGCCGTGCAGGGAGGTCTGCTTGCTTCGGGGGCGGGAATTCCCATGGCGCTTGCGGCTAACTTTGCGGCGGGGACAGCCGGAAGCGCCGCAGAGCAGTATATCGGCACGGGAAAAGTGGACGCAAGGAAGAGTGTCACCGGCGGTCTGACAAATGCGGTGAGTAACCTTATTTATGGAACCAAGCCATTGGGCAGTGCAAAGGAGGCATTTGCCAGAGGGTTTGGTGCCGGGGCGGCAGCTTCGGGGATTAACTATCTTTCCGACCTTTTCGATAACCGGCAGTCTGTGATGAGCGGAGTGGGTGCCGGGGGCACGTCAGGAATCACCAGAGGAGCAGTTTCACCCTATGAGATGCTGCGTGCCCCTAAGAAGGGATGCGGAAGCGTCAGTCCTTTTACGTCCAGCATTGGCTATAGTTCTGCAAAGGGATATCAGTACAGTGCTCCAAAGACGGAAAGCGTAAGCCAGAGCCGGAAGAAAGGATTCAGCCTGAAAGATTTTGCCCTGCAAACGGTAATGGGGGGACTTACGGGCGGATTTGCCAGTGCGGGGTTCTATAGAGCCGGTAAAGGGATTGAGAAGCTGAAGGAGAGTTTCCGGGCAGGAAGAAGAGGTAATTTTTCTGTAGCTAAACCTAATCAGGCACAAGGATTTTCTTCTAAGGGCTATAATCCACAGCCAGGGGAAAGAATATTCACTGTAAATGTACAATTAAAACGATTAGGAGCTGGCGAGCATTACGGTTTATCACCACATGTACATCAACCAATAAGGAATGTTGCACAAATGGAGTGATTTATTGAAATGTCTCTTGTAGAGCAGGTTAGTCATGGAGATTAATTTAGAGACGTTAGAGCGAACACTTCTGCTAAAATTTCATTGCGAAAGAGGTGCGTTTTATGCGTGTAAAAAATTAAAACCCGATGATGTTAAACAACATGATTAGACACAAAAAAATTTTAAAACAGTTAGATCTACCTGAGTTGTTTGGTTTATGTAACCTCCATTAAGTACTAGCGAAAGATTAATATAATAATTTTTTCCCATTCCCCTTGACGATTTCAAAACTTCCATGTTACAATAGCGCGTATCAGAGGTATAAAGGGGAGAATACTTTTTTTGATGGTGAAAGAAAAATAAAGTATCGGCGATATCTCTCAGACCTAAAAGAGTGTGAGATATCGTCGATTTTTGTGTTGCCTTAAATTTGCCGGTTGCACCACCAAAGAAAAACAGCACTGCATTGCCATGCGAAACACAGCATAGCATAATTGTTGTGAAGAATATTTGAATTGCTCGGATATATAATATCATATAATATCATCATATGACGACTTGCGGTAAATCTGAGTAATTACCAAAGTGTGTGCTATGTGTAATAATGTGGAACAATTGCCTACACCTGCGAAAAAACCTCTCCGATAGGACCCTGAATCAGTAAATCCGCATATTTATCTCTGGGAGTAGGCGCTTTGTTAATCACAACCAGCTTTTCACCCTGAAAATAATCAATCAGTCCGGCGGCAGGATATACTGCGAGGGAGGTTCCGCCGATGATAAGGACATCGGCATTACGAATATAATTTACAGCAGCATTTAAAGTGTTTGGGTCCAGACCTTCCTCGTAAAGCACCACATCAGGCTTTATGGGACCGCCGCATTCCGCGCAGGCAGGAACATCGCTGCTGTCCATAATATATTGCAGGTCATGGAATTTTCCACAGTTTTCACAATAATTGCGAAGGACCGAGCCGTGCAGTTCCAATACTATTTTGCTGCCGGCTGCCTGATGCAGACCGTCAATATTCTGGGTGATAACCGCTCCTAGCTTTCCGCGCTGTTCCAGTTCTGCAAGTTTTCGGTGAGCGGCATTGGGCGAAGCGTGGGGAAATAACATTTTATTGCGGTAAAAGCGGTAAAATTCTTTGGGATTCGAGCGATAAAAGCTGTGGCTGAGTATTGTTTCCGGCGGGTAATCATATTGCTGATGATAAAGACCGTCAACACTTCTAAAGTCGGGGATACCGCTCTCTGTGGATACACCGGCGCCACCAAAAAAGACAATATTGTCATATTTTTCTATGATTTCTTTCAGTTCCGCTATGGATTCCTGTAAATGATTCATGATTGCTCCGTCCTTTCCCAAGTATCTTTAATTATGTTATATCATATAATGAAATGTTTGTATAATTAATTTCAAAAGAAAATAAGAGAAAATGGAGAAAAATATAAGAAAATATTAAGAAAGTAGAGGGTGGAGACTATTGAGCGTCCTTTGATTTTTATGGTATGATAAACACAAGTGAAACCTTTTAAGTATCGTATAATAAAAACTGACAAATGAAACGAAGAAAAGAATATTTAATACCATTGGAAAAAAGTAAAAGAGTTATTTATTTAGAGCAGCGAGGCAAGGAGAAAAAGCATCCTGTGATGGCGACGATTTTTGCGGTATTAGGAATAGTATGTCTTTTATATTGTGCGTGCATTGCGCTTTTTATGGGTTATGGGACAAAATTTTTTCTGATATGGGGAGCGATTGCGGCAGTGTTTGCCGGGTTATCCCTATTGGCTGTGCATCCTGCGTGGCTGGCGAAAATCCCGTTTTGGCTGAAGGGTGCCTTTGTGGTCTGTAGTATCATTGGGTTATTGCTTTTGGTGCTTGTGGAAGGGTTGATACTCAGTCAGTTTGGGGCGAAAGCAGAAGCGGGCGCAGACTACATGATAGTGCTTGGCGCCCAGTGGAAACAGAGCGGTCCCAGTTATGTGTTGCAGAAGCGCCTTGATAAGGCGATTACATATTTGGAGCAAAATCCTGAAACAATTGTGATTGTGTCAGGCGGGCAGGGGAGTAATGAGCCTATAGCGGAAGCAGAGGGAATGAAGGGATATTTGATGGAGAAAGGGATTGCGGAGGAACGTATCCTTACAGAGAATAAATCAGCCAATACCTGTCAGAATCTTGCTTACAGCAGTCAGCTTCTGGATAAAGAGAATGACAGTGTAGTGCTGGTTACAAATAATTTTCATATGTATCGCGCACTTTCCATTGCAAAGAAACAGGGGTATTTACAAATAGAGGGATTGTCGGCGGGTTCTTATCCGGCAATGCTGCCAAATAACCTTTTACGGGAGTTTTTCGGGGTGATAAAGGACTTTTTTGTGGGGAATCTGTGACAGGAGGAAAAGTATATGGAGATAAATGTCGGAGATATCTTGAGACTGAAAAAACAGCATCCCTGTGGCAGCAGGGAATGGGAGGTTCTGCGGGTTGGCGCGGATTTCCGTTTGAAATGTTTAGGATGCGGGCATCAGATTATGATTGCGCGGAGACTGTTAGAAAAAAATGTCAAGGAAATTCAAGAAAAAGATTGAAAAACTAAGATTTATATGATAATATATTAACTCGTGATATAATAATTTCCTTGCTCGTGGAAAGACATGGGCCAGAGACCAAAAGGAGGTAACAAAGCATGAATAAGTATGAATTAGCCGTTGTTGTTAGCGCTAAAATCGAAGATGATGAAAGAGCAGCAGTTGTTGAAAAGTGCAAGGCTCTGGTTGAGAGATTCGGCGGTACCATCACAGAAGTGGATGAATGGGGTAAGAAGAAACTTGCTTACGAAATTCAGAAAATGAAAGAAGCTTTCTACTACTTCATCAGATTTGAGGCTGATAGCAAAGCTCCCGCAGAGATTGAGAGCCGTGTTCGTATTATGGACAACGTTATCAGATACTTATGCGTTAGACAGGACGAGGCATAGAGAGAAAGCGAGAAGTGAAGTATGAATAAAGTAATTCTTATGGGACGTTTAACCAGGGATCCTGAGGTAAGATATTCACAGGGAGACAGTCCGTTGGCAATCGCAAGATATACATTAGCGGTAGACCGCAGACAGGCAAGAAACAATAATGGAGAAGAGCAGACTGCTGATTTCATTAATTGTGTTGCTTTTGGACGTACTGCTGAATTTGCAGAGAGATATCTGCATAAGGGAACAAAGATTGCTGTGACGGGACGCATTCAGACAGGCAGCTATACCAATAAAGACGGCGTGAGAGTTTACACTACAGAAGTAGTTGTAGAGGAACACGAATTTGCTGAGAGTAAGAATGCTTCTTCCAATAATGAAGGTGGATTTAACGGTGGTTATAACGGCGGTGGTTACGCAGGCGGAAATAACACCTCCGCTCCTTCAGGCGCAGGTGACGGTTTCATGAATATTCCTGACGGAATTGACGAAGAATTACCGTTTAATTAAGTTTTGATTCAGATAGGAGGCACTGACATGGCTTACAATAAAGCAGAGAAACCCGATTCTCCAATGAGAAAAAAAGGCGGAATCCGCAGAAGAAAAAAGGTATGTGTATTCTGTGGTAAAGATAATGTTATTGATTACAAAGATACCAATAAATTAAAGAGATACGTGTCTGAGAGAGGGAAAATTCTTCCCCGCCGTATCACCGGCAACTGTGCTAAGCATCAGAGAGCATTGACGGTAGCTATCAAGAGAGCACGTCATATTGCATTGATGCCTTATGTTCAGGATTAATTTGATGCTTCAAAATTTTCAGACATGCAATGAGCATGGGAACAGATTGTATTTAAGGTGAAAGAAAGGTCAATAGCTCGAAAGGGTTATTGACCTTTTTCGAGCGAAACGGAAAGACTTTCAAAGGAATTGTGCAGAAATGAAAAGGTAATAAATTTTAATCCAAAGAAATCCGTGAAATTCTACACAAGATTTGCTTTTTTGACAAATTAAATTGTAGCATAGTGCTATGATATTTGGTATAATGTTCGGTAAGGGCAGAGTCAAGTGAAGAGTCAAGTGAAGAGAAAGGCAGCTGCCTCGCAGGACAAGCCGGGGGTGGGCAGTTCTGCCTTTACATAGTTTGGCGTTTATCCATACAGAGGTATTTATATATGAAGAATCGTATCAAATTAAAAGGTCGAATAAAGACATATCTTCAATTCTGCATCTATCTGGGCTTTTTGCTCTGGGCTGTTGATGTGGCAATTTTTTTGGTTGATTTTCGGGCAGGTATTATGCTTGCCTGCTTTGCAGTATTTTATTTTGTAATTACATTAACCTTGTATTTTTACAACAAGCCCGTGATTATGAATGAGCTGATTAGTTTCGCCACCGAGTACGGACAAATACAGAGAAAGCTTTTGCGCGATCTGGACTTGCCATATGCACTGTTGGATGATACGGGCAGAATTATTTGGACAAATATTGCATTTGAAAATGTGATTCATCAGAACAAGGGATATTCCAAGTCCATTACTTCCCTGTTCCCGACAATTACCAGAGACCGTCTCCCCGACGACACCGGTGTGGATGAGGCGCAGTATGAACTGGAATATGAGGGCTGTGAATATGTTGCAAAGTTCAGAAAAATCTCCTTAAAGGAGATGGCTGAACACAGCGATATGATAGATGCAAAGGATTACAACGGATATCTGATAGCAGTGTATCTCTATGATGAAACGGCTCTGCACATTGCGTTGCAGGAAGTGGATGACCAAAGTCTTGCAGTGGGAATGATTTATCTGGATAATTACGAGGAAGCGCTGGAAAGTGTGGAAGAGGTAAGGCGTTCTCTGCTGATTGCGCTGATTGACCGGAAGGTCAACAAATATATCGCCGCCCTTGATGGTATCAGCAAGAAGCTGGAGAAGGATAAATATCTGATTATTCTGCGCAAGAAAGCAATTGCCAGACTGCAGGAAAACCGCTTTGACCTGTTGGAGGAGGTAAAGACCGTAAACATTGGCAATGAGATGGCAGTTACCATGAGTATCGGTATCGGTCTGGACGGATTGACCTATGCGCAGAATTATGAATTTTCCCGCAATGCCATCGACCTTGCGCTGGGACGCGGCGGCGATCAGGCGGTTATCAAGACCCCTGAGAGTATTACTTATTATGGCGGCAAGAGTCAGCAGATGGAAAAGAACACCCGTGTAAAAGCGCGTGTGAAGGCTCATGCCCTGCGGGAAATTATTACCGGCAAGGACAGAGTGCTTGTTATGGGGCACCGCATGGCGGATGTGGACAGCTTTGGCGCGGCAGTGGGTATTTACCGTATTGCCCAGACCCTTGAGAGAAAGTGTAATATCGTCTTAAATGATGTCACTTCTTCGGTACAGCCACTTGTGGATTTGTTTCGGAATAATCCGGAATACGAGGAGGATATGATTATTAACAATCAGGAGGCAATTGAACTGGCAGGCAGCCATACCGTGCTTGTGGTGGTGGATGTAAATAAACCATCCATTACAGAGTGCCCGGAGCTGCTCCGCTTCTGCAAATCCGTGGTAGTGCTTGACCATCACAGACAGGGGATTGAGACCATTGAGAACGCAACGCTGTCCTATGTGGAGCCTTATGCTTCCTCAGCCTGTGAGATGGTTTCCGAAATTTTGCAGTATACTTATGATAATATTAAGATTCGTTCGGAAGAAGCGGATTGCATGTATTCCGGCATGGTGATTGATACCAACAACTTTATGACCAAGACAGGTGTCAGAACCTTTGAGGCGGCAGCATTCCTCCGCCGCAACGGTGCGGATGTGACCAGGGTGCGCAAGCTGTTCCGTGCGGATGCACTGGAATACAAGGCGAAGGCGGATGCGGTCAGTCAGGCGGAAATCTATAAGCAGTTTTTTGCCATTTCCGTATGTACCGCTGATGAGCTTCCCAGTCCTACGATAATCGGAGCGCAGGCAGCAAATGAACTGCTGAATATCAGAGGTATCAAAGCAAGCTTTGTGCTGACGGATTATCAGGGCAAGATTTATGTGAGCGCCCGTTCCATTGATGAGGTTAATGTGCAGATTATTATGGAAAAGATGGGCGGTGGAGGTCATATGAATACCGCGGCGTGTCAGATGGAGGGCGTCGGACTGGCAGAAGCCATTGGCATTTTGAAACGAACAATAGATACGATGTTAGAGAATGGAGAAATATAAATGAAAATTATATTGTTGCAGGACGAAAAAAAGTTAGGGAAAAAGGGTCAAATCATTGAAGTAAGCGAGGGTTACGCCAGAAATTATATTTTGCCGAAAAAGATTGGTGTAGAGGCGACCCCAAAGAACATGAATGACTTAAAGCTTCAGAAAGCAAATGAAGAGAAGATTGCACAGGAAAACCTTGATGCGGCAAAAGCTTTGGCAGCAGAGCTTGAGACGAAGCAGGTGGTAGTGAAAATCAAAGCGGGCGAGGGCGGCAGGACTTTCGGTTCCGTATCCACTAAGGAGATTGCGGCGGCATGTAAGGAACAGCACAATATTGAGATTGACAAGAAGAAAATTCTGCTTGCAGAGAGCCTCAAGAATTTTGGCTCCTATGAGGTTGCAATCAAGCTTCATCCTCAGGTAACAGGTAAACTTACCGTTAAGGTGGTAGAAGCGTAAGCGGAGGTTAAAACGATGCCTTCCATGGAAGAAAATGTGTTAAAAAGAATATTACCTCATAGTGTGGAGGCGGAGCAGTCGGTCATCGGTTCGATGATTATGGACAGGGAAGCCATTGTGGTGGCGTCTGAGCTGATTTCCGGTGAGGATTTTTATAACAGGCAGTATGGAGTTTTGTTTGAGACCATGATAGAACTGAATGATCAGGGTAATCCTGTGGATTTGGTTACTTTACAGAACCGTCTGCGGGAAAAGGATGTGCCTCCTGAGGTCAGCAGTCTGGAATTTGTCAGGGATTTAATTACCGCAGTACCTACCTCTGCCAATATTAAGTATTATGCGAATATTGTGGCGGAAAAATCCACTCTGCGCAAGTTAATCCGATTGAATGAGGAGATTGCAAACACCTGCTATGCAGGGAAAGAAAGTTTAGAGTTCATACTGGAGGATACGGAAAAAAGGGTATTTCAACTGATACAGAAACAAAATAGCGGCGATTTTGTTCCTATCAGACAGGTGGTTATGAACGCGATGGACAGGATTGAGACCGCTGCGAAGAATAAGGGCAGTGTAACAGGGATTGCTACCGGATTTACCGACCTGGACTATCGTACTGCGGGTATGCAGCCCTCCGACCTTGTGCTGATTGCAGCCCGTCCATCTATGGGGAAGACTGCATTTGTATTGAATATAGCGGAACATGTTGCTTTTAAGCAGAATAAATGTGTTGCCATATTCAGCTTGGAAATGAGTAAGGAGCAGTTGGTAAACCGTATGTTCTCGCTGGAATCCAGCGTGGACGCACAGAAGCTTCGTACCGGACAGTTGAATGACCAGGAATGGGAGAGACTGATTGAAAGCGCGGGCGTTATCGGACGCTCCCAGTTGATTATAGATGATACACCTGGTATCAGTATTTCAGAGCTTCGCTCAAAATGCCGTAAATTCAAGCTGGAACACAACTTGTCCATGATCATTATCGACTACCTGCAGTTGATGTCAGGAAGCGGCAGATCTGATTCCAGACAACAGGAGATTTCTGATATTTCCCGCTCCTTGAAATCTGTAGCCCGTGAGCTGAATGTGCCGGTGCTGGCACTGTCCCAGTTAAGCCGTGCGGTGGAGCAGAGACCTGACCACCGCCCCATGCTTTCCGATCTTCGTGAATCGGGAGCGATTGAGCAGGATGCCGATGTGGTGATGTTTATTTATCGCGATGATTATTATAATCATGATACGGAGAAAAAGGGTGTCTCCGAAATCATTATTGCCAAACAGAGAAACGGTCCTATCGGAACGGTAGAGCTGGCGTGGCTGCCGGAATACACGAAATTTGCCAATTTGGAAAAACCGAGAAACTATTAAATTTTATAACAGGATACTTACAAAAGAGAATGCCGGAAATTGCCGCATTCTCTTTTTGTGCACTGAAAGGACACATTCTGTTTTTTCAACGCACCGGAAAGTATAGAAAGGGGAAAAAATGAGTGATATTATGTTAATTTCTGATGCTGCAAAAGAGGTCAATGTGGAAAATCATGTGCTGCGTTACTGGGAGGAAGAACTGCACCTGCCTATCAAGCGCAACGAATTGGGACACCGCTATTATACCAAGGAGGATGTGGAACGGTTTAAACAGATTAAAAGCATGAAAGAAAGGGGTTTGCAGTTGAAAGCAATTAAGATGATTTTGAAGAACGGAAAGCTTGACGTGATATCGCAGCAGGAAGAGACGGAAGCAGCGAAGGAATCCGCACCTCGTGAGGGGGTATCCCGGGAAGCTGTATTCCATGAAAATGTATCTCAGGAAATGTCGCCCGGTATGGCAATTAATATTGTGGAAAGCCATGGAGGTAAAAATGAGATGGCAGAGGAAAATAAAGAGGACAAGTCCAGAAGGCTCCAATGGCTTCTGCAGCAGTTAATTCGAGAAACGTTACAGGAAAATAATCAGCAGCTTTGCCGTGAAATCAAGGAAAGTGTAGTGAAAGAGCTGGACTACCAATTCCGTATTCAGGAGGAGAGAGAGGAAGAAAGAGATCGCAGGCAGAACCAGCGCAGTGAGGAATATTATAAGAAAATGGACGAGCTTCTGCGCAAAAAGAGCAGAAAGCTGTTTAAGGAAGCAACACTCCCGCAAGAGACTGCAAAGGAACAGAAGGAGCTGAAAAAGGAAGTGAAAAAAGAGAAAAAGAAAAGGCATTCATTTTTTTGAATGCCTTTTCGCAATCGCTATTATTCCTCTGAGATAGCGCCAACAGGACACTGACCTGCGCAAGCGCCGCAACTGATACATTTATCTGCATCAATTTCAAATTTGCCATCGCCCATGCTGATGGCGCCAACAGGACACTGAGCCTCACATGCGCCGCAAGCTACACAAGAATCGCCGATTACGAATGCCATAATATAATCCTCCTTAAATGTGTGTCAAAGTAAGTCGTTGATAAAAAATTTTCAATAACTATATTTATTTTAATATAAATAATAGTTGAATACAAGACCTATTTCTTAAAAATGTCATTTAATTATACGTTCCGGTCAGCCATTTCAGCGCGTCTTTTTTTGATGCCATTCAGGATAACCTGCTTCTTATCGAGCAGGATTGTCTTATCCATTGCGGGGACACCGGACAGCTTATACTGTAAACCCAGACTTTGATATTTCTTTTCGCCCATGGTGTGATAGGGAAGCGCATCTAAAGCCTTTAAATTGTGGAACTGACCTATGAAATAGCCCAACTGGAACAAATACTTATCATCGTCCGTGATGCCCGGTACGATAACGTGGCGTATCCACATATCCACATTTTTATCATTCAGATAGGCGGCATATTTTAAGATATTTGTATTGGGCTGTCCCGTCAATTCCTTATGCTTTTCGGGGTCGATATGCTTGATATCAAGCATCACCAAATCGGTAAGCGCCATCAAACGGTCCATTTTCTCCATCAAAGGCACATTGTCCGGATTGAAGGCAATACCGGAGGTGTCGATACAGGTATGAATGCCTTTGGCTTTTGCCTGAGTAAATAAATCCAGCAGAAAGTCCATCTGCATTAAAGGTTCGCCGCCGGTCACCGTAATACCGCCGCCTTTATAAAAACTGATATTTCTCTCGTATTGTTCGATAATATCAGCAGGCTCCATCAAAGTGCCGGCGTTCATTTCCCAGGTGTCAGGGTTGTGGCAGTAAGCGCAGCGCATCGGGCAGCCCTGCACAAATACAACAAATCGTACACCGGGACCGTCAACGGTTCCAAAGCTCTCCAGAGAGTGAATTCTACCTTGCATATGTTTCCTCTTTTCTTTGTTCATTCTTATATATGTAGTATAGCTTGTTTTCCCCTGGATTACAAGAAAGCAGTGGTAGCTTTAAATAGTTTGTTTGTTCAGCCATGCTTTTCCCTTGAAACGGGCAAGGAAAAAGAAGAAACGAACGACCCATTCCAAGGACATGCAGACCCAGACGCCCTCTACGCCATAGCCCAGTGGAATGGCAGCGATATAACCTGCAAATACACGAATTGCCCACATGGTGATTAATGACACCACAGAGGAATATACTGCATCTCCGGCGGAACGCAGGGTATACGGCATAATATTGGACATGGGCCAGAAAAAGGGCATGGGAATGATGGCAATCCACATCAGACGTAAAATAAGCGGCACGGTATCGGGGTCCGGATGGAATGCGTTCAGCAGCCAGGGCATCAGGGGAATAAATACAATCAGCGATAAAATCACCAGACCTGTGCCCAGGTAAATCAGCTTTTTGCCGTACCATCTTGCCAGGTCGCGTTTTCCGGCGCCTACACACTGTCCGATAACGGTAGTTGCCAGATTGCCCACTGCATAAGGCGCGGCATAGGCAAGACCAAAAAGGGATGTGGCAATGGCGTTAGCGGCGATACTGGCGGTGCCGAGATCAACCATATATTTCTGTACCAGGATGGAGCCGCCGTAGAAAAATAACTGCTCCGAGCCAAAGGGAATACTGATTTTCAGCATGGAACAGAAGATGCCTGCATCAAAATGGAAGATATCCTTCAGCTTGAGATACAGCAGCCGTTTTTTCTTCAAAAATAAATAAAAGAACGAAACGGAGGCGCCTAAAATTCTTGCCAGAATTAATGCAAGAACAGTACCGAGAATATCCAGCTTTAAAATATTGATAAAGATAAAGCTGAAAATAAAATAGGACACATTTATAATAATCGTGAGATTCAGACAAATTTTGGTTTCGCCCAATCCACGGAAGATTGCAAAAATAGCTGAATATACGGAAAAGACAATCAGTGATACACTGACGCCTGACAGATATTGCACGGATTTGGTTATGACCAAAGGCTCCGCATTGCCGTAAAGCAAATGTACCACAGGGGAGGCAAATACAATTAACAATGAGCAGATAACCAGAGAAATGCCCATCGTAATTAAAAGAGTATGTCCTGCAGCCTCATTAATGCGTACCGTGTCACCGCGCCCTTTGTATTGGGCAACAACAACCGTACCGCCTGCGGCAATCGCATTTAACAGACAGAGAATCAGGGTGGTAATGGGATTAATCATGCTGACAGCAGCGACAGATGCCTGACTGGAGGAGCTAATCATAGAGGTGGTCAGCATATTGATAACATTAATAAAAAACATATCCAAAATCAGCGGAAACAGCATTTTGAATATTTCCTGCCAGGTAAACATGGTACTGGAGAATTGGGTGTTCAGCAAACCGCCAAGTCTGGATTTCAACGAAGAATTGCCTGTAGCATTCATAATATTTTCGCCTCGCAGTATAAAATTGAAAGGCTTTGGAATCCGAAAATCCCAAAGCCTTTTGGTAACTGTTTAGAACAGCGTTACTTCCATTAGATTGATTCGTGGAAGGTACGAGAGATAACGTCTGCCTGCTGCTCGGGAGTTAACTTGATGAAGTTAACAGCGTATCCGGATACACGGATGGTAAGCTGAGGATAGTTCTCAGGATGTTTCTGAGCATCCAGTAAGGTATCTCTGTTTAATACGTTAACATTGAGGTGGTGTCCGCCTTTTGTTGCATAACCATCCAATAAAGAAACAAGGTTATCTACCTGTGCTGTATTTACTGCCATAATTTTTTCCTCCTATTTATAATTATAATTTAATGTTTATGGGTTACCGAAAATCATCCAAACCCTGCTCAAGGGTGGGTACACTGCAGGCTAACGGTGTTCTGGAACAATCCGTACAGCCCATTGTCTGAACGTTCTTTGATTGTTTTTCTGTGGCATCAAAGTCTACATTTACATGTCCGACCCCGTTCGTCATGCCGGAATCCAGCATCTTTACAAGATCATCAATCATTGCTTTCTCGTCCATTGGTATCCTCTCCCTTCTTAATTTGTTATAGACTGACCTATTTATTTAAATCAAGTTCAATATCACCTGCGAAGACTTTATCTTCTTTACCAAGCGCTCCGGGAATGATGGTGAAGGTATTGGAGATACCGTCCTGCGCATCATTGAAAGGAAGCTTGGATACGGAAGACAGGGATGCTACTGCACCATGGGTATCGCGTCCGTGCATCGGGTTAGCACCGGGAGCGAAAGGCTGTCCCTTCTTACGTCCATCAGGTGTATTACCGGTAGCTTTACCATAGGTTACGTTAGAGGTAATAGTCAGGATGGAGGTGGTAGGAACACCGTTTCTGTAGGTGTGGTGTCTTCTTACCGCGGTCATGAATTTGTGAACGATATCCTGTGCAATTTCATCAACACGATCATCATCGTTACCGTATTTAGGGAAATCACCGGTTGTCTTGAAGTCAACGATTACGCCGTCTTCATCACGGATAACTTCAACCTTAGCGTACTTGATAGCGGAGAGAGAGTCTGCAACGATGGACAGACCTGCAATACCGGTTGCAAAGTAACGCTTAACATCTCTGTCATGAAGAGCCATCTCTGCTCTCTCATAGCAGTATTTGTCGTGCATATAGTGAATAATGTTCAGGGTGTTTACATAAACATCTGCCTGCCACTCCATCATATCGATGAACTTGCTCATAACATCATCGTAATCAAGCACATCACCTTCAACAGGACGATATTTAGGACCAACCTGTTTCTTGGTAACTTCATCAACACCGCCGTTCAAAGCGTAAAGCAGACATTTAGCCAGGTTAGCACGAGCACCGAAGAACTGCATTTCCTTACCGATTACCATGGAGGATACGCAGCAGGCGATACCGTAATCATCACCGTGAGTTACTCTCATTAAGTCATCGTTCTCATACTGGATGGAAGAGGTCTGGATAGACATCTTTGCACAGTATTTCTTCCAGTTCTCAGGAAGTCTGGTGGACCAGAGAACAGTCAGGTTAGGCTCAGGAGAAGGTCCTAAGTTGGTTAATGTATGCAGATAACGGAAGCTCATCTTAGTAACCATAGGTCTGCCGTCCACACCAACACCGCCAAGAGACTCGGTCACCCATACGGGGTCGCCGGCGAAAATCTGGTTGTACTCAGGTGTACGGGCGAATTTAACGCATCTTAACTTCATAATAAAGTGGTCAACAAATTCCTGAATCTGCTCCTCGGTGAAAGTACCGTTTGCAAGGTCTCTCTGAGCATAGCAGTCAAGGAAGGTGGATGTACGTCCAAGGGACATAGCGGCGCCGTTCTGCTCTTTTACTGCGCACAGATATCCGAAGTAGGTCCACTGGATAGCTTCCTGTACATTAGCAGCGGGTTTGGAAATATCGCAGCCATAAGAAGCAGCCATTTCCTTCATCAGCTTCAGAGCAGTAATCTGCTCGGAAATCTCTTCGCGAAGACGGATTACGTCATCAGTCATAACACGTCCGGTAGAAGCCTTCTGATCCTCTTTGTCCTCAATCAGTCTGTCGATACCGTACAGAGCGACACGTCTGTAGTCGCCGATGATACGTCCGCGTCCATAAGCATCAGGAAGACCTGTGATGATATGGGAAGAACGGCAAGCTCTCATCTCAGGGTTGTATGCGTCGAAACAACCTGCGTTATGTGTCTTTCTGTGGGTAGAGAAGAACTCGCTGATTTCAGGGTCAACCTCATAACCGTTGTCTGCGCAGGCTTTCTCTGCCATACGAATACCGCCGTAAGGCTGTAAGGAGCGTTTGAAAGGTTTATCTGTCTGGAAACCTACAATGGTTTCTTTGCTCTTATCAAGGTAACCGGGGCCATGGGAAGTGATGGTGGAAACAACCTTGGTATCCATATCAAGAACACCGCCTGCTTCTCTCTCTTTCTTCTGTAACTCAAGTACCTGTGCCCACAAATCTTTTGTGTTCTGTGTAGCGTCAGCTAAGAAGGACTCGTCTCCGTCATAGGGAGTGTAGTTTCTCTGGATGAAGTCGCGCACGTTGACTTCTTTGTCCCACTTGCCGCCTACAAAATCTTTCCATTCTGGTCTCATTTGAAATAGCCTCCTATCAAAATTTGAATTAGTATAGTAAAATTTTTTAGTTCTAATCCTTACCTTCATTATATGTAAAAGAAGTTTCACAGTCAAGGCGGGTAGTGTACTTTTTTCTATACAAAGCCTTATATTTTCTGGGGTTTAGAAACATTTAACAAATATGAATACTTGTCAGATGAATTGGAAAGTGCTATCCTAGTATCGAACTATTTCACGACAGAAAGGAGATTCATATGAGCACAGTGACAAAAGACATGACAATCGGTGACATCCTGAATGCCAATCCTGATGTAGCCCCTGTTTTACTGGATGCAGGAATGCACTGCTTAGGATGCCCTTCCGCACAGGCTGAGACTCTGGAAGAGGCAGCTATGGTGCACGGCATTGATATAGATGCACTTATGGCAGCTATCAACGCGCTGTAGGTGTGGGAGCACATTATAAGGAAATTAAAAAAAGAAATCCATGTGATGCGAAGGTGTTGCATGGATTTCTTTTTTTTATAAGAAAAAAACTATTGACATATATCTGTTAAAAGTGTATATATAACATATAAACAGTTAATGCAGTTAAAAGAAAAGGTGTGTATCCATATGAAAATTTTGCAAAATTCGGATATTCCTATTTATCAGCAGATTGCGATGCAGTTTCGGGAGGATATTCTGTCGGGCAGGATGGCGCAGGGCGAGTATTTACCGTCCATACGCGGTCTGGCAAAGGATCTTAGAATCAGTGTGATTACGACGATGAAGGCATATGAAGAGCTGGAGAAGCAGGGACTTGTGACGGCTGTTCATGGAAAAGGCTATTATGTCAATGCTCAGGACAGCGAAATGCTGCATGAACAGCATTTGCGCAAGATGGAGGAGCATTTAATGAATGCTATCTCTGCCGCAAGAATTGCCGGAGTTTCCGACACGGAGCTGAAGCGGATATTGGAAATGCTGCTGACAGAAAAAGAATAGGAGTCAAGTAATGATGGAGGGCAGGAAAGTGAATACGGATGCTGTGATACAAATGAAAGATATTTATAAGAAGTTTAAGGGATTTCAGTTGGAGATTCCTTTGCTGCAGATTCCCAAAGGATTTGCAACGGCACTTATCGGAGAGAACGGCGCTGGAAAAAGTACGCTGATAAATATTCTGGCGGGAACCCGGCTGGATTATACGGGAGAGATTGTTTATTTTGGCGGAGAGACGGATGAGACCGTAATTCGGGAGAGCATCGGTTACACAAGTCCCAACAGTTATTTTATGCCCCAGTGGATTGTGCAGTCCATCCCCAAAATCAGTGAGCTGTTATTTGACAGCTTCCACGCGGACCGGTATGAGAAGCTGTGCGGGGATCTGGGTCTGCCAATGGACAACAAGAAGATTTCCGGACTTTCGGACGGTATGAGGATGAAGACCATGCTGGCAACGGTTTTTGCCAGAGACACCGCGCTGCTTCTCCTGGATGAACCGGCGTCTCCGCTGGATCCGTTGATGCGGGATAAGCTCTGCGGCATGATTCGGGAATATCTGGAGGAAGGAAACGGGGAGAAAAGTGTATTTTTCTCCACGCACAATATTACGGACATGGAAAATGTGACAGACTACTGCATTATTATGGAGCGGGGAAAAGTGGTAGAGCAGGGCTTTGTGGAAGAGCTTAAGGAGAAGTATATTGTGGTAAAGGGTGAAGCAAAGGATGCGGAAGCGGCAAAAGATTTCCTGCTTGGTTTTCGGAAGAATTCTTACGGCTATGAGGGGCTGTGTCTGGCGGAACAGGCGGATAAGCTGGCTGGATTTGACATCGCGGCAGAGACGCCCACACTGTCGCAAATCAGCATTGCCGTGATGCGGCAATATTCGGCTTTGCGGGTATAGGGGGAGATTATGAAAGAACTGATAAAATGCTATCATGTATTTATACCGCGAACCTGGGAGAAGCTGCTCCTTTACCTGATTTATCCTGTTGTGCTTATCTGTGTCGGGCGAAAACTGGAGGGAATCCTGTCGCTGTTTGGCATCATTTTCACCTGCGAATGGATTGTTCTGATAGAGCTGCTTCTCGATTCCCTTATTTTTGGCGGTATTTCATCGAAGGATACCAATAAGCTGGAATATCTGAAAACCTCTGTTAAGGGCATGACGGTGTTGAGAAAAAGCATTTTTGCTGATGCCGTGAGAAGAGCTTTGGCAGTCACGATGATTTTGGCGGCGGTTTATGCAAAAAACAGCGCGGATTTGCCGTTTGTCCGGCTTGTAATGTGTGTACTGACCTCCTTCTTTCTGACAGAGCTGGCGCTGGTTATGACACGATATTTTTCGAGTATGGTGTTTTTGATGGTAATTGTAAGTGTGGTGGAAATCATCAATCTGGCTGTGCTTGCGGCAATCTTCTCATGGGAAATTCCGGCGTGGGGAACCGGTCCGGCGGCGGCGCTCTGTATTCTTGCTGCGGTGGCAGGAAGAACGATAATTATGAGAAATGCGAGGAAAAGTTATTATGATGACAGAGATTAAAAGAGGATTGAAGCTGATGCGTTATGGGTACGGAGTAAAACAGTGTCTGGTTGGCGGTATATTAATATACCTTTCGGGAATTTTGGTGTGCTGTATAGCGGATGACAGTTTTATAATGGTGGGCATTCTATATATGATGCTGGGTCCCATTATGTTGGTGCAGGTAATGTACTCGCTTCTGTACTCCGGGTTTGTGGGAGCTTCGCCCCGCAGGAGAGGAATAGAGATTCTCATTGCTGACGGAATTAATATTATTACGGGTCTGATGGGATATCTTCTGTTAATGATTGTGGCAGTTGTCAGAGTGAATAACGCACCGGAGCAGGCACAGGATATTATGGAATGGATCGTTCTCGGAAGTATGGGAATCACAGCGGTGTTTATCTGTTTTGGGGCATGTTATAAATATTATTGGCAGAGTATGGTTTTGTTCTTTATTGTGTTTTTTGCCGTTTATGGAGGCGGGATGGTATTTTTGAATCTGATGCAGATTACTTTCCATATGGCTTGGACCGCAGGAATCAGTCTGGTGTTGATTTCGGCGGGAGTGTTCCTGTCGTGTGTAATGAGAAGGCTGGTCTATAGGAAGTCAATGTCGCCGTCGGCATGCGGTACCGGCTTGCGCAAGGCAATGCAGTAGAAAAAGAAATGGAGGATGAAGGGAATGAAACATTTTTTAAAGCAGTTTGGAAAGGCAATTTGTTATTATATATTATTTTTAGGAATGCAGTTTGCCGTAATGTTTGCATATATGTTTGTTTATAGTTTTGTGGCAGGTATGAAAATGGCTGCTGGCGGGGAAGGATTTGATACGCTTGCGCTGGCGGAGGAAATGACGCTGTATGTGCTGCAGCAGTCTAACATGATTACCATTATATCCGGCTGTCTGACACTCTTTGTTTTGTGGATTTTCTTCCTGATAAGGAAAAAGAAACTGACCCGTGAGGTAAATATTGCAAAGATATCGGGAAAGCAGGCGGCTTATATTATTGTTTTGGGAATTGCCCTGGCGATGACAATATCTGCGGGCATCAGTCTGCTGCCGGAAAGCTGGGTGGAAGCATATGCGGAACAGTCACAGTATTTGGTGGGAGAATCCGTGATTATCATGGTGATTTCCAACATGATTGTGGCGCCTGTTGTAGAAGAAGTGGTAATCAGAGGATTGATGCTTACCCGATTGAAAAAGGCAATGCCTGCTGTATGGGCGGTTCTCATATCCTCTCTGTTATTCGGCTTGGCGCACGGACAGATTCTTTGGATATGTTATGCAACACTGCTGGGAGTAATTCTGGCTGTGGTTGCACTGAAAACAGAGTCATTGACAGCAAGTATTTTATTGCATATGGTACTTAATATTTTTGGAACGGTGATTCCCACGGTATGCAGCGGGGTTACTTCCGTGGCGGCAATTGCGGTTATGACAGCAGTGGGAGCGGTTATATCAGCGGTGTCTCTGGTTGGATTGTTAAAGCTTGCAAAATAAAAGAGAACTGCAAAAAGGGAATCAGGTGGTGTATGCCTGATTCCTTTTTTGTACGTGCGCCGCAAGGCGCATATTTGTATGTGGATTTTTAATGGTCAGATTTCATTGCCTGGAGCTTCGCCTTAATCGGTAACAATAAAAGAAAACCAATAACCCCATACAAAATGCCAAACGATGCCGCCCATAGCGGCGCTCCCAGGCTTTCTGCCGGAAGAGCGCTGCCTATATTATCAAACGCTATCGTAATAAACCCGATGATACTTTGCAAAATTCCTGTGAAAAGAAAGGTATTGCCCGCCAGCCAGACAGCCGCATCAGCCCTTACGATTTCGGATTCCGCCGCGTCCTGTTTTCTTCCAATGACAATTAAAAAAGCTTGTAAAAACGGTCTTAGCAATCCGGTTCCCGCCAAAAACAGAATGGTAACCACAGCCAGAATCAGTAAAGTAGTGGCATCAAAAAACATGGCGCCTGCCTTGAGACCGGCATTTGATAAAATAAAATAGCCTGTACCTAATATCACAGTCAGTACGGTCACAATAATAATACATAAAGAATTTCTGTTTTTCTTTTTTGTTTGTTCTGTTTCCTGAATAAGATTCATGATATTTTCCTCCGCCTTTCTGGAATAGTCATGTTCAGGTAAACGCTCGCCTGATAAAAGCTCATTCACATTAATTTGCAGAATTTGACACAACGGCATGACGGAGGATATTTCAGGCATCCCGTTCCCGGTTTCACATAGTTAAAGATATTGGTGTCATTCAATCAATTTTGCCGATAAAGCGGTAGAAGATTTCTACCTCCTGTTCCCGGCTTCCGTCCTCGCCCTTGACCGCTTCATGGACAACGAT
>CALWSL010000025.1 GCA_944384205.1 uncultured Acetatifactor sp. | reverse complement strand
AAACTATTGAACCGCGTAGTACCGAACGGTACGCTACGTGGTGTGGAAGGGGAGGGTCAAATCTCCCCTATCCGATTGTGCCGACGGGAAAGATAGGTCTTAATAAATGTGGGTATGTCAAATAAATGACAAACCTATGAGGAGAGGATATTCTTTTTTTGCGTAATAATCATTATTTCCGCCACATATCTATATTCCGGATGGTCAGATTTTGGGGGAGATTTGATTAGGGGTTATATCTTTATGACAATATCCTGCATATATTCCGGAATTTCTTTCTGGCGGAATAAAAAATAAAGAAAATTTTATAAAGTAAATATTAAATCTGTTTTCAGACCTTTGAATAAGAAAACAGGAGAAAAAAAGAGAAAACAAAAGAAAATAAAAGAATACATTTCATAAACGGACGAGAATTTGTTTGCAAAGACCTGCATATGAAACTAATATATGTTTTAGTGATTAGCACTCGAAGAAAACGAGTGCTAACAAAAGAATGAGACAGTAAAATTAAGGAGGAATCAAATATGAAATTAGTACCGTTAGGTGACAGAGTAGTATTAAAGCAGTTAGTCGCAGAGGAGACGACGAAATCCGGTATTGTTCTTCCCGGTCAGAACAAAGAGAAACCCCAGCAGGCAGAGGTAATTGCAGTAGGTCCCGGCGGAGTGGTAGACGGCAGGGAAATTAAGATGGAAGTAAAGGTTGGGGACAACGTAATCTTTTCCAAATACGCAGGAACTGAAGTAAAGATGGATGAGGATGAATACATCATCGTAAAACAAAACGACATACTGGCTATTATAAACAACTAAGAACATCTAAGACATGAAAGTACTATGTCTAAGATGTTTCTAAGTTGTTAGAAGAAACGCAGGCGTTTCTTCGCAATGGCAATGCCGGGGACGAAAGTCCGGCATGAAATAAGGCGGCTGCAAAGCAGACGGCTTATGAATGGCACTACGAAATAAGAGTAGCGTGTGGAAGGATAAGGCGGCTGCAAAGCAGACGACTTATGAATGGCACTACGAAATGGAAGCAGAGTGTGCAGCATAAAAATATGAATATTTAGGAGGCATAAACAATGGCAAAAGAGATTAAATACGGAGCAGAAGCCCGTGCAGCATTAGAATCCGGTGTGAACCAGTTGGCAGACACCGTAAGAGTAACGTTAGGACCCAAAGGAAGAAACGTAGTTTTGGATAAATCCTTCGGTGCACCCCTTATCACCAACGACGGTGTTACCATTGCAAAGGAAATCGAGCTGGAAGATGCCTTTGAGAACATGGGCGCACAGCTTGTAAAGGAAGTTGCAACCAAGACCAACGATGTAGCAGGCGATGGTACTACCACAGCTACCGTTCTTGCACAGGCAAT
This sequence comes from uncultured Acetatifactor sp., assembly GCA_944384205.1. Taxonomy (GTDB): domain Bacteria; phylum Bacillota; class Clostridia; order Lachnospirales; family Lachnospiraceae; genus Acetatifactor. The sequence goes on along the minus strand of CALWSL010000025.1, from coordinate 38,023 downwards.
GATTAATGCCGGTATGAAGAACCTGGCAGCAGGCGCTAACCCTATTATCTTGAGAAAAGGTATGAAGAAAGCTACTGATTGCGCAGTAGATGCAATTGCAAAGATGAGCCAGAAGGTAAACGGCAAGAATCATATTGCAAGAGTAGCTGCAATCTCCGCAGGAGACGAAGAGGTAGGACAGTTGGTTGCAGATGCTATGGAAAAGGTGAGTGGAGACGGCGTTATCACCATCGAAGAATCCAAGACGATGCAGACTGAGCTGGATTTAGTAGAAGGTATGCAGTTTGACAGAGGTTATATCTCTGCATATATGGCAACCGATATGGATAAGATGGAAGCAACTCTTGACAATCCTTATATCCTGATTACCGATAAAAAGATTTCCAACATTCAGGAGATTCTTCCTCTGTTGGAGCAGATTGTACAGTCCGGTGCAAAGCTTCTTATCATCGCTGAGGATGTGGAAGGTGAAGCACTCACCACTTTGATTGTAAATAAGCTGCGTGGTACGTTCAATGTTGTAGCTGTGAAGGCTCCCGGCTATGGTGACAGAAGAAAGGCAATGCTTGAGGATATTGCAATTCTGACCGGCGGTACCGTAATCAGCTCCGAGCTTGGTTATGAGTTGAAGGATACCGATATGAGCATGCTTGGTCGTGCAAAATCCGTTAAGGTTCAGAAAGAGAACACGGTTATTGTTGACGGTGAAGGCGATAAGGAAGCCATTCAGTCCAGAATTGCACAGATTAAGAAGCAGATTGAAGAGACTACCTCTGATTTTGATAAAGAGAAATTACAGGAAAGACTTGCTAAACTGGCAGGCGGTGTAGCTGTAATCCGTGTTGGCGCCGCTACCGAGACTGAGATGAAGGAAGCGAAACTTCGTCTTGAGGACGCTCTTGCAGCAACGAAAGCGGCAGTGGAGGAAGGCATTATCTGCGGCGGTGGTTCCGCATATATTCATGCTTCTAAGGAAGTTGCAAAGCTGGCTGATACAATGGAAGGCGACGAGAAGACTGGTGCCAATATTGTTCTGAAGGCACTGGAAGCTCCGTTGTTCCATATTGCAGCTAATGCAGGTCTGGAAGGAAGCGTTATCATCAATAAGGTTCGTGAATCTGAAATCGGCGTTGGTTTCGACGCACTGAAGGAAGAGTATGTGGATATGGTTACCGCAGGTATTCTTGACCCTGCAAAGGTTACCAGAAGCGCATTGCAGAATGCAACCAGTGTAGCAAGCACTCTGCTTACTACCGAGAGCGTTGTTGCAAATATTAAAGAAGAAACACCCGCAATGCCCGCAGGCGGCGGCATGGGCGGCATGATGTAAATATCCGGCAAAAAAATCAGGCGCCGTCCCTGCGCAGGGGCGGCGTCTGGTTTTTTAGAAAAAAGTTATTGACAGAACTGCATTTTCCGAAACTCATTGAAAAAATCCCGTTTCTGTGTTAGACTAGGAAAAGATTACAGAAGATACAGGGAAAAGCCTTGAAAACAGGAGGATGTGCAGGTATGGAACAGTACAAGCAGGAATTTATCGAGTTTATGCTTGCTTGATTTCCAGACTTCCTAAAATGCCGAAGAATCCGGTATTTTCAAGGGGTTGCAGGCTTTTGAAGAAAAGACAGAAGTATCGTAATTTATTGCAAATTGGTGTAATTTCGCACTGAAATGGTGTAGTAAATGGTGTAGTGGATTGTAGCTGATTTGGGGACGGAGACGTCAAATATCATATTGAAATGGTGTAGAGACCCATGTGCTTGCCAGGAGGCGGGGACATGGGTTTTTTAAGTGTTTATAGTAAAAAGTATATATGGAGTGTTGATTTTGAAAAAAATCATAAAAAAGCACTTGATATTAACTGAACAATATGCACAGTAAAACGGAGGATTACATATGAGTATTACGGACGATTATTTTGTAGGTAGCAGTATTGATAACAGTGATACTAGGGCAATTATGGATTTTCTCTCATCAGCACCAATCGTTAATAAAATGATAGTTGCGTCTGAGATGGGGATACCGGCAATAACACCAATTGTAGAAGAATTAGAGATTAAATTTGCAAATTCAAAAATGTCACCATTACATCATAACGGAAAAAATCAGAATGCGGTACATCGTCAAAACGTGGGAAGGATGATGAAATTTGTTATGTCCCAATATGGATATGTTCCTGTGGATGGAGGTTTGAGTGAAAGGGCAAGAATTCCTAAATTTGCCAACTCTAAGTTTTTTTCTACATCTGCTATATATGAGAAAAAGGTAAGCGAAAAGTATAATATTGAAGTTGTGAGTGTGCCAATTCTGTAAAAAACTCAGTTAAAATTGTGGTACTTTTAATTTTTTTTGCTATAATATTACCATCAATAATGAAAGGAGGAGTCACAATGCCAACAGTGAATGTGAATATACAGCCCGCGATAATTAATTGGGCTCTTAGCCAAACAAGTGAAGAAAAACTTGGCGTGAAGTTGATGGAAAGTATTCAGCATTGGCTAGATGGTACAAAGAGTCCTACTTTCAGTCAGATTGAAGATTTTAGTAAAAAGTCCCATATCCCGTTAGGTTATTTCTTTTTGCAGACGCCACCAGTTGAAAAAATTGGATTATTGGAATATAGGACATTGGACAGCATTGAATTGGCAAATCCGAGTAGGAATTTGATTGATATTATTCATGAAATGGAAGCTATTCAAGACTGGATGGTAGATTATCGAAAAGAAATGAACTATAATACAAGCTACGTTGTAAATAGTTTGAATGGCGCAACCGATATAGCAGCAATTGCAGATAGTGTTCGAAAAGATTTAGGGTTAAGTATAGAATGGTATAGAGAATGCGGAAATCCGTCCGAGGCTTTCAATAAGGTAAGAGGTCTTTTGGAAGATTGTGGCGTAATTGTTATGATGAGTGGTATTGTAGGAAAGAACACACATCGTGCTTTAGATATTAACGAGTTTAGGGCATTTGCAATGGTAAATGAGTGGGCACCACTTATTTTTATTAATGGTGCGGATTCCTTGGCGGGACGTTTGTTTTCCTTATTACACGAAACCGTTCATATTTGGATTGGTGAAAATGATTTATACAACAACAGAAGATATTCTACCGAGAAGGTGAAAACAGTAGAAGTTATATGCAATGCAGTGGCAGGAGAGATAATCGTTCCGAAACAAATCTTTCTTGAACATTGGAAAAGAACGCAAAACGAGGATGTATATATTAAAATAAGGGAATTGGCTAAGTACTTCCGTTGTAGTGAAAGCGTGCTCGCAAGAAGAGCTTTAGATAACAAAAAGATTGATAAAATAGTTTATGAACAAGTAGTAACTGATGCAATTCAGGCGTACATTGAATATAAACAAGAAAAGAGTTCCGGAGGAGATTATTACAAGGTTGCACGTAGTAAATTGGATGGAGTCTTTGTAAGAGCATTGTGTGAAAGTGTGAATAGCGGAAGAACTTCTTATACGGAGGCATATCGTTTGACAAACACTACCAGTAAAACATTTTCAGAAGTTGCGAGTGGACTTGGAGGTGTTTTATGGTAAAATCACCTGAAAAATTTTTGATTGATGCAAATACCTTAATGGCAGCCGCAAGATTATATTATGCATATGATTTGTTGCCGACTTTTTGGGAAATTTTTGGAGAGAAAATAAAAGATGGGAATGTGATTTTGTTAGATATGGTCAAGAATGAGATTGACAAAGGACAAGATGATTTGCAGAAATGGGTAAAAGAGAAGCAAGGCGATTTTCAAGTTTGTAATCATGTTGATCCAGAGATTATTCCTAAATATGCGGAGGTTATGCAATATATTCACCAATGTGGCTTTTACAATGAAAAAGGATTGGACAGCTGGGCAAAAAATGATGTGGCAGATTCTTGGCTTATTGCGGCAGCAGTAGCCAAAGGATATACGTTAATTACTTTTGAACAATCAGCAGGTCCGTTGAATTCAAAGAATAAAAGTGGAAAGGTAAAAATTCCGGATGTGGCAGCTAATTTTGGGGTAAACGTACATAACTTGTATTATATGATGCGACAACTTGGAATTAGGATATAATTTAATTAGTCATGGTTTGCAATATTAGTTGGAATTTTGGCGTGTTGTTCTGTCATGTATTCTCATAAAATTAAAAGTGGATGGCAATTTAGATTCATAATATCAGGAGGTACAATTATGACAATAATAACAACTGTAAAAGGCATTATGGTGGGTACTGGCGTTTCTGGGAATTTGTACAAAAATATGCAAGAACAGACCGAGAAAGAAAAACTAATATGACATGAAGATAGCCGCAGGTTCAAGTCCTGCAATTCCCATTGGAGCTACATAGTGGCTCCTTTTTTGATGTTTGTTCTAAGAAGAAATGTTTCTGTTTGATATATTTACCTTGCAAAAAATGAGTGCCTACCATAGAATAATGATTGTTAACTTGGCGGTTAATAAAAATCATTGTTCAAAGGAGACACCCACAAATGAATTATAAGCAGAATGAGAAAATCAATCAAGTAAAAGAATCAACTTTGGTAGTTAGAACACCATATACTTGTGGATGCAGGTGCATGGATTTTCAAAAATAGAAAAAATTGAAGTTTCGAAAGCGGCGGTGAAAAGAGATTTTAGGTAGTTTGTCGTTGTTTTAGTGCCTTGTATTTTGAAAAACGCACAAAGTATTTGCTTTTTCTAATAGATTGTGAATTTTTCGAAATGGCAGAAATCATGAAACACCTTGCATAATGGTAGGCAATGCCGTATACTATAGAGAGAGAACTGAGTGGAGGTAATTATCATGGAAGTAAGAGAATTGCGTTTGCAAACAGGATTAAGTCAGAGTAAATTTGCGAAAATGTTTGATGTTCCGGTTGCGACTTTGAAGGACTGGGAACAGGAAAGAAGAAATCCTCCGGCATACGTTATCAATATGATGAGAACTATTTTACAGTATAAAGGGATGCTTATTAGTCAGAGCTATGTAGAAGCATGTGAAGCAAGAAGAAAGAGCGTAGAAAATGCTATGGCTATTATGCTAAGTGCTACCAATGGTCCGGATGAATTGTTTTTGGAGGTTTTGGATTCTTATATCTTTGGCAAAATAACATTGGAAGAGATGGAAGTCAGAATTGATAGATTTGAGTATTTGAGGGCGTAAAATATGAGCGGTGGAAGAAATTATTATCCGGACAGCGATGTTCTTATCAATAAATATAACATTCGTGAAAAGGAACTTTTAGAAAAATTTGAAATACAGAAAGTATTTGTGAAGCTGTTAGGTTTGGATGTGAAGCCTACAAGGATTGCCTATACTTATGATGTGGAGCATATAGTGAACATTCATAAGTATTTATTTGGGGATATCTATGAATGGGCAGGAACATTCCGAAAAGAGAACTTGTACAAGAGTGAGCGCGTTTTGTCCGGTGGTTCCGCAGAGTATGCAGACTACCATGAGATTGAGAACCGCTTAAAGAAATTGTTGCAAGAATATGCAGATATTGATTGGATGAAGACTACGAAAAAGGGTAATGTGGTTTCTGATTTTTTGTTGGCATTATGGAGTATCCATCCTTTCAGAGAAGGAAATACCAGAACCTGTATCACATTTCTGTGGCATTATCTAAAGGGGAAAGGTGTAGATTTCCAAGTGGCGTTGCTACGGAATAATCCTATGTATGTGAGGGATTCGCTTGTTATGGCGAATTATGATCAGAAGGAGTACCTGAGGAGGATTATTTCAGATGCGCTGCAAGGTGAGGCACAGGATTCAGAGTATTCCATGAGCAAGGAACAAGCTGGGGAGCAGTATAAAATTGCAAAAGCGGATTATGAAGCATTTAGAGAAAAGTATTCGATAAAGAAAGATTAGAAACAGCTTATAGAGTGGAAGTATACGCAACAAGCGTGGAAAGTCCGGATGAAAAGGATAAGAGAAGCAAAAATGCCAGAGAATTATATAAATACCTGTATAACAATGGTCTGATATTCACGATCCGGATGCAGGAAATCGTAGAGACTTTAAGTGCTGCCAAGGCACCAAAGAAGGACGGAAAGGGAAATCCGTATGTAGATATGGTAAACGCACACATGCCACTTCTGGAAGCAATGCAGACAGCATCAAGAAAAGCATTCAAGAGAGCTTTTTGTTAATAAAAATAAATGAAGCCATGTAAGGTTTATTTGGTGTACAAAAAATCAGGGCAAATATCATTGAGAAAAACAAATAGAAAGTTGCCAACGTTTACTTGACACAAACGATCACGCTGAAATGGTTGAAAAATTCAAGGTTTTATGGTAGTATAGATGAGATATTTGATGTTTCCTTTTCTATGCTACAGCCTGGAAAGGAGGCACAAATGGGGAAATCCCTTTATGGTAAAGAATTAGGAAAAGGAATTTCACAGAGGAAGGATGTCTGTATCAGGCACGTTTTGTGAATCGCTTTGGTAAAAGAGAGACGATTTATGCAAAAACGCTGAATGAGATTCGACATCAGTTAAGAATAGAGCAGTATGAAGACGAAAACATGCTTAACGTCATAAGCAAGGAAATGACTCTGGATGAGTGGTATGAGGTCTGGATGAATACTTGTAAGAAGAACTGCAGAAACTCCACGAAGGAAACGTATGCAGGTCATTACAGAAGGATTCAAAAAGAACTTGAACATCGTGTACTTACTGTCAAAGAGACGGAGCTTTTTCCGACACAACAGTTTATCGTACAGGAAGGTATAAGAGCCTGTGTCCGAAACATACAAAAGAAACTGGACTTGTATTGTCATGTAACAGATGATACATTGTTTGAGGCGATGAGGTTGATGGAAGGTGTGGGATGAGAGTACGAGCATGCTCGTAGTCAACGTGCAAAATGGTGTTGTAGACCATTTAATAACAACAGTATAAAGGCAAGGGAAGCAAAGATTCCCTTTGAAGCCTTTGAAAATAGGAGGTTTTTAAGAAATATGGAAGCTTACAAGCAGGAATTTATAGAATTTATGGTGGACTGTCAGGTTTTGAAATTTGGCGAATTTACTTTAAAGAGTGGACGTAAGTCTCCGTTTTTTATGAATGCAGGTGCTTATGTGACCGGTGCACAACTGAAAAAATTAGGTGAGTATTACGCCAAGGCAATCCATGACAACTACGGCGATGACTTTGACGTACTGTTTGGACCTGCTTACAAGGGTATTCCCTTAAGCGTTGCCACAACCATCGCATACAGCGAGCTTTACGGCAAGGAGATACGTTACTGCTCCAACCGTAAGGAGGTAAAAGACCACGGGGATGTGGGAATCCTTTTGGGAAGCAAGCTAAAGGACGGAGACCGCGTGGTCATCATTGAGGATGTAACCACCTCCGGCAAATCCATCGAAGAGACCTTCCCGATTTTAAAATCCCAGGCAGATGTGGAAATTAAAGGACTGATGGTATCCCTAAACCGCATGGAAAAGGGATTGGGCGGCAAGATAAGCGCGCTGGCTGAGATTAAGGAAAAATACGGATTTGATGCAAACGCCATCGTAACCATGGAGGATGTGATTGCACATCTGTACAACAAGCCCTACAAAGGACAGGTTTATATTGATGATACCCTGAAAACCGCAATTGATAAATATTATGAAACCTATGGCGCATAAGCGTTTCAAATCTTTTTTATGAGAAAGCAGTTAAAACAACCGGACTTGTTTTTTAAATGCAGGCAGGAAGGAGCAGACATGGAAGAAAAAGTATATAAAACCATGAAGGGTGCAGGTTCCATGAATATTGTACTTGGTATTGTTTCAATCGCTGCAGGAGTTGCAGCAGGGGTGCTTCTGATTATCAGCGGAGCGAAGCTGATTGCGGGAAAATCCAAAATTTTATTCTAAAAATATCAATGTATGCGAAAGGCGGGCATTTCCGGAAGGGAGTGCCCTTTTAGAGTTTTAGGAAAAGGAAATATGGCGAGAAGAAATTATATTTTTACCAACAAAAAACATTCTCAAAGAGCGATTATGTCTACTATTTTGGGGATTATAAGTACAGTATCTCTGGGAATCGTAGTGTATCTTACATACCTGCGTGACGGAGAGGCAACGGTAGGATACGGCGTCACGGGACTTCTGGCGGCAATCTTTTCACTGGCGGGGCTTGTTCTCGGTATCGTGACAGTGCGTGATAAGGAATATTACAGGCTGTTTCCGTGGCTTGGAGTAATTTTAAATCTGATTGCGCTGGGAAGCATAAGTCTGATGCTTTATCTTGGGACTGCACTTTGATGTATGCCGCATGGAAAATCAGAACAGATGAATAGACATAAATGATAAACAGGTATAAATAATAAATAGATATAAATAAAGAAAGGTTATAAAGCATATGGATGCAGAGGTTTTAAGAGAGCGGTATGCGCTTGCATTGGGACGAATTAAAGAGATTCCTACGGAAAGACTGGAAGGATTGGGCGGAGAATCTTTGGCGGATTATTTTACAGAGGTGGCAAAATTCCTGTTACAGATAGACGATACTGCCAGTTTTTTGGAGCAGGATGGTTTGCAGAAAGCTTCCCTTGAAGAACTTTTGGAGCGGAATCACAAATTATATGAAGATATTATGCCGGAACACTACGAGGAGAGCTATGCCAATCCTTCTGTGGCTGTGAACAGGCTGGGAACAGACTTTGGTGCCATGCTTTCTTTTCTCTATACGGAAATGCGCAGTCTGACAGGCTTTGTGTTTGAGAGACGCCTGTTTGAGCTTGTCATCCGCATGGAGCTGTTTGTGGAAATCTATGCGGCATTTTTGTATGAACTTCGGGAGAATGCAAAGCTTCCTTCCCCGGAATCCATCAGGCAGATTATTTACTGGTTTGTCAGCGACTACGCGGACGTGGCAGAGGAGGAGCGAATCAGGAGATTTGTGGTGCCGGAGAATAATTTTGCGGCAGATATTATCCGAAACAGCGACCTTACAGATGTAAGATTCCTGTTTGCCTATGGCGAATATGTGGGGGAAAACGAACTGGAGATGGCGCGCTTTCTGGCAGAACTGCCCCAGGAAACCATCAATACCATGGCAGATACCTACACCGAAGGCTATCGCATCGGTTTTGAAGTGGGAAATAAGGATTTGTCAAAGAAAAAGACCGTGGATATCCGTTATCAGCTAGGCTTTGAGCGGATGATGAAGCGGGCGATAGAAAATTTTGACAAACTGCATTTACAGCCCGTAATCTACAGGGCGGCATATAGTATTCTTTACAATCCATCCCTGTTTAAAAATGGCTTTTATGGCGGCACACCCAACAGACAGTACGAATATGACCACAAGGACGACAGGGCGTTATTTCTGGATAAAACCTATGTGAACCGCAAGCTGGAAGTGATTCACACTGCGTTTGAAAAATATAAGGAGGAGGCAAGAGGTTACGCGGGTCCTGCGGTGGTGGAGACCTTCGGCGAAAAAAGCTTCGAGCCGGTGAACAAGCCTGAGAGCTTAAAGCTTAGCGAGGAGCAGAGCAGTCTCTGGGTAGAATACCGCACACGGGCGGGAGAGCTTCAGAGAAACTATATTCTGGAAGAGGAGAGAAGCTTTACCATTATCGCGTTCCCGGTTCCCGAGATTCGGGAGAGCTTACAGCAGGGAACCTATGAGGAATTTTTTAAGGAAACGATTCGGATTAATACGCTGGATTACACCTTGTATCAGCGGATTCAGCAGAAGATAATCGACACCCTGGATACGGCGCAGTACTGTGAAATCAAGGGACGAGGAGAAAACCGTACAGACCTTAAGGTACGACTGATGCGTTTGAATGACCCGTCAAAGGAGACTATATTTGAAAACTGTGTGGCGGATGTAAATATTCCTGTGGGCGAGGTGTTTACTTCCCCTGTGCTTGCGGGAACAAACGGCATTCTCCATGTAAGCCGGGTTTATTTGAATGAACTGGAATATAAGAATCTGGCGATTACTTTTGAGAACGGTATGATACAGGACTACACCTGCGATAATTTTGCCAGAGAAGAGGAAAACCGCGCCTTTATTCAGGAAAATATTTTGTTCAGACACCGGACGCTGCCGCTCGGAGAGTTCGCAATCGGTACCAATACCACAGCTTATGTGACAGCCAGGAAATACGGCGTGGAGGATAAATTCCCGATTCTGATTGCTGAGAAAATGGGCCCCCATTTTGCAGTGGGCGATACCTGCTACTCCCATGCGGAGGAGGTCAGGGTATACAATCCCGACGGCAAAGAAATTGTGGCGAAGGATAATGAGATTTCCAAACTGCGTGACACCATGCCTGAAAAAGCATATTTTAACTGTCATACGGATATTACCATCCCCTATGATGAGCTGGGTGAGCTGAACGCAGTCCGTGCTGACGGGACAAGAATTCCTGTTATCTTAGATGGAAAGTTTGTTCTTCCCGGAACGGAGGAACTGAATCGTGCATTTGAGTAGAATTCAATAAAAGAAGAAAAAGCAAGAAAATATAAGATAGTTATTGCATCCCTTATTTAATTTTAGTAAACTAAGAAGTAGAAAAATGGAGTAATACCGTCAAATGGTATTGAAGGAGGATATTATGGAAAAAAATGCTATGCCGAAGGTTGGTATTGTAATGGGCAGCGATTCCGATATGCCTGTGATGGCAAAAGCTGCGGATATTTTGGAAGAGCTGGGCATCCCTTATGAGATGACTGTTATCAGTGCGCACAGAGAACCGGATGTATTTTTTGAATACGCAAAGAGCGCTGAGAAAAAAGGCTTCAAGGTAATTATTGCAGGCGCCGGCATGGCAGCGCATCTTCCCGGTATGTGTGCGGCAATTTTCCCGATGCCTGTTATCGGTATTCCGATGCACACCACCTCATTGGGAGGACGTGATTCCCTTTATTCCATCGTACAGATGCCTTCCGGTATTCCGGTTGCTACCGTTGCAATTAACGGCGGTGCAAACGCGGGGCTTTTGGCAGCTAAGATTCTGGCCGCGTCCGATGCTGAACTGCTGCAGAAATTGAAGGATTACAGTGCGAAATTAAAGGATCAGGTAGTTGCCAAGGATGCTAAACTGCAGGAGATTGGCTACAAGGCATACTTAGAAGATATGAAAAAGTAATCATGCAAATGACAACCGGTAAAATATAACCGGGTTCAAATGTAAACTAGTAAATGAGGAGAAAAAAATGGATTACAAGAAAGCGGGAGTTGATATTGAAGCAGGATATCAGTCGGTAGAGCTGATGAAAAAGTATGTGAAGGAAACCATGCGTCCCGAAGTAATGGGGGGCTTAGGCGGATTTTCCGGAGCATTTTCCATGCGTGCAATCAAGGATATGGAGGAACCTGTTCTGTTATCAGGAACTGATGGCTGCGGTACTAAGGTAAAGCTGGCGTTTCTGATGGATAAGCATGATACTATCGGTATTGACTGTGTGGCAATGTGTGTAAACGATGTTGCCTGTGCAGGCGGGGAGCCTTTGTTTTTCCTGGACTACATTGCATGCGGTAAAAATTATCCCGAAAAAATTGCAACTATCGTTGCAGGCGTTGCCGAGGGCTGCAAGCAGTCCGGCGCCGCTTTAATCGGCGGTGAGACAGCGGAGCATCCGGGACTTATGCCGGAGGATGAATATGATCTGGCAGGCTTTGCGGTAGGCATAGTTGATAAAAAGGATTTGATTACCGGAGAAAACATCAAAGACGGCGACGTATTGATTGGCATTGCATCTTCGGGTGTACATTCCAACGGTTTTTCGCTGGTTCGCAAGGTATTCGAGATGACCGCAGAGAGTCTGAATACTTACTATGATGAGCTGGGCAAAACGCTGGGAGAAGCTTTGCTTGCCCCCACCAGAATTTATGTAAAAGCGTTGAAAGCCGTAAAAGAGGCTGGCGTTACCGTTAAGGGATGCAGTCATATCACCGGCGGCGGATTTGATGAGAATATCCCCAGAATGCTTCCTGACGGCATCCGTGCAGTAGTAAAAAAGGACAGCTATGAGGTTCCCGCTATTTTCAAGCTTCTGCAGAAGACAGGAAACATTACGGACCAGATGATGTATAATACTTACAATATGGGTCTTGGCATGATTCTCGCCGTTGATCCTGCTGATGTTGATAAGACCATGGAAGCAATCAGGGCTGCAGGCGATACGCCTTATGTTGTGGGAAACTGTGAAGCGGGAGAGAAGGGTGTAACCTTATGTTAAGAGTTATGGTTCTGGTATCCGGCGGCGGTACCAATTTACAGGCGATTATAGATGCAGTGGCGGCAGGAAACATTACCAACGCCAGACTTGTCGGCGTGCTGAGCAACAACAGAACGGTAAAAAGTCTTGAGAGAGCGAGAAATGCCGGAATTCCGGCGGTATGCGTCTCGCCGAAGGATTTTGCCGACAGAGCTGCTTTTAATGAGGCGCTCCTTGCAAAAGTGGATGAGTTTGAACCGGATTTGATTGTACTGGCAGGTTTTCTTGTGGCAATTCCACAAGCCATGGTACATAAGTACAGCAATCGTATCATCAATATTCATCCGTCACTGATTCCCTCTTTCTGCGGTGTGGGTTATTATGGTCTGAAGGTGCATGAGAAGGCGCTGGAGCGCGGTGTAAAAGTAACCGGCGCAACGGTACATTTTGTGACCGAGGGAATGGACGAAGGTCCTATTATCGCACAGAAGGCAGTCGAGGTATGCGAGGGAGACACTCCTGAAATTTTACAGCGCCGTGTCATGGAGCAGGCGGAGTGGATTCTGCTTCCCAAGGCAATCGATGATATTGCAAACGGACGAATCTGTGTCAAAGAGGGATATGTAGTGTCCTGTTAAGGAGCCGGAATTGTCAGGCGTAAGGAGAGGAAAAAGAAAAATGAAAGTTTTAATTGTAGGCGGCGGCGGCAGAGAACATGCAATAGCAGTCAGCCTGAAAAAGAGCAAAAGAGTGGATAAGCTTTACTGTGTTCCCGGCAATGCGGGCATTGCGCAGATTGCAGAGTGCGAGCCTTCCATCGGCGTTATGGAGTTTGAGAAAATTGTGGCGTATGCAAAGGAAAAAGCTGTGGATTTGGTGTTTGTGGCGCCGGACGATCCGCTGGTGGGCGGTCTGGTGGATGAACTGGAAGCAGCGGGCTTAAGAGCATTCGGTCCCAGAAAGAATGCAGCGATTCTGGAGGGAAGCAAGGCATTTTCCAAGGATTTGATGAAGAAATACAATATTCCCACGGCTGCATATGAAACCTTTGACGACCCCGAAAAGGCGCTTGCTTATCTGGAAACTGCCGATATGCCGATTGTTCTGAAAGCGGATGGACTGGCACTCGGCAAAGGGGTTCTGATTTGCAATACCTTAGAGGAGGCGAAAGCAGGCGTAAAGGAAATTATGCTGGATAAGCACTTTGGAAGTGCAGGCAACCGCATGGTTATTGAGGAATATATGACGGGTCGTGAGGTTTCCGTATTGTCCTTTGTGGATGGGAAAACCATTAAGACTATGACCTCGGCACAGGATCACAAACGTGCCAAAGACGGGGATCAGGGACTGAATACCGGCGGTATGGGCACCTTTTCTCCCAGTCCGTTCTATACGAAGGAAGTGGATGAATTCTGCAAGAAATATATTTATCAGGCAACTGTGGATGCTATGGCGGCAGAAGGAAGAGAATTTAAAGGCGTTATTTTCTTCGGACTGATGCTGACGCCCAACGGACCGAGAGTGCTGGAATACAATGCAAGATTCGGTGATCCTGAGGCGCAGGTTGTTTTGTGCAGAATGAAAAATGATATCGTGGATGTAATTGATGCGTGCATCGATGGCACGCTGGATTCGATTGATTTGGAATTTGAGGATAATGCGGCAGTGTGTGTTGTGCTTGCCAGCGACGGTTATCCGGTATCCTATGAAAAGGGGTATGTCATCAAAGGGCTGGAGCGCTTTGAACAGGAAGAGAATTACTACTGCTTTCATGCAGGAACCAGGCTTACCGATGAGGGTATCGTTACCAACGGAGGTCGTGTCCTTGGCATTACTGCAAAGGGTAAGGATTTGAAGGAAGCGAGAGCAAATGCGTATGCCGCGACAGAATGGGTTACCTTTGATAATAAATACATGCGGAATGATATCGGTAAGGCAATTGACGAAGCATAAATTTTTTTGAAATAAATCCGAAAGGAGCTGAATCAGCTAAATGGATGGATTAGTGAACTATTATCACGTTCCGCGTACCTGTAAGCAGTGCGGCGGCGTAATGGTTTATAAGGGCGTGGGGGAATACCGGTGCGAGGAATGCGGATTTTTAGATTATGATGATTATGGAAAAGTCAGGCTGTATATTGAGGCGCACCGCGGTGCAACCGCTGCTGAGGTGGAAGCGGCAGTGGGTGTGTCCCAGCGAATCATCAGGCAGATGCTGCGGGAGTCGCGGATAGAGGTTGCGGAAGGCTCCAGGTCTTTTTTGCATTGCGAGATATGCGGCAAAGAAATCCGCAGCGGAAAATATTGCCCGGAATGTGAAACAAAGGTTCATCGCAGTCTGGAGGAAGAACAGCGTGAGATGCACAGAAAAGATGGAAAAGGGTATGCCAAGCAGCATGGAGGAGAAGAAGGGCAGCGGCGTTTCATGCGTCAAAAATAAATGCTTTATTGATTGGGCAGTATGGTTTAGAAGGAAAGGAAAGCATATGAGAGAAACGAAAGAATTTAGTTGGGGATGGAAGCTCGCGGCAGCATTATCTTCTTTGGTACTGGTGTTGGCGATTGGAATTTTTGCAGAACCGTTCTCAATCGTAAGTAATGCACAGAGTCAGGGCAGGGTAATCGCAAGAAGCGCTAATATCCGAAAAGAAACCAATACAAGCAGCGAAGTGGTGGGAAGCGTAGCAAGCGGCGACAGTCTGACCATTAATCAGCAGGTGACAGCCAGTGATAATACTGTTTGGTATGAAGTTTTTGTAGACGCGGATACATTGGGTTATATTCGCTCGGATTTAGTTGAGATTACGGATGGAACCACTCCGCCGACATCTTCCGGGACAACTGCAAATAACGATGATTCTTCTTCAGCAGCAACTGGTAATGAAAGTACGACAGAGGTAACCGCTGTACAACCTGTGAGCGGTACCGTGACGGGCAGTCAGTCAGTGCGCGTGCGTTCCGACGCATCGACGGGGAGCCAGATTCTGGCTCAGGCACAGAACGGTCTGTCGCTTACCGTGACCGGACAGGCAAACGGTACGGACGGCAGAGTATGGTATCAGGTGAATTTCATTTCTGACGGCTCTGAAGTGACCGGATTTATCCGTTCCGATTATGTGACATTATCGGGAGAGCTGGTGCCCGCAACGGAGGAGACAACCCCTTCTGAGGAGGATACGCAGGAACCTGCCGCATCGACGAAGGAGTGGGATACCCAGATGGAAGGCGATACCTGGTATCTGATTGACAATATCAGTGCGGAAAAATATGAAATAAATAATATTTTCGAGACGGTAGAAAATAATCAGCAGACATTGGTTACTATGCAGGAAGAGTTAACGGATGTACAGGCAACGGTAAGAAACCAAAAGATTGCGGTTATTCTGTTGGTAATTCTGGCAATTGTCATGGCAGGAGTAATCACGCTCTTAATCTTTAAGATTAAGGATATGATAGATTCCGCTTATTTTGCCGAGGTTGAAAAAGAAACCCTGAGAAGACGCACTGCCGACAGACCGGCTTCATCAGATAAGAGAGTAATGCACACAGTCGGTGCAGAGAAAAAGCATACAACTGCAAGACCTGCCGGAGCAAAGCCCGCTGGAGCGGGCGCACCGAGAGGAACACGCCCGGCAGGGACAAAACCCGCTGGAGCAGGCGCACAGGGGGGAGCAAGACCGGCAGGGGCAAGACCCGTCGGAGCAGGTACGCAGGGAGGAACGCGCCCGGCAGGGACAAAACCTGTCGGAGCAGGTACGCAGGGAGGAACGCGCCCAGCAGGGGCAAAACCCGTCGGAGCAAAACCCGCTGGAGCAGGCGCACAGAGCGGACCCGCCCAGTCGGAACGCAAAGCGGTGCAGCAGAAGCCGGGGCAGACTGATAATGCCCAAAATCCCGGATGGAAGTCCAAGAATTTTATGACGGATGATGATGAGTTTGAATTTGAATTTCTAAACTGGGACGGCGAAGACGAATAAGACAGAAGTAAAAGTGATAAAATGCTGACAGTGGCAGACTGCCGGCATTTTTACTTTTAGGAAACGCTAAAATTATTATAAACTTTCCACATACTATGTTGACAGTCTTTTTTTGCTGTTATATCATAAATATAACAATTACTCGGTTTGGGAAGGAGGTTATCGGGTATGATAATTGAGATCGATTTTAACAGTGATGAAGCCTTATATTTACAGCTTCGCAATCAGATTATTATGGGGATAGCCACTTCCCAGTTCAGAGAGGGAGATTCTCTTCCCAGTGTGCGGCAGCTTGCGGACACTATCGGAATTAACATGCACACGGTCAATAAGGCATATACGGTGCTGAAGCAGGAGGGATATGTCAAGGTTGATCGAAGAAAAGGTGCGGTGATTGCCATTGACGTTGACAGAATGCGTACATTGGAGGAACTGAAACGGGAATTGCAGGTGACACTTGCCAAGAGCAGATGTAAGAATATTTCCAAAGAGGAGATTCATGAGTTAATTGATGAAATATATGGAGAGTATGGAGGGCTGAAATAATGCAGTCACGATTTACGGATAATGCGCAGACCGCGCTGACATGGGCGGCAAAATGTGCCAAAAGCCTGAAACAGGGATATGTGGGAACAGAGCATATTCTGGTGGGACTGATTAAGGAGAAAAACGGCGTTGCCGCCAAAGTGCTTGCAGATAACGGCGTTGATGTGGACAGAGTTATAGATATGATTCAGGACTTAATTGCCTTTGAAAAGGGGGTAACGTTAAGAGAACGCGAGGGATATTCTCCCAGAGCGGAAAAGGTGCTTTCAGAAGCGCATAGACAGGCAGAACGTTTTGGACAGAAGAAAACAGGAACAGAGCATATTTTGTTAGCTTTGATTAAAGAGGGAGAAAATGTAGCCGTTCGTCTGTTAAATACATTAGGAGCTAATGTACAGAAGATTTATGTGGATACGCTGATTGCGATTGGGCAGGATGGCAATCTCTACAAAGAGGATTTGGGAAAAAAACCAGCCGGGAAAGGAAAACTGTCTACTCTGGAACAGTATAGCCGTGACCTTACAAAGCTTGCTAAGGATGGCAAACTGGACCCCGTCATCGGAAGAGAGGATGAAATCAGACGTGTGATTCAGATTCTCAGCAGAAGAACAAAAAATAATCCCTGTCTGATTGGGGAACCCGGCGTGGGTAAGACAGCGGTAGTGGAAGGACTTGCGCTTCGCATTGCGGAGGGGAAGGTTCCTTTTACTGTGCAGAATAAGCGGGTGCTCACTTTGGATTTATCGGGAATGGTGGCAGGCAGTAAATACAGAGGCGAATTTGAAGAGCGTATCAAGAAGGTTATCAAAGAGGTTATAAGTGACGGAAATGTGATTCTGTTTCTGGATGAGCTTCATACGATTATCGGTGCGGGCGGTGCAGAGGGCGCCATTGACGCCTCTAATATTTTGAAGCCCTCCCTTGCAAGAGGAGAAATACAGCTGATTGGTGCGACTACCATTGCGGAGTACCGCAAATATGTGGAGAAAGATGCAGCTTTGGAACGCCGTTTTCAGCCGGTGAATGTGGAGGAGCCTACCGAGGAGGAAGCTATCCGTATTCTGGAGGGAATTAAGACAAAGTACGAAGAACATCACAAGGTAAAAATTACGCAGGAGGCAATAGAAGCTGCTGTCAGACTGTCAGGGCGTTATATCAATGACAGAAACTTGCCGGATAAGGCAATAGACCTGATTGACGAGGCTGCGGCAAGCGCCAGACTGAAAGCAATGGATATGCCGGATAAGCAGAAGGAACTGTTAGAGCAGATTAAGAAGATGGATTTGCAGATTGAACGTTCTATCCGCATGGAGGCGTTTACTCAGGCGGCTGAGATTAAACGCAATCAGGATGAGCTTGTGAAAAAATATGACAGAATGATGAAGCGCCGGAGTGAACAGGAAGAACAGTTAAGCTATCAGTTAGGTGAGAATGAGATTGCCGAAGTAGTAGCGCTGTGGACCAAGATTCCGGTACAGAAGCTGGCGGAAAAGGAAAGTGAGAGACTTCTGAAGCTGGAATCCATTTTACACAAGCGGGTTATCGGGCAGGAGGAAGCGGTAACTGCCGTTGCAAAAGCAATGCGAAGAGGCAGGGTAGGATTGAAGGATCCTAACAGACCCATTGGTTCTTTCCTGTTTCTGGGACCTACCGGCGTGGGTAAGACGGAGCTTTCCAAGGCGCTGGCGGAGGCAATGTTCGGATCGGAGGACGCCATGATACGTGTTGATATGTCCGAGTATATGGAAGGACATTCCGTATCCAAAATGATTGGTTCCCCGCCCGGATATGTAGGCTTTGAAGAGGGGGGGCAGCTCAGTGAGAAGGTTCGCCGCAACCCGTATTCTGTGGTGCTTTTTGATGAAATTGAAAAAGCCCACCCCGACGTGTTTAATATACTGCTGCAGGTGCTTGATGACGGGCATATTACAGATTCCAAGGGTAGAAAGGTAAGCTTTAAGAATACGATTCTGATTATGACCTCCAATGCCGGTGCACAAAGGATTGTTGACCCTAAAAATCTGGGATTTGCATCTGAAAATAATGAGAAAAAGGATTATGAAAAGATGAAATCCAATGTTATGGAGGAAGTGAAGCGAAGCTTTAAGCCGGAATTCATTAACCGTATTGACGATATTATTGTATTCCATCAGCTAAACAATGACAATATGAAACAGATTGTAAATCTGTTGGCGGCAAACCTCTATAAGAGATGTGAGAATCAGATGGGTATTCAGTTAAATATCAGTCCTGCGCTTAAGGAACATCTTGTAACGAAATATGCGGATAACAAGATGGGAGCAAGACCTCTTAAGAGAGCAATCCAGTCTGTGGTGGAGGATGCGCTTGCCGAGGAGATTCTGATGAAAAAAGTAATACCGGGCGATAAGGTGTCGGCAGGATACAAAAATGACAAGGTAATTTTTACAGTGAAAAAATAAAATAATTTGTAGAAAAATAGTATAATTTATATTATACTGTAATTACAAAATATCAGGAGGACAGACAGATGGCAGTGATAGAGGAATTGCTCCGTAGTGAGGCGGACGGTGCAATCAGTTTCGGTAATCATAAGCTGACGCAGAAAGCTAAGGTTGAGGACTTCAAGCATGCAGGCGATTTGCTCAAGGTGAAGACTTATAACGAGATGACCAAGCTGGAAAAAAACGGCATGTTCTTGTATGAATCCGTTCCGGGTACCAGCGTACTTCATTTTATCGAGAATGAAAAGGGTGTGGAATTTACTGTGGAAGGCGACGAGGATGCACAGATTACCGTGGGGCTTACAGATGAGACAGAGTATGAGGTTTTCATTGGCGGCGCAAGTATGGGTACGATGAAGACGGGTCTTGGCGGTAAGCTCAGCCTGAGTGTAGAACTGGCAGGAGCCGGGGAAGTAGCGGTAAAAGTTGAGCAGGTTTAGATTTGGAAGCAATGAAACGCCGGAGAGTTTCTCCGGCGTTTTACTGTAGAACGAGGAGATAAGCGAATGGCGAAAGGCAAGAATACCACAATATTTTACTGCCAGCATTGTGGATATGAATCCTCCAAATGGATGGGGCAGTGCCCAGGCTGTAGGGAATGGAACAGTTTTGTGGAGGAAACGGTAAATAGGGCGGAACTGAAACATGCAGGGGGACAGCTAAAGCGTCAGACGATAAAAGCGGAGCCTTGCGTATTGTCGAAAATCAGTATTAAGAAAGAGGATAAAACACTGACGGGAATTGATGAACTTGACAGAGTGCTGGGCGGCGGCATTGTGCAGGGTTCCCTGATACTTGTAGGCGGAGATCCCGGCATCGGGAAATCAACACTGCTTTTGCAGGTATGCCGTAATCTGGCAGCGGCAGGACGAAGGGTACTATACATATCGGGTGAGGAATCCCAGGTGCAGATTAAGATGCGTGCTGACCGTATCGGAAGCTTTTCGGAAAATATGCTTCTTTTATGTGAGACGGCGCTGGATACCATATCGGAGGTAATCAGGGAGAAGAAGCCGGATATGGTTGTTATTGATTCCATTCAGACTATGTATAATGATGCGGTTTCTGCCGCACCGGGAAGTGTGTCCCAGGTAAGAGAATCTACGGGAATCCTTCTG
The DNA here is from genome assembly GCA_944384205.1 of uncultured Acetatifactor sp. Classification (GTDB taxonomy): domain Bacteria; phylum Bacillota; class Clostridia; order Lachnospirales; family Lachnospiraceae; genus Acetatifactor. The sequence goes on along the minus strand of CALWSL010000025.1, from coordinate 17,720 downwards.
CAGTTAGCGAAAGGGCTTGGCGTTTCCATTTTTATTGTAGGTCATGTGACAAAGGAAGGGACGGTAGCGGGTCCCAGAGTGTTAGAGCATATGGTGGACACAGTGCTTTACTTTGAGGGCGACAGACATGCCTCCTATCGTATCTTGCGCGGGGTAAAAAACCGTTTTGGATCCACCAATGAGATTGGCGTGTTTGAGATGCGTGAGGAAGGACTGGTGGAGGTCGCAAATCCTTCGGAATTTATGCTGAACGGACGTCCCAAGGATGCCAGCGGCGCAGTGGTTGCCTGTTCCATGGAGGGAACCCGTCCGATTTTGATAGAAATTCAGGCACTGGTATGCCACAGTAATTTCGGAATTCCGAGAAGACAGACCACGGGTACGGATTTTAACCGTGTGAATCTGTTGATGGCTGTATTGGAGAAGCGTTCCGGCATTCAGCTATCCGGCTGCGACGCCTATGTGAATATTACAGGCGGTATGAAAATTATGGAGCCCGCCATTGATTTGGCAATCGTGCTGGCGATTATTTCAAGCTTCCGCAATATGGCAGTCAGTTCAAAACTGGTAGCCTTTGGCGAAGTGGGATTAAGCGGTGAAGTGAGAGCAGTCAGCATGGCAAAGCAGCGTGTGGCGGAGGCCAAAAAGCTGGGATTTGAGACTTGTATTCTTCCTGAGGTTTGTGCAGAGGACTGTCGGAAAAGCAGTACAATGAAGATTATAGGTGTGAGAACAGTACAGGATGCTATGGAATTCTTACTCGGAAAATAAGCTTTTGTTGACAAATTGTAGCAGCAAAATAGATTAAGGTAATTGTTTCGTATTCCCTACGGAGGTGACGGCATGCTGAGACTGAGACCATATAAGAACTGTGATGCAAAGTATATTGTAAGCTGGATTCAGGATGAGGTGGCATTTCGCAAATGGTGCGCTGACAGATATGAGAGTTATCCTATAAGTGCCGATGATATGAACCGGCAATATGCAGAAACAGCAGATGCGGACGATTTTTATGCAATGACTGCTTTTGATGAGAGCGGTGTGGTCGGACATTTGATTATGCGTTTTACAGATAAAGATAAAAAGGCTTTAAGATTTGGCTTTGTCATTGTGGATGACACAAAGAGGGGAAAAGGATATGGCAAGGAAATGCTTACCCTGGCATTGAAATATGCTTTTGAAATTTTAAAGGTCGAGAAGGTTTCTCTGGGTGTATTTGAGAATAATGAGCCTGCCTATTGTTGTTACAAAGCCGTTGGATTTCAGGACGTGGCTTTAGAGAAGACCGAAATTTATCATGTGATGGGTGAAGACTGGAGCTGTAAGGAACTGGAGATTACGAATCCGGTGTAACATAGAAAGTATCGTAATAAAATCTTAAAAACTTCAAGAGGATATCTTAAAAAACAAACCTCGCCATTTTTGATATACTAAATATGGTAATTGTGGAACACAAATTCCACAATTATCAATAACGAAGTATAGGAATCAAAGGATAACGAGGTTTATTTATGGAACAGAGACGCAGAAAAAAGAAGATGAACCGAAGGAAACGTCTGATAAGGCGGCTTATTCGGTTCGGGTGCAGATGTATAGTGCTGGGGATGTTGGCAGCAGTGCTTGTAATTACGGTGAAAGCATATAAAAGCATAGGTGTTCTAAAGACGGACAAGCTGGAAGAAGAGGGGTATCCCGAAAGTCTGATTGCGTTACTGGAAAAGAATCCTGAGACAGAGGACTTTGTAATAAATTATCCGAAGAATAAGGACAGGCATTTTGAAATCGATTTGTCCGGTGAAGTGACTGAGGGCAGCATCCCATTATTTCTGCAATGGGATGAACGTTGGGGTTATGAGACGTATGGCAGTGACTTTCTTGCGGTGACGGGCTGCGGTCCCACATGTCTGTCGATGGTATGGTGTGGGTTGAGCGGTGAGACAGAGTGGAATCCCTTAAAGACTGCCAATATGGCAGAAGAATCAGGCTATTATGTGGCGGGAGCAGGTTCCTCATGGAGTCTGATGACGGAAGGGGCGGCGCAGATGGGACTGATTGCGGACGAAGTAATTTTTGACGCGGAGCATATCATTGCGGAACTGGAAGCTGGAAGCCCTGTTATCTGTGTGATGGGACCGGGAGACTTTACCACATCGGGGCATTTCATTGTGCTTTCGGGAGTGGATGAGGAGGGAAAAATCATTGTCCGGGACCCCAACAGCAAAATCAACAGTAAGAAAACCTGGAATGTGGACGATTTAATGCGACAGATTAAAAATTTATGGAGTTATGAGCTTTCAAAGACGGATGTCTGATGATATAATAAAATATATGGACAATCTGTTTTGGAGGAGGTAAGAAGATGGCATTTTTACAGATGAACCTGTATTCCCAATCGCTGATGCGGCAGGTGCCGGTGAATGTGATTCTGCCGGTGGATAAGCTTTTATTTCCGGGAATGCCGGAGAGGGAGGACAAACCCTATAAGACATTATATTTGCTGCATGGCGTTTTGGGGAATTATATGGATTGGGTGGTTGGTACCAGAATCCAGCGTTACGCCGAGGAAAATGATTTGGTGGTGGTTATGCCGGCGGGAGACAATGCTTTCTATATCGACCAGCCGAAGGCAAACAATTTTTATGGAGAATTTGTAGGTAAAGAATTGGTGAAGCTGACAAGAAAAATGTTTCCGCTTTCTCACAAGCGGGAGGATACCTTTATCGGCGGTCTTTCCATGGGTGGTTTTGGAGCTATGCGCAACGGTCTGAAATATCATGACACCTTTGGGTATATTGTGTCATTGTCGGGCGCTTTGTTTGTTGAAGCCTTTCCGGAGCGTACCAATGATTCGCCTATGTTTTTTGAGAGAAGAGATTATATAGAAAGCTGTTTTGGCAATCTGGACGAGGTAGTGGAAAGTGATAAGAATCCGAGATACCTTATCAAAAAATTGCTGGAAGAGGGTGCGGAGCTTCCGAAGATATACATAGCATGCGGTTCCGAAGATCACTTGCTGGAAGTGAACCGTGATTTTGCCGATTTCCTGAAAGAAAATTCTGTGGAAGCGACCTTTGAGGTAGGTCCCGGAGCCCATGAATGGGATTTTTGGGATACTTATATCAAAAAGGCGATAGAATGGCTTCCTACGGAAAACGGTGTCAAGGGAATCAACAGCGGCAATATCGGCAGAGAATAATAATAGAAAATTAAAAATGAAAGAGGGGCACTATGAAGAGAAGAAAGAGAAAAGACAATGATTTATTTACATTTTTTGCCGGACTGGTTATGGTAGTGGCAGGTCTTTACTGGCTGACTACAAAGATTTCTGTTTCCTCCGGTTTCTTTGGCGGAACGATTGCCTTTGGCAGTTTTCATTTCAATTCCGGTTTGATTGTGGTTCCGTTTATCGCCTGTGTTGTCTGGATGTTTGCCAGGCCGGATTCCTTTTGGGCAAAGGTTTGTGCGGTACTCAGCGTAATTCTCATTATAGCTGCGATTATCATGAATACGCGGTTACACATGCAGCCCACGTCGCTCTATGAATATCTGCTTATGCTGGTCTTTATTTTTGGCGGAGGCGCTATGGTACTGAGAGTGCTGACGAATCCAAAATATAAGGATATGGAGGATGATAATCCGCTGGACCGATATGAAAAGTATTTTGATGAGCGGAATTCTAAGAAGAGAAAAGATAAGTAGTTAAACAAAAATAACTCCGGGGATTTTCAGAGAATGAAATCTTCGGAGTTTTATATGGCGGAAAAGCACGGTAAGAGGGGCGCTTCATATACTATTAGGAAGAAGCGGAGAAGTATATCCCAAATGGAGATAAAAATGGATATTTATGTTGTGCAGCCGGGTGATACGGTAGATTTGATTGCATCCTATTACGGAATAGACGTCTCGCTTCTGATTTTTGATAATCAGCTTGTGTATCCCTATGAACTGGCTGTGGGTCAGGCTCTTTTTATCGGCGGCGGTGTGCGGACGCCGAGCCGTGCAATTACGGTTACAGGTTATGCGTATCCTTTTATCAGTGAATGGGTGCTTCAGCAGACCCTGCCGTATCTTTCCTATCTTCCTGTTTTTTCTTATGGCTTTACCAGTAACGGGCAGTTAGTCCCCCCGTTATGGGCTGATGAGCCTTTGATTATGGCTGCATGGCAGTATGGAACCGTACCGGTTCTTGTGCTGACACCCTTGGGACCGGACGGACGATTTAATAATCAGTTGATTACTTCTGTGGTTAACAATCCTGTCTATACGCAGAATCTGATTCAGAACTTGCTTTATCTGATGCAGGAAAAAGGGTATGGAGGAGTAGATATTGATTTTGAATATATTTTACCCGATGACAGAGATGCTTTTACTGCGTTCGTATGGCAGGTGGCGGAAACCATGCGGGCAAACGGATATCATACTTCTGTGGCACTGGCGCCGAAGACCAGTGCAGATCAGGCAGGGTTATTGTATGAAGGCAAGGATTATCCGGCGCTTGGCGAGGCAGCAGATTCCGTGCTTCTGATGACTTATGAGTGGGGCTATACATACAAACATTGATGTCATATGTATTTAAAATCCGCATATTTCCTACATTTTACCGGGAATCTTAGGATATATTTCAAGGCTGAAATTAGCATGATGAAGCTGCCCTTTACGGTTGGGCATGTCTTTTTCGTAATAAACAATGTCTATTATCTCATGCAAAATCCGATTGTTAACCTCTGCGGAATTAGTGTAATAGGTATCCAATAGATTCCGTATTTTGGGCATAAACAGTTCCTGTTCCTGCTGCACATACCGCAAGCTGTCTATTTCTGCCAAGATATTAGCATAACTTTCTTCCTGCTGTCTCCGATTCTCCCTCAGTGTTTCCTGTCTTTTCTGAAAAACTTCCACAGTATAAACGCCTTGCTCCAATAAATCATATAGTTTATTCATCTGTGCATCCAGAACGGTAATGTTTTCTGTGATTTTAGCAGCAATATTTTGTTTGTCGCTTATCTGCCGGGAAACGGGCAGCACATTGATGATATTATTATTTAATTCGTAGGATTCCAGCCACTTTTTTAAAAAAAGCAATATCTGTTCTTCAATTAAAAACATGGGACTGGACACATTATGGCAATAACGGTTCGGACATTTAAGCGTGGCATATTTGTTGCGGCTGTTGGGAGCCAGGCGCGTCATCATTTTGCCGCATTTTTTACAGTACACGATGCCGGATAAGGGATTTTGCAGGGTGGCACAGGAGGGAGTGGTATTTTTTTTGTTTTCTGCGCGTATAAGTTGAGCAGCTTCAAACAATTCCGGACTGATAATAGCAGGATGCAGTCCTTTACTGCGAATATAGTCGGGATTGGTCTTTCTTACACTTACAATTTTTCCATTTGTAGAAATCTTAACATCCTTCTGTTTGCCGAAGAAAACATATCCTGTGTAGGTTTCATTTTTCAGCATATCGGAAATGGTTGCTTTGGACCAGTGTTCGTTATTAGTGGGTTTGATACCCAGGCAATCCAGTTTCAGAGCGATAGCATCCGTCCCAAGGCGGCAGACAGAACCGTCAGGCTGGGTTTCTCCATAGCAATACCATTGAAAGACCTGACGGACAACTTCCGCTTCGGAAGGTATAGGCTCTAAGGTAAATCCTTTGTCATGTGGTATTTTGACTTTTTTATAGCCGAAGGGAGCTGTGCTGCCGACAAATTTCCCCTGTTTAACAGATGCGATGCGTCCCCGCTGCAGACGCCGGTTGATAGTCTTATATTCTCGACGGCTCATAAACAGTCCGAATTCAAAGTATTCCTCGTCAAATTCGTCTTCCGGGTCATAGGTCTTTGTCGGGGTAATGATTTTAGTGCCGGAATATTTGAAAGCATCTGCAACAATGCCCTGGTCTTTTGTATTTCCACGGGCGAGACGTTCTACTTCTACGACAAGGACGCCTGTCCACTTTCCGGCTTCAACATCGTTTAACAGTCTTTGCATTTCGGGTCTGGCTTCGATACTGTCACCGGATACCACTTCTTTGTAAAATTGGGAAATATGGATATGATTCTTCCTGGCATATTCAGTCAAAATTTGTTCATGGCGTTTTAAAGTTTCTTCCGCACCCTGCAGCTCTGCATCGCGATCCGCGCGGCTCTTACGAAGATAGGCGCAGTATAGGTCATGATTTTTCATAGGAACTCCTTCTGGGCGTGTAAAATCGAAAATAAGGGCTTAAAATTGTTTAGCAGTAATTTCTTCAAATGTAAGAAAAAAGAAGTCATTTGAGCCCCACACGCGCTCAAAATGGCATTTATGGATTCACTTAACGTTAGCCTGTTCAATGGGAACAACGGTAAGGGTTTTGCCCATTGAACTTAGCAGTTTCATTAAAGTAGACAGATTGGGATTAACCGTACCGATTTCCAATCTTGCAATAATAGGTTGTTTTACTCCGCTTAGTATTTCAAGTTGTTTTTGTGAAATGCCGCGTTCGTGTCTTGTGCGGATGATTTCGGCAATGAGCTTTGATGTTAATTCTTGGAGTTCTGTATCGTTCATCTGAGAATTGTTCCTTTTCATTTCATACAGTTTTTGGAAAAAATTAGATATATGGATATAATAACTCAAAAGTTATTAAATGTAAATAATAAAAGGTGTCAGAATGCAAAAATATGCTTGTAAGAAAACTGGGATACTCTGATAAAATATTTATTATTTGTACAAGAATTTTACGGAGGTTGACTATGAGCAATATGAAAATTTATGGATATATGCGTGTATCCACCAGAGAGCAGAATGAGGATAGGCAACGGATAGCATTATTGGAAATGGGTGTACCTGAGAAAAATATTTATATGGATAAACAATCAGGTAAAAATTTTGAAAGACCACAATATCAGAAGTTGATTAAAAAGTTAGACAATCATTCTGTGCTATTTGTGAAATCAATTGACCGGTTGGGGAGAAATTACAAAGACCTAAATGAACAGTGGAGAATTATTACAAAGAAAAAGGGGGCTGATATCGTTATTATTGATATGCCATTGCTGGACACAAGACGGGAGAAAAATCTGTTAGGAACATTTATCAGTGACATTGTGCTTGCATTATTAAGCTATGTTGCGGAAAATGAAAAAATGAATATTCAGCAAAGGCAGGCAGAAGGAATTGCTGCAGCAAAAGCAAGAGGAGTAAAGTTTGGCAGACCGCCATTGCCGGTACCTGATAATTTTTACAAAGTACATAGTGAGTGGCGGAATGGGAAAATATCTATGGAACAGGCAGCAAAAGCTTGTAATATGCTGCCCAAGACGTTTTACAGCAAGGCAGTAAAATACGAAAAATCCAATTGAAAAGACAGGTTATAAAACTGATAAGGTATACTTTATCAGAAAGGTTTTTTCTTTTTCTTTTTTTGTAATTTTTTTCCAAGAAATGATGAATTTTTATAAAAATTATGATACACTGTTGTAAAAATTACATAAAGGTCAAACAAACTGATAAAGTATACCTTTTTCGACAGGTGAAAAGGGGACAGAATTCAGAGAGGAGAACGTCAGTGGCAGGAAATAGTAATCTAACTGATTCGGCGAGAAATAAGCAAGATGAATTTTATACCCAGATTTCCATGATAGAGAATGAATTGAAATATTATAGAAATCATTTTAAGAATAAAGTTGTTCTGTGTAATTGTGATGACCCCACATGGTCTAATTTTTGGAAGTATTTTGCAATAAATTTTGAATTTCTCGGACTAAAGAAACTTATTGCAACCCATTATGATACAGAAAAGCCTACTTATAAATTGGAGCTTATGAAAGATATTACTAAAGACGGGAAAATAAGTGAAGATGATGTGATAAAAACAAAATTTTCACAGAATGGCGATTTCAGAAGCCCGGAGTGCATAGAACTGTTGAAAGAAGCGGATATAGTCGTTACTAACCCGCCGTTTAGCCTGTTCAGGGAATTTATTACGCAACTTATTGAATATAAAAAGAATTTTATTGTGATAGGCAATATAAATAATATAACCTATAAAGAGATTACGCCGCTAATAATGAACGATGAGGTATGGCTTGGAAGAAATAGCGGGCACTTCTGGTTTCGTGTCCCTGATTGGTATGAAGAAAAAAACACGGATTTTAAGATTGATGAGAATGGTGTGAAGTGGCGTAGGATGGGAAATATTTGCTGGTACACAAATTTGGATTACCCTGAACGTCATGAAGATATGATTTTATATAAGAGATATACACCGGAAGAATATCCGCAATATATCAATTGTAATGCGATAGAAGTATCCCATACAGAAAGAATTCCAGAGGATTATTATGGAATAATGGGAGTGCCCATTACGTTTCTGGCAAAACATAACCCGGAGCAGTTTGATATTTTAGGAATTGACAAAAATTTTACATCTGATGGCGGGCGGTTTAAGTTAATCGTGAACGGTAAAGAAAAAACCCAGTATGCAAGGTTGGTAATAAGGAGAAAAAGCAATGGAAATCAAAATGCACGAGATTCCTATTAGAGAAATATTTCATGGCTATGTTGATAGTGATGCTGAAGGCGTTGTAGGTTATGGTGGAAAATTAAATATCCGTCCTGCGTTTCAGCGCGAGTTTGTATATAAGGATAAACAGCGGGATGAGGTAATCAATACTGTTCGCAAAGGATTTCCGTTAAATGTAATGTATTGGGTAAAGACTGAAGGCGGATATGAACTGATGGACGGACAGCAGAGAACATTGAGTATCTGTCAATATCTGAATGGTGATTTTTCTGTTAATTATCAGTATTTTCATAATCTGACAGAGAGTGAAAAACAACGATTGCTGGATTATAAACTCATGGTTTATATCTGTGAGGGAGATGACAAGGAAAAGTTAGATTGGTTTAAAATCATCAATATTGCCGGAGAACAGCTTACAGATCAGGAACTGAGAAATGCTATTTATACCGGAACCTGGCTTGCAGATGCAAAAAAGCGGTTTAGCAAAAATCAATGTCCTGCTTATAGTATCGCGAGTAACTACATGAGTGGTACGCCCATCAGACAGGATTATCTGCAGACTGTTTTGTCCTGGATAGCAGATCGCGATGGAATAGCGCTTGAGGAATATATGGCAATTCACCAACATGATGCAGATGCCCACGAAGAATGGCTTTACTTTAAGGCAGTCATTGACTGGGTGGAAGTTATTTTCCCAAAATATCGCAAGGAGATGAAAGGCATACAATGGGGACTGTATTATAACAGATTTAAAAATAAAGGCTTTATACCGGCAGAGTTGGAGGACAAAGTAAAGCAGCTTATGATGGATGATGATGTTACAAAAAAATCAGGCATTTATGAGTATTTGATTGATGGAGCAGAAAAGCATCTTTCTATCAGGGCATTTACGGCGTCACAAATGAGAACACAATATGAGAAGCAGGATGGCATTTGTCCGAAATGTTTACAGCATTACGAATTAAATGAAATGGAAGGCGATCATATTACACCGTGGTGTGAAGGAGGACATACTACACCGGAAAACTTGCAAATGCTATGTAAAAGCTGTAACAGGAAGAAAGCAGGAAAATAAGAACTAAATATTCCTTATTTGCTGGGGAGCATCCGCCTTTGGAGTGGGTGCTTTTCTTTGTGTTTAATATAGCATGAGAACCAAGGAATTTTATGAAAACTTTCTTGATGCTATAACAAATTTATTGTAGTTTATAAGTAGATACAAGAGAGGAAAACGTTAAAGAAACTCGTTAATGTTTTGAAGGAGGAATGATTATGGGATTCTACGAAGATTTAGAAAAAGGTTTATTAGAAGCAATTGCAATGGAGAAGGGTGAAATTCCAATGGTGGAGAAAGAAAATATGCCAGCTCCTACTTTTGTTGCTGCTGATATGGAAAAGAAATTAATAGATGAAATTGTGCAAATAAGAAAGGAACAAAATATGTCACAAAGTCGATTGGCAGAACTTACGGGTAACAAACAACAAGCAATCTCAAGAACGGAAAATAAAGAGCATAGTCCATCACTTAAACTTTTTTATAGTATGGTTAATGCTTTGGGATATGATTTAAAAATTGTAAAACAGAATATATAGAATATCATGATTATAAATTAATTAATAAGGGACAGGAGATTGGTTTCTCGAAACTGATTTCTTATTAGATTTCAATTGGGTTTGCGTCTATTTTATATGCAAGCCTTTAGGTTTAAGGAGAAATGGAAGAAATGGCAACATCTACTTTTGGAAGGCAGTTTTCTGTAAAACCTGAAAAGGTAACAGAGTTTGTCGATGAGATGTCACGAGAAGTGACTCCTACATTGCAAAAAGTTTTTATTCTAATTTAATTCATTTGAATCAGGAAGAAGACTTGAGAAAAAAACTACAGAAATCGTTAAATAATTGATGATAAGTAGGTCTTATGTAGGAAAGGGTTATGAAGAAAAAAGTTTTGTAAAGATGCGATATTTAAGTGATGTATTAGTTTAATGTAATAAAATGCTTATTTTAATTCCATAGGAGTAATTTCATATAAGGTAAAAGAAAAAGCTTGCAATTTATATGCAGAGTAAATATAATATGTATATCTTTTTTATTTTATTTTTTTGGTACTACCGGGTGAAATGTTGCTGGGTGACGGCGGGAAAATTTGTTAGTAAGGGGAAATTATATTTTTTAAAAGGACGTATTAAAGTGAACTAAATCGAGTTCACTTTTTTTATGTCCTTTTTTATTTTAAAGAAGAAAGGAGACAATCATGAAAGAAAAAGGGAAGCAGGAGCAGTACAGAAGAGAGGTTATTCGCTTGGTAAACAAAATGGATATTGAATATCTCATAGCCGTTTATACTTTTATTACATCTTATCAAAGTTCAAAAAAAGAGTAGACCGTAAGGGAGATGCTTCGTAAGGAAGTTGTCTCCCTTCGACTTTGTAGTCAGCCGGAATGATTGAATTTGTAGGAAAATCAATACATTTGGAGGATTACATAATGGAAAACAGAATTTACGATAAAAAGAACGGTTTATGGTATGAGAAGCAGGGAGATTATTGTTTGCCTTGCTTGGAATTGCCGAAAGAGGAAAATCAGCCAATCGGTATATGGGGAAAGAGACGCAAACGCTACCTCAAGCAAAATCATAGAGTACTGTATATGAATTTGCTCACAAGCGGCAAACTGAATAGCTATCTTGCTGATATTAACGAACAGGCAGAAGAAATGTTTTCTCGGTTGGTAAAACAGATGGCTGAAAACGAGGGTGTAACTGAAACACTAAAGGCAGTCAATCAAATGGAGTGGGTTGTCCGAATGAATAGCATCCGCAACAGAGCAACTGAGATTGTCAGCACAAACATTATTTACGCATAACAAAGTACGGCGGCTGTTATATTATATAGCTGCCGCTTATTCCTTGCCCTAATTGTTTTTTAGAATTTCGCAGAATTTCCGCCATACCTATTGAAAATCAAGCAGTTTTTTGATATAATATATTTAGATTTTTATATCTACATGAGACTAACCTTTGTTAGCATGTCAGGCTGCTATTCGCAGCACTTATTAACGGAGGTTGTAAATATGAGAAACAATGAAACTAAAAAGGCAACAGTGGAAGCATTGGATGTAATGATTCAAAATGTTGCAAAAGGTCCATCTGGTTTTTGGGTAGATGATTATGAGGGATGTGGAAATCCCAAGATTTTCCCCGAATTTGAAGAAGGTTTAAAGCGGGGTAGCTTAATACAAAAGGAGCATTATTTGTGTCCGTGGAATACCGCTGTTTTGTACGGAAAAGGTTATGGCGACATAAACACCGGCTGTTATCATAGTTGTTCAATTGATAAAGTTCGATTTCTTTCGGAAAAGATGATGAAGGATGTTCTTATTCGATTTAGAAAGCGTCTGTTGCAAGGAGCGTATGATTACAAAGAAAATGTGTTGCCGTTGTTGACATCAAATGAAATCAACTACATCGAAAATGAAATCAAAAAGTCGAAGCAGGCAGAGGAAAGAAAACATAATGAAGAACACAATGCTCGTTTGAAAAAAGCTGCCGCTTTGATTGCCCAATATCCAAACGAGGAATCTTTACTTGTCGCATACTACGGTAAGAAGGATTGCATAAGCGACGAAAACGGCATTGTATTTTTTGACCCCGACTCTCAAAAAGCTGTTGTCGGTGCGGAGAAAATGTCTTATGATGAATATCTTAGTGTACAGCTTGCGTCTTTGGGACACGATTATCGTTCTGGCTTAGCCAGTGGGTTCTTTAATTATCTGTTGGAGTTCAAAGGGCAAATTGAGAAAGTTAAATCAAAGCACATTTGTTTCAAACGGATTTTCATTAGTGGGATGTATCCGGACGGAGTGATGTTTGACGACAAGGAAGACCACGTTTGGATGGACAAGACCGGATTTGAAGAATTAAATGTTGGAGACAGCGTTTCTTTTGGTGCTGATGTCTATCGATATATAAAAACCGGAAATGGTAAGTTAATTGATTATGGCTTGCGTAACCCGACAGGTATTAAAAAGATTGAAGCATATCAGCTTCCAAGTGATGATGAACTGCGTATGCAAATGATTGGAGGAATCATCTGTGAAACTTTCTATTTGAGCGAACATTGCAATAAAGTATCATGCTTCTTTCCTAGAGAGAAAAAGGAACAGAAAAAGCAAATGATGGATTTCCTCAGAAACTGCAACAATACGGAAGCGAAGTGAGGTGGAAGCTGTGAAAAAAGTAATTGCAGCGATTCTTACCGTGTTTATGTTTTCATTGTGTGGCTGTTCAATTTTGCCCACAGCAATCACGGAAAGCAATAATATCGAAACATTAAAAGGATGGTCTTTTCAAAGCAATCCGGGAACTAATGATTACAGTTTATTCTTCGGATTGCTTAATGGCAACGACAAATATATTGCCGCCGATGTTGATGTTGATATCCGCATAGTTAACGATGCCGACGAAGAAGTATATTCTGCAACAAAATCTGTGACATCTAAAGATTTTGGAGATTACGAAAGCCAAGTTGCCGGGAAACAGTATTTAGCAAATATTAGGATACCTGCTTCTGATATAAAAAGCGGAAAATCAAATAACGGTACAGTATATCTAACCGTATACAAAGATGATGACGTACGTTTTGATGAGGTTAACTGCACAGCACTGTATTGTTTACCGGTTGCCGATGTGCAATTAACAGCAGAGGGATTGCCGGTTGAAATAAAAGTCAAAGGCTATGACGGAAGTACTGAATCAGTCATCAACATAACAGATGTTTCGTATGTTTACGAAAAGGAATACACCCCACAACTCAAAATCATATTTTCAGGCGAAAAAACATATGGCAATAGTTCGAGTTATGATATTATTTCCTATAAGCTCTATGACAGCAATGGATATTTAATTGACTCAAGTAATGTTTATTTGAATTCTCTTAGTGCTGGAGATAAATTCAAAGATGACTCCATTGTGGTGTATGATATAACACCCGGTGAGAATTACACATTGCAGTTTGCCGAATATAGTTGGTAACGCTTGATGCATAAAGTGATTTTTGAGTACAGGGAGGATAACCATTATGTCTAAATGGTGTTTTAATTATGATTCTGGAGAATATGAAAACATTGAAAAAGATGGCTTCAGTATTGATCGAGGAGAGTATGTTTATAACTGGGACGATAGCGAATATCGTCGTGAGGAGGAAGAAGAACGCCGTCAACAAGATGATGAAGATGATTGGTAAATAAAAGTTCCGCTCGCCGCTTGGTTTTCGTAAAAAAATCAAGCGGTTTTTCTTTTACGAAGTTATATAGTATTCCCTATTCACCAAAAAAATATTCAAGAAATTTCTCAGAAGCATTGACAAACATACGTTCCGTCAGTATGATAATACCCGTGGCAGTTTGACCGTCACACCATAACTGAATATAAAATGAAACTCTAAATGAGAAAGAGCCAGCGGCAGCCGAACAATGCCGCACCAACCGATAGCGCAATGTCTGCCGACGTGGTTGGTTAAGAGGCAGACACCACGGATTTGAATTTCAAAGCCGGTACATAGTTTCATCATTTTGAAGCGAGAGCAAAACTCCCGCAGATTTTTGATGTCTCTGTGTATCGGCTTTTTTGTTTTGCCGATTGACAACTGAATGACCGTCTGAGTGGGATATGTTTTTGCGATGACCTCCTTCAAAGAACGAGCGAAATAACGCTGCGGTGAGACTCCGGGGCAGGAACGACATTCGGGTAAAACGGTAATTAAAAAGGCAGTTATATGAAAATATGGACAGGTTTTAAGAGAACGCTGATAGACTGTCCACAGGTATAGCGAGCATCGGATTTTGATACCCAAAATCCAAATCCACAGCCTAAAGGCGTGTGGACTAACTCAGGGGAAGCACCCCTGAATACCCCTTTACAAAGCCAAAAACACAAGAATGGAGATGATATATTTTGAGCAGGAAACAAAGTGATAAAAAGGTCATAACAGTAAGACTGAGCGAAGAAGAAAAACAAAAGCTTGAGCGTTGTGCTAACCTCTGCGGACTGTCGCAGTCCGAGTTCATAAGGCAGCTTTGTGCAGGCAAAACACCAAAAGCAAAGCCGCCACGGGAGTTTTGGGAACTGCTAAATTCCCTCTACTCAGTCCATAACGGTTTCAAGAAATGCGCAATATATGAGCCTTCCGCACTTGAAATTTGTAAAGAAATCGAGTATTTAATATTAGATTTGCAGGAGGTGGGATAATGGCTACAACTTCACTTTGGCATATCAAAGGCAGATTAAAAGACCTGATCGACTATGTAGAAAATCCCGAAAAGACCGTATCAAAAGATAAATGCTTGCAGGACTTCTACAATGTCTTTTCCTATGTCAGCCGACCCGAAGCTACTGAAAACGGAGAGTATGTTTCCGCCATTAACTGTTTAAAAGAGATTGCTTTGCGGCAGATGATACTCACCAAAAAACAATACGGAAAGGACGACGGATATATCGCTTGGCACGGGTATCAGAGCTTTAAGCCTGATGAGGTTACACCACAGCAGGCACACGAAATCGGATTGAAACTGGCAAAGGAAATGTGGGGCGATCGGTTTCAGATCATCGTCACTACCCACCTTGACAAAGACCATATTCATAATCACTTCGCCTTTAACTCCGTTTCTTTCCTTGACGGCGGAAAATACAACTACTCTAATTCTGAAAGGCAAAGGCTTCGTGATGTATCAGACCGAATCTGCCGGGAACACGGCTTGTCGGTTATCGAAAAACCGCATAAAGCACCATCAAGGCAAGTATGGCTGGATGAGAAAAGCGGAAAGCCGACACGCTACAATGTGTACCGGGAAGATGTAAAAGAAGCCATCAATTTCAGCCGCCGTCCCTACTATATGGAGGACTATCTCAGACGAAAAGGATATATCACCGACTTTACGGGAAAGCATTGGAAGATACGCCTGCCGCAGTATGAACACTTCACAAGGCTTGATACCCTTGATGAGAAATGGACGCCGGATCACTTTAAAAGAAATATGGGAGCATACGCAAGATACGGAAACCGCAGAGCAGAAATCACCTATCCACCTCAAATGCCGCAGGACTTGCGAAGCTGGTTTAAACCTTTCCAAAAGACAAGTCATATCTATCGTCTTTATCTGCACTACTGCTATCTGTTGGGCGTTCTACCGAAGAAAACAACTTATCGTCCTACAAGTCCTTATCTCAAAGAGGATCTGCGGAAGCTGGACGAGTTGTCCAATCAGGTACGGTATATGAGCAAATACGGAATCGAAACTCTTGAAGATCTATATGCCGACAGAGAAAAGCTGCAAGGAGAAATGGACAAGCTGACCGCTTACCGCACCAAGCTGCAAAACAAAATCCGCAGAGCCTTACCAGCCGAAAAAGAGATTTTGAGAGAAGAAAAAGCAAAGGTTACGGAACAGATTACTTCTCTGCGAAAGCGCTTGAAACTGAACAAAGGCATAGAGGATCGGTCGGTAAAAATTCAAGAAAAAACGGATCTTCTCTATGCCAATGAATACAGAGCGAAAGAAGAACAACAGCATAAAAAATCACAGCGAAAGGAGCGTGACGCACGATGATCTATATTGACGAAAATGGAAATCCAATTCAAGAAACTGACGAATTGCAAGAGGCAATTGATGATATTACCGATAAACTTGCCCAAATGACAAAGGAAGAACGGCTTGCTTGGTTTGAGCAGTCCATCTATCCCGAACCCTTAAAGTTTACGAATGAAATTGACGGTACGGTATATATCGTCAGAGCGTTTTTTGATGAAACTGCAAGCGAAAGCTTTGAAGAAAAGCTGCGAAGAATTATGATAAAGAGATGAGAAAAAATCAGGCTATCACTTTAAAGTGTTGAAGTTTAGCGGAAGATATGGTATGATAACAGTATCCTACAATTCATATCATATCTGGCTGTGGAAAGGAGAAATATGAGCAAACAGTCAGTAAAAATTACTGCTCTCTACTGTCGTCTGTCCCGTGACGATGAACAGGACGGACTATCGGGCAGTATTAAAAATCAACAGTCTATCCTTGAAAAGTACGCAAAGGAGAACGGATTCAAAAATACCCGTGTATTTATTGACGACGGTTGGTCGGGCGTAACTTTCGCAAGACCGGCTTTCACGGAGATTATGGAGCTTGCGGAACAAGGATTGATTGCTAATCTTATCGTCAAAGACCATTCGAGATTGGGACGAAACCGCTTGATTGTCGGTCAGCTTTTGGAAGAAGAATTTGACCGATTGGGTATTCGATATATTGCCATTATGGATAATATTGATACCGCAAAAGGACTAAGCGACATTGTTCCTATGCAAGACTTATTCAACGAATGGCACGCAAAGAACACAAGCCAAAAGGTACGCAATGTTTTCAAGAACAAGGGAATGGCAGGCATACCGCTTACTACCAATCCGCCTTTCGGGTATATGAAAAATCCCGAAAACCCAAAGGAATGGCTGATAGACGAACCTGCCGCAAAGATTGTCAGGCAAATCTTTGAGCTGTGCGTTTCAGGCTTAGGACCGACGCAGATAGCCAAGAAGCTGAAAACTGACAAGGTTATGACGCCTACGGAGTATTGGAACAGTATCGGAAGAAACTGCGGTAATCCGCCTGCAAGACAATTCAACTGGTGTTCGGATACGGTTGCGAATATTCTTTCCAAACAGGAGTATTGTGGCGATACGGTAAACTTCCGAAGCACAACAAAGTCTTTCAAGAATAAAAAGAAGATTGAAAGACCGCAGGAGGAATGGCAGATCTTCCCGAATACGCACCCTGCCATTATCGACCGTGAAACCTTTGAGCTTGTGCAGGAACTCAGACAGCACCGCCGCAGACCTACCAAAAGCGGAATTGTCAGTATGTTTTCGGGACTTCTCTACTGTGCCGATTGTGGAGAAAAGCTGTATTACAGCGTAACAAACAATTACAAGCGGGAACAAGCCTATTTCTTCTGCTCTTCCTATCGTAAAAATTCCGAAGTGTGTTCTGCACACTATATCCGAGAAAAAGTGGTTGAGGAAAATGTTCTTGAGAATATGCGGCGAGTATTTCGTTATGTTCAGGCTTATGAGAAAGAGTTCGCCAAACAGCAGATGAAATGCTACGGAGAGGAAAAGCAAAAGGAACTTTCCGAAAAACGCAGAGAACTTACCAAAGCCGAGAAGCG
>CALWSL010000024.1 GCA_944384205.1 uncultured Acetatifactor sp. | reverse complement strand
AGCTGCTGACGGGAATCGGACCCGTGACCTCCGCACTACCAATGCGACGCTCTACCGACTGAGCCACAGCAGCTTACGAGGGACTACTTCTCTCGCAATCACCGTTTTCCATTCTATCAAATAGCCTCCTGCTTGTCAACTAAAAATCTATAACATTTTTCTGATTTTACTCTTTAAACGCTGTAATGCGTTATCCGTGGATTTCTCATCTCTTCCCAGCACTTTTGCAATCTGGGTGTAGCTCATACCCGTCATATACAAATCAAGAACCTGCTTTTCAAAAGAGCTTAACTCATCCTCAATGATTTTCTCCAAATAGGCAACCCGCTCCTTGTCCAGAAACATCTCTTCGGGATTCAACTTTGTCCGGTCAGCCAGTGCCTCCAGCAAATCTGACTCTTCTCTTCCCTCCTCCACAGCATTGCCATAAAAGGATACATAAGTGTTTAAAGGAAAATGCTTTTGCCGTCTGGAGGCTTGTACAGCCGTATACATCTGTCTGCTGATACACAAGTCCGCAAAAGTATAAAAGCTGGCATCCCTGCCGCTGTCGTAATCCCGCACAGCCTTGAAAAGCCCAATCATTCCCTCTTGAATCAGATCTTCACTGTCTCCACCCAGAATAAACATGGACTTTGCCTTACTGCGCACCAAATTTTTGTACTTATCGCAGATGAAATCCATTATATGCTCCTCGCCGCCGCGCAGTCTGTCTATCAGTTCTTCGTCTGTTGCCTGCGCGTAATCAGTGTACTCTCTTGCCATAATAATCCTCCTACATACGCTGGCGGACAATTTCATATGCCAAAATACCTGCCGCTACAGACGCGTTCAGGGAATCAATGTCGCCCTTCATCGGAATGGAAGCTATCATATCACACTTCTCTTTGACAAGTCTTCCTACCCCCTCGCCCTCGTTGCCGATAACAAGCCCGATGGGTCCCTTTAAATTAAGCTGATACATGGTAGTGCCGCCCATATCCGCGCAGACAAACCACAAGCCTTCTTTTTTCAAATCCTCTATGGTCTTTACCAGGTTCGTCACCTTTGCCACAGGGGTATAATTCAAGGCTCCCGCGGAAGTTCTCGCCACGGTAGCGGTAAGACCTGCGGCACGGTTTTTGGGGATAATAACCCCATGGGCCCCTGCCAGATTGGCAGTACGGATAATCGCCCCCAGATTGTGCGGGTCCTCAATATTGTCCAGCAGAAAAAGAAACGGGTCCTCGTTTTTTTCTCTGGCAGCCTTTAACATATCCTCTACCTCTGCATATTCATAGGCTGCGGCGTAGGCGATAACCCCCTGATGCTTCCCGGTCTCTGACATCTGATCCAACCGTTCTTTGGTCACAAATTTTATCAGCGTGTCATGCTTTTTGGCTTCTCTCTTGATGGTCATAACGGGACCGTCCTGGCAGCCGTCCAGTATAAAAATTTTATCGATGGGCTTCCCGGAACGGTAAGCCTCTATTACGGCATTCCTGCCCTCAATGGTAAATTCCTGATATCCCATTTCTAACCTCCATTTATCATAACAAGGGAATCTTCCCCTATATCTCCATGCCGGCAAGACAGATTCCCTTCTGAACCAGTTCCAAAAGCCTGTCCGTCTGATTTGTCAGATACAAATATCCCATCAATGCCTCAAAGCCCGTTGCTCTGCGGTAATCTCCCACGGAAGCGTTTTTTGCCCTGGTGTAGAACTTGGCATTTCTGCCCCGCCTGTACACCGCTTCCTCATCGGGAGTCAGTTCCTGTGCCAGCGCCGTTATCATAGCCGACTGCGCCTCCGCCTTTACATAGCGAATCGTCTTCCTATGCAAATCATTGGCGGAACGGTTGGCACGCTCCACCACCACACTTCGTATCACAAGGTCATATATGGCATCCCCGATATAGGCAAGCGTCAGCGGCGAATATGCCCGCACATCCTGTTCCTTACACGCAAAAACCTTCTTAATTTGTTCCAGCAGGTTACATTGCTCCTCCGGCTTTATACTTTCTTCCATTTGACGCCCTCTCTTGTATCTTCCAGAACAATTCCCTTTGTCAATAACTCATTTCTGATTTCATCTGCCAGTGCGAAATTCTTTTCTTTCTTGGCTGCTTTCCGCTCTTCAATTTTACCCAGTATATAAGCTTCCAGCTCTGCATCCACATCACTCTGCGCCGCTGTTTCTTCCTTTAACAAATCCAGACCGAGAACCTGGTCAAAGCTTTCAATGACAGCTCGCTTTGTCACACCGTTTAAGTCTGTTTTCAAGACATCATACACTAAGGTAATACCCATGGATGTATTTACATCATTCCCTACCGCATCAATAAATTTCTGTTTGTATTCCTGTACCGCCGTTTCCTCAACTTCACCATCTTTGGGCAAATCCGCAATCCGTTTTTTTAACTTTGCAAAAGTACCTGCCGCCTGATTCAACGCTTCATAGGAAAAGACCAGAGGCTTACGGTAATGGGATTGCAGACAGAAAAATCTGTAAGCCAACGGATTGTAGCCTTTTTCTTCCAACAGGGAAACGGTCAGGAATTCCCCCTTGGATTTGCTCATTTTGCCGGATTGGTCATTTAAATGATGCACATGGAACCAGTAATTACACCACTTATGTCCCAGATAGGCTTCACTCTGTGCAATTTCGTTGGTGTGATGAGGGAACATATTATCAATACCGCCGCAGTGAATATCCATATATTCTCCCAGATGCTTCATGCTGATACAGGAACACTCAATATGCCATCCCGGATAACCCACACCCCAAGGACTGTCCCATTTCAGTGCCTGATCCTCGAATTTGGACTTGGTAAACCACAGAACAAAATCATTCTTGTTTTTCTTGTTTTCATCCTCGGTTACATCATCACGCACACCTACCATCAGCTCCTCTTCGCTCTGTTTGCCGAACACATAATAATTGTCAAGCTTAGAGGTATCAAAATAAATGTTTTCACCGGATTTGTAAGCATAGCCTTTCTCCAAAAGAGCCTGAATCATCTCGATAAAGCTGTCAATACAGTTGGTGGCAGGCTCCACCACATCGGGGGTCTTGATATTTAATTTTGCACAGTCCAAAAAGAAAGCGTCCGTATAAAACTTTGCAATCTCCATAACCGTCTTATGCTCTCTTTTGGCACCCTTTAGCATTTTATCTTCTCCGGTGTCCGCATCGGAGGATAAATGTCCCACGTCCGTAATATTCATAACACGTTTAACGTCATAACCCGCATAACGCAAAACCTTTTCCAGCACATCCTCCATGATATAGCTTCTCAGATTGCCGATATGTGCATAATGATAGACAGTCGGTCCACAGGTATACATACTTACCTTTCCGTCCTCGTTCGGTACGAACTCTTCCACTTTTCTTGACAGGGTATTATAAATCTTCATGCTGTTCCTTCTCCTTTATTTCCTTTGCCTTAAGCTTGTTGCGAAGAATTTTTATTTCATCCTCCATATCAAGCAGTCTGTTGGTAATCTCCGCATTGGCTTTCTGCAGACTTGCAATGTCCTCTCTCACGGGGTCAGGCAGGTCTGTCTGATTCATAGTCTCCTGGGGAAGCGCCACATTATTGCGCTTTACCACACGTCCCGGCACACCCACTACGGTGGAATTCGGCGGCACTTCGCTCAGCACCACGCTTCCGGCTCCGATTTTAGAATTGTCCCCAATTGTAAAAGATCCTAACACCTTTGCTCCCGCACTAATCATAACATTGTTGCCGATGGTAGGATGCCTCTTGCCATGCTCTTTTCCGGTTCCCCCCAGCGTAACCCCCTGATACAGGGTGACGTTGTCGCCGATAACGGCAGTCTCGCCAATAATGACCCCGTTTCCGTGGTCAATAAAAAACCCCTTTCCAATTTTTGCTCCGGGATGTATTTCGATGCCCGTCTTGCGCACTCCCCTCTGGGAAATGTATCTGGCAAGAAAATAATGCTGCTTCTCATACAGTTTGTGGGCAATGCGGTAGTGCATCATCACCTTAAAGCTGGGATAGAGAAATACCTCCATGGAGGAATGAATCGCCGGATCCCGCTCTCTGATAATCCGTATTTCTTCTTTCATATTGCTGATAAATCCCATTGTGATACCTCTTTCCTATGGGTTGCCATCGCGGCATACACTGAGTAAACACACGGATATGTTCCTTCCGCTCGCCGCATAGACTAAAAAACGCGGGTAAATCCGTACTTAGAGACGAATTTATCCGCGGTTCCACTCTACTTAAAGACCATACAGTCTTTCCCTTTTCATGCTTAACGCGCATACACGGGTTCGGGTACTTTTAGACGAAACATAGTATTTCTTTGGCGGCGTACTATGACGCCTTAGAAGTCCTTTTCGTCTTTTTCTCCAAACCGGCTCACGAATGCACTTCCTTTTCCTCCGGCAAGAACCGCTTACAGCCGATGACGGTTCCTCTCTGATACCTTTCTTGAAAAGTACTCTTTTCGTTCACAGCTTTTATTTTTTTGTTTTTTCATTTCTGCTACTTTACAGAATATGCAATTCCCCCGGTTTTGTCAACCGATTTTACGGAAAAATTTAGAGGAATCTATTTGATTTGTTACAACCGCTGCATCCCTCGCATCCATTTTGTATGGGCTGTGCCGTCAAGTCAAAGGGACTGGTAAGCATACACACCGCCTGAGAGGAAATCCCTTCCCCCGTACCGGTAAGACCCAGCCCTTCTTCTGTGGTTGCTTTCACATTAATCTGACTGACCTCCACGCCAAGTGCTTTCGCAATATTTTCCCGCATGGTATCAATATAAGGGCGCATTTTCGGTGCCTGAGCAATAATCGTTGCATCAATATTTTCAATCAGGAAACTTTTTTCCTCTAACAGCGCGCCTACCTTCTCCAATAAAATCATGGAAGAAATTCCTTCGTAAGCCGGGTCACTGTCGGGAAAATGCTTTCCGATATCCCCCAATGCCGCAGCGCCAAGCAGGGCATCTGCTATGGCATGCAGCAGCACATCCGCGTCGGAATGTCCCAACAGTCCCTTTTCATAAGGGATTGTTACCCCGCCGATAATTAAATCTCTTCCTTCCACAAGCCTGTGTACATCGTAACCCATTCCAACTCTCATATATACCTCCTATCCTTTCCGTTTGGGAATCGCAAAGGCAATATTCCTCTCACGACTGTCACGCTTCTTTCTGCCTCTTTCCTCACGGCGCCCGCGTTCACGACCTGCTTCACTGCGCTCGCTGCGGCGTCCACGCTCACGACTGCCTTCGCGTCCTCTGTCGCTACGACCTCCGCCGCGTTCCTCACGGCGTCCACGTCCCCAGCCGCCTTCGCGTCCTCTGTCACCGCGGTCTCTGTCATTTCTCCTGCCGCGACGGTCCATACGTTCATCACTTTTACGTCCGAAACGTCTTGGTGCATACTCATCCTCAGGAATTTCCTCGCTCATATCCCCCATCTGCAATTTCAGCATTGCGGCAGCCAGCTCCATAATATCGCAGTCCTCTTCCTCCAGCTTGCGCATCAGGAATTTTTTCATCAATTCCATATCTTCATGCTCATGAAGTGCCCATACCTGAGTAAAATATTTGTCAGCCTTGGCACGCATTACCTTAGAAGCGCCTGGAAGCTTTTTTTCCTCCACCTTCGTGCGGCAGACCTTTTCAATCTCGCGGATTTTGTACATCTCGCGACTGCTTACAAAGGTAAAGGATCGACCTTTCCTGCCTGCCCGTCCTGTCCTTCCGATTCTGTGCACATAATACTCGATATCCTGGGGAATATCATAATTGATAACAGCTTCCACATCATCCACATCAATGCCTCTGGCTGCCACATCCGTGGCAATCAGAATATTCGTGCTCCCGTTGCGGAAACGGTTCATCGCCACATCTCTCTGATGCTGGGACATATCGCCGTGCAATCCTTCTGCCTGATATCCCTTCTGCTTTAACACCTCTGCAAGCTCATCTACCTTTTTCTTGGTATTACAAAAAATCAGGCAAAGCTTGGGCTGATAATATTCCAGCAGACGTACACATGCCGCATCCTTATACTCACTTCTCACACGATAGTATCTCTGTGACACAAGAGGAATTGTCAACTCCTTTGCAGCTACCTTTACCATCTTTGCATCCTTCTGGAAACGGTTGGTAATGTCCAGAATGGGTTGGGGCATGGTCGCCGAAAATAATGCGGTCTGATGCTCCCCCGGAATCTGTCCCAGAATCAGCTCCATATCCTCACGAAAGCCCATATTTAACATCTCATCCGCTTCATCCAGCACCACCATGTTTACATGCTCCAGTTTAATTGTACGGCGGCGCATATGATCCATTACACGTCCCGGCGTGCCCACAACAATCTGTACGCCCCGCAGAGCGCTAATCTGCTTCCCAATTTCCTGACCGCCATAAACAGGAAGAATTTTAATGCCGTGCATATATTTTGCCAGCTTGCGAAGCTCCTCCGCCGCCTGAATCGCCAATTCTCTGGTTGGACAAAGAATAATCGCCTGCAGTCTGCGCAAATCCGGATCAATCTTCTGAATGACAGGAATGCCAAAAGCCGCCGTCTTACCGGTTCCGGTCTGTGCCTGTCCGATGATATCCTCACCCTCCAAAAGATATGGAATCGCCTGCTCCTGAATCGGGGAAAGTTTTTCAAATCCCATTTCCCGAATTGCCCGCACAATACGTTTATCCAGCAGCGGCTCTATCTCTGCAATACTACTCTCCTTCTCCATCTCATCACTTGTATTTCCGTCCATTCTCTTACTCATTTCATAATCCATGTATCATTCTTTTCCTTTTCTATTTTTGCTGTTTATATTGTTTCCATAATCTGATAAAAGACACATTTGTTTCGCCTGTTATCGCGTCAGTTTCCAGGTAAAATACCTGTATGCCGGCTCGACCCATTGCTCACACAAAAAAAGAGAAATCATTACGCTGTCCATGATTTCTCTGATCATTGTCTCAACATTAGTGTCAAGTATAACACGCAAATGCGAGAAAAACAAGTATTTCTTTTTTATGCCGCGCTATTTTAAAATATAAAAATTCTCATATAACAACAACCAGTTTGCCCTAAACCACTGCATAATCTGCCAATATCCGCAGCCCCGCAGTCCGAATTCCTTTATTAGATCAAATTTTGCCTGCAAGCTCCGTACATCTTCAAACCAGACCTCATGGGCAATTCCGCTTTCTTTATCCGTATAGAGAAAAAAGGGGCTCTGTGCCAATTCATCAAACTGAATTTCCGCCCCCACCCTGACCGCAATGCGGACTGCCTGCACATTCCCGATGGTAGTGGCTTTGGTGACGCCTCTCTCAAAAGGAAGAGGCCAGTCATAACCGTAATTCGGTATACCCAAGTCAATTTTTTCCCGCGGAATCTCCGTCACTGCATATTCCACCACTCTTCTGACCTGATTAAGCGGCGCCACCGCCATGGGCGGTCCATAGGTATAACCCCATTGATGTCGTAAGTATTTTTGAAAGTAACTTTTTCTTTATTATAATATATTCTGTCCAAATTCGGAACAGGGATATTGGAGGCTCGGCTTGTCCCAAATTGGGACACAGATATTTTAAACTTTTCGTGTCCCAATTTGGGACGTAACTTATTTTTCCTTTACAAACCGTTCCTCACCTGCAGCGTTATTATTATCACTTTCAACGAAAAGAAATATTATATTTCATGCTCTGACGGAAAGGATAGTGAACCTTGCCGCCTGATGTTACGCCAGACAAAACTAAAAAGAGCTTATAAAAAAATGAGAATGCTATTGTTCTAGTATTGCACTCTCACACATTATTCTGTTCTTCATCCAGCCATTCCTTCAGCTTTTTCTGTAACAACTTTTTATCCGGCAAATACAATTTATACTCTTTTGCATAAATGTTAGCATCTTCTGGAAGTGTCAAATCTACAAGAGCCTCATCACTTTTTTTGCAAAGCAGAATACCAATAGTCGGGTTTTCACCTTCAACTCTCTCGTAGCGGTCAAAATAATTTACATACATCTGCATTTGACCTAAATCCTGATGTGTAAGCTCATCAATTTTAAAATCAATAAGGACATAACATTTCAACAATCTGTTATACAGCACCATGTCCACATAAAAATTTTTGTCATTAAATGTAAATCTCTTTTGTCTCTGTTCAAAAAGAAAGCCTTTGCCCAATTCCAATAGGAACTTCTGCATCTTTCCTAATACTGCCGATTCAAGGTCACTTTCATGGTATGATGCCTTATCTTCCAGTCCTGCAAATTCCAACACATAAGGTGTATGTAGAATATCTTCCGGCTTTTGCGGAACCGCTCCCTCATTTGCCAAGCGCATCACATCATTCTTATCCCGGCTTAATGCAAGTCTTTCATATAGGCTGGAATGAAACTGTCTTTTTAATGTGCTTACATTCCAATTAGAACGTATTGCTTCTTTTTCGTAAAACTCCCTCTCATCCTTATCTTCTATACGCATAAGTATCTGATAATGAGTCCAACTGAGCTTAAATGGCATTTTCTGGTATGCCGCCTCCAATTGTCCAATTCCCGATTGGACAATTAGGGAAGCCTGTTCAAATTGTCCAATTCCTGATTGGATAATTTCATCTTCCCTGTCCTTATAAGCAATATAGAACTGCCGCATTCCTGCAACATTGCTTCTTGAAAATCCTCTGCCATATTCTTCTGTCAGGTATACTGATAAAGAATCTAAAACTTTGGCTCCATATTTTGCTCTTTCAGCTCCCTGCTGTTCCTGTTCAACAATATATCTTCCTAGCAAAAAACTTGTGAGAACTGTGATTGCATTTGCCATTTGCCCCATATTGCTTCTGGCGCCATCAATCAGTTTTTTTGATTTTTCAAATAAATTTTGAAATTCTTTATTATCTATCATTTCCAATTTCTCATTATTCACGCTGATACCTCCAAACCCAATATTACTATTATATAAAATAGCACACACTTTTCCCACATTGAAATTCGCAACAAACATATTAAAATTATACCCTACGATTACTACTTTCACAATTAAATTGTATTCAAAAATCAATAAAAAAGCAGGTAGCCAACCATACAGCCAACTACCCACTCAATTCTACTACATTTCCTCCGCCGGTTCCAATATCCCCGGCATATTCCTCCTCATTATTATAATATACTTTGTCCAAATTCAGAACAGAAATATTAGGGAACTCGGCTTGTCCCAATTTGGGACGCAGCTTATTTTTCCTTTACAGACCGTTCCACCCTTGCAGCATTGCTCTTATCATTTACAGCAGTTCGCTCTTTTACAACCGCAGATACAGAATTTTTCTCCTGAACAGTCCTTTTCGGTTTTTGTACATCTGCTGATACTTTTTTTGCCGACTGTAGTTTTACGGATTTCTTTTCCACACTATTTTTCACAACCATATTCTTACTTTCTTCAACGTCACCTTCTTGCGTTTTCTTACCTTTTATTAGTGTCTGCTCCTCTTTTACAGAATCTTCCATAAACCCCATGCCAGCTCTTTCGCCAGAAAGATTTTTTTCCTGTATCACAGCCGAAATGGGCGAAGCCTGTTTTGCCCGGTCTGACTTTATAGATTTTTGCGTATCTGTCTGCACTTTCACAGAATCCGCAGCCTTTTTGACATCCTGTGTTTTTATACCTTTATTTTCCACATTTTTTTCGGACAGAACACTTTCATTTCTCTCAGGAATCTCACGCTCCTCATTACCAGGTTGATTTTCTTTGATAGAACGTGCTACCTCCAAATTTCCGGAATCGCCGTTCCTGTCTGTCCCGGGTCTTTCGATATCGGAACTCTCCGACCGATTTTTATAACTCTGTACATCCATTTTTCCCGATGTGCTTATCTTCTGACGCTCTTCTCTTCCGTCACTTCCCTTCATTGTAATTGTTATCTCTTTATTTTCTTTAGATGTTTTTCCGTCCTGTTCTTTCTTATCCCCCATAAGCGTAGGTCTCCTTAACTCATCATTCTGGCTTTTTTCCTGTTCTGTTCTGATTGAATCCTCCGCACTTTCAATCACTTCCGCAAGGTGAGTTATGTTCCGGGATATTTCATCTGCAAGATCCTTCAGAGATTCATTCCTTATTCCACTATTACTTCTTTCTCCATCGCTGGTATTCCTGAGCGGAACAACGGAAACCGGACGTTCTTCTTGTTTATGCGCGTCTTCTGAGCCTTTCAGTGTGTCCGCTGTATCCTGCTGCATCCTTCGGGTATTGGATTTTACAGACTTTTCTGTCGTCTCATCCCCTGCATTGTCGTCTTCTCTTTTTGAATTTACCAATTTTTTTACCCAAAAATTGTCCTCAAACGGATTCACAATCGATGTTTCTACAGGTCTGTTTCTAAGTTCAATGATTTTTCCCTTTACCCCTCTTATTACTGCCGCTGTTCTACCTGTTCTTATTTTATCTGCTGTATTTTTTACCTCTTTTCCTGCTTTAGGAACTGTCTGATATACATTTCCAGCAAGACGCATTCTGTTTTTTAGATATCTGGGATTTGATACCCCTCTCTGTACATCCGACAAGACGGTCAACAGCTTATCTCTGTTTACAAAGAGTCCAATTGCCAGTGCTGTCTGCAGCACTAACGCAATCATCCAGCCATAGTCATTCGCAGTCGCCCAATCAAATATCAGTTCATCAAATTTTATTAAGATACCAATCATTAAGCTGATAATCAGAATACTAATCTGGGATTCCAGAATTTTACGCAGCCATGATGTAAGGATTGTTTCATATCCCGGCACCATGGATATAATTAAAACCAATGGCGCCATAAATGTGAAAAAAATTGCCACAAGCTGAAAAAGTAATTGTATGATGGCAACCACTATATATATTCCACATTTTAATAAAAATGGAATAATATATAAAAGCATAAATCCTGTTTTTTCACCCAATCGCTCTTTATTAAAACTTGATATGTCATACTCTTTTACCAGTGCATTTCTTGCATCACTCCCGCCTTCCAGTATCAGCAACCCCTGCACATCATTTTCGGTAATACTAGAATCATTATCAAACTCTAATGTCATCCATGGCTCATGGATTAAATTTCTCCACAATACGCCTGCACCGTTGGCAGCAAAATCATCAATGTTCTCCTTCATGCCATTTGCGGAATTCACCCCTGTTAAAATTTCGACGCTTACTTCCTTTGTGATATTATTGCATGTGGAAAGCATAACGTCAGATTTTCTTACTACTAGGATAGAAAACATTACTATAAAAATAACTTTTACAATCTGTCCCAATGCACCCGCCAAATCCTGTTTTAATATGCGTCCGGTTAAGACACAGAATGCGGCAAAGCACCCAAAAAGGAACAGCGGGCTGAATATACTGTCATTCAATGCCTGTTGAACTGCATTGATCTGTGAACCAAACAAATCTGATAAATTCAAATTAAAACACATATAAAAAATGGTAACTGTCAGATAGGCAACCCATTTACAAAAAGAAAACAACATATTTGCCACTTTATGTAATATGGACTCTCCAAAATTCAGATTTCCTAACTCTTCAACATCCAGATAATAATTTTTCCAATAACCATCCCCCAGGTATTTTGCATCACCCGATAAATGATTAAAGCTTTCCGGGCTTCCTATTGCTCCGGAAGCGTGTACCTGCATCGCAGGATGCAGAAATGATACAATCATTGCAAACAGGAATATTAAAAATTTAATTTTTTTCATATGCTATCCTCCGTTAATCACCCACAAAGGAAAAGTTTGGTCTTCTAAAATATCTGAATTTACATGCCTTCATAGCCGGCTCAAAACTCCCTCCCGTAACACAGTTATAATTGTTCGTGCCTGATTTTTGGGAGATGCCGACTCTTCCGCTGGGTAACTCTTCTGTTCCGTAGCTTCGCCCTCCGCAATGTATAAAATATGCCGTGCCGTCCACACTGCCGATATAAATACCGACATGATTTACCTTCCCCGATGCAAGCCTTGCCGGATCGTACATAAATGCCAAATCGCCAACCTTCAATTCACTTTCCTCTATGGGAACAGAAGCATACCACTGCATAGCAGTCCCCGAAACCGCCACACCTTCCGGCACCCCGCCTCCGCTGACGCCGGTTCCAAAGCACTGTATATAAACCCAGTCCACAAAGCCGGAGCAGTCAAGGGGACCTGAAGGGGAACCCTGCTCCGGTGATTTGCCGCCCAATAAATACGGATGTCCAATCAGGGACACCGCCACACGGGCAAGGTCATTTCTCGTCACCTCACCGACCACCAGCTCCGGAAGTTCCACCTCCTCGACTTTATACATATAACCGTATAACTGTGCCATATACTGAACATTATGCAGGCTTAGGGCATCCTCACATCTCTGTTTTGTCAATCCGATATACTCTTTCAGAACTTTTTCCGTATCGCTGTTTACGGATATGGAAACCGTATAGGTCACTGCATCCGTTTCCTCGGCTTCTGTCTTGTCTTCACAGACTTCATTCAGCCTTTCAATCACCTCCGACATATCCTTATCCGCCAGCCAGAAATCCTCGACATCCAGATATTCAATGATTTCCAATAACCCACAATACTCTGTCACTTCAGCCTCATGCCACTTCGGTTCATACAAATCCTCTCCCTCCGGAGTTTTCTGGTCTGTTTTTACCATCTCACGAATGAGTCTTTTTTCCGTAACGATGCAGAACTGCAGTGAGGTAAATATTGGATTCCTGTCCTTTATCGTGGATTTTCCTTCCTGATCGGCAAGCATAATGTCTGAAAGCAACGCCAAATCCCAGGGCACCCCCACCTCTGCACAAATATATTGATACTCGTATGCCTGTTCTTCCGTCGCAACAATAGGCAGTCCTCCCGCACTTCCCCCACCACCTACACAGCACAGCATAAGTACCAGCAGTATTATAATAAAATATCCAGCCCCAAAGAAAATCCCGACCTTTATCAGCGTTCCCTTCATTTTCCTCTTCATCAGACTTCCTCCTTTGCCAGAAGGTCAGCTTCATCAAATTCAAATATAAAATCGGAGAATCGCTCTTCATCTCCGTCTACGGATTCCGTAATTGCCACACTTTCTTCCGGCGCGTCCATCTTTGACTCTGCCTGCGGTTCTTCCTCTGCGTCCGGCTCCCGCTCTTTTGGCGTTGTGGAAAATACATCTATAATATCTTGAAACACTGCATCAAATCTGATGATACCCACATGTTTATCCAAATCCTGAAAAAGACATTCCCCATTCCGCAGATTCTTTAATATGTCCTTATTCTCCTGTGTAGGCTCCAAATCCATATACTCACACATTCTGGCGGCTTCACTGTCGTTATTGGTCTGGAAACAGAATTTATAAGATATTGTGTTCTTAATTCCCTCACTGGGTATATCAAGCACGGAATGTCCGTTAAAAATGCAGCCTGTGAAAAGGGAACGTCCCATTCTGGAAAGGAAATCATACAGCTTAACGCCTTCCACCGTTTTTCCCAGCATCCACGACTCGTCAAACAGAATCACACTGAATACATTTCTCTCCACCAGCGCAAATTTTTTTGCAAAATGGGCGGCGGTGGACATTAATACCGTAGACAGCACTTCCTCACTGGTATATTCTTCTTTGGAAGCATCCGGACTGGGAAGCTTAAGATTTTCAATCTGCAAAATGTTCAGTCTTTTATCCAGACTGACTGCTTCCTCAGAGCCATCTCCGAAAAGCAGCCTGGACATTCCGCTTGCTGCCTGGAGGCTTAATCTTCTCGCCAGGAAACGGGCGCACTGACACAACTCATCATCCTGCGGGAAGCCGCGCAGCATGTCAATCAGCTTTATCATGGAAGGAACAGCTTCCTTCCGCATCATCCGCTGCGCCTCCAACACGGCAGTATACTCCATAGATGCCGGCGGTATTTTTAACAACTCCGATATTATATTTAACGCAAGCTCATCCGCTTCGTCCGGATTATCTTCATACATATTGTAAGGGTCTAACTTGCCTTTATTAGAATCATCTGAAGACAGAGTGACTATGGTTATCATTCCCTCAAATATCTTCAACTGCTCTACCCAGTGACTCCGTTCCCCTTTCGGATCAAAAATCAGTCCGTATCCGCCATACAATACTGTAAGAAAGAGTAATAAATTTGCATTGAAGGATTTTCCGACTCCCAGATTGCCGTAAAAAGTTGCCGACGCCGATTTATTTAACAAACACGCACGCCCCAAATCCAGGAATACCTGCTTTTCCTCATTTCCAGTAACTGCGATATAAGGTCCCCTGTGATCTCCCAGCTCATGTGTCGCACCGATAATGCCGCCTGCCAAAGTCATAGGCGTCAATGGAATCATGTAATCTCTGACAAGGCTCCCCTGACTCGGTATACACTGCATAAATAATTTAAGCTGGTCAGCCACGGGACGCTCCACTCCAAAGGACATATCTTCATAAATTTCCCTGATTGTAACCGCCTTTTTTTCCAACTCCTCCAGATTATCAGCTGCGACACATACCGTTATATGCGTCTCCAGAATTGGCGCACGTTGACTCTTGATTTCAGATTCCAAAAGGTCTACATACTCCTTCCCTTCCGCCAAATCGTCAGGTATATCCGCATTTGCTTCCAGGATATGCTCCATCTGACTGTTTATCTCCATCCGTTTATTCTCTACCTTACGGATTGCCTCCCGGTATTCCTTTGCTTTGATATGAATACAAACCTCAGCCTGCTGATTCAACTGCTGCAGTAGATACAGCCATTCACTTCCGGGATGCTCCGTCACTTCCGGTATATTGGTAAAAACCAGAAATGTCTGATAAGACACTGTTTCTTTATCGTGTACTATTTTCAAATACCGTTTTCCCTGATAAATCGTGCCTGCAAACAGCTTAACCATTTCCCTGCTTTCAGGTTTTATAATACAATCATCATTGCCTGCTTCCACCCTCTCCGCCGCCGGCTTCCAGGGCGTCTTATTCTGATCTGCATAAAACAGACGATTTTTATCGGCAATTCCCCGGAAACATCCTCGTTTTATCAGCCACTGGGTCTCTCCACCGTCTACAACACTCAGACGCAGCTTCTTATTCTGGGCAAAAAACCATTTATCCGCCAAATCCTGACACTGTTTCAATCTGCTCTCCAAAATATCCTTTGTGTCAAGGTTCATAAATACATTTACGGCATTTACCGGGTCTTTCACAAAATACTGAAATCCATGCTTCAAATCGGAAAACAGCTCATATTCACCGCTTTCCGAAAGCCTGACAACGATATAAGTATTGTAATCATTTACATTTCCCCGGACCTGAATCTTCTGTCCCAGATACTTTTCCGTCTGCTCCGCATGATAAATCGCATTTTCATATAAAGGATCCGACTTGCTGAGACGCTTTTTCAGCGCGTTAAAATGTTCTTTGTTATCCTGTTCAATGGGTACGATAAGCACCTGCGCCTCCGATAAGATTCCGCACAGAAATCTGGCGGTCTTTTGCAGAATCTTTATTTTGGCGTCATCATCCAGAAAATCATAATCAAATCCCACGATTTTAAAAACAGCCCATGCGCTTTTATCATAGTTAAATATAATATTGTCCCTGAAATAAGTAATCGGACACTGGTACATTTTCTCTCTGCCTCCTTTTACAAAAGCAGGGAGGTAAAACCTCCCTGCCCGCTATCCTTTACTGCAAAACCAGCTTAACTTTATCTTTTCCTGTTTATCCGGATATGACTGAAAATGTTCTACATAGAAACCTTTCGTAATCAGATATGGCACAAGACTGATAAAGTATTTCACAGGATTCTTTCCATCCAGCTTCAATTTCATCAAATACTTCACGATTATGTAAGGAATTATCACGTAACGTATCATTGACGGTACATTTTCCAATGCCGGAATAAGTCTGCATAAAAACAGCATCACACCTGCTGCAATAATAAATTCCAGCAGTTCGTAGGGATTCACCGGAACAGGCAGCACAATATTCTGTATTGCATAAATTTTCTTTTCCACAAACCAGACTTTACGATAAGAGTAAAGAATGATCTTTCGGTCATTTTCTTCAGTCATAGAACGCCTCCATCATTTTAGTATTGTAGTCATGATAGTGTCTCCGATATCGGACAACTTTGTGGGGTTTTTTACAAAATATAACACGACTGCCCCCACAATCACCGTAATAAGCGCCCCTGTAAAGTTTCTTTTCACAGCCGCCATAGCTGTTACAATAACCACAGCCACCAAAATTACCCAAAACACCTGATCAAGCATCCAATTTGCCGCATTCTGACCATAATTCGCGCTGACCATGATTCCGTTTGTAAAAAGCAATGTCATCATTGCCGACGCCATTAAAAACGCCCTTTGTCTTTTCCAGTTCTTTTGTTCTTTCATTCTCATTTCCTCCGTTTATCCATTTATATTTGTAACTCTGGGGGTGATGGAAAGGATGTAATATTTACCATCACTTTCCTGTACCAACTGCAGGAGCAATTTCTGCTGTATCTGCGCACTGTTGATGCTGTCCTTCACATAAAAATTAGCGATACACACCACTACATTCTGATTTTGCTCCCTGTAGCACTTTACAGTATTCATTTTTACAAACTGATACCGCCCGTTAAGTCCTGAAAACTGCTCCTGCCTGGCATCCTTGCTCAGATAGTAGTCAATCACTGTTTCATCCTGCTCATAATATGCCTTCAAAAAATTAGTAACTGCTGTCTCTACATCAGAAGCGGTTTTCTCATCAGCAGCGGTTCCATAGTACTCTGCTCCGGGATAATCTTCAAGCAGCATTGAATCGCTGATAAACAATGGTAAGGACTCCACTGTCATAAACTCTCCATCTACATACACCGGCACCTTCAGATATGTCTGGGCTTTTTCTGTCTCGGTCCTGTACTCCTGTGCCGAAGAATCCATGACATTCTGCGTATACTCCACTTCCGCCAGTACATAGACATCCCACTGTGTATCTGAACACTGCTCAAGCCGGTACGCCTGGACATAAACAGCATCTGCCGCTCCATTACGCAAATCCATTCCCTCCACACTTCCGGCATTTGCCATATAAGCCTTCAGGCGTTCCTTGTAATCGCTTTCTCCATTTGCCTCATAGGTCAGATATTCCTTCACAAAATTCTGGGCAAAAGCCAGAATCTCATTATTCAGTTTTTTGTTCACATTTAGCTCCGCCTTAAAGTCATTAATCAAAAGTTTCGCCTCCGTGAGCGTATCTGCCCTGAAAGTACTGACCACACCTTTCAGGAAAACAAAAGCGAGCATTCCCCACAGCACAACCCTGCAGATGCGAAGCAGTGTGTTTTTCCTCAAGGTTCCTGTCTGGTTTTTTTCTTTCTTTTTCCTGGGTTCTCCGGCTTCCCTTTTGTGTAGGATTCCCGGAAACTTCAGCCCTTTTTTCTCCTGTTTCTCCAAAATCTCACCTCCTCTGCGCTATAAAAATTCGTCAAAATTCAGGTTTAAATCTTCTTCATCCATCTTCCGCATCGTCATTTCCAACTCTGCATCACTCATTCCTGCAAACATATCCTCCTTTTCCTCTTCTTTAGGCTTTGAAGCTGTTTTCCTGACAGGCGCAGCTCTTTTTCCCGCCGTCTTTTTTCCCGCCGTCTTTTTTTCTGCCCCTGAATCGCTTTTCTGCTCTGCAGGTATTTTTATACCAGCAGATTCCTTTTCAAGCTTTAATTTATATTTAGGAGCTTCCGTCAGCATATCTCCCTGACAGGCATCCACTTCCCGGAGCATTCTCTCATCATCAAAATAAAAACTTTGGAATTCAATGGTCTCATTTCCCACTTTGTATAAAAAGCGACCTTTAATATCCGGCAGATTTACCGCATCCGTATTGCCCAGGACAATCTCACTGGCTGTTTTATCCGCAAATCTTCCGGAAATCCGGACGGGTATATTGTTTTTTATCTGTCCGGTCAGAACGTTTGCATCCGGGCGCTGCACACCCATAAAAAGATTAATCCCCGTGGCGCGGGATAATCTTGCCAAAGTTGACAGTTTACCTTCTATCTGTTCATAGATAGCCTTGTTCTCTTTTGCCACGCCTTTTTTGTCCAGCATTTCTGCAAGCTCATCCGTAAACAGGCAGATCCGGCATAAATTCTGTTTTGTTTTCCGGTTATATTCGTCCAGATTCTTTACTTCCAAATCCCGGAAAATCCGCAGCCTGTATTCATTCTCGGCAACCAACATGCTCAACACTTCCAGCGCACGTTCCCTGTCCGTAATAACCTCTCCATACTGCTCATATTGCTTTCCGAACTCCACTCCGCCTTTAAAATCAATCATGTACACTCTGGCGCCGTGCAATATCATCTGCCACAGAAAACAGCGGAGTATTACAGATTTTCCCGAACCGGTCTCTCCCGCAACCAACACATGCGGCACTCTGTTCAAATCAAAGTAAATTGTATCCAGCGCACTCACCCCGACTGCTAAAACACTGTTTTTTTTACTCAGGCGTTCTTCGCTCCATTCAATCATTTCCGGTATTTTATAATCCGATGGAAGCGTGGTAAGCTTTGCAAGCTGCTTGTTTCTGCCGTTTTCCATTTTGATAATAGTGCAGTCAAGGGCTGTTTCCAGTCTTTCCCTGGCATTTTTCCACTCTGTAATTGGTATCACCGACTTAAATATCAGAATGATTTTCTTCCCATCCCTGCTTTTGCTTATAAATACCGGATATTTCCCATTTTTCCCTTTAAATTCAATCTGCCTGAACATTTCCTCATAATTGTCTTTGCTATTTGCCAATCCAACAATGCACAATACAACCAAAGGGAACCCCAGAAGGAAATAATATAGCATCGTCCTGAGCCATCCGGGGCATTCAACCAGTATTTCTGAAATCTGTGCCCAGACAAACCACACCACCATTGGCACGATAAAGGTAAGCAGGAAAAAACATACACGCTTTATGGAATTCAGTTTGCGTATCCCTCTCCAGATGCCCTTGCAGATAGCTTTTACCAGTGAAATTAACAGTCCCAGGATTTCACCGACAAAATCTTCTATTTCTTTGTTACGATTGCTCATTTTGTTTTTCCTCTATTTTTCCATTACCTGAACCTCTACCACCCATTACACGTCACCTCGTTAAATCTTTCAGAAAAAGGAGCTACCCTGACAATATTTCCATTACACTCATCCGGTACTTTCCCATAGAAAATAATTGTTTCCGGCTGTAATCTGGTTGCCATTTCATGATATCCGTCTAAAAACAACTTCCTCTTTTCCTTACTCGCAATACATCCCTGCGAAGAGATAGCAACCACTCCGCCAACCGGCTCACCATCAAAACACCATTCAAAACTATCCCTGGTACTCAATGAAATCGTAGGAATCACATCAATCCCATATTCCTGCAGATAAGCCCCTACCCAATGTTTTCGATAGTGATTATAAATCTGTATCGCCTTTGGAAAGTCTGTATATGTAGAAAAATCCGGCGACATTACACACTTAAACTGGGACAGCATATCAATATATCTACCTATGTTTGTCCATAAACGGTTGAACTGGTAGTCATCTACAAAGAAATGAACCCCCTTATTCTCCCTGTCCTTGCAATTTGTCGCGTAATTAAATCCTATAAAATCACACTGTTTAAATTGTGTAGGTTGTATCTGTGGGATTCCATAGACTCCAACTCCGTCAAATATACGCCGTTCCAAATTTTCATAATTTCTCTGTCTTTTTGTCGCTATGCTCATACTCTATCTTTCGCTTTCTTTGCATCCGCTATTTAAGCAACAAAAAAAGGATGCACCCAACAATATGGTACATCCTTTTTTTGCGCAAACATCCGGATTTGAACCGGAATCTCCTCAATCAAGGCATAATCCCAGGTTATACGATATTTGCTAACAATAAACGTCTGAATCATGTTCAGAATCCATGCGCTGATTAGACGCTGCTTTTATTAAGCTACTGTTTATTGTTTAAATAATTGTACCATATTCTGTTTACTCTATCAACCATTTTTCTTTCATCAGGAGTGAGATTCGCTGATCCCTTATCGCTGTCTCTCTCTTTATGTCTGTATCCATGATGTGTATGCGGTTTCATTTTTTCATGCGCATGATCTAAATCAATCTGTTTCGTCCTCATATTCTTCTTGTCGTAATATGTGATACGTAACAAATCATTTCCCCCAACAGTCACATACACACGTCCCGGCGTCATTGTTTCAAACAGCGATTCGCTGTCTCTACTGTTAGCTTTCACAAATTTTATATTTCCACTTTTTAATACTGTGTTGTACTCGCTCCCGTATTTTCTTCCTTTATCACTTATACCGCTTGAGCTTCCTCTTCCACCCATTGTTTTTCTCCATCTTGACTACAATCCTAAATTTCTCCCAACATCTTTTTCATATTCTTTTAATTCCTTTTATATGATGGATAGTTATTTCCCTCTGGGTTGTCTCGCCATAACTGTTTACAAAAGTTTTAGAATTAGTTTTTACCCATACTGTTGCTCTTTCTTTGTTTGCTACCTCTTTTCCCAAAATATTTATTAGTGGTTTCTACTATTTTAGCCGCCCATTAATATTTTACCTCTCACTATTCCATGTACAAATTTATCATGCACCTTTTTTAGCACTTCTTCGCTATCTTTTTATTCTCCATTTAATTTCTTTTTCAGAATATTAACAATAACTTTGCTATAGGGATTTGCCTTTGATTTGTTCGTGTATACGTCGGAAACTGCCTCCGCCACTTTTTCTGAAGCACTTTTTTCACCATACTTTGATATTTCTGGGTTACTGCCATATTGTTTTCCAGCCTCTCGCAAAATCTGCTTCGAAATCTTATGATTTTTCCTTGCTTTCGCCCTTTCCAAAACAGAGTTGTTTCTCATTATTCTGTTCATAATCGTATCCACAGCGATATGCCCAGCTTCATGCGCACCTACGCTGTATAACCCACCCGACGCAAAATACCCGTTTTTATTTTTGGTATCTTCTTTCGCCTTTTCTATATTGGAATAAACGGATTTTGAAAAAATCAAATCACCACATCCATTCACAGCCATCAACTCTTCGCTCGTTTCCTTTCCACAAATCATATTAACAGCAGAAAGAGGTATTCCCATATCTCTAAGGACATCATGGACACCCTTAAGAGACTGTTCCACCGCTCTTGCATCAAGCTTTTCCATATCATCCATCCTAACTCCAGCTCTTGAGAAGGCTTGTGTAACACTTGAAGGTAATCCACTACTTCCGCCTCTGCCACCCATTAATATCATCCTCCATCTTCAGCTTTCTGTTATATAAATATCTTTTTGTAGTAGAAAATCTGACATGTCTCAGATTCTGCTGCACAATCCGGTCCGCTTCCTTAGCGGGCATCTGTTTCCGCAGTTCCCTGCGGGTCAGGATGGCATAGATACGGCGCAAATCATGACACTCAAATCCCAGCCGCAAAGCTTCCTTTCGCATCTTTGCTTCACCATAAAAAAGCTTTCCCGTCTGTGTAGGTTCTCTCACAGCTTCCTGCACATACTTCTGCAGATGCTCATACAAATATGCGTCCTCCCTGCATCTGATAACGCCTCCGTGCCCGCCTTTCCCATGACGCACCCGAACAGTTATTGCCCCATTCTCAAAAGAGATATCTTCCGACTCCAGGTCTGCCAGCTCTGACACTCTCAGTCCTGATACCAGAGCAAGACGGTAAGCATATTTCAATTTTTCATTGCTTATCTGATTAATGCTGCGCAGAGTGGGTTGTAAATATATTACCTTGCGGGGTTTCTTGGAAAAATTCCTTTTGCTCATACTTTGCGTTTTGAAAAACTGCTCGCTGGGTATATGAAACTGTGGGTAAAATTCCACCATCATTTTTAAGGCATTTTTGGCAGCACTGAACTCATTTCTCGTCTTAAAGCGCAGTACCATTTCACGCTGCAGATACTCCAGGGAGACATCCTCAATCCTGTTTATATTAATTCCTTTAAAAAGTTTTACAATAGCAGCGTAATATGTTTTGGCGGTGTTTTTTTCCTTATGGGCATACAGATATTCCTTAAATGGCTCCAACACATCATACAGCATCCGTTCTCCTCTCCTTCCGCTATGACAGACTGCACAGTCTCCTCTTCTCTTCCCAAGCTGACAGGAAAAATCTGCGGATTTTTCCTGCTGGTTTGTCGAGCTGATGCTCGACAAACGCGGCTATCTCCCTCTGTCATACAGCCTGAAGCAGCCGCATTCCGTCCTGCGGACTCCATGCTTGCCGTTCCATATATGCCATGCCGCTAAACATGCTGCCGTTCCCGGCATCCTGTTTAGCAGCCTGTCATATATTCCACTCTGCTTCATGCTATATAACATAGTTATATAGCCTATTATCGTGATGTAGATAAAATCAACACAATCCGGCATATTTATTGAGATTTCCGATGTACATTTTTTCCATATTAAAAATTCAAATATGTACACCACTTTTTTCATCCGTTAAGACCTGTTTCACTCAGCCTTTTCATGCACTCATAGCGGCTCACATTGATTTTTACATAGGGGATATACTGTCCCGATTCACCGTCATAAATCCTCTTCGTCAGACGTTTTTCCTCCGCATCAATCCAGCCAAGCTCTTTCCAATATTTCAATTTGTTCAGGGCAGTGTCATAATGATTTTTATCAAGCAGCTCTGAAACAGAATCTTTTCCGATTAAAATATATCCTTTATGAATCCTGGTATTTTTCTTTATCAGATAATCACAGACCGCTATAAATTCCTTTATCAATATATTCAGCATCCCTATCCCACCTTTGTGTGGCAACAGAATGATTGAATCCGAATGACGTGTCAAGTATTTTTTTGAAAATTTACGGGGTATTTCCTGTACATAGATTTCCGTCAAATGTACGGTATTTTTAGTCTTATCAATGTACATATCAGAAGAAATTTTTTTCACAAAAACAAATCAGATTCATCAAATTTTATATTTTTATTGAATTATGAGAAACTAATGATATATTAAAGATACAGAAAGGGAAAGGTACAATTCCAGCGGGCAGGCGAAACGAGGTCAGAAACTACTTGAAACTCCTCGCAGATTGTGGTATCTTAAACATAAAGAAGGACACCTGCTAGTAACAGGTGCCCCATGGCGCTACCGATAGAGACGGTTAGTCCAAAATATGTTTAGCTAAAATAGCCGCACAGTTTTCCAGACAGGGCGGCTATTTTTGCGTTTTATTATTATCCTTGCTTCCGATGGCATATCCGAGACTGAAACAAGTCAGGCATAAGCCAAGAACTGAAATCAATCCTTCAATCGTCAACATCCACTTAGCCCTCCTTTCCCAGATTCCCTTTCGGGTTTCTATGTAAACGGAGGGTCGCAGTCCCTCCGGAGAAGGCTAACCGCCTACCATCTTGGTAGTCCCAAAGAGATATTAGCATAATTCGACAGGAACTTCAATCAGTTTTTCTCTCGCAGAATATGTGTCCGATTTTCGTTTTTCACCCCTTCAGTTCATCCACAACCCCCTTATTCAGAAAATACACCCTGGTTTTCCCGCTGGGAAAGGTACATTTGTTATTCTCAACCTTGATAAAAAACAGTTTTTTGCAGAATTCAACAAAATCCTTGACCTCTAACCCCGCAAGACGGCGGATATAGCCCTCGAAGACATCCTTTTCAATCTTATAGTACATCTGGGAGGACTGCGTGGTGTATTTCGCCTTTACAAAGGCTTCTTCCTCTACAATCGCCTGAAAAACCACCCCAACATCCTTCATAAACAGATTTAACTTATTCTCACCCATATTTCCTCTCTCTTCATCCTTCCGTGCCTCTGCCTTAAGCTTTTCAAGCTCCGACTTTAACTGTTCTGTCAGCGCCTTCTTCCTGCTAATCTGTTTTCCCAATTTATTGCATTTACTTCTATCCGGATAATTTATTGCAAACGTATATACACTCATAAGATACTCTGTATCTTCACTATCCTGTATCGTTCTTATTATTCCTGATATATATGCTTCATTCTGGGATGAACTTTGACGAATACCAATTCTTCTGCCCGGCTCTATCTTACGCATTATCCCATCCAGGATTTTTCTTTGTTCACACATCTCCTGCCGCATTTTTTCAATTTCTTTTTTCTCCTGTTTTCCTTCGATGACTGACTGCATTTCATGAAAACGATTTATGTACTTAGCTGTAAACATTGTTCCCTTTACGCCTGTCAGCTTGTGGGCAATAAACTCACAGCCCTTCTTCGTGACATCATAACAAGGGCGCTTCTGATTACTCTTGTCCTGATATGTACTTTCTCTAAAGAAATCTACCACCTCAATTTTGAGCTGACTGCCCTCCCCAAAATTGGGGGCGGTCATTTCTTCAATGTACTTTTTAATATCTCTTATTAAATGGTCATGTCTTTTTCCAACCATTTCTGCTACTTCACGACTATCCAGTGTTTGTTCGATTTCTTGTAAATTTTTCATTGTAACACGCTCCTTTTGTTCTTGCGTATCCCAAAAAGAAATGATACAATGACTATGCCATTCCTTTATGGGGGCAACGTTGAAACAGTCGCTGACTTTGGTAGGGAGGCGGCTGTTTCTATTTTTTTAATTCCTCATACACCTTACTAATTCCTTTTCTTATCACATCAGCCTTTGTAAATCCAGTAACTTGACAACAATATTCTAATTTTTCAATATCATCGTCTGACATACGGATTCTGGTTTCGTGAATCTTGGGATTTTTTGAAGGTGGTCTGCCGTTTCTTGGTGACATGAATACCTCCTTTTTATTTGGTGACACATTTAGTCAAGAAGAATTTGTAAAAATTAGTGCAAAATCTCTGCACTAAAAGTAGTTGTTGTTCTAATATAAAAACTAACATAGGTGATAATATTATTTTTAATGTTGCCAAAACGGCATACAAAGGAAAACAGCAAGAAAATATAAAAACAGCCGTGCTTTTGCCCAATAAAGGGATAATCATTGAAAAAATTCCTACAATATGATATTATTCGATAGGGAAAACTAGAGCCGGGCGGCTTACCCTCTTTTATCGGAGGGGCTTACCCTCCAGACGAAAGAAAG
Source organism: uncultured Acetatifactor sp. (assembly GCA_944384205.1). Taxonomy (GTDB): domain Bacteria; phylum Bacillota; class Clostridia; order Lachnospirales; family Lachnospiraceae; genus Acetatifactor. The sequence goes on along the minus strand of CALWSL010000024.1, from coordinate 18,258 downwards.
GGGGGCATTGCCAATGTATGTTACATATGCGGATTTAATCCAAATTGGAATATTTATTTGCGCCCTTATTGGATTGTGTTACACGATTTTCAAGGGAAAACAAAAATAGCCGCCATTACTCGCAATAATGACGGCTGACCTCTTATCTTCAAGAGGTAAAGTCATAAGTTGTTAAGGGTAAGCCTCTTCTAGCTTTCCCCTCTGTGCTTTTAATATAACATATATTTTTTACAATTTCAAGCACCATGGTGCACTATCACCCCTTCAGTTCATCCACAACCCCCTTATTCAGAAAATACACCCTGGTCTTCCCGCTGGGAAAGGTACATTTGTTATTCTCAACCTTGATAAAATATAGTTTCTTGCAGAATTCAACAAAATCCCTGACCTCCAGCCCCGCAAGACGGCGGATATAGCTCTCGAAAACATCCTTCTCAATCTTATAGTACATCTGGGATGACTGGGTGGTGTATTTCGCCTTCATAAAGGCTTCTTCCTCTACAATCGCCTGAAAAACCACCCCAACATCCTTCATAAACAGATTTAACTTATTCTCACCCATATTTCCTCTCTCTTCATCCTTCCGTGCCTCTGCCTTAAGCTTTTCAAGCTCCGCCTTTAACTGTTCTGTCAGCGCCTTCTTCCTGCTAATCTGCTCCTCCAGTTCACCGATTTTATCCTGCAGCCTGCGTTTCTTCTCTTTCGCTCTCTCAAATTCGTATCCACATTCCATTAAAGATTACTCCCTTCCACTATCTGTCTTACTGTTATCATTGCTAACGCCATAACTGCAATATACGGCATAAATGCCGTAGGTTCCATGCTGCCTTTGCGGAAATTAATTTTTTTCCGTTTCACAACTATAAGAAGCAGCATGGACAGCAGCATGTGAATCATCCCCTGCAGCAGATAGCTGCTCGTTGCGCCGCACTGTCCAAGAAAAAATACCGATATCAAAAATGCAATCGTATCAGCGCGTCCATAATATCTGCTGAACAGGCAAATAACCAGCAGATAATATATGCCAATGGACATTACATCTTCTGCGCTGATTCCACGTAGCAGAACATACCCGATTCCTGCCAGGAAAGGCATAAAATATAAAAAACGGTAGACATAGTGGGTGCAGTGGTCACAATAGGACGCTGTCACCATGTAAGAAAAGAAAAAGCACAACAGCACACTTTTCGCAATATCCTGCTCGTTCCATGCGGTTCCTGCCGCTGCAGCGGCATAAATCACCGCCGCAGCTACAGTTCCTTTTCCAAAGGTCAGACCATTCTCTTCATCAAAATTCCTGATTAATGCCAGGCATATCAGACTGATAATCGCTATAAGACCAAACAAAAACAAATACCTCATTTATCTTAACCTCGTCCTGAATTCGTTTAAAATGGAACCTGCTGATTTCACCGGCAGCTCTACCATCTTCATGCGCCCATCCTTATATGCCCTGATGGTAATGGTATATTCCCCATCCTCCGCATACAGTGGAATGTAAAACAGGTCTGTTTCATTCTTTTCCAGTTCTTTATTCCCGGTGTAATCCATCACACGGGTTGTCAGGGTTTCATCCAATCTGATCCATTTTTCCGGATACTCAATCTCCATACGGTCCACAAAAGCGCCTGTGCGGGCATAGACATTTCCAGCCTCACCCTTTTTCCAGCTCTCCGCCGCGCCCAGACAGCGTTCCACATAACCAGACAGGGTAAATGCCGGCACTGTCACCGTTTCAATCGCCGGAAGATAATTTCCCGCATGGTCCCTCACATAAGCTTTTACCTGGATAAATTCCGCATCATAATTGAACTGGTCATTCAAATCCGCTCCTCCGCTGTAAGCAGCTCCCGTGTAAATGTTGTCCGGAGTCTGAAGCTCCAGGGGCAGCTCCATTTGACAGATTACCTTTCCTTCGCTGTCCAAGCCTTCCAGCACTGTCCAGGCTTCCTTACATCCTGAGGAGACGTTATCGGGATGCTGCCAATTCTCCTCAACAATGTTGTTAACCACAATATCCATATGGTATCCGTCGTAAGATACGTTCAACTCCCCATCCGGCGTCTTACTGTCAATTTTGGTAGTGATATATACAGTCCGGGTATTTCCGTCATTGTCCTTTGCAACCAGCGTAAAAGTGAAAATTCCTTGCTGGGACATGGTATAGGCTATGCTGTCAGTTCCTTCCCGCATGATTTCCCCCGACGTGCCGCGCCCCTTGTAGAGTATCAGCGACTGCATCCCGCTTCCCTGATCCGTGGCGGAAAATTCCAGGAAGATATTTCTGTGTGTCCAGCCATAGATGATTTCATCTTCTGTAGATTCCGGAGATAAATCATCCTCCGAAAACTCGGAGTCGTTGGAAATATCAGGCGGCATCACATCCTCCCACTGGGCATACAGAACCACCGTCGCCCCATTGTTTTCCGTTAAACTGCGGAAGCTTCCCCCATTCCCTACGGCTTTGCCGCTTCCGTCCGCTTTGGTGTTCCAGCCCGTAAACGTGTAGCCTGTCCTTGTAAATCCGTCTGCAGGAGGATTGTTTGCAGACAGGGTATAGGTCTTGCCATACTGTAATCCTGAAAGGGTTGAACGGAATCCAGTGCCGCCATTGGCGTCAAACCTGACGTTATAAGCATGAGGCTTCCACTGTGCATACAGCGTCATGGTTTCCCCATCAGACGACGGCTTATAGGAAAAATCAGAGCCGTCGCCGTAAGGCGTCCCGCTTCCGTCTGCTTTGGTATTCCAGCCGTTAAAATCATACCCTGTCTTTGTAAATCCTTCCGAAGGCGGATTGTTCGCAGACAGTGTGTAAGTCTGCCCATACGCCAGTCCGGTCATGGGAGCTTTGCTTCCGGTGCCGCCGTTTGCATCAAATTTTACGGTGTAGTCATAAATATCCCACTGTGCATAAAAGGTTTTGTCCCCTTTGTACTGCCACAGGTTATTTTTGAAATAGGTTCCCTCATTTGTCACGGCGCCGGAATTGTCATATACCTTTTTGCCGCCGCTTGTCCGGTCATACCAGCCAAGGAAGGTATGTCCTTCCCATTTCGGGGCAAGCTTCGATACATTATAATTCTTTCCGATTTCCACATCGCTGTAGGCGGTTGCCGCCCATTTGTTTGTGTGGATATAGTCATACAGAACACCGCCGTTTGCGTTAAAGGATACGGTGTAGGTTGTGGGCGTGCCGCTGCTCCAGTGGGCAAATGCTACCACGTTGCCGCCGTCATAGCACCAAGTACCGTTATTCCAGAATCCAGTTCCTTCCACTGCTTTTCCGTTCGCATCCCATACCTTTACGCCGCCGTTGCGTCCTACATCTTTCCCGCTGGAATTGTCCGGGTCAGCCGGGTCCACATACCATCCCTGGAACACAAATCCGTCCCTGACGGGATACAGGCGGCTTATATCATCATAATAATTCTGTCCATACTCCGCATAAAAACCGGTGATGTTGGTGGTGCCGCTGCCGTTTATGTAATCAGTGATGGTTCCCCAGTTTGCGTCCACCTGCACATAACTGGAGGGAATCCATTTGGCATAGACGGTCAGGTTGTCCTTGTGCTGCCAAAGACCATCATCATTCCAGTAGGTTCCTAATACCGCCTCACCATATTCGCTCCATACCTGGTCTCCTCCTCCATTTTTCTCCGTATACCATCCCCCGAAAATATAGCCGTCCTTCTGGGGAGTCAGTCCGCTGATGTTGTCATAATCCGTGTTATCAAATCTTACCTTGAAGCTTGCAGTTGCCTGTGTGCCCCTGTTGTTAGGGTAATCATTTACCGTCCCGCCGTCCGCATCCGCGGTCACGGTATACTCATTGGGTTCTAAGTGGAAGATATACTCCGCATAATCATTTTCAATCGCTATATTTGCTGTATCCAGGTCGTAATACTTCATGCCGCTTAATTCATAATAGCCCACGTTCATGGTGGCGGTTCCCGTATCGTTCCGGATACTGGTCCTGCCGGATATCTTGTGCACGTCTGGTATGGGGTCAATTTTGTAATATTTTTCTGCCTGCTCTTCACTTAACTCCATTGGATTGTACTGATAGGATTCATCATACAAACCTATATAGTTTACCAGCGTAAACGGTCCTTCCAGTTCATTAAAGTTATTGGTCATGGGGGCTATGGTGGGTGCATCCTTCTTGTCCGCCACATAGACATATCCGTTATCCGTCAGCCTGGAAAGATTGTAACTGTATGCCGGTGCGTCTGTACCGGCAATATAAACTGTCTGGTTTGGTGCGAAGTGATAACCGTCTTTATCAGATTCCAATCCTTCAAACTTTATGCTCAGTCCATAAAAGCACCATCCGTTATCCGCTTCGTTCTTACGGTTATGGTCAGGACGTTCTATGATTTCCCTGACACTGCCGTCACTGTTTAACACCTTCGTATACCGCGCCGTCACATCCGTCAGATAGTTTTTTACGGTTGTGTTTTTAGGAGAAAACGAATTATTTTCCGTTCCGTAGATTACTTTTCTTTCAATCGAAATCAAGGCTCCGTCACGGTTAATCAGCATTCCGTTTGCATCAGACGCCTCTCCCCTTGCAAGCCCGGATATCTCAAACAGGTACCGGGACGTCCTGTCTTCATTAGACATCACAAAAGAGGTTTCCTGATTTGTTGATATCCACTGTGTGGAAACCGTCATTTTTCCCTGCACTGCCCGGTACTGCTCCATGCAGTATTCCATGAAATCGCGGGACATATCTTCCTCCGGGATATATTCCCCCGTTTCTGCATCATACCGGTATTCCACCGTTTCTATCAGGCTATGGAGGATGCTGCACTTTTCTTCCAGTTCCTCCAGCTCCTGCCCGTCCAGACTGCACAGAAAGCTTCCCACATACGCCTCATCCGTGAAAGCGAAGTATTCATTCAGTGTTTCCCCGTCGGTGTTTCTCCAGTCCAGGGACAGGATGTCCGCCCCCAGGTCGTATGCCGTGTCCGTGCTGCCGCCAAGGTACAGGTTCCCGGCAGTCTCTTCCGCATCCTCCTCCGCCGTGACCGCGTAGTCCACCCACAGGTATCCTTCCCCGCAGTCATGACCGTCCCTTTTCCCATAGGAAGCTGCATACTTACGGAATATCCCTTCCGCATCCTCCTCCCCGTAAGCCTTCAGCTCCGCCACAAGGGAAGTGACATATGCCGCCGCAAAGGAGGTTCCCCACTCCCCGTCATATTTTCCGTAGGCGCAGAAATCCACGGTGTCTCCGTAATTGGAAAAATCACAGGCACTGTACTCACGGTTTGCCGCCCCGATAACCAGCGCGGATTCCACATTTGCAGGAAGAAGGTTCTTCACATCCGTTCCCGCATTTCCGGCGGATACGATAACGGGGATTCCGGATCGGGTCATTCCGTTTATCAGTCCCGTCAGAAGTTCCTCCTCCCCACTGAGAATGGCATTCAGGGAAATGCTGATGACATCCGCTCCATTATCCCAGGCATAGGAAAGCGCCTCCGCCACATCTTCTGTCTCTGCAGTGCCTTCCCCGTCCATGACCTTCAGGGGCAGGATGCTCACACTCTCCGGCGTATTATGCAGTATCAGGGATGCCATCTGGGAGCCGTGCCCGTATTCATCGGTCACATCTGTCCCGGTTCCCACAAAGCTCCATGCGCTGTCACTGATTCGGTCTGCATACACTTCCTCCACGCTGCAGCCGGAGTCAATGACTGCGACAGTTATCTCTTCCAATGTCTCCGTATGTTCCCTTAACCGTTCCATGTATCCGGTAAGGGCATGTTTTTTCCATTCCGTGTGGCATCTGATTCCGATAAACAGGGCACTCAGCAGCACAAGAAGGATTCCTGCTGTTGTTATGATTTTTTTCTTATTAATTTTCATTCTGTTTTCCTTTCCCACCTTGCTTTTCATAAAGAATTGGACAAAAAAGTCCGGGCATTTCTGCTCGGACTCAAGTTACTGCTTATTTTGTTGTCGGTTTGTGTAATTTATGGTAATATGTTAATGCTGTTGACTCTTTCCAGCAGGAAGGAGGTGGCAATCATACAATACATATCAGCATTTTGTATCTCTGTATTGGCAGGTGTAGTAAGCTACTATATCTGCAAATGGTTGGACAGAGATAACTAAACAGCACCAGCCTATAATGAAAACCCCGAAGTTGCAGCTCCGGGGTTTTCGCTTTGTACAATCATACAATACATAACTTCTTTTCAGCTAACATTAGTATAACACCCTTCGTTGCCATTTTCAAGGACTTTTGGAAAATTTACGCCCTGTTAAAGTAATTGCCGCTTCCTGATGAATGTGATATACTTTCCTTGGAACAACCGTGTTGCAGGGTGGGTTGACCTTCATTCTTTACGGAATGGAGGTGATGCGGATGAACAATCATCACTTTGATTTCAAAGACCTTATGGCTTTTGGAATGTTCATTTTAGCATTACTTACTTTTATTTTTAATTTTTGTAAGTAGTACTACATAGCAAAACCACCCCGAAACTTTGACCAGCAGAAGGGTGGCTATGCTATCTTTTTACTATTGGTCAACCCACCCTTGTGGGCGGTTGTTCCTTTTGTATCTTTACAATAACATCTTTTACCGCGTTTTTCAAGTACTTTCTGCTCACTCCAGCCGGATGGCGCTTCCCACTTCTCTGTCTCCGGTATAGTTCTCATGCGATATACTCTCTACCTTATGTCCATCTACTTCATCAAAGATATATATCCATTCCTGTAATACACCATCTGGTGACAATTCAATGATAGAAACTTTACCTTTTGCCATAGCTCCAGTTTCAAGGTCGAAATAGTACCACACATATTTATAATGACCTTTTATTTCAGCTTCTACCATAATTTTGTCCCAGCCTTTGACCATGTGACCATTTTCATCATAACGCACCCATTTCCCATACTCGCCGTTATCTCCAAAGCTTCCCGCCCAGGATTCCTGGTATACGTCCTTGCTGACCGCTTTCGCACCCTGCTGGATATTATCAAGCCAGTACCAGGCGTCACTTGCAGGGTCATAGATTTCCTTTCCACGGTAATCCGGGTTCTCCGGGTCGTACCCCTGACGGACACCGTTTTCATACCAATATTCCTTTCCGTCTACCGACACCCATTCACGGTCATGCACTTTCTGCGTTGTCAGCAGACCCGTGTTTTTATCAAAGGCGTATTCCTTCCCGTCAATGACGGCGGTTCCCTTTGCCATGGCTCCGGTCTCCGGGTCAAAGTAATAGGTTCCTTTCTCCGTATCGCACCAGCCTTTTATCATATGACCGTTTTCATCATAACGCACCCATTTCCCGGTTCCATCCGGTCTGTCTGCATAGGCTCCCGCATAGGATTCCTGATAAACATCCTTGCCTGTTGCAACCTTCCCGTTGTCCACAGCGTCCAGCCAGTACCAGGCGTCGGTTGCAGGGTCATAGATTTCCTTTCCTCTGCCTTCCGTTCCCTGACGGATGCCCCCTTCATACCAGTACTTACAGCCGTTTTCTTCATAAAAGCCTTCCTGAAGGATACCGGTATATCCCGTTTTTGTCTCATCTTCTGAAAACAAATAGGTTTTTCCGGCTTCCAGATATGACTTCCAGTATTCCATGGACTCCTTGTAAGATTCAGTAGACCATTCCTCATTTCCCGTTACCTGATAGTGTCCAAAATACCTTTCACCGTCAATGTAACATGCAATAAGGTATGTTCGATTGTACATTCCGTCGTCATAGGCGCGGAATCCGGTGAGCGGAAGTCCCTTATTAAAATATTTGCCGTATTCCGGAGTTCCTTCCAGTCCGGAACTGTCCGCTATGCCGCTGAGCAGGATGCCCCGGCGATAGAACCTCCGGTATTCTTCGGGACCATACCAGCCGTTTACGCTGTCCTGGTATCCGTTTTCCGCATATCTCCAGCAGTTATAACCGACGGCAGCTTCTGTGACCGTTCCATTCTTATTTGTATAAGAATCTACATGTCCCGGAACAAAAAAGTCATTACCCATATATGTATAAGGACCATTCACAGGTTTCCCATCAATGTAGGTAACATATCTGCCGTTCTCTTCATACTCCCCATTCAGCGCGGTACCGTTCTCAAACTTCCATTCCTCACCGTCCACGATGGCGATTCCGGTGTAGCCGACGCCGTTCTGGTAATACTGAAGCTCATACTGATAATTTTCAAACCAACCATCCAATACAGTATTTGTGTCGCTGTTGTAAAACAAACCATCTCTTTTAACTGTTGTTGGTCTGTCCGGTACATCCGTTTCTTCCCTGTTAATCACCGGATATTCCTCTGCAAAAACCGTCATCGTAAGCGCCAGAAAACATACAAGAGCCGCCGTTACTGTAGTTAATGTTGCAAGTATTTTTTGCTTCATCATTTTAATCCCCCTTCGGAATACTTTTCGTTTAACTAAAGGATATCACACTATATGTCCCTTAAAATAGTCACAATAGTTTTTCAGAAAATTACACTTATTCAAAAAACATCATCTATGTGACAAATGACCTTATAGCTTCCGGAATAAATATCAAGACTCTTTATATGCTCGCACTCTCATCCATCGTAAATATCCCGTCTATGTCCAACCGTTACAACAAGAATTATAAGCTTTTCATCCTGAATTTCAGCCAGAATACGGTAATCACCGATTCGGTATCTCCACTGCCCGCTACGGTTTGCTACCAGCCCTTTTCCGTGCTGTCTCGGATTGTCACATCCGACCAGATTTTTTTCTATCCAGCCATATATAAGTGCGCTTGTGAATTTATCCAATTTTTTTAATTGTTTTACCGCCAATGGCGTATATTCCACTTTGTACATCAGTCAAGCTCCAACATCTTTTTTACTTCTTCATGTGAATATGTCTTAGGATTCTGCCGATACTCTTCCATAGCCTTCTCATAAGCATCCAAATCATACTCGTCTTCGATTCGTTCCAGTATGGTCTGTCTAATCAGTTCAGATACACTCATCTTTTTAAAATCTGCATACTTTTTTATCAGAATACTTTCTTCCTCTGTAAGCCTTAAAGATATTGCCATCACTCACCAGCTCCTTTCTGTAATACAGTGTAATACTTTTTGAGCTGTTTGTCAATATCTTTTCCGATATTTTTCCACTTTTCGTCCGATTCTTTATGAAATTATCAAGGTGCATTTCCATCAGTTAGTTGTTTCTTCTTAATTCCGTTTCATAAAGAATCGGACAAAAAATCCGGGCATTTTTCGCTCGGACTTAAGTTACTGCTCATTTTGCTATGGCTTTGTGTCATTTAGAATACTATGCAAATGCTCAGGGGAAATCAGTTATTCTGCAATGATTAGACAAAGATACATAAGACAGCCAGTCTGACAGCCCCCAGAGAACAACAACTCTCCAAGGTTCTGTTTACTGCACCGGCAACAGAACTTTTCTCAAGCTATTACAATATAGCACCTCTTGTCGCCAATTTCAAGCATTTTTGAAAAATCCTTATTGAAATGCACCGCTGTCTGCTTTTTCAAATACGCCCTCGTCCATATATAACTCTGCGTCCGATTCTTTATGAAATTGTCAAGGTGCATTTTCATTTCTCACATCAATCGCAAACTTTAACGACCCTTAGTGAGCCTGCAGCAAGCTCCGTATACAGCGTCGCTACATTATCCTGCTCTATATAGATATTGACTCTCTGCGCCGCAGTTTTTTCATCACTGCTCAGGATTTCCTCCCCGGAAGAATCGAATACCTGCACCACCGGCACATCCGACCAGACAAGGTCCGCATTTCCGGATTCCCTGTTTACGGCATAAATATGGATTCTGTCTCCGGCGCGCAAGACGCCGCCCACAACCTGGTACAAATCATCTGCAGAAAAACCCGCCATAACAGGATTTCTCATGGATTTAATTTCACTTTCCGGCATCGTCAGCATATTCGGGGTTGGAATCACTCCTTTTTCCAGCCTGATTTCCGGCATATATCCATACACTTCTTCCAGGCTATCAAAGCCTGCATCCGGAATTGTTGTTTTTTCCATTTCTACAACTTTAAAATACTGGTCGGCATTTTTCTCCGTAACCAGGGTTCTCTCCGGGATTTCCTTTGCCACTACTACTACCCTGCCCTTTTCATAACCTGCCAGCATATTTTTTTCTATACTGACAAGAACAAAAAAGGCAATCGCGCACATTGCCAGGCTAAGTATGATCAGTTTTATCTGACCGTCTTTTTTTCCGCTTTCTTTTATTGTTTCACTCATATCTTCTGTCCTTTTCCTAGTTTTTTATTACGTCTACACATTTTTGTTTGAACACATCCAGGTCTTTTCCAAAAAATTTAACCTTAAAGCATATTTTCGCATAGACTGACAGGGATGTAATTTGCGTTCCATCTGCAGCCTTTACCGTTCCCACGCCATCTGTGGTCTCCTGGATATACATATTTTCCTTTTTTCCTTCCGGGAAACAGTACCATATCACATCATTCCCCACGACCTCGTATATGGAATATTCCGCAATATCCACTTTCCCACTTATCAAGCTGCTGTTTAAACAAATCCACTCATCATCCAGGGACAGATTCCCTTTCAGCATCCTGCCAAATGTCTCACAGGCTTCTCGCGGATCCTCTGTCAGAAGCTGGTTACTTCTGCCATACTCCTGCAAATCAACCACTGCAGACGCCAGGCAGGAGGCAGCCAGCGCATCCTCAATATAGGTAGAGGATGCCTGGTAAATTTCCATCCGCACCATAACGAAAGCCACTACTGCAATGATAAAAATGGGAATCACTCCCATGATATGTTTCAGAATGCCTTCATCCTTTTTCATTGCCCCTCCTAATTTTTTGCCGTAGAGAATCTTTTTTCATGTACGGATATCACGCCGTCAGATGCCTGCGGTGAAAAGAGACTGGAAAGCGTTATTTCCCTGTAGTGTAGGTTTCCCGTAAACTCCAGCACAATGTCATTTCCATATCCCACCTGGGATAATGTTGTCCCGGAAAAAGAAACCTCCGTGACACCGATATCATTCAGCCTTGTAGTAAGCTCCGCCCTGTCATCGGCTGTCAGATATCCAACTGTTTCCATCCTCAAAATATACTGTCTGGAAAGCTGATTGATATCGATCTTCTTCTGCACTGTCTCCGCATTCGTGAAAAAAACTACGATAAGCAGTGTGAACAGTAGTATTCCAATACCTAAAATGATATAATCACCAATCTGTCCGCTGTCCTTCTTTTTCATGGCTTACCTCTTAAAATAATGTAAAGATTTTTTTCGCCTCTTCACTGGCAAGCTTAATCCATTCTTCTACAAGAGGTTTTCCAAATTTCACCCCGACGATTATCAATACCACTGTCCCTGCAGCAAACGCTGCTTCTGTTATTAATTTATCAAAATCTCCTTTATCCTTTTTGCAAATAAGTTTTTTCATCATGTCCTTCATCTCTTTTTCTCCTCTTTCTTAAAAATTTGTAATCAGTTTTCCGATATCATATACAAAAGCGTATATGAAAAATACCATTGCCCCTGCAAAGAAAGCCATCTGATATATGCCTGTCTTACGCCGGAGTTTTTCTTCTTTTTTTACCAGAATGTTATTCTCCACCTCCCTCAACTGCTCTACCATATCATTTAAAAGGTCTACCGCCCTTCCGGACTCCATGGACTGCTTGATAATGATGCAGAATGTATCTATATAGGAATTGTCGAAGCTCTCCGAAAAGTGATCCAGCGCTTCTTCCACATTCCCTTCCATGGCAATTTCATTACTCAGTTTCAGCATTGTTTTTCTCAGCCGTTTGTTTTCCACCGCCTCATAACATTCCGTCAGTGCATCGGAAATATATACCCCTGCAGACGTCTGTATCGCTATAAACTGATAAATGCACTTAATATCCGGCAATATCCGGTCATTACATTTTTTATTGGACAAAATAATTACGATTCCCGGAAGCGCTGCTGCGAGGCTTCCCATACATACCGCCATAATCAGATTTATCCCGGAGCCTAAAAACATTCCCAGGAAAAGCAATGCAATGCAAAGTCCTAAATATCTTACCGGTTCCGCAAATCTGCCAATGACATGCACTGCACCGTTTTTATTCAGGAAAAGCTTTAGTTCCTGATAATTCAGTATTCCTGTCTTTCTTTCCTTCAGACGGTTATTTATGTATAAATAAGATTTTGCACCTGCCGCTTCTATGGTTCCGCTTACGGCATAAAGCAGGCAAAAAACAAGTATACTGATTATTACCGCAATTCCCGTTACCATCAAATGAATCATCCTGCTCCTCCTTAGTCCTTATCAAACAATACAATTTGCAAATAATACGCCGCCAGAACAATACCCAGGTATACCAGTATTCCTTTTCCAAACGCTGTATGAAACAGAATGCCCCAGATATTTGTTTCCAACAGCATATTAATCAGAAAAAGAATCCCCATCACCATGATTACCAGCAAAAGCATTTCCGTTTTTCCCATGCTTATAATCGATTTCCTCTTTTTACGGTAAGAAAGATAACCCTGTACGCTTTTCCTGCTGCTGTTGACAACGCTGGCATAATCCGCATTATATCTGCTGCATACTTCCAGATTCCGGATGATTTCTTTAAACATCGGATGCTCCACCCTCTCCATCAGATTCTCCAGCGCACCCGCCGCATCGCCGGTAGTCTGGGTTTCAAAGTAACAATCCTCCAGTAAATTGCAGAGAGGCGGATCCACAAAACGGGAAACCTTGTAAAATATAGAAGTCAGTTCACTGTCCGTAATACTGAACCCTCCCAACAGATTCAGAAAGACCAGCAGATTATTTTCAATCCTTTTATAATTCCTGAAGCTTTTTACATAAAGCACAAGCCATAACAGCAGCGGACCACAGCACAATGCGGCAACCCGCATCAAAAATCCTCCTCCCAGCAGTGTCATAAGCAGAAACCCCGCGCCGGCAACCGACACCATCAGCAGCAGATAGATTTCCGCACTCAAGAGTGGATACTGTCTTTTTAAACCGCTGTTATACAGATACCGCTCCAGCTTCAGGATACCTTTCTTTTTTTCTTCTTCCGAAAGCCGTCTGTACTCTTTCTGCCTCTCCCTGGAATGCTCTGATACCTGTTCCGACATTTCTTCCAGTGCCCGACTCAAAATCTGTCTGTCCTTCACATATTTTAAAAGAGCGTAAAATGTAAGGAACAGGCATAACGCCAGTACACTTCTTAATATAATCATCAGCATATCTCTCCTCCTTCTAAATCACTCTCCTGTATCGGATTCTCTGCTCTTCCTCCAGCCATCCTTCAGCCTCGGATATTTCAGCGACCTTGAAATTCTCCATAAAAACGATTGTCCGGAAGCTTAAAAGCATCTTCAATATCTCTGATTTACTCAGTTTGTTGTTTTTCTTCATGGCATTGACCACCACTTTATCCAGTGCTGTCTGGGAGCTTTCCCCATGTCCCGTGGAATAACAGATATGTCCGGTAAAGGAGGCATTCAGAAGGTCCAGTGCCTCTTCTCCCTTGGTCTCACCTATGATGAAGTAATCAAAATCCATCAATAATGCCGCCGTAGAAATGTCGTCCAGTGTATACTCTACCTTGCTCTCTCCCCTGTTTATCAATGGGTGCATGAACATCATTTCAGGATGGCTCTTTGTTGTAAGCTCATCATTTTCCTGAATGACCAGACAGGAATATTTTGGACTGATTGCTTTTTCCTTCAGTGCATTCAGAAGATAGCTTTTTCCGGCTCCTGATTTTCCGCATATAAAGACGGAACCGGACTTGGCACGTTCCACCAGGTAATCCGCTGTTTTTTGTGAAAGCATTCCCATTTTTACAAGTTCCTCCATCTCTGGGAAATCCCTGGGAAATTTCCTGATGTGAAGATAGGCATTCTCCACGCTGTTCAGGATTGGCATTGCCAGTGTAAAGCGCAAATGATAATCCGGATGACTCTTTGCATCCGTAAAGGTCTGTATGGCATTTACATTGGAAGTATTAATCTGATTCTTGGAAGCCACAAACTCTATGAATCTGTTGTATTCGTCTTTATCAAAAACAATATCCGTAGTTTCCCTCTCCCCCAGACGTTTACAGCGGATACAGCCCGGACTGACCATCCTGATATCAGATATCTCTTTATCATCCAGCAGCTTCTGTAATTTGTAATATCCGAATATGTACTGTTCAAACATTTCAAGGGTTTTGCGCAGCTCTTCCTCCGCAGCTTTTTTCCCATAGGTTTCCCGCAGATATTTTTCCGCGCTTTTCAGAAAGGCATTCTGGGTAATGATTCCCCTGCGCACGTCCGCAATATCCTTCTGCCGGATTCCTGTATAATCTTCCACCATATTCGCCAGCAGCTCATCTGCTGTCAGCATTGCCGTTTCCGGCGTCACGATAGATTTTTTGTTGTTAAAAACCATTTTCAAATCACTCCGTTTCCTGTGTAGTAAAGCAGCAGCACCGCTGCTGCGGCAAATGCAAGCAGGGATATTATAAAAAGCATTGTTTTTATAACATTCTTTACGCCCCGCCCCCTGTCCTGCATTTCATAGACAATTACAATGTCCTTCCCGGTTCTTCCGCTTAACAGGGATACCTGCTCCGCCAGCAGTTGCTGTTCCTTCGGTGGAAGCCCTGGGGCTTCCTGTTCCAAAGAAAGAGATTCCGTTCCGGTCTCCTCTATGCTGTCTGGTTTTTCCGGTCCCGGCTCCGGCGCCATTTCCTCACTATCCTCCGGCACGTCAGCTTCTGACCCATCCGGTTCTGTTACCACCATTTCCATGTCCCTCAAATCCGGGTGTTCCGGTTCCGGCTCGTCCAATTCCGGAATTTCCTGAACCAGAACTTCAGCAGGTTCCTGCTGTTCCTTCCCCACGGGTTCCGGTATGTCTTCTTCCGGTATTTCCGCCGGCTCTGTCAGGGAAACTTCCTGCTCTTCCCTGACAGCTTCTGTCCGCTGTCCGATTTCCTCCTGAAGCTTTTTGATTTCCAAATCAAGCTCCCTGTCAATTTTCTGTAGTCTCATCACCTCATCTATTAATGAATTGCACTCTGTTTTGAGGTCCTGGATATCCATCTTATCAATCTCCTTCCTCAAGGTGGCAACAGAATGATTGAATCCGAATGACATGTCAAGTACTTTTTGTAAATTTTTACAGAAACTTGAAAGATATTTTTTTCAGGAGAAGAAATATTTACAGCATGTAACTATCAAGGATAGTTAAAAGAGAATGGATAAAAGAAGAGATACGTTCCTTTCATTTTTTCCGGAAAACCACAGCAAAAATGCGTTTTTTCCAACATCTTCCCTGTCACGATATTTGAAAAATCCCCTGTGTTTTTCCCTCATTTTTTGCCTCCTTTTTTGAATACTTTTCTTCCGCTGGCACAAAACTTGAAAAGTATTTTTCTAATGTGCACGAAACTTGAATGTTTTTTCCGTTTATCCACATAAAAAAAGAAGCCTTACCGGCTCCCTGCTGCTGTTTTCGTTCTTCTTTTTGTAAAATGTTTTTATTTTCCCATCAGAATGCACTTTTTAAGTAACGCAAACAAGCCTATCTGCATAGGCTTAACATTGCTGCAGCTTCTCACAAAGTATGCTGTGCACAAACTTTGGATTCAGCTCGCGGTTCCATTTGTATTTGTTCTTTTTGCCGGCATTCCGACGCCGGATGCTTTCCGACACTGCGTCACTGAAAGCCTGTATAAGACTGCCCTTCAGTTCATGGGCATACTGTACCAGCAGTTCTGCGGTATCATGCGCAGTTTCTTTCGTGTAGGTTGCCCGCTGTCTTCTGAACACCATGCTGCTTACATGGTCCCTCAAAAGCTCTTTATCTTTTTTACCCACAATCTTTTCCGCAAGCTTCTGCAACGGTCTTATGTAATATATCCCATCCTTTATCCCTATGGAAAAGAACTGCTTCAGGTTCTTTAAATAACGCACCAGTACGCGCTTTGTTACCTGAAAGATTTTGCAGTATTTTTCCAGCAAATTCTCTCTGCTTATTTTGTACTTGCCGCCGTTATTTGGGTTCTTTGCAAGCTTCAAAAACTCCATTGCCAGAAGCTTCTCCTCCGGCTTGCATTTTAAAAAAAACTTATTGGTGAAAATATCATCCCCTGTGCTGACATAACCGCTGCTGTAGCCGTCTTCAAAGGAGTTATCCAGTATTGTCACGTCCCAGTCGCCGTAAAAGTTCTTCTCAGCCTGAATCAGCCCTTTTTTCATAAGACTTCTTAGCACATCATAAAAGGTCTGATACGACACCTCCAAAGCCTGACAGACGTCTTTATAATATACCCCTGCTATCAGTCCCCTGTCGTCCTGATAGTGGGATATATACAAAAGAAAATCCATTTCTGCTCTGGACAAGCTCGCCTGCATCATTCTGGCAAGGACACTGTTTTTAATCTTCTGCATTTTATATCCAGTCCTTCACGTAAATTTTTAGTGCCGCTCTTTCTTCCACTGTTTCAGCAGCATGAAAATTACATCTGCCATTTGTGACACTTCATAATCTTCCGGGAAATAATCCCGCAGCTGCTTTGTCTTGATTACAAGCTGGTTTGCAGTCTTTTCCTGCTTGAGAATCAGCTCCATTACCGTCTCATTCAGTTTCCCATCCTTACTGTATTCTTTCAGCTTTAATGCCTGTGCGCCTGTCGGAACAACGCCGTCATTTATAAACTGTAATAGCAGCTCCTGTTCTGCCGCCGTCAAATAAGAGATGTCTGTTGCCGCTATGAATCCCAGCTTCCTGGCATCAACCAGGGCAAGCAGCTCCGGCACCAGATAGGTCAGGCGTATATATCTTTGAATCTTATTCCTGCTTTCCCCTAATTGTTCCGCTAATGCCTGATCCAACCGCTTATCTCCATCACTATCACTTAATCCTAGTTCTTTTAAAGCCTCATACTTCATTTTGTAGGCAAATGCCTTCTCTTTATAACTTAAATCCTCCCGCTGGATATTGCTGTCCACCATGATTACCGTTGCTTCCGCATCGGTCAGATCTTTAATGATTGCCGGCATGGTGGACAAGCCTGCAAGCCCTGCAGCTCTGCAGCGGCTGTGCCCGGCTACAATCTCATAGCCTCCCTGTTCCCCGGGTCTGACTATGCCCGGAACAAGCACTCCGGAATTTCTGATACTGTCTGCCAATTCTGCCATCTTTTCATCGTCACGCACCTCAAAAGGATGATTTCTAAAAGGATACAGTTGCGATAACGGCAATTCAACTACCTCGTTGCCTGCCTTTCCCGGCACGGCAGTACTTACTCCCAGCAGTTCATCCAGCGATACCGCTTTAATTTTTGCCGCGCTGTTATTCATCTATCAAAACCTCCCCTACCAGTCTGTGATAAGCCTCAGCCGTTTTCCCTCCCGGCTCATGCTTATAAATACTCTTTCCTTCCGCACTGGTCTCTTCCATTCTGACCGACCTTGGTATAGATTCATATATTTTCAACTGCTCCCCGTAACCGGATTTCAGTAAATCAACCACGCCTCTTGCGTAGGTTGTCCTTGCATCTACCATATTTGGCAGAATTCCCTTTATCTTAAGATGTGGATTCACCTGTTTCCTCACTTTTCCAATGGTACGGATGAGCTGCTGAAGACCTCTCACAGACGGTTTTGATGCCTGTACCGGGATAATAACCTCGTCGGCTGCAGCAAGCGCATTTATTGTCAGAAGTCCCAGTGACGGCATACAGTCAATCAGGATATAGTCATATGCCTCCTTAATTCTGTCTATGTAGTTCTTCAGCACAAGTTCGCGGCACATGGTATTCACCAGCGTAACTTCGATACCTGAAAGCTCGATATTTGCCGGAAGCACCTCTACCCGCTCCTCGTGATGCAGGATTCCAAAGCTTAAGGGCATGTCCGCTTCATTCATGACATTTAACATCACATTTGACAATGTGGTATCCATCCCGTCAGGCTCCGGGAATCCAAGACAGTCCGTCAGACTGCCCTGTGGATCCCCGTCAATCAGCAGAACCTTTCTTCCCGCCTGCGCAAGCCCGATTCCCAAATTAATTGTGGAAGTTGTCTTTCCCACTCCACCCTTCTGGTTTACAACCGCAATTACTCTTGACATCGTTTAACCTCCAAATTCATTAAATTTTTTTCATATCATCTTCATTTTGAAAACCTTGTTTCACCTCCGGATTGCCCATTGCCTCCCTCTGGGTTACGGTATTTAAAAATAACCTGTAAGGAGGGATTCTTATGAATCA
>CALWSL010000023.1 GCA_944384205.1 uncultured Acetatifactor sp. | reverse complement strand
TCTGCCACAACCTCTCGTATAACATCGTGAACAACAGGCAGGACGCGGAGGAATGTGTCAATGACGCTTACTTAGGAGCATGGAACGTTATTCCCCCGGTACGCCCCAACCCGCTGTTGTCCTACATTGTGAAAATCGTTCGGAACATTTCACTCAAAATCTATTGGAGAAAGGAAGCAGCCAAACGAAGTGGACACTATACGATTGCCTTAGAGGAAATCGAGGGCTGTATCGCAGACCAGAAAACCGTTGAAGATGAAATTGAAGCCAGAGAGTTAGCCCGTATCATTGAGGAATTTTTGGACACGCTGACCCTCGAAAACCGCGTTATCTTCATGCGCCGCTATTGGTTTGCCGATAGCTACAAGGACATAGCCGAGTTTATGGGGCTTTCGGAGAAAAACATCTCCGTCCGGCTGACCCGTATCCGCGAAAAGATGAAGCAATATTTGATTGAAAGAGAGGTATTTGTATGAACGCGAAAAAGTTTTCCGATGCTATGAGCGAGCTTGACAGCAAGTACATTGACGAAGCCATCAACTATAAAAAGAAAGTGAAAAAGTCCAGAAAGAAAACGAATAAGTAGTGAAAAATTTACAAAAAGATTTTTATGTTAATGAATCAAAAGAAATGGGAGTAAAAGGAATTTTAGAAAACCTTATAAAGAAAAATAGAAAGAAGGTTAAGGCTGTTAAAAATTTAAGCTTTGAAATTGCAGAAGGTGAAATTGTAGGCTTTTTAGGTCCCAATGGTGCTGGTAAGTCCACAACGATAAAAATGATGACTGGGATATTAACTCCAACAAGAGGAGAGGTCAAAGTATGTGGCGTTATTCCATATCAAAAGCGTCAGCAAAATGCAAAGAATATAGGAGTAGTTTTTGGACATCGGACACAATTGTGGTGGGATTTGCCAGTCAAAGATTCCTTTTTGCTACTAAAAAAAATATACGAAATTGATGATTTGACATACAAAAAAAATCTTTCATATTTTATGGAATTATTAGACATGGAAAGTTTTATTGAACGCCCTATAAGGCAGTTGTCCTTGGGACAGCGAATGCGATGCGATTTGGCTGCGGCTTTTTTGCATAATCCGTCAATTGTCTACTTAGATGAGCCAACGATTGGATTAGATATTACTTCTAAAAAAAAAATTAGGGAGTTTATTTGCGAAGTTAACAAAGAAAGAAAAAGTACAATTGTTTTAACGACACATGATATGAGTGATATAGAGCAGCTTGCAACAAGAGTTATTGTAATTGCTAATGGCGATATGATATATGATGGAACTATTGAACAACTGAGGAGGCAATACCAAAATGAAAGAGTCTTAACTTTTTCATTAAAGGAAGATATAAATAAATATTTAGATTTAAGGGAGTGGAAGCATAAAGTTACAGTAAATTATACAAATGATAAACTCGTTATTAGAATGCCGGTAAATACTCCGATTAAACAAATGATTGACTGGGTTACGTCGCAATATGTAGTAAAAGATATTAAGATTGATGAAACATCTATTGAGGATATAATAGAAGAGGTATACAAGCAATGTGGAAATCAATACATAAGTATGTAGGGATATTTGAGATACAGTTAAAGATGTCTACAAAATATAAATTCTCGTTTATTTCAGGGATAATTGGGTCATTACTTCAAATAGCAATTCAAATTGCGATTTGGTCGCAAGTGTATATGCAAAAAGTAACTATTAATGGATTAGATAAAAGAGACATGTTTACTTATTTAATGGTAAGTCAGAGTCTTGTTGTAATTTTTTCTTTTAGAAATGCACCAGAACGAATGATTTCAAAAAAAATCAGACAAGGGGATATTGTGTACGAGCTTGCAAGACCAATACATTTTATGCGAGCACGTTTTTTTGAAAACATGGGAGATAGTTTGATTAATATTGTATTGGCTTTTTTTATGATTATTTTTTGGACAGTAAGTTCGGACGGTTTTGAACTTCCGTCGAATATTAATGTTTACTTATTCTTTGGATTAAGTAGTTGCTTTAGTTATATGATAATGTTTAGTATTAGTATATTAGCGGGATATCTTACTTTTTTTACAATGAATTTTTGGGGGATATATAATGCTAAAAAAGCTATAGTTGATCTTTTGTCTGGTGCATTAATTCCAATTTCATTTTTCCCACAAAAGATACAAAAGTTATTTTCCTATATGCCTTTTGAAAAAATGGTTTATACACCAGTAATGATATTTCTAGAGAAATATTCTGTAGAAGAGAGAAAAATGCAATTGATGATTCAGTTCATTTGGGTGGTTATGTTACTATACTTGGATGAGTTGATATATAGAAAGGCGATAAGGAGTATAACAATAAATGGCGGTTAAAAAGTATATATTATTGTATAGTGGAATGTTATATAAAAATATGCGTGAAAGTACCTCATATAAGTTAGATTTTGCTGTTGGAGTATTTGCACATCTTATTATACAAATTTCGTCTCTGTTTTGCACAATAATTGTATATAATAATGTAGATACTTTGGGAGGATTTGATTTTGGAGAATGTTTAATTTTGTTGGGCTGTTATTTATTACCTATGGGGATAGAAGAATTTTTTTTACATAATGTTTGGTCAATAAGTAAACACGTACACTCTGGAAGTCTAGATGGTTATTTGACTAAACCTGCCAATACGCTCTTTTTGCTAGTAGTGGATGGTACTAATATACACGGTTTTATATTGACTATCTGTGGCATTATTTATTTGATATTTGGGTTTATTAATACAAATATTTATGTAGGATGTTGGAAAGTTATCTGGCTTGTTATATGCGTGATTTCAGGCGCATTTATTATTTTTTCAATAACTGTTTTTATGGAAACATTATCGTTCTGGTTTACGGAAGTTACCAATGCTACAGTTATGATAGATAGCCTTCGTCAATTGGTCCGGTATCCTATTACGATATTTCATCCGTTTCTTCAGAAGTTTTTAATTTTTGTAGTACCATATGCATATACTTCCTTTTTTTCAGCTACTTTGCTATTTGACTTAGATAAATATATGTGTTACACTTATGCAACACCATTTGTTGCAATGGTCATGGTGATGGGAGCAAAAAAATTTTTTGCCTTTGGATTAAAGAATTATAGTAGTCCGTGTGGCTCATGACATATAAACGGGAGAGGGAAAAGTATATGAACCTGAAAATAGCATTAGTAGTACCGAATAAAGATGATGCAATGTCAGAAATTAAAAAAATGTTAACAATACAAGAAGCAGACATATATATTTTTCCTGAAGGTTTTTTGTCGGAGGGGGATTTAGATTATGCAGTTGAAATAAGTCAAACATTTAATAAATTTATCATCTCAGGATTAGTATTAAGGACCGAAAGTGCGTCTTGCCAAAAAGCGGTTATTATAGATAACGGTAAGATTATTGGAGAGTATCAAAAAAATATTTTGTCACAAGCAGAAAAGGCTAAGGGTAGGGCTGCTGGAAGTAGTATTTATTGTATTGAAAGTAAGTATGGCATTATTGGAATTCCTATATGTTATGAAATTCATTTTCCAGAGGTTGCGAGAGTGATGAGTCTGGAGAATCCATGCTGTTTAGTAAATTTAATTGGTACCGGAATGTATAATGATTTACAGTATGAGCAGTGGCTTGCGTTAGCTAGAGCTCGTGCAATTGAAAATGAGGTGTATGTGTTTGGCTGTTCTCATTATAATGGAACAATTCCAATTGCATATGCGATTGCACCAGATGGCAGAGTTATAGGTGAGAGCAGAAATTCGTATGGATGTATTATTGTAAATGTAGATTTGGAAAAGAGCTTCGAAAAGAAGTATATGTATTTAAGAGATAGATTGCCGGATAGATTTGTCAAACTTTCAGATTAATATTTGATAAGCAGAATAATAGGAATGATTGTATGCATTTCAATGAACTATAGTTCGTTGAAATGCATTTTTTTATGGGCTTTAGCCTGTTGAGTGCATCGGAGTTTCTCCCAACGGAGAAATGGAGATGTGCGAAACAATAAACCACCTGCTATGCGGGTGGTGGGCAAGTGCTTATAGCACAATCACCTTTCCGCCGTATAATAGAGGTGTCCAAGCCACTACTATAGAAAGGAAAGGTGATTAAAATGGCCAACAAGACCAACGATTTAGCACATACAAAGTGGATGTGTAAGTACCATATCGTCTTCACTCCAAAGTATAGACGAAAAATAATTTATAATCAATACAAAGAAAGCATTAGAGATATTTTGAAACAGCTCTGTGCATACAAAGGAGTAGAGATTATAGAAGGGCATCTTATGCCCGACCACATCCATATGTTAGTAAGCATACCGCCGAAATACAGTGTGTCACAGTTCATGGGATACTTAAAGGGAAAAAGTGCACTTATGATTTTCGATAAGCACGCAAACTTAAAGTATAAATTTGGGAACAGACATTTCTGGTCAGAAGGATACTATGTAAGTACGGTAGGACTCAACGAGGCAACCATAAAAAAGTATATACAAGACCAGGAGAAGTACGATATCATGCAGGATAAACTCAGTGTGAAGGAGTACGAGGACCCCTTCAAGGGGTAGCCGGTAGTACGGACGCCCTTTGAAGGGCGGCGACGAGTCAAGGGCGTAGTGGCTTGAACGTAAAGTGAAAGCCAGCGTCTTTAGGCGCTGGCCGGTAACACGGGCTTATAGCCCGGAGCAAACCACCCGTTTTACGGGTGGTAATGATTTTTGTGTTAATGTATTATCAATAAACAAGTAGAGGAGGAATAGATAATGTATTTTTTAAAAACCGAAGAGAGTTTTGATATCTTGCGATGTTAGCATCAAATTATGGAGGCAATATATGGATGGCAGCAGTAGATGGTGATTATAATCATGATAAAACACCAGAGATTTTTGATGCAATGAGTATGTTTTTGTCTAAATTAAAGGAAAGACCAATACATGTAAAGAGTCCTTTTTGGAATATGACAAAGACAGAAATGATAGAATGGTATATTAATCAAGGACATAACAAAGAATGGTTAAAAATGTCCTATTCTTGTTTCACAGGAAATAAGTATCAGTGTGGTCGTTGTTCTAGCTGTTTGAGACGTTGGGTTGGAATGTATAATAATGGGATTATTGAAGAATATGAAGAAGATCCGATTACGTGGGAACGAATTCCGGAGTATATAAAAAGGATGCAGGCTAGAACCGGGAAACATGATTCGGTAGGACGAAGAAGAGAATTTCTGTTGGCTATGGAAAAGGCAAAAAAAGTATGAAAAAAATAGTGGTTTTAGATGGATGTCATACAATTTTTAATATGTATGGGTGTTCTAAAAATAGGCTTTTTGAAAAGGTTTGTATTAAAAATTTGAAATATAATTTTGAAAAATTTAACTGGAGTTTAGCCAGCAAAGCTAGTGAAATATTTTGGCAGAAAAATTATAAAGACCAAGATGTTAATCAGAAGAAGTTTTGGGAGGAATACTATAGAATCGGTCTAAGGGAAGGAGGAATTTGTACTTTAACTCGGCAGGATTTAATAGAGCATGCCGTTAACTCATTGCTTCCAATCAAGTATACTATTGAAGAAGGGGCAATTGAATTGCTGGACAAGTTAAAAGAGTATAATTTGTCAATAGGTATTATGTCAAATTGGGATGGACATCTAAGACAAGTGCTGAAAGACTTAGACATATTACATTATTTTGATTTTATTGTGGATTCAGGGATAGTAGGTGTTGAAAAGCCGGACACTAAAATTTTTGACTATTTCTTAGAAATATCTGGATTTGACAGTGCAGAGGTACTTTTTGTAGGTGATACATATTATAGTGATATAGTTGGAGCTAATGCTGTCGGGATTGAGGCAATTTTGTATGATAGTGTAGATGCGTTGGATGGCATATTTGAATGCAATAGAATAACCAAACTGATAGACGCTATTTTATATTTGGAAATGTAATGAAAATAATAGTAAGTGATTTAGATGGGACTTTGCTTAATAAAAATAAGATATCATTAAAAAATAAATTAGCTATATTACGATGGAGAAAAAAAGGTAATTTATTTTCAATGGCGACTGGAAGAGGATATGAACAAATAAAAAAATTTATACCATTTGCCAATTATCCAATTGTAATAAATAATGGTGCAGCTGTATATGATCCTTTTCTACAAGAAATACAGGTAATTAGGAGCATTGAAAAAAAAGTTTTAAAACAATTGGACCATTTATTTTGTAAGGATAACAGTCTGAAAATTATTGCGTATGGAAAAAAGAAGAGTTATATCATACCTACATATAATAAAGCGTTTTATTTAGATTTGACTCTTAAAGGATTTGAGTTTCAGACATTTCGAAGCTTTGAAATTATTATTATTGATGATGGTAGTAGTGATGCAACAAAACAGGTTGTAGATAAATATAGTAAAGTAATGGACATCCAATACTTATATCAGAAAAATAAGGGAAGAGCAAAAGCTAAGAATTTGGGAATCCAATATATAAGAGGAGAAATCGTAGTTTTTAATGATGATGACCGGATACCTAAAAGTACATATTTAGAGATGCATTATAAAAGGCTACAAAAAAAAGAACATAGTATTTCGATAGGTAGTAAATATGAGGTGTTTACAAAGTGGGATTCTAAAATGAAAATGAAGAAAGCGGATGTAGAATTACTATTAACTAAAATCTCAAAAGAAGAGCTTATGGATAATAAAGTGGAATTATTGAAATGTACATCGCGAGAAAATTTCGAGAAATATTTATATAAACTTGTATTTACAGAGACAGTGGATAATTATTCTGAAGTATTTGAAAAATATGGAGAGAATCTAGAGGGATTTGTTTTTGGATGGGCTATCGGCACAACAGGAAATGTAGCTATGGAAAGAGCAGCTATAATAGATAAAGAGTTTGATACTAATTTTATCGGCTGGGGAGGAGAAGATAACGAATTTCTATATCAATTATATAGGGAGGGATATAGATTTGTTATGGCACCTGAGGCAATAAATTATCATCAAAAACATTATCGGGGCAAAGATGAGAGAAGTCAGTTAATAACAAATCTAGAGTATTTTATGAAAAAATATAAGGAAACGGAAGTTGCATTGTTTTCCAGAGTATTAGAAAAAGCAATAGGAGAGTTTACATTTGTTGATGCAAATAATTTGTATCTCTTGATTGACAAAGATATAAATCTTAAAAAAGTTTTTGAAAGATATGTTTAATTTATGTAACGTGGATGCAGTACTAGGGTAAGTGGTAAGTCTGGCAGGAATATTTATCACTGTGGTTATTGTGGTAGAAAAATGCAAGGCGATAAGGGCATACTTAGGTGTAATCAGAGGTACTTGGTAAAAGAGTGTAGATGCCGAAGTGCTGTTATAAGAGTTGAGGAAACCGATAAGGTTGTGTTGACAGCATTGAAGCAACAGATACAGTTGCTTGTGAAAGAAGCAGAGTTATCTAAAAATGCAAGGAATAAAACCATTCCCTACTCTGAGGGTGCGGAGATTGCAACTTTAATCAAGACCATAGCTACAATGAAAAAGACATGGATGCCACTCTATGAGCAATACACGGATGGAAAGCTATCAAGAGAGGACTTCCTTGTGGAAAAGAAGAAATACGATGAAGAAACTGCAAGGCTGGAGCAGAGGCTATATGAACTTCAGAGCAGACAGGAAATACAGCAGGAGAGTAACCAACAGATAGAAAAGAATATCAGTCAGTTGAACTGCTATGTTGATCAGATGGAACTTACGGAAGAAATAAAAGAGAAGCTGATTGACAAAGTGAATGTATATTCCGATAATAGAATAGAAATATGTTGGAGTTTTGATAGCGGTTTCTTTGACTTGGAAACTATGCACAAGTGCGGTTGATATACGGACTTGTGCAGAAATCAAAAAAAATTAAAATTTTTTTTAGTCCTTACTTGACAGAAGAACAAACAATTAGTAAATGGGAAAATGGACAAGCAGTACCAGAACTCAATGGATTGATTTTGCTGAGTGAACTTTATGGTTGTAACCATTGATCGTATGGTAAAAGAAAATGATGAATGCAATATTTCTTTTTTTCCTAATGGTAATATTGATAGAAACAAAATAGCAGCTTTTCTTCTTCAGGCAAAAAGGAATACCTATGCGGCAGCAGAAAATCAGACAAAATCTTCCCGGACAAATTCTCATGATTTTTGTTATGAGAATAATAGTGGTTATACATATTACGACTCTTATTTGGGTGGAGAATGTTTTGCAGGTGAGGAAGCGGTATGGCTTCATGAAAATCCCGTTTGGAGTATGAATTATGCAGGACGGGTAATTGGCGAGAACTTTAGCGGTGATTTTTTGAAAGAGGTACTCAGGGCTGTACCGGCAGAATTACCATTTCGCGGACCGGAGATTTATACAAAAGGTGACTATCATTATCACTGCAAAGTAGATGGTGAATTCATTTGGTTTCAAGGATATGAAGAAATATTTTGCAGGAATGAAAAAATTTACGAGTGTTATTTTCATGGAGGCATTATTCGTTAATGGATGTTATCGTAATGGATTGCAAAGCAATCATTGATTCTACGCAAAATTTCGTAAGGGAATATTGGTTTGAAAATTTAAATTTGAGAGGAGCATATAAGAAAGATATTCTTGAAATTGTAAAGGAAAAAATAAAAGATAATAATACTCTCCTGGTTGAAAGCTGAAACAGGATGCAAATTCCCGCCCTGCATGATATAATTGAAACATCAATTATAGTCAGAAAAGGAACGTGATATCTATGTGGTATGGGAAAGAATCTATTTATCAGAAAAAGTTTGCAGACCCGATGGGAATTTTTTTCACGGAAGAGGAATTTCCTGAGCTTGCGGGGGCAAAAGAGGATGTCAGCGGTGTATTGCAGGGGGCGATAGACAGGCTGATTGCAGAGCAGCGCTACGGAATTCTTTATATTCCCGAAGGGGAATACCGAATGAAGGAGACCGTGAAAATCCCACCGTCAGTGCGTTTGATTGGTTACGGAAAAAAACGTCCGGTCTTTGTTCTTCCGGCAGGTACGAAGGGCTATGAGGGAAAACAGGCTGTGGAAGACTTAGGGATAAAAAATACTTTTCTTGGCGGCTATCCCGGTGCAAAGTATTTGTTTTGGTTCATCGGAGAAACGGACACCAAAAAGGAAAACCCCAGAGATGCGAGTGCCGCTACTTTTTACAGCGCAATCAGCAATATTGATTTCAGGATAGAGGAAAACAATCCCGGAGCTATCTGTATCAGGGCGCATTTTGCACAGCATTGCTTTGTCAATCACTGTCACTTTGATTTGGGTGACGGTCTGGCAGGTCTGTTTGATGTGGGAAACGAGATGGAGGGACTTACTTTTGAGGGCGGAGCCTATGGGATTGTTTGCCGTATGTGTTCACCGGGTTGGCCTTTTGCGTTGTTGGATTCCGTATTTAACGGGCAGAAAAAGGCGGCAATTTTAAGTGCAACCACTGGTTTTACGGGATTCAGACTTCAGATTTCCAATACGCCCAAGGCATTTGATTTGTATTTTCCGGGAAGCTGGGAAAAGCTTTACCTTGAGGATTGTATGTTCCGCAATATCGGCGAGGAAGCGATTACCTGCTATCAGGCAGAGAGCATTATCCAGCAGACCAATATCAGGCGGTTGTATTGCGAAAATGTTCCGATTTTGATAAAGAGAGTGGAAAGCGGAGAGACCGTTTTTGCACCGTCCGCAATTTATGAGGTAGAGGATTACGGCTATGGCTATATGATGGATGATAACAGGGAGGCGGAGCACAGGGAAATCAGGAAAATAAATTCCCTGACACAGCTTCCGTCCATGCCGGAAAGTGATATCCCTGCCATTCCGCCTATGGAAACATGGGTATCGGTTGCAGAATATGGTGCAAAGGGTGATGGGGTAACAGATGATACTGAGGCATTGCAGAAAGCCTTGAATCAGGAAAAGATTCTGTACTTTCCACAGGGAATTTACAGGATTACAGATACGCTTTTTATGAAAAAGGATTGTTATCTGTATGGACTGAGTCCGATTACCACCCAGATTGTGATTGCGGATGACACCCCTGCATATGCAGGCTTCGGTACGCCGAAAGCGATTTTGGAGACGGCAAAGGGCGGCTTTGCTTACATAAACGGTATCGGTATTGATACCGCCGGCAAGAATCCCAGGGCGGCAGGTGTGAAATGGATGGCGGATGAGACCTCCTATATGAATGATGTGAAGTTTGTAGGCGGGCACGGTCTGATGTTCCGCGATGGCAGAAACGCTTATGGCTACCTGTATAACCCCAGCAGAACAGCGGATTATGACCCTGACCGTATCTGGGACTATCAGTATTCCAGTCTTTGGATTACCAATGGCGGAGGCGGTGTATTTAAGGACGTCTGGAGTGCCAGCCCCTATGCAGAGGCGGGGATTGCCATAACCAATACGGAAACCCGCGGCAAAATGTATGCGATTTCATTGGAACATCATGTAAGAAACGAAATGAAGTTACATCATGTGAAAAACTGGTGCTTCTATGCAATGCAGACGGAGGAGGAAAAGGCGGAGGGAATGGAGTGCCTTCCTTTGGAGCTGGTTTCCTGCGAAAATATAACGTTTGCCAACCTTTATATGTTCCGTGTGGTAGCGGTGGACAGACCCTATGAGACCGGAATCAAGCTTTGGGACTGTAAGGACATTCAGCTTTTGAACGTGCATAATAAGGCGCAGATGCAGTATATTTTTACCCTTACCTTGCAGGATGAGACCACAGGCTTTTATGGAAAATCACCGGAGTATGCCCGTCTGTTTATCAGCGGAGGCGAGAAAGGGACAAAGGAGGTTCGCCGGGAAGCGGGTTATGAAGTGCTTGCGGAAGGGAATCTTTTTGCACAGGGAGTAACCTTTGACGGGGATGGCAACCTCTACTGGTGCGACAAGTCCCGAAAGAGGATTTATAAGTATGACAGAAAGAAGGGCAGCACAATCCCCTTCTATGATATTCATTTTATTCCCTCGGCACTGGCGGTGGACAAGGCGGGACATTTGCTGGTGGCAGTGGACTATTCGGAATTAAAGAAAACGGTACCCGGAGAACCCTTTTCCGGTTTGAATCTGACAGAGTATCATCCCTTCTTCTCATGGTTTTATAAAAGGGGAGATAAGGCGTATGCGGTTTCTTTAGACAACCCTTATGACAGCATGGAAGAGCTGAAAAAGCTGCCTGCCGGAGAGTGTTCGCCTCAGATTGTATACAGACCGGCACAGCTAAGCTATGACGGCATGTTGCGGGAAATTGTGGAAAAACCAATAAAATCCTATTATATGGCGCCCGACGGCAGGACTGCTATTGAGGGAACCATAGATATTGCGCGAAGCCTGCTGCTGGCTCCTGCGGTTTCAAAGGAAGCTTTTCTTATGACGGACGACAGCCTGCGAAGAATTTATGTTTTTGATGTGACTGACGGCGGAAATTTGACCGGAGGCAGAATTGCAGGTACAAGGGGACAGTACGGCGCTGTATTGGACAAAGACGGAATTCTTTGGACAGTGGATGATATGCTGTATGGTTTTCAGAATGGTAAAATAGTGCAGAAAAAGCCGGTACCCAAGGATGCCTATGCGGTTGTGGAAAACAATGGTGTGACATATGTGATAGGCAGGAGTTGTATTTATCGGATGTTATAAAGGGGAAACCAGAAGTAACCACTAGTTGAACTGGTGGCTGCTGACTTAGTTTAACATAGGAAGGTGTCTATACTATGAGACGCCTTCCTGTTATATATCAGAGTACGATAGGTTATATGGAGAGAATAGGATGCGAAAAAGATTAACCGCAGTTATTATAATGCTTGTGTTGTTGCTTTGCGCCTGTGGAGAGCAGGTCATGGAAGGAAATAAAGACAGTATGCAAAGCATTTCAGAGCAGGAAACAAGTGCGGAACAGGAAATCAGATGGACGTTAAAGGAAACAAAGCTGCCGGATGCGGATGCAGCGTTGGCGGGTATGATACCGGAAGCGACGAGCAGTCCGTTGGAACGCACTTTAGGGATAGCAGGTGATACCATATACCGTATTGTAACATTGCGTGGAGAAGGGTTAGAGGCACTGGGTACCTGTATACAGAAGCTGGAAGCACCTTATACGGCATGGGAAAATATCCCTGTTTTAAGGGATGAATGGTCAGAGAATGAATATTGTTATGATGTGGCGGCAACGCTTCGGCAGGATGGAAGTATAGATATATTACTTCAAGGCATAGATGCTGATGGGAATTGGAATTATTACATGGCGGAATGGAAAGAAGAGGACGGTTACACCACGGAACAGATTCCGGGCGAATATTTTACGGAAGAGTTTCGGGCAAGTATGGAAAGCTGTTATGTGGATGAGCGAAAAAACACTTATTTTGTTACAAGCGCAGGAGTGCAATATTTTGACGAATCATTTTCCGAGCCAAAGGAGTGGAAAAACACAGGGGATATCTGGCAGATTGCGGAAAATACTGCAACAGAAGGAAAAACCTATCTGTGCGGCAGTGCTCTTACAGGGCAATTCTGTATTTGGCTGACAACAGAAAGAGAACCTGTTTTTTCGTCAGAGAATGTTTCCATGTATCATACAGATAAAGTTGCCTTTAGCAGTGCGACGGAAGGATATCTGTGCGGTACTGAGGGAATCTGGCAATTTTCCCTGCAGAACGGGCAGATTGATAGCTGCCTGTCTTTTTCTGAACAGGGGTATTCCGTTGAACGGGTGTGCGGAGCAACTGTCAAAGAGGATGGTACGTTGCTTATGATGGCAGCAGTGGACGGGGAATATGTACTTTTGGAAATGGTGGAGGATAAGAGCAGGCAGGATAAAGCGGAGTTGGAGTTGGCAACGACTTATGTAAGCTCTTTTTTGCAGGAAGCAGTGGTGGATTTTAATAAACAGAGCGAGGAGTATTATATTGTGCTGCGAAAGCCTGAGGAGGGCGAGAGCTTTAGTGATTTTCGGACCAGAATACAGACCGAGGTCAGCAGTGGAAGCGGACCGGCACTGTTGACTTCTGCGGTGATAGATGTGACAAATGCTGCGCAGAAAGGGTTATTGAGAAACCTGACAGAGGATTTTACGGAGCAAAAGAATCTGATGTTTGAAAATGTTAGCGCTGTGGGTGAAGTGAATGGCGCGAGTTATGCAATTCCTTACTGTTTTAGTGTGAATACATTGGTAACTTCCTCAGATATTGTTGGAAATAAGGAAAGCTGGACACCTGAGGAAATGATGCAGTATGCTATTATGGGAGGAAAGAAAGCGGCGATAGGTTGTTATGAAGGTGAGGCGCTTTTTAATAGTTTGACAGTATATGCAGGTCCGGGTGGAAAACTGATAGATTGGGAGAAGGGAAAAAGCTGCCTGAACAGCGAGGAAGCCGTTTCCATTTTGAAGTTTGCGAAGGAGTATGGTGATACGGAGAGCTGGGAAAATGTAGGTGTGCGGATTGCGGAAGGCGAGGTTCTGGCAACACAGGTGACAGTTACGAATTTATCCATTCCGCAAATCATGGAAGCGCTGTTTCAAGGAAAGGAAGCATATATCGGTTTTCCTGTGGAGGCGGATGAATGTGGAAATGTTTTATTAGGCGATACTATCTCCATTAACTTATCCTGTGATTATCCGGAGGGCGGGATTGCTTTTATTGCGTATTTGCTTTCAGAAAAAATGCAGGATAAGCTTGCTGAACAAGCCTGTGAATCGGTAAACGCTTCCGGCGGTTTTCCGGTATATTCGGATGCCATTGAGAAAATGTTTGTCTATGCGGAAAAAATGCAGGAAACGGATTCCCACGGAGACTCATTGTTTGCAAGCTATTGCGGATATGATTATATACAGGAGCCGCTCAGTGAAGAAAGCATGGAGAAGGTGAGGAAGCTTCTGGTGAACGCGCAGCCGGCGGCGGAAAATATGGATGGCATTTCTGATATTATAGCAGAAGAGACCCCGGCGTATTTTTCAGGTGAAAAATCTGCGCAGGAGGTATGTGATATTTTGCAAAACAGAGTGCAGCTATATCTGGATGAAATGTAATGATTTTTAAAGAAAATTTTACTTGACAAATGCTTTGCGAGGCGCTTATAATGATTTCAATTTCATATTCAAGTGATTTGATTAAGAAAAGCAATGATAAGAAGAAGTAGCACAGAGGGAAACATACAGAAAGTGGCTGGCTGATGAGAAGCGCATGGGAAGCTTTGTGTGAATACATCTTTGAGCTTCGCACCGAATTCTGCGAAATTTGTGGATAGTAGGCTGCGACGGTTCCTGCATCCGTTAACGTGCTAGAGTATAAGCCGCATGGTCGTACTCGAAGAGGTAAACAGCGTGAGCTGTTTATAAACATTAGGTGGTATCGCGAGATGATTAGACTCTCGTCCTTTTGAAGGACGGGAGTTTTTTGCGCGAATGCGAAGCATTTCGAGTCTGCTCATTCGCGCTGGTAGTCTTATGAGATTTTCATTGGTTGTCTTAATCGCACTGGAACAGAAATAAAAATGCACAGGAGGCTTACAAGCTTCGGAAAGGAAGAAAACAAAATGACAACCAACGAAACAAAGGAAATGACACTCAAAGAGCAGGTAAGACACCAGATGCGCGTCATCAAACAGGGCGCAGCCAATCTGGTAGGCGAGGAGGAACTGGAGGCAAAAATTGAAAAGAGTATTCTGACAGGTACGCCGCTGACCGTAAAATTCGGCATGGACCCCAGTGCGCCGGACATTCATTTAGGACACGCGGTAGCTTTGCGCAAATTAAAGCAGATGCAGGACTTAGGGCATACCATAGTGATTGTTATCGGCGATTTCACGGCGAAAATCGGCGACCCCACAGGGAAATCGAAAGGGCGGAAAGCCATGTCGGAACAGGAGGTTTTGATAAATGCCCAGACCTATCAGGAACAGATTTTTCACATTTTAGACAGAGAGAAAACACAGGTGAGATACAATGGGGAATGGTTGGAACAGTTGCAGCTTGACGAGGTGTTGAAGCTGGCTTCCACGATTACGGTGGCAAGAATGCTGGAGCGAGATGATTTTGAGAACCGTTTTCACAATAATATTCCTATCGGACTGCACGAATTTTTTTACCCGTTAATGCAGGCTTACGATTCTGTGGAGCTGAACGCGGATTTGGAGCTGGGCGGTACGGACCAGACCTTTAATATCCTTATGGGCAGAAGTCTCCAAAAGGATGTGGGAATGGAACCACAGGCAGCGTTGTTTCTGCCGCTTCTGGAAGGGATTGACGGCGTAGAGAAAATGAGTAAAAGTCTCGGCAATTACATCGGCATTCATGAGGATGCGAAGGTTATGTTTCAAAAGGTGATGCAGATACCGGATGCGCTGATTATAAAATATTTTGAACTGACTACAGATATTTTACCGGAGGAATTGGACATTATTAAAGAAAAACTGGCGGACGGACACAACCCAAAGGATATCAAGCTGCTGCTGGCACGTACTGTTACCTGGTTGTACCACAGTCAGGAGGAGACGGTAGCTGCGGAAAAATTCTTTGAGGAAGCTTTCACCAGAAAAGAAATCCCGAAAGAGATAGACAGTATCCAAATTGTGATGGAACAGAAGAATCTGTTTGACTGCTTGTATCCGTTTGTGCAGAGTGGACTGGTGAGCAGTGGAAGTGAGCTGAGAAGGCTGGTAAATCAGGGCGGCGTACGCAAAAACGGCGAGATAGTGACAAGTATGGAAGAACCTATCCGGACCGGCGACGTACTCCGCATTGGGAAAAAGAAATTTGTAAAGCTGGTGCTGGTATAAGTGGGAAGCAATTATTGAAACTGCTGCAGCAATTCTCTGACATTGGCAAAGGCATAGGTGGGCGGATAGGGGGTATCCTTGATATCCTCCGGTGTGGCTTCTCCTGTGAATACGACGCAGGTGTCCACACCGCCATTGATGCCGCAGGCGATATCGGTGTAGAGGCGGTCCCCCACAACCAGGGTTTCCTCCTTTGTAAAGCCTGATAGAGACAGACATAATTCCACCACTTTTTTGCTTGGCTTTCCCAGATATACAGGCGTTTTGTCCGTGGTTTCCGTGAGCATATTGCAGATGGCGCCGCAGTCAGGGATGAAACCGAAGCAGGTAGGGCACCTTAAGTCGGGATTGGTGGCATAGAACGGTACATCCGTGGTCAGAAGCACTTTGCAGGCTTCGGTCAGTTTGTTGTAATTTAATTCGTTGTCATAGGCAGCTACCACACATCCGATACCTTCCTCAGCGGTCTCCGTTATATTGAGTCCGTTTTTGCGAAGCTCCGACACAAAGGAAGAAGTTCCTAAGACAAAAATCTTTTTGTCCGCAAAGTGCTTCTTTAAGAAGCGGATTGTCAGATATCCCGAGGTGATAAACAAATCCTCGGTGGTTTCCAGTCCAAAGGCGGTACGGAATTTTTTGACATAATCCTGTCCGCTTTTGGTGGAATTGTTGGTGATGTAATAGGCTTTGCCGCCGATGCTTTCGATATATTGAAGCAGTTCGGCGCTGCCGTCATAAAGGGTATCGCCCACAGCGATGGTGCCGTCGATATCGAAGAGAAATAATTTTTTTTGTTTTAAGGCATGATTGAAATTCATTGTAAAAGCCTCCGCAGTTTAAGGTATTTTGATAGCATTATCAGGTGTAATCCACAATTTTTTGGGAAATTGCCTGCTCCGCATTCACATAGTAGCTGCTGTAATCTTTCGGGTCTACACGCACCTCAATGTAGCTTCCGGGAGGGAAAACCTCGCCTGGGTCAGTCCAGATGCTGTTGCTTTTAAACCGATAAATAATATCACGATAGTCGTCCTTATAGCTGCAGTAGATAACATAGGGATGCCGGCCATTCACTGTATAATGGGGGTTCAGAATAATCTCATCTACCGTAGCATAAAGAATTTGTCCATTGGTTAAAAGTTTTTTCTGACGAAGCTGTTTTCTCGCTAAAAGGATAAGGGGAATCAGTCCTACAAGGGCAAAAATAAATCCTATCAGCAGCAAAATACCGCTGCCGAGATAAATACCTAAGCTTGACATCGTTTGACCGGGATTGTCAGGATTGCAGAACAGTATAATCTCTTTTCCCACATACATATCGCTGCTATATTCGTTAAGCGGCATGTCTCTATAGGTGACACCATTCAGGCTGTAGTCCACATAAACTCTGTGGTGGAGTTCACCATCGTAGTCCCTGTAGGTTTCAATGTCAACGATTTTGGCAGTAACCTCCGCAGCAGATTCCCGGAAGCTGATTCCGCGGAATAGCCAAAAACCGCCGCCAAGTAACAGTCCGATACCGATGATTGCAAATATGGAAAAGAAGATAGTAATAAAGTTTTCTTTTTTCATTCGTAAAACTCCTTTATAATAAAAACAGACAGTTTATTATAACACATTATGAAAAGATAGAGTAAAAAAATAAAAAGGATAAATATAAACAGATGATTCTTTTTTTGTGCGCGGGGGGCGCCGCGGCAGACAGGAGGTTTTTATGGCGCAGATTCAGGTGACGAATGTAACCTTTGGTTATGAGGGAAGCATTGACAATATTTTTGAAAACATATCATTTACGATTGACACAGATTGGAAGCTGGGCTTCATCGGCAGAAACGGCAAGGGAAAAACTACTTTTTTAAATCTTTTACTGGGAAAATATGAATATCAGGGAAACATTCAGACATCCGCCATGTTTGACTACTTTCCTTATAAAATCAGCGAGGCATGGATGCAGCTCTGCTGTGCGGATTTTCTGGAGGAGCTGTCACCCGGCTGTGAAAGCTGGCGGGTGCTTTGTGAGATGGATAAATTAAAAGTGTCGTCAGAGGTGCTTTACAGACCGTTTGTTACGCTGAGCCATGGGGAGCGCACCAAGGTCATGCTGGCGATACTGTTTTCCAGGGACAATTATTTTTTATTGATTGACGAACCTACTAACCATCTGGATGCGCATTCCAGAGAGTGTGTGAAGGAGTATCTGCAGGAAAAAAAGGGATTTATTCTGGTGTCCCACGACAGAGATTTGCTGGATGCCTGCATTGACCATGTGCTTGTGCTGAACCGGGAGACCATTGAGGTACAGAAGGGGAATTTCAGCTCCTGGTGGGAGAATAAGGAGAAGACGGACGCTTTTCATCGGGCAGAGAATGAAAAGCACAAAAAGGAAATCGGAAAGCTCCATAAGGCTGCGGAGCAGGTCGGCGCATGGGCGGATAAAAATGAAAAGACCAAGATTGGCTTCGACCCTGTGAAGGAGCACGACAGATTTATGGGAACTCGTGCTTATATCGGCGCCAAGACAAAGAAAATGCAGAGCCGTGTGAAGCAGATGGAAAAGCGGATGGAAAGGGAGATTTCCGAGAAGGAGGGACTGCTGAAGGATATCGAAAATCCTGTGGATTTGAAGCTTATGCCTATGCAGCATCACAAGGAATTGCTGGTATCTGCTAAAAAGTATGGGATGGCTTATGCTGCCGGAGGGGCGGACGGCGGGAACGGTTCTGAAAAAGAGATAAGTTCTGTAGAATGCAAAAAGTCCGGCGGTTTCCATGAGGTCTTGCGTGAGTTTGACTTTGAACTAAGGCAGGGCGAGCGGGTGTTTCTAAAGGGCGAAAATGGCTGCGGCAAGTCCAGCTTTATCAAGGCGATTCTGGCGCGTTGTGCAGGACAACAAAACAAGGATGTGTGGATACCTGAAGCGTGGGGAAGGAATGTGCAGGAATCGGGAGAGCTTACCGTTGCCGGCGGACTTATCATTTCCTATATTCATCAGGACACTTCCCAGTTGTCGGGAAAACTGACGGATTTTTGCAGGGAAAGAGAACTGGATGAGAGTCTTTTTAAGGCGATTTTGCGGCAGCTTGATTTTGACAGGGTGCAGTTTACCAAACGGATGGAGGACTTTTCCGAGGGACAGAAAAAGAAGGTTCTCATTGCCGCAGGACTGCTGAAACGGGCAAATCTGTATATCTGGGATGAGCCGTTAAACTATGTGGATGTTTTTTCCAGGATGCAGATTGAGAATCTGATTCTGCGCTATCAGCCCACTATGCTGGTGGTGGATCATGACGTGCGTTTTCAGGAGAAAATTGCTACGAGGGTGGTGGAGATGGAGAGGGTATATTGAAATTGTGTTGACAAGAACATTTCATATTTTCTATACTGAACAGTAGTAGCATGTCCGTTGTCAATCATGTTTTCCTGGAGGTGATATCCTTGGATTTAACATCCCTAATCGGAGAAACAACCGAATATGATAAAAAGCAGATGCTGGAAGAAAAAAGACCTAAAAGCTGGTGCAAGAGTATCAGCGCCTTTGCTAACGGTATCGGCGGAGTGTTGATTTTTGGCGTTACCGATGACAATGAAATTGTTGGATTGAGGAATGCAGAGCATGATGCTGAAGTTATCAGTGAGCAGATTAAGACAAGACTTGATCCGATTCCCAATTTTAGATTGAATTTCCATATGACAGAAGAGGGAAAGAAGCTGATTCTTTTAACGGTGTATTCGGGTGATGAAACACCATATTATTATGTTGATGGTGGAGAGAAAATAGCGTTTCATCGCGTCGGTAATGAAAGTGTTCCGGCAGATAGAGCAAAGCAAAAAGAACTCGTGTTAAAAGGCAGCGGTTCTTCTTATGACAGTTTGAAATCAAAGTATAAGTTTGAAAATATGGCATTTACAAAACTTAAGTCGGCTTATAAACAGAGGACAGGCAATGATTTTGAAGAGGCAGATTATGAATCTTTTGGGATTGTTGATGAAGACGGGAATTTGACTAATGCAGGTGCATTGCTTGCAGATGAGTCACCCATCAGACATTCCAGAGTTTTTTGTACCAGATGGAATGGTTTGGATAAAGCGCCGGGGATTGTAGATGCTGTAGATGATAAAGAATTTTCAGGCGGACTGATTAATTTGTTACAGGATACTACAGATTTCATCACAAACAATTCTAAAAAGGCATGGAAAAAGGTGGCTGACGGAAGAGTAGAGATGCCCGATTATCCGGAGAGAGCTGTTTTGGAAGCCATAGTCAATGCGCTGATACATCGCAATTATTTGGAAGTTGGCAGTGAAGTACATGTTGATATGTTTGACGACAGGATTGAGATATATTCTCCTGGTGGAATGTTTGATGGTACAAGGGTACAGGAACGTGATTTGATGAATGTGCCTTCGAGAAGACGTAATCCGGTAATTGCAGATATTTTTAACCGCTTAAAATATATGGACCGAAGAGGCAGTGGCTTTAAGAAAATATTGGGGGATTATCGTAAACAACCACGGTACAGCGAGAAGATGGAGCCAGAGTTTTCTTCGGATTATGATGCCTTTTTCCTGGTGTTAAAAAATCTTAATTATGATGTTAAGGGTAAGAGCGAATGCGAAAGTGATTCAGAAGCTACCCGGAAACTACCTGAAAACTACCCGGAAACTACCCGGAAAACTACCCGGAAAACGTCAGAAAAAATTCTTGAAGCCATAAAACAGAATGGGAACATATCAAAGAGGGAACTGGCAGAAATGGTCGGAATTACTGTGGATGGTGTGAAATATCATATACAAAAGTTAAAAGCGCAAGGAGTAATAGAGCGTATTGGAGCGGATAGGGGAGGATTTTGGAAAGTTAAGGATGAGAAGTAGCGATAAGTTTTCTAATTTGAATTGTAGAGGATGAATCAGATGAAATTAATATCATGGAATGTAAACGGTTTAAGAGCCTGCCTGCAAAAAGGCTTTTTAGATTTTTTTAACGAGACGGACGCGGATGTATTCTGCTTACAGGAGACGAAATTGCAGGAGGGACAGCATGATTTGGAGCTGCCCGGTTACTATCAGTACTGGAATTATGCGGAGAAAAAGGGTTATTCCGGCACAGCGCTTTTCACGAAAAAGGAGCCTGTCAGCGTGACCTATGGAATCGGTATAGAGGAGCACGACCATGAAGGCAGGGTTATCACGGCAGAATTTGAGGATTTCTATGTGGTGACAGTCTATACTCCCAATTCCCAGAGAGAGTTGACAAGGCTTGACTATCGTATGGAATGGGAAGCCGCTTTTCTTGCCTATGTGAAGGGGCTGGAAGAGAAAAAGAGCGTGATTTTCTGCGGTGACTTAAACGTGGCG
Organism: uncultured Acetatifactor sp.; assembly: GCA_944384205.1. Classification (GTDB taxonomy): domain Bacteria; phylum Bacillota; class Clostridia; order Lachnospirales; family Lachnospiraceae; genus Acetatifactor. The sequence goes on along the minus strand of CALWSL010000023.1, from coordinate 22,755 downwards.
CACAAGGAAATTGACTTGAAGAACCCCAAAACAAACCATAAAAATGCAGGCTTCACCGATGAGGAAAGAGGCTGTTTTAGCAAGGTTTTGGAAAGTGGATTTATTGACACCTTCCGTTATTTTTATCCTGATTTGGAGGGCGTGTATTCCTGGTGGTCTTATATGTTTCAGGCGAGAGCAAAGAATGCGGGGTGGCGTATTGACTATTTTGTAGTATCGGAAGCCTTAAAGGACAGATTACAGGATGCCAGGATTCATACGCAGGTGTTAGGTTCCGACCATTGTCCCGTGGAGTTGGACTTGGCATAGAGGAAACAGGAGCATGAGTTTACGTTTTTATTTCGGTCCGTCAGGCGCGGGCAAGAGCAGACAACTTTATGAGGAGATTATCAGGCGTTCCATGGAGAACCCGAAGCAAAATTTTCTTATTGTAGTGCCGGATCAGTTCACGATGCAGACCCAGAAAGACCTTGTGACCCTTCATGAGCGGGGCGGCATCATGAATATTGATGTGTTAAGCTTCGGGCGTCTCAGCCACCGCATTCTGGAAGAGGTGGGAAGTAAGGACGTGCCGGTGCTGGATGATACGGGAAAAAGTCTGGTATTGCAGAAGGTAGCTGCCGACTTGAAGGAGGAGCTGCCCACGCTGGGAAGCCTTTTGCACAGGCAGGGATATATCCATGAAGTAAAAAGTGCGATATCGGAATTTATGCAGTACGGAATCGGCACGGAGGATGTGGCGAAGCTGATTACTTTTGCAAAAAAACGCGGTGCGCTGGTGCAGAAACTAAAGGATTTGGAGACATTATACAAGGGTTTTACCGAATATATTCATGGAAACTTTATCACTACGGAGGAAACGCTGGATGTGCTGCGCCGTTCCTTGGAGAAGTCTAAAATTCTTCAAGGCAGCGTGGTAGTGTTTGATGGATTTACCGGATTTACCCCCATACAGAACAGACTGATTCAGGAGTTAATGCGTATTAGTTCTGAGGTTATTGTAACGGTGACATTAGGCGTGGGGGAAAATCCTTATGTGCTTGACGGAGAGCAGAAATTATTCCATCTGAGCAAAAAAACAGTGGCGGATTTGACAAGGCTGGCGAAGGAGGTCGGCGTAGAGCGGGGCAGAGATATTTTTGTGCTGCCCTGTGGAGAGGGAGGGACAGGTGCCCGCAGTCAGATGACTGACAACAAAATAATTGACAGTAAAACAACCGAAGGCAGGATGAAAGCATGGGAAACAGCATTGGCGAAAGGGTGTGATATAATTTCTAACTCTAAGCATCGGTTTGCGAATGCTCCTGCCATCAATCATTTAGAGCAGGGACTGTTTCGCTATACGCAGGAGCCTTATTCCGAAGAGCAGAACGAAATACAGATTTTCGAGGCGGTTACGCCTGCGGAGGAAGTGCACCAGACAGGGCTTGCCATTCATGCCCTGATTCGGGAGGAAGGTCTGGCGTACCGGGATATTGCGGTGATTACGGGAAACCTGGAGGAGTATGCGCCCTATGTGGAGGCGGAATTTGGACAGTTAAGGATTCCCTGTTTTATTGACCGTACCAGAGGGATTGTGCTGAATCCCATGATTGAATATATCAAGAGTGCATTGGAGTTGTACTTAAAGGATTTTTCCTATGAAGCGGTGTTTCATTATCTGCGCAGCGGCATGGCAGGCATCCCCAGAGAGGATATCGACGAGCTGGAAAATTATGTGATTCAGACGGGGGTGCGCGGCTATCGGAAATGGAGCAGATTATTTACTCATAAGACTGCGGCAATGCAGGAGAGCGAGGAGCCTCTGCAAAAGCTGAATGCCATCAGGGAACAGGTGATGGGGCAGGTGGAAGTCTTACATATGGGAAAGAGAGAAGCCGCAAAGGATTATGTCAATCATCTCTATGACTTTTTGGTGCAGAACGAAGTGCAGAAGAAGCTGACGGAGTATGAGAAGGGTTTTGAAGAGCAGGGCGACCTTACCAGAGCCAGAGAATATGCGCAAATTTACCGTCTGGTCATGGATTTGCTGAATCAGATATACGGACTTCTCGGTGAGGAAATGGTATCCTTGCAGGAATTTTCCGATATTCTGGAAGCGGGCTTCGGTGAAATTGAGGTGGGAACTATCCCTCAGAATGTAGACCGCATCGTTGTGGGAGATATGGAGCGAACCCGTTTAAAACAGGTGAAGGTGCTGTTTTTCCTTGGTGTGAACGATGGCAACATTCCGAAAAGTGCGTCCAAGGGCGGTATTATTTCCGATATGGACAGGGAATTTTTGCAGGAGTCGGAGCTGGAGCTGGCGCCCACGCCCAGACAACAGATGTATATTCAGAGATTGTATCTGTATCTGAATATGACAAAACCGTCAGAAAAATTGTACTTATCCTATTCCAAAATGAACAAAGCGGGAAGAAGTGTCCGTCCTGCCTATTTGATTGATACAGTGCGGAAAATGTTTCCGGCAATTACCGTGCAGTACCCGCAGAACCGGAATGCCATAGAGCAGATTGTGACACCGGGAGAAGGAATACGTTATTTGGCGGGACAGCTTAGAGAGTATGCAGAAGGGGCGCTGCCTCAGGAAAAGGAGACGGAATTTTTTACGATTTACGAGGCATATGGAAGCGACGAGAAACGTACTTTCCTGACCCAAGCGGCATTTAAGCGTTATCAGGACACAGGCTTGTCCAAGGCAGTGGCGAGAGCGCTGTACGGCAGGCATCTGGAAAACAGTGTGACCAGACTGGAAACCTTTGCGGCGTGTGCCTACCGTCATTTTCTGCAGTACGGTCTGACCCTGAAGGAGCGGGAAGAATTCGGCTTTGAGGCAGTGGACATGGGAAATGTGTATCATGCTGTGTTGGAATTATTTGCAGGAAAACTTGCAGAAAGTGAGTATACCTGGTTCGATTTTCCGGCAGAGTTTGGAGAAAACGCGGTAAAAGAGGCGCTGGAGGCGTATGCAGCATCCTACGGAGACACGATTCTCTACAGCAATGCGCGGAATGCTTATGCCATTACCCGCATGGGAAGAATTCTGACCCGCACGGTGCTTACCTTGCAGAGTCAGCTTAAAAAGGGTGTGTTCCAGCCGGAAAATTATGAGGTATCCTTCCGTTTTGCGGAGGACTTGGAAAGTGTGAACGTGGCTTTATCTGCACAGGAGCGGATGCACCTTAGGGGAAGGATTGACCGGGTGGACACCGCGGAGACAGAGGACAAGGTTTATGTGAAAATCATTGATTTTAAATCGGGAGAGAAGCGGTTTGATCTGGCGGCGCTTTACTACGGCTTGCAGCTACAGTTGGTGGTTTACATGAATGCGGCGATGGAGATGGAAGAAAAAAAGCATCCTGACAAAGAGGTGGTTCCGGCGGCGCTGCTTTATTATCATATTGAGGACCCTACGGTGGAATCCCCCGTGGAGCTTTCCGACGAGGAAATCAATCAGCAGATTCAGCAAAAACTGCGTATGCACGGCGTGGTGAACAGCGAACCGGATATTGTGGAGCGGCTGGATCGTTATATGCAGGATAAATCCGATGTCATTCCGGTGGAGAAGAAAAAGGACGGCAGCTTTTCTGCGCGTTCTTCCGTGATGAGTAGGGAGGAGCTGCGCATTGTATCCGATTATGTAAACCATAAGGTAAAGGAAATCGGACGGGAGATTTTGGACGGAAAGATTACTCTGAATCCATATGAAAAGGGGCAGAACGATGCCTGTACCTATTGCGCTTACCGTAAAGTGTGCGGCTTTGATAGCGGTATACCCGGTTATGAGAAGCGCAGTCTGGAGGATTTGGACAGGGTGGAGATTTTCAGGCGGATGCAGGAGGAGCAGTGTGAAAAATAAATTTTTCACACACAAATTTGTGCGGACGCCCAAATTTGCGGGTTATTGACAACATGGAGGATAGTATGGCAATTTATTTTACACCCCAGCAGCAGCAGGTGATTGAACTTCATAACTGCAATATTTTAGTGTCTGCGGCGGCGGGTAGCGGTAAGACGGCGGTACTGGTGGAGCGTATTATCAGAATGATATGCGATGAAGAACATCCCGTGGACATCGACAGGCTGCTTATCGTGACCTTTACCAATGCGGCGGCGGCAGAGATGCGGGAGCGAATTGCAGGCGGCATTGCCGACAGACTGGCGCAGAACCCGGAGTCCGAGCATATCCAGAAGCAGTCAACGCTATTGCATAATGCGCTGATTACCACCATAGACAGCTTTAGTCTGTTCCTGATTCGCAATCATTTTAATGAAATCGGTTTAGACCCTGCTTTCCGCGTAGCGGACGAGGGAGAAATCAAGCTGCTGCAGCAGGACGTATTGCAGGAAATGCTGGAGGACGCCTATGCGGGCGGTGAGCAGGAGTTTCGGGATTGTGTGGAGTATTTTTGCCCCGGAGGTCGGGAGAAGGTACTGGAAAAGTATATTCTTGACCTGTCCCGTTATGCGGCAAGTTTCCCGTGGCCCGAGGAATGGCTGTTACAGCGAAAAGAGGATTATTCTGCTGAGAATGTGACAGATCTGGCGGACAGTGATTACGGCAGGTATCTTACAAACCATGTGGCACAGATGCTGGAAGGGTGTGTGGAAAAGCTTACGCTGGCGAAGGAAATTTGTGAGAGCCCCGACGGTCCCTATATGTATGGCGCGCTGGTGGAACAGGAGCTGGAGCAGTTTCAAAAGCTGGCAGCCTGTGATACACTGGAGGAATATGCAGCGAGGATTCCTGCGGTAGCGTTTGGACGATTGCCTTCCAAAAAGGATGACAGTGTTTCCCTGCAGAAGCGGGAGCAGGTCAAGAGATTGCGCAGTGAAGTGAAGGACGCCATTCAGGGCATTACCGGGAAATTTTTCCTGACGCCTCTGGAGCTTTCAGTGGAGCAGGCAAAGGAATGCCGTCTGCCCGTCAGTACCCTGATAGATTTGGTAATGGAATTTAACCGAAGGATGCAGGAGAAAAAACAGGAAAAGAAGCTGATTGATTTTTCCGATATGGAGCATTACGCGCTGGACATTCTGCTCACCAAAAAGGATGGGGAGATAACTCCCAGCGAGGTGGCGCGGGAATACAGACAGTATTTTCATGAAATTCTGATTGACGAATATCAGGACAGCAACTTAGTGCAGGAGTATTTGTTAAAAGCGGTGTCAGGGGAAGAGGACGGGCGCTTTAACCGCTTCATGGTAGGGGATGTGAAGCAGAGTATTTACAAGTTCCGCCTTGCAAGACCGGAGCTTTTCCTGGAGAAATATGAGCATTATCAGTTACAGGATGGGGATTTGAGAAGAATAGACCTTTCTAAAAATTTTCGAAGCAGAGGCGAGGTTGTGGATGCGGTCAATGATATTTTTTCCTGTATTATGAGCAGGGAAGTGGGCGGCATTGCCTATGATGAAGCGGCGGCGCTGTATGCGGGGGCGTCCTATCTTGAAAACGCGGACTGTGTCAGCGAGATGCTTTTGATAGAAAAGCCGGAACCGGAGACAGGTTTGGATGCAAAGGAGGCGGAGGCGCTTGCCATCGCCCAGAAGATAAAGCAGCTCCGCGCTGGTTATCAGGTGACGGAGAAAGCTACAGGGGAACTTAGAAGTGTCCGCTATGGGGATATGGTGATTCTTCTTCGCACCAACAGCGGTTGGGATGAGGTGTTTAAAAAGGTTTTGGAAGAGCAGGGCATTCCTGCCTATATCACTTCCAAGACGGGATACTTTGCGGCGACAGAGGTACAGGAGCTGTTGCAGCTTCTGCGCGTTCTGGATAATCCGAGACAGGATATTCCGTTGTTTGGCGTGATGAAATCCATTTTCGGAGGATTTTCCGAACCGGAGATTGCGCTGATACGTGGTCAGCAAAGAGGATGCTCGCTTTATGAGGCATTGTGCAGCTTCGCGGCTGGCGGTGATGCAGAGAACGGTAATGTGACTGGAAATGCGGAGGAAGAGGCGCTGCGGCGCAAAACAGAAACCTTCCTTGCGCAAATCAACCGTTATCGTGACTACACCACTTATATGTCTATCCGTGAGTTGTTGCAACATGTGACAGAGGATTTTGATTACCTGAATTATGTGACGGCACTGCCCGGCGGCAGCAAGCGGAAGGCGAATGTGGAGATGCTTTTTACGAAGGCATCTGATTTTGAAAAGACCAGTTATTTCGGACTGTTCCACTTTATCCGTTATATAGAGCAGTTGGAAAAATACGATGTGGATTACGGTGAGGCGGATGTATTGGATGAAAATGCGGACGTAGTGCGCATCATGAGCATTCACAAAAGCAAGGGTCTGGAATTTCCCGTTACCTTTGTTGCAGGTCTTTCCAAGCGTTTCAATATGCAGGACGTGAATCAGTCCCTTGTGGTGGATATGGATATGGGACTGGCGACGGATTATGTGAATCCCCTCAGACGAATCCGCAATAAAACCCTGCGGCGCACTGTGCTTGCCCGCAAGATGCGGGAGGATAATCTGTCAGAGGAATTGCGGGTACTATATGTGGCGTTGACCCGTGCGAAGGAAAAGCTGATTATGACTGCTACATTGGAGAAAGCAGCGGAGAAATGGGAAAACAGTACGGAAATGCAGACGCCGCAGTTATCCTACATGGATTTTATCGAGGCGGGAAGCTATTTAGATTTTCTGCTGCCGGTTCTGCCAAAGGCAAGAGTACAGGTGTCTGTGATAGAGGCGGATGCGTTGCTGGGCAGACAGGTGATGGAGCAGGTGCAGATGTATACCGGGCAGCAGAAGCTGGAATGTGCAGGAAAACTTGCAGATTTGGATGCGCTGGCAAAGCTGCAGGAAAAATTTGCCTACCGCTATCCTTACAGCAATCTGGAAAAGCTTTATACCAAAACAACAGTTTCGGAGTTAAAAATCGCCGCTATGGAGGAAAAGGATGAAGCGGCGTACCATCTTTTCGAGGAAGAGGAGATACAGCCTTATATTCCAGCCTTTAAAAAGGAGGAAAAGGCGGTCAGCGGAACCGTCCGCGGTAATGCTTTCCACAGAGTGATGGAGCTGCTGGATTTTGAATTTGTGCTTGCCGGACAGTTTTCTGACTTCCCGGAGAGCTATGAAGCATATGTGCAGGGGCTTGATAAGAAAAAAATGAAGGATTTCCTGCATGAATTTCTGCTTCAGGAGGTGGCGTCTTTACGGCTGTCTGAGGAATATTTTGCGGCAGTCAGGGAGCAGAAAATTGTGCAATTCCTGACTTCCCCCATGGCCTATCGGATGTGGGCGGCGGAGAAGAGAGGAGAGCTTTACAGGGAGCAGCCCTTTGTGTATGGTATCAGCGCAGAAAGGCTTTCCCGGGATTTCCCTTCCGAAGAAAAGGTGTTGATTCAGGGTATTATTGACGTCTTTTTTATAGAGGATGGAAAGCTGGTGCTTTTGGATTACAAGACGGATGTGATTGCATCCATGGAGGAATTGTGGAACCGGTATGATACGCAGCTTGATTATTATCAGGAGGCGCTTACCAAATTAATGGATATGCCTGTGAGTGAAAAGGTGCTGTATTCTTTTTATTTGGAAAAGGAAGATAAGAAATGCAGGTGAATTTGATGATTTTTGATAGACAAGCATTATCAGAACAGAGGATATGGGAGAAAAGCATTACAAGTGTGATAAGTTTAAGCACTGGTCTTTCAAAAACCAGTGCTTAAAAAATTACTTTCTTACTTTTACTGCCAGGGCATGCGCTTTCATTCCCTCTGATTCAGCAAGTCGAATGATATAGTCAGCATTATTTTTTAATGCTGCTTCCGGATATTTAATAACGCTGTATCCTCTCATGAATTCTCCCACAGACATGCCGGAAGAAAATTTAGCCGTACCGCATGTTGGAAGAATGTGGTTTGTTCCACAGAAATAATCGCCTACCGGTTCGGTACTGTATTCACCGACAAATACTGCACCGGCATTGGTTAATTTGGGAAGTACGGCTTCGTAATCATTTAAGAGTAATTCTGCATGTTCGGGCGCTATTTCATTTACTGCATCTACAGCTTCCTGAATAGAATCAACGATAAAAATATCGCCATAATTTTCAAAAGTTCTTTTTGTTGCATCTATAAGATTATTTTCCTCGCATAAGCGGATTATTTCATTTTTAATCTTTTGCGCCTGCGCTTCAGACAGGCAAAATGTAGTGCTGGCTTCAAAGCCTGTTCCGTGTTCTGCCTGGGACATCATATCGGCGGCAATAAAAGTAGGGTTTGCATCCTCATCCGCAATAATGGCAATTTCTGAAGGACCTGCAATAGAATCAATTTTTACTTCGCCAAACAATAATTTTTTAGCCATTTGAGTATAGTTGTTTCCGGGACCTGTTATAGCATCAACTTTTTTGACCGTTTCAGTTCCATAAGCGACAGCCGCTAATCCCTGGGAACCTGAGAGCTTATAATAATTTTTTACATTCAGGTAGTCTGCTACATATAATAAATGTTCATCTATAGTTCCATCCACTCTGGGTTTGGTCAGTATATATATGTTTGGAACGCCGGCAACGATTGCAGGAATTAAGTTCATGCACAGTGTAGAAACGAGGGGCGCCATATTTCCCGGAACAGTAATGGCAACACTATTAATAGGGGTATATTTTCGTTCAAGCACAGCGCCATCTTCATATTCTTCCGAAAAACCTACCGGTAATTGTCTTTTGTGAAATCGAAAAAGGTTATCGCAAGCTTTTTTTACTGCTTCTTTGAATTCTTCAGATACTTTTTCTTTGGCATTGGCAAATTCTTCTTCTGACACGAATAATCCGATTTTATTTATATCAACATTATCAAATTCTTTCATATAGGAGTATAATGCTTCGTCCCCCTTTTCTTTTACATTTTTCAATACATCTTTGACGGTAGCTTCGACCTCCTCAGGAATGCTGCTTCTTCGATTGAGAAGATTGACATATCTGGGGTTATCAAACTGAAATTTGCTGATTGTAACCATTGTTATTCCCTCCTTTTTAATTTGCAGAAAAAAACGCCTGTTAGAGAAATTTTCCCTAACAAGCGTGGATCAAGCAATTTGCCTAATATCAATTATAAGAGTATCAATAGAAGTATCATTTGTCAAGTAGAAAAGTAACTTTGCGTTACGGTTTCTGAATTTTATTCAATTCCGCATTCAAATCAAGCAGTTCTTCCTTGGTCATTTTCACCCCCGCAGTTCCCATCAGGTTAGTAAGACGCAAAACAGTAAATCCCCCCATCATCTTCATCATGCCTTCGTTCATTTCCATTCCGGCGGGCTTGCTCTCGCCAAGGTTCTTCATCATGCTATCTATAACCCTCTTGCCCTCAGGCGATGCCATAATGTCGCTCATTTTGTCATTTAAAGAAAAGTATCCTTCAGGTGCAGTAATATCGAACCAGTTTAAAACGGCGCCTTTTTCCTTCAAACGATATGCCTCGTTAAATAACTCCACCTTGCGGATGCGGCTGTTATCTCTCAACTCGCCTGCGACTGCCTCTAAAACAGTTTCCCCTGCATTCGGAACCTCAAAGTAAAAGAAATGGTCAGGAGCAGCTTTCTTTCCAAGGCTTACGCCGTTTGCAAACAGTTCCACCTCCGGCTGGTTGGAGTACACGGTGATTTTGGTGGTATCTTCCACTCTGTCCACATATCGCTTGCCGCAGATGTGGACGAAGGGCTCGTCGGAAAGCCATGCCTTGTAAGCATAGAAGGAATCCTTTTTGTATTTACGGTCAAAGGTTACAAGCCCCTTGTGGTTCTGACCGTTTTCGCCGCCCTCATTCCGGGCATCGGCGCCGAAATCAAACATATTCCACACATGGGTTGCCCACAGATACTTGCGGGAGAAAAGCTGCTTAATCAGTTCTTCATGGTAGTACGCCTGATATTCCTCGGTATAGTCGCCCTGCATGGGGGTAGAGGTGTGCCAGTTTAACGCCTCACAGCCATACTCGCTGCATCCGATGGGAGTATCAGGATACTTCTCATGGAAGCTGTCAAACCAGGGACCGTTCATGGAGGTGTCTCCACCGTACCAGCCAAAGTAGTGGTTATAGGAAACCGCATCGGGAATGTGAACATATTCGCTGTCAATATGACACATGGAAAGACAGGCGATGACCGTCAGGCGGGTTTTGTCCAGCTCATGAGCAAGATTATTGAGAATGCGGTGATTCTCAATCAGGTCGGCATCCTCTTCGCCGGACATGGTAATTTCGTTGGACAATCCCCACACTACAATGGAAGGATGATTATAGTTCTGAATAATCAGTTCCTTCATCTGGGAAATGGTATTCTCACGTCCTCCAGTCATATGCTTGGAGATATAAGGAATTTCCGCCCACACCACCATACCGCCCTCGTCACACAAATCATAGAAATACTGATCATGTTGATAATGTGCGAGACGAATAGTGGTTGCGCCCATTTCACAAATCAAATCCATATCCTCTCTGTGATGCTCAGGAAGCAGGGCGTTTCCGACCCCCCAGCGGTCCTGGTGGCGGGAAACGCCGCGCAGAGGATATTCCTCACCGTTTAGGAGAAAGCCTCTGTCGGGGTCAATCTGAAAGCTTCGGCATCCGAAACGGGAGGATATATTATCAAGTATGGCTTCGCCGTTCATCAGAGTGATTTCTGCAGTATATAAATAGGGGTCTCTGCGCCCATGCCATAGATGTACATTTGGGATTTCAAGAGTTGCTTTGGTGCTGGAGGATTTGGTTTCTGCCGTCACGTTTCCCTCTTTGTCACGTATGATATAGTGCAGGGACTGTCCCGGCTTTAAGCCTGTCAGATAGCATTCGATTTCCACCTTTGCCACATTGCCGGAAATTTCAGGCGTAACCTTAAGACCGGGACCGCCGAAGTAATCCAGATCAAAGTGGGACTCGCTGACACAGATAATGTTCACATCGCGGTATAAACCGCCGTAAAAGGTAAAATCCGCCATCTGTGGGTAGACAGAGGTGTTTTCCGCATTATCCACTGTTATGACAAACAGATTGTAATCCACAAGCACATCGGTGATATTTACTCTCCAGGTGGAGTAACCGCCGTCGTGGTGAGCCAGATGCTTTCCGTTTACATAGACGTCCGCAGAGGAATTGGCGCCGTGCAGCTCCAGATAGTATTGGTCTGCTTCGGGAAGCTCTGCTTTTTCCAAAGTTTTTGCATAATAGCAGGTTCCGCGGTAATAATCGTTTCCGCCGTCCTGACCGTCGATGGCGTTCCAGGAATGGGGAAGGTTGACAAGGTTCCATTTCGTCGGCATGGAGGAAGGAACTTCTGCGGCTTCCTTCGTAAAAGCCCATTTTGTGTTAAAGTTTACGATTCTTCTCAAAGGTATTCCTCCTATTTGTTGTTTATTTTATTTATTTCTGAATTATCGGTATTTATTCACCCTGTTTTTTTTGATATATTATAGAGTGTGACGGCAGTTTTTGCAATGTATAGGACAAATTATGTAATTATCATTGTGAGACGGAAATGGTATACTTGAGATAGAAAAATGAAATATTAAAACTGAAATATTTATACAACATTATATTATAGAAAGGGAAGGTAGAGGGTTTGAAAGCATTTATGGACAGGGATTTTCTTCTCAGCACAGATACGGCGCAGGTATTGTATCATGAGTACGCGGCATCCATGCCGATTGTGGATTACCATTGTCATGTAAGCCCCAGGGATATTTATGAGGATAAACGTTTCGAGAATATCTCGCAGGTGTGGCTTTCAGGGGACCACTACAAATGGCGTATCATGCGCTCCAACGGAGTGGAGGAAAGATACATTACGGGGGAAGCTTCCGACAGGGACAAGTTTCAGCGGTTTGCAGAATGCTTACCCCGCGCAATCGGAAATCCCATGTATCACTGGTGCCATCTGGAACTGAAAAAATATTTCGGATATGAAGGAATCCTGAATGGCAATACGGCGCAGGAGGTATGGAATTTAACGTTGGAGAAGCTAAAAAAACCGGATATGAGTGCGCGGGGACTGATTGCAGGGAGTAACGTGGCGTTTATCGGCACAACGGATGACCCTGTGGATTCTCTGGAATGGCATGAGAAGCTTTTGGCGGATGAGACAATGAAGACGGTGGTTGCGCCGTCCTTCCGTCCCGATAAGGCGCTGAATATTGAAAAGGCAGGCTGGAAGGAATATATGGAAGCGCTTTCCGAGGTGTCCGGCATCCGGATAGAAGGAATTGACACGCTGGAAGCTGCTTTGAAAAACCGTATGGAATATTTTGCCGCCCATGGCTGCAAAGCAAGCGACCATGGACTGGACCGCATGATTTACCGGAGGGGAGAACGGAAGGAGGCTGATGCCATTGTTAAGAAAGGTCTGGCTGGTGAGCCGGTATCTGTGGAGGAGACTGAAATCCTGAAAACGTCACTTCTGCTATTCTGTGCAGCTCAGTATTATCGTCTTGGATGGGTCATGCAGCTTCATTATAATTGTATGAGAAATCCGAATACGGCAATGTTTGATAAGCTGGGTCCCGATACCGGATTTGACTGTATTGGTCCCGACAACGGTTCTGCAAAGCTGGCGGGACTGTTAGACGCTTTATATAAAGAAAACACCCTTCCGCGTACCATCCTTTACAGTCTGGACAGTGCAGACAATGCCTTTCTTGATACCTTGATCGGTTCCTTTCAGGGACCGGAGATTGCCGGAAAGCTTCAGCACGGAAGCGCATGGTGGTTTCATGATAATAAGCAGGGGATGAGAGAACAGCTTATCAGCCTTGCAAACTTAAGTCTGTTGGGAAATTTTGTGGGAATGCTTACGGACTCCCGCAGCTTCTTGAGCTATACCCGCCATGAGTATTTCCGCCGTATTTTGTGCGACCTGATTGGTTCTTTCATAGAAAACGGTGAATATCCCGCCGACATGGAAACGGCAGGAGGGTTGGTGCAGGATATCTGCTACTATAATGCAATGAGATATTTCAGATTGGAGGAATAAAATGAAGATGAAAATGTCCTTTCGCTGGTATGGTGACAGCGATCCCGTGACACTGGAATATATTTCCCAGATTCCCGGTATGCGTTCCATTGTTTCGGCGGTGTATGACGTAAAACCCGGTGAGGTCTGGGCAGAGGAGAGCCTGGCAAAATTAAAGGCGCAGTGCGAAGCCCATGGTCTGATATTCGATGTGGTGGAATCCATTCCCGTGCATGAGGATATCAAGCTGGGCAGGGGGAATGCGGAGAAATTATTGGACGTTTACTGTGAAAATATCCGCCGCTGTGCCAAGTACGGTATTAAATGTATCACCTATAATTTTATGCCTGTCTTTGACTGGACCCGTACCCAGCTTGACAAGAAAGCTCCCGACGGTTCCACCAGTCTGGTGATGTACTGGGAGCAGATGAAAGGGCTGGATCCTTTGAAGGATGACATTCATCTCCCCGGCTGGGATTCCAGCTACACCCAGGAGGAGGTACGGGAATTAATCGGCGCCTATGATGAACTGGGAGAGGAAGGTTTGTGGAAGAATCTGGAGAGATTTCTTCAAAAGGTAATTCCTGTGGCTGAGGAGTGCGGCGTCAAAATGGCAATTCATCCCGATGACCCGCCATACCCTATTTTTGGGTTGCCCCGCATCATTACCAATGAAGCGAACCTTGACCGATTTTTAAAATTAGCGGACAGTCCCGCAAACTGTCTGTGTCTGTGTACCGGAAGCCTTGGCTGTGCAAAGAGCAACGATATTCCCGCCATGGTGAGAAAATATGCAGAAAAGAATCGGATTGCTTTTATACACATCCGCAATGTGAAGATTATGGAGGACGGTTCCTTTGAGGAGCGTGCGCATTTGTCCGCCTGCGGTTCCCTTGATATTTATGAAATTGTAAAGGCGCTGGTTGACAACGGATATGACGGTTATGTACGTCCCGATCATGGTCGTATGATCTGGGGGGAAACAGGGAAACCCGGCTATGGTCTGTATGACCGCGCGCTGGGAGCTACCTATATAAACGGACTGTTTGAGGCGTGCGAGAAGGCGGCTCGGAAGTAAGGAGGATGACGATGAAGAAAAATGTATTGGACACTGACCTTACCGGTAAGGTTGCAGTGGTAACGGGTGCAGGCGGCGTACTGTGCAGCTGTTTTGCAAAGGTGCTGGCGCGTGCAGGTGCGAAAGTGGCGCTGCTTGACTTAAACGAAGAGGCGGCAGCAGCTTTCGCAGCGGAAATTGTGGAAGAGGGCGGCACTGCGAAGGCTTATGCGTGCAATGTGCTGGAGAAAGATACCTGCTATGCAGTGGCAGAAAAGGTGGAAGCGGACTTTGGTCCCTGTGATATTCTGGTGAACGGTGCGGGCGGCAACAATCCGAAAGCCACCACCGATAAAGAATATTTTGAGCCGGGCGATATCGATGCAGATACCAAGAGCTTTTTTGATCTGGATGCCGCAGGGGTTGGATTTGTGTTTAATTTGAATTTCCTCGGTACGCTGATTCCCACACAGGCATTTGCCCGTCAGATGGTCGGGCGTAAGGGCTGCAGCATTCTCAATATCTCGTCCATGAACGCCTATACGCCTTTGACAAAGATACCCGCGTACTCCGGTGCAAAAGCGGCAATCTCCAATTTTACACAGTGGCTTGCGGTTCATTTCTCCAAGGTGGGGATTCGGGTAAATGCCATTGCGCCCGGTTTTTTCTCGACAAAGCAGAATGCGAAGCTTCTGTGGAATGAGGACGGCACCCCGACAGCACGTACCGGCAAGATTCTTGCGGCAACCCCGATGGGGAGGTTTGGTGAGAGCGAGGAGCTGGAGGGCGGACTGTTATTTTTGGTAAATGAGCAGGCAGCGGGCTTTATCACCGGGGTAGTGCTTCCGATTGACGGTGGATTTTCCGCTTACTCCGGTGTATAGCGCGAAAAGAGTTTCTAAGGCATTCTCCGGGAAGTGAAGGGAAATGTTTTTCTGAAAGTGAAGGTAAAGGTGAAAAAGATGAATATAAATAAAAAAATTTCTGAAATCGGCGTTGTGCCGGTGATTAAATTGAATCATCCGCAGAGGGATGCCGCGCCTTTGGCAAAAGCGTTGTGCGCAGGCGGGGTACCGGTGGCAGAGGTTACCTTTCGTGCGGCAGGTGCGGACGAAGCCATTCGTCTGATGCGTGAGGCATGTCCCGAGATGCTGGTGGGAGCCGGTACGGTGCTGACAAAGGATCATGTGGACAAAGCGATAGCGGCAGGCGCACAGTTTATTGTGTCTCCCGGCTTTGACGGTGAACTGGTAGCGTATTGTCAGGAGAAAAAAATGGCGGTCTATCCCGGATGTACTACCCCCACGGATTATCATGCGGCGCTGAAATATGGTCTTGAGGTGGTGAAATTCTTCCCTGCGGAGCAGTCCGGCGGACTTGCCAAAATTAAGGCAATGAGCGCACCGTTTCCGATGTTTAAGGTAATGCCGACGGGCGGCATTTCTTTAAAGAATTTAAAGGAATACCTTTCCTGTCCTGTCATCTGTGCCTGCGGCGGTTCTTACATGGTTACTGCAGACCTGATTGACAATCAGAAATGGGACGAAATTACAGACCTGTGTAAGCAGTCGGTTGAAATTGTAAAGGAGGTACGTAAACATGGTTAAAAACCCAAGGATTGTAACTTTCGGAGAAATTATGCTTCGTCTGGCACCGAACGGATATTATCGTTTTTTCCAGAATGACCAGATGCAGGCAACCTTCGGCGGCGGAGAGGCAAACGTGGCAGTGTCGCTGGCAAATTATGGCATGGACAGTGTATATGTGACTAAACTGCCCGGTCATGCTATCGGTCAGGCAGCAGTGGATTCTCTGAGATATTTTGGTGTGGACACTTCCCATATTGTCCGCGGCGGCGACAGGGTAGGTATTTACTTTTTGGAAAAGGGCGCCTCTCAGAGAGGAAGTGTATGTATTTATGACCGGGCGCATTCCGCAATTCAGGAAGCACAGCCGGAGGATTTTGACTGGGATACCATTTTTGAAGGCGCTGACTGGTTCCATTTTACGGGTATTACGCCGGCACTGGGTCCGAATGTTGTAGAAATCTGCCGTCAGGCTTGCCAGACGGCAAAGGCAAAAGGTGTAAAAATTTCCTGTGATTTGAATTACCGCGGTAAATTGTGGACGCGGGCAGAAGCCCGCCAGGCTATGACCGGTTTGTGTCAGTATGTAGATGTTTGTATTTCCAATGAAGAGGATGCAAAGGACATATTCGGCATTGAGGCAGAGGGGACTGATATTTACGGCGGAAAGCTGAATCATGAAGGTTACAAATCTGTTGCAAAACAACTGGCAGATACCTTCGGCTTTGAAAAGGTGGCAATCACGCTGCGTACCTCCATCTCTGCCAGTGATAACGACTGGGCAGGCATGTTGTATGACGGTGAGAATTACTGCTTTTCCAAATCCTATCATCTCCATATTGTAGACCGTGTAGGCGGCGGTGATTCCTTCGGCGGCGGACTGATTTACTCCCTGCTGAACGGAAAGTCTTCTCAGGATGCCATCGAGTTTGCCGTTGCAGCATCCGCACTCAAGCATTCTGTTGAAGGAGATTACAACCGCGTAACTGTGGCGGAAGTGGAGAAACTTGCCGGCGGTGACGGTTCCGGACGTGTGCAGAGATAAAAGAGCGCCGCTTTGCAGCAGCGCTCCTAAGAGATGACTTTGCTGTTATGTCGTGGTTATTATTCTGTCGCCATAACCTTCAATTTGCCAAACATACTGCGCACAGGGGGAAGCGCCAGCAGAATTAAGGTCAGAATCGCTTCCGGCAGAATATAGCTTAAGTTGTACAGGGTGGATGCCCAGATGGCAGCAGCATTTTCCTGAAAGGAATCCACATAGGTCGTATAAAAAATCAGTCCCGATATCATGTGGAATACAAATCTTCCGAATACGCCTGTAAGATATCCGAGAATCAGACCGTTTTTCTTCTTGTAGAAGAAACCGGACAATCCCAGGGCGCCGAATGCCAGGGGATAATCCAACAGCACCTGTGCGGGGTGTACCACGTAAGGACCTGTGATAAATTGCAGAATACCGTATGCAACAGCAGCGATAATACCGGTAACGGGACCATACCAGTAGCCTACCATGCAGACAATCAGCATACTGAACAGTGTGACAGAGCCGCCGTTTGGCAGACTGGGCAGTTTGATGACTGTGGCGATTACGGTTGCCAGAGCGATAGCCATGGCAGAAAATACGAGTTGCTTTGTTTTTGACATAAAAAAATCCTCCTTTGTTTGCGCAAGGAGGGACTACATCGGATTACCATCGGAATACCGTTCGTAAACTCCAATGATATTGCTTCCTTCCGCCGGTATTATCCGGTTCAAGTAGTGAGGGTCAGAATCTTTCTGATTCAATCTCAGCGATGTGCTCCCCTAGCGTTATTTGGTTCAGAAACTACTATAATGGTTTGCTTTCCTATTGTCAATATTGAAAATGGTTATTCATGTACTCTTTCAGGATGGCTAAGCTTTCTTGGCGGGAG
Organism: uncultured Acetatifactor sp.; assembly: GCA_944384205.1. Taxonomy (GTDB): domain Bacteria; phylum Bacillota; class Clostridia; order Lachnospirales; family Lachnospiraceae; genus Acetatifactor. The sequence continues at coordinate 5,233 of CALWSL010000023.1, read as the reverse complement.
TAGGTAATATCTTCCGCATTCTGGATGTAAATCAGGAAATCCATAATACTGTTTTGGATTCCGGCTTCCTGAATATAACAGGAACTGAATGGAATCTCAGGCAGGTGCCACATAAAGATAGGATTCCTGAAATTATAAACCGTGATAACCAGCTCAGGAGACAGCTTTAACTGCTCGTCTCTGACTAAAATGGGAATGAGCTGTCCTGTTTCTGCCTTTTGCATAAAGGAATCCATAATTGCTATTCTTTCCTCGATTGAAAAGGCGTCGCAGCATCCTTCGGGAAGTTCATAGCAAAGTCCTGTCTGCATAAAAAGTTTCAAGCCATCCATGGAGAAAATGGTAATATCTTTTGCAGCGCGCTGGTTTGTAAAGTAAAATTTTAAAAAATTCATAACATAGCTGTTTTTCTTTAATTCAGGATTGATACGCCTCATGGCCAGTTCAGGTGATATTGACGTCATGATGCAGGGGACACAGGAAATGCCGACAGTATAATCATCACTTGTATCAGAATTTTGAAGATTTTCTGCATAAGCCTGCAGAAAACCATTCACGCCATCCGTTGTATGAATAAAAGGGCGGCATCCTTGTTTTATGCTATCAAACATCCGGTTGAGAACGTTGAGAGTTGCAGTTTCCCAAATCAGCAGAGCATTCTGATAATCAGCGCTAATTAACAAACCATATTGCGAGGTCAGAACGCAATACGGAAAAAAATCAGTCGGCAGTTCTGCCTTGTAGGAATAAAATGCCTGATAGTGACTTTTGTATATGGAAGCCAGACGTAAACAGCTATTGGCAAGCTTAAGATTTTCACAATTAGACAGATAATCGTTTAATTCGCGCAAAGAGATAATATGCTCCAGATGGAGATTTGACATATTTTTATTGGATACAGCGAGTACTAAACAATCTTCGAGGAAAGAGAATTTCGGCTGAAGAAGTATTTTCAAAACAGCACAGTTATTTGAAGTTTCTGTTTCCAGCAAATAATGGATTAATGTTTTGATGTTGTTTTCCCCCGAAACAATTTGATTTTTTTCAAACTTAAATTCTGTGGTTCCGTAAATATTGATGGGTGAAGAATAGTGAGAAAGAGAATTCAGCATTTTACGAATTTCCTCCATATATAAATATTTTTCCCGCCCAATCCTTTCAATACGATATTCTTTTAATAATTCTTTCTCTTTTTCAGCAGAACAATGAAGAGCCCGTAATAATTTTATCGCTTTTTCTTCAGACTCAGGCAAGCGTTTTCCCGTCTTGATTTTTGAAATTAAAGCTATGGATAAACCGCTTTCTTTTTCTAAATAAGAAAGAGTAAGGCTTTTCTTTTGTATCAAAGCATTCAGATGTTCTGAAAATACAGACATGTAAGCTTCCTCCATGGTGTAAAATAATGATTATATTTTATAGTATCTATAATCGAATGGCAAGGGAAAAAATGCAAGTTTTTTGTCTAGGAAGTTGTCCAGGGTTGAACGGCGAAATTTCCCGCCTTATAATGATTACCGTAAGGAAACGGATGTTGCCAATGTTTCCCATGTTGCCGATATTGCGGAAGCTCGTCTTGGGTGTTTTCTCTTTTCGCTTACTTCTTCTAAATGGCTATATCTATATATTTTATATAATTATAGGTATTTATAGGAAACAACGGCAACAGAGAATCTCAGTCAGAGATAAAAAATATAATAGTCAAAATGAGGAGGATTTGAAATGAAACGAAAATTAATCAGGAAATTTGTATCAGCGGGAGTAATGAGCGTATGCCTGATGGCGATGCTGGCGGCATGTTCTTCGCCGGATGCAGAGAAAACAGCAGTGCAATCGTCTGAAATTGCGGAAACGGTAGAAGAAACAGTAGAACCTACAGAAGAAGTGCAGCAGCCTGAAGCAGAAACAGAAGTTGAAGTAGAACCTACAGAAGAAGTAGTAACAGAAGAACCTGTAGAAGAAACAACCTCTGAAGAACCGAAGACTGAAATGGTAGACTTTGAAACCTGGGCTAAGCAGGAAGGCAATGATGAAGTATGTTTGGTTGTTTGGAATGAAACGACAGGAACACAAAAGATCATTGAGCCAGTTACAACAGGACCGGAGCAAGCGTATATTGTTGAAGAAGGTGATAGGTTTGCGATTCCATATAGAGAAGGAAAAAATACATCAGTTTTTGTAGCAGATGAATTAATATATTGGTCAAATTCATCTTATATGGAATTAGAAATACCGAATGAAGAGTTGGTGCAAGTAGATGTTATATCTTATCCTGATGGAGAGACAGCCGAGACAAAAATTTATTTATTTGTCAATTAAATAAAAAACTAAACTGCGATCAGGGGACTGTCCAAATGTCAACAACTTAAAAAAGCAAAAAACAAAACTAAATTTATTAGATTGTTTTTTGCTTTTTATCTTCATAATCCATAAGGATTAACATATATAGCATATAACCGGAGAGGTGATGTTCCGAAAGTATGATTTCCATCATACCCATGTTTCACTCTCACAGGGTTATTTCTGGGACAGTCTATCCGACTGCCTCCTGCTTTGGACTATCTATTTCCCGACAGCCCCATTATCTTTTTGTCGGACGATCAGTCACCTTTACAGTCACCCTATCAGTCACCTTGGGTGACTGATAATGTATGCCAAAGAACTGTTTTTGAGCAATCGCAACTCTTTTCAGAGCAATCAACACTTTTTGGAGCGCACTTAATAGCTTTTGATAGCAAATAACACCTTTTGGTTTCAAACGCTACTTTTTTACATCTATCATTTGCTGTTGATCTTCCAATAGCCTTTTCTATCGGAGCCGATACGCTCAATGATTCCCTTTTCTTTGAGCTGTTTTATTCTCTGTGCCACCGTTTTTCTGCTGATTCCCATTCTCGCAGAAAGTTGTGGCATCGTATAGCCGGGATCCTCTGTAAGAAGCGACAGTAAGGCACGTTCTTCATCAGTCACCTTATCAATCACCCGATCAGTCACCTTCCCAAAACGGATAACTCTATCCTCCGGTGCGGTAAACTCAATCATAATGTCGCCGGGATTGATTGTATAAACGGGCTGCGGAACACCATCTTTCTCACAAGCGGAGCAGATTTTCTCAATTCCACGTCCCCAACTTTCGATGAAGCCTGCCAAATAGAACACATGGGCAATATTGGGATTGTAAGGACTGGAAGCGTGTTTACGCATCAGGTTCTCCAATGTCCAGTTTTCGGGCAGGCAACCACAGTTAGCGATATACATCCTATCCTCATATACGCTTATCTGAATCGGAACACCGGACTGATACTGTTTGTGGCACAGTGCGTTTAACAGAGCTTCACGCAAAGCTGCTTCCGGTACAAAATATCGCTCAATGCGTTGCATACCATCGTAGGAGATTTTCGCCTTCATGTACTTCAGATATACAAGCTCTACGATTTTATCAATCTGTTCCAAAATAGAGCCGTGTACCTCGTCTTGATACAACAGATCGGCGTCGGTTTCAAAGAAGCCGATTTTAACGTATGCGCCGATCTGCCATTTCTCCGGGTCTTTTGAGAACAGAAGCATTGCCGCATTGGTCAGATATGAGCCATTTATCAGATGCAGCTTTTCCATAAGCACATCCTTCGGCTCGTCTAAAACGCTTTTGTCAATTCGCCCCTTTTTAGCAGCCCACTGTTTAAAGCGCTCTACGATGGAATCGTCAATATCGTTTAAAGAAAATGCAGGCAGAGGAAGGTTATCCCAAGTAGCACCACGCTTACGCATCAAAAAGGCTTCCAATGCGGGACCGGTCAAAATCTGCCGTGTGCTACCGCTTCGATAATAATAGACACCCTTGCAGGAAATGCCTATCGGATATGAAGGAACATCAATTTCAATGTATTCTTTTCCGTTTTCTTCGTAAAGGTTTACTCTGACAATAATGCCCATAGCATCTCTGATCTTGTTGGGTACGTCTTCAAGAAGCTTGCGGGCATTGGGCAACCCAATTACATTGCCGTCATCATCACAGCCATTATAGATTTTGCCGCCCTGTGCGTTGGCATAACCGCAAATCCATTCCAGATATTCGTCTTTCCATTTGCTTTTCCATTCAATGTTTTGGCTCTCAGGCATTTCCGCCACCGTCCTTATCCTTATTTTTGCCGCGGGTTTTATACACATTATATTTATTCTTACACTGCGGGCTGCGGAAGATCGCACTTGGTCTGCTTGCCACAAAGGTCTGCAAACAATGCTTGCCGATACGGATAGGCTTTTCCATGTCGGTCAGCATGAAGCTGAACATCATCTGCACCCCAGGCATAAGGGAGTGGAAATCCCATACAATCGTCGGCTTGTCAAGCAGAGCACGGTGTGGTGGGCAGAGCTGTCATAAGACCAAGCAGACCGTATTTCACTGCAAACTGTTGAATTGCCTTTTGTATCTCCTGTGGTGTCTTTTTCTGCGATTCCATGCGTCCGATATTGAGGGCATCCAAGACAATCCGCTGATATTCGCTCAGCGGGTCATAGATATTCGGCTGTGCCGTTTTTGTCGGTGTGAGGAACAGTGTGCCGTCCTCTGCCGCTTTCCATTCATATTCACTATATCGCACCCAGTTGGAGCTGGTGCGTTCAAACAGGTTTTTCATCGTCAAAACACTCCACTATATATTGTAACCCGTATAATTCACAATTATATTACTATCATACTACTTTTCGTGGAATTTTCAATATCCACACTATTTTCGGTCAGAAATTTTTTTGTGTATTTTGGTGCTGCAATAAGAGTTGCATCCGGTACCTGTTCTGTAAGAAAATCTATTTGCATAAACGAACGCATGGCATAGCTATCGTATATTTCATCTTCTATGCCGGCATCCGACAGATTAAACCAATTCTGCATAAGGTACATGCGAAGCATAACTTCAATATCTCTTGGCGGACGACCACATTTCCCAGAAGGATAGTAGGGACGAATCATATCCACCCAATATTTCCACGGGATGATTTCATCCATTGCTGCCAGAAATTCTTTGCGTTTGGTTTTTCTTTTTCTGTTAGAATATTCAATGTCACTAAATGTCTGTTGTTTCATGGTATCAGCACCTTTCATTTGATACCCTAATTATATCAAAAATAAAGGGAATTTGCTTGATTAAATCAGCGTTTCTTTAGATTTCTGCACGGGCGTGCGGGGCGTGAAGCTTTTGTATGACGCCTTTTTCAAGGAAATCATGAACCCGGAATA
>CALWSL010000022.1 GCA_944384205.1 uncultured Acetatifactor sp. | reverse complement strand
TGTTCTTGACAAACTTTAGTATACAGGTAAATCCACGAACCTACAATGCGGAGGTCATTACATATTGTCTAAAAATGGTAAAAAATGTATGGAAAAATTTACGATTGATGAATATAATTTTTTGTGCAGTTTATGTAAAGGCGGGAAAAAATATGATTAAAAGAATGGAGATTTTTTTGAAAAGCATATCACTTTTTGATGTATTGGTTGTTTTTTGTTCGTTGTTTATTTCTTGCGTAATTTTTAAGCAACCGTTCAACTTTTCGGTTCTTTTCATTGTAATTTTTACTACAATATATTCAATACTTATTTGGATGGCAGGAAAAAGAATTGGCACAATTTTATCCGAAAAGCAGGTGATATTGGGGAAGAAAATAGTAATTATTTTATCGGTTACAATTTTGATGAATATTTTGCAAAATCTTTGTGCAGTTACATATATTTTTGGTTTTTTTAAAAATATTAGTATTATTATTCCATGTATGTTCTCAATGATTGTATTTCAATTGATTGATGGAATGAAAAGATTAATAGAAAATATGTAAATATTATAGTTAGCATTGATATGAAATAATAGGAAAAATATGAATATGAAATATTATCATTAAAAAAAAGCCAGTAAAATAAAGGGCTGGGACTTTCCGAGACTACACTAGATAACAGCGAGGTGGACTATATACGAATATGAAAAATAATAACAGTATTTCAAAAAGGATAGTGAACTTATTTTCCAAAGGTTTCTTAAGGTACAATATGCTTATATTATTGTTGCTGCTGCCTCTTACAATTGTGCTAAATGTTACCAGGCATCCGTTTTTCCTGGTATTACAAATTATTGAGTTGTTTCTACTTATGGTAAATGCAGTTTATATAGTTTACAAAGTATTCGTAAATAGAAGGGGTATATTTTAGATGAAAAATAAAGGTCAGGTAATCAGTTACATTTTAATAATATTATTAGAGTGCCTCACCATTTTATTAACAAATGTATTTATTGTGAAAGCGTGTATGCTTATGGCGATGATTTGTTCCGTAATATTGGTGACCCGTATGGTATTGAACAACAAAAAAGGCAGAAACAAATGAAAAAATCAATTTGGATTAGAATAATCATCTACGGCATACTGGCGTGTGTTTCTCTATACGTCTACCGTTTCAGAATATATGATTTGATAAACAAAATAGCATACAACGATTATGCTATGGAGGAACTGACAGAGGAACAAAAGATAGAGGACTTTGAATATATTTACTCTAATATGGTAAATTCAATCCCCTTTTTAGAAGAAATAAAAGAACTATATCAAATTGATTTTGAAGGACGCAAGGAATATTATCTGGAGGAAATTCGTTCCACAAACAACAATTTCGAGTTTTATTGTACATTAAAAGCGATTATGCGGGATATTCCCAGCTTTCATACAGACTTATGCTTTCCGCTTTATTCCCATCTGTTGGGACTTCACTGTTACGATTCCAGTAATCAAATCCGTTCCCCAGGGACAAAAGCCAGGATTGATGCGTGGACAAAGGAAATAGAAGAAGCAATATACGAGTATGAAAAGATTGCGATGATAAATGTCTCTTATATAGATGGAAGCTACATAGTGGAAGCAAATTATCTCTCGGATGCCTATCAGGGAATGGAAGGGTATGAATTACTTTCTATTGATGGCGTATCCGCGGATGCTTATGTTGTAGAAAACATATCCGCTTATGGATTATACTACGATTTTCAATATGAGAAACCATATCGCTCAAGATATACTTTTAATGACAGTGTAGGACAACCGGTTAAGGTGGTTTGGAAGGATTTGCAGGGAAAACAGGTAGAGCAGACGTTGTATCTTGACCGTGGAGCAGAGATTGTAGCTAACTATGGATGGCTTTTTTCTGATGACCTGGTAAATTATAATATTTCGGAAGAAAGTATAGTGATACATAGGGATGAAGAAAATCGGTTGGAGTATATAAGAGTAAATAGTTTTTCAAATGCAAAAGGAAAAGAACTGAAAAAGTATCTGAAGGATACTCCTTACGATAAGATTATTATAGATTTGCGAAGTAATTCGGGAGGATACAGCAGCTATGCAAAGGATTACTTATATCCAATGCTATATGAAAGGGATGTGACCTTTTCTTATCAGTGGAAGGTGCCGAACACCGAAGAAAATAAGGCAATGACGAGAGACTGGGTTGCTTTACTGAATTATTTCCCTTCAAAGGATGACGAATTTTATTATTATGAAAATACTGTAAAATATGAAGGACAGGCAAAAAAGGATAAAGAGGTTTACTATCTGATGGGAAAAGGAAGCGGTTCTGCCACGGACAATTTTTTGCAGTTAGTAAAACAAAATAATTTGGGGGTTATTGTCGGAACCAATTCGGGTGGGGAAGGACTTGGAGCTTCTTATATCTGTAGCAGTCTTCCGAATTCTTCTTTGATATATGTATATTATCCAAGTATTCCCATTGAGACAGATGGAAAATACAGTGTTTGTGGCGGCGTTATGCCGGATGTTTATGTTGGTACATCAATTGAGGATTATAAATTACAACAGAAGTACGAAAAAGAGGGAACGGCGTCAGAGTATGATAAGCGACTGCAATATGATACCGTATTAAAATGGGTAATTAATCAGGAATAAAATGAGAGCGGAGTGCACGTACAAATACGTGCACTCCCCAATATAATAAAAATATTATTTCGCTGGACATTCGGGACGGCAGGAAAGACCGATGCCCAGCGCTCCGGCTCCGGTATGGCAGGAAATACCCAGCGTTAAATCATCATACATTACATCCATACCGGGGAAGGCTGCCCGGATTTCCCGAATCCATTCCGCAGTGACTTCCTTTGCAGCGCTTCCGGCGGCTAACAAATAGATTTCTCCTTTATCTGCCTGCGCCTTGAAGGTGGTCTGCAAATCATGCTGTATCGCCTCCAGCATTGCCTTTTTGGCTTTGTTAAAGCCGTGGCAGTTTTTAAAGGAATCCAGCGTGCTTACCTCTAACTTCAGTACGGGCTTTACGTTCAACAGAGTGCCCAGAGTAGCGGTGGTTGGAGAAATTCTTCCGCCCCGCTTTAAATGCTCCAATGTATCCACTGCAATATAGATAACCATATCTTGGCGGGAACGCTCTAAAATTTCTTTGATTTCCTCTGCGGAATACCCCTCCTGTATCAATTCCAGAGCATCCAGAATAAAGCGGTGAAGGGGCGTGGACACACGCCCGTGATCTACAACAAAGACGTGTCCCCTGTAAGGTTCATTTGATGCTAAAGCGGCGGCGGCAGCGCAGGAACCGCTGAGACCGCTGCTGAGCGGCATATAAAGGATTTTTTCATATTTCGTTAACGCGGTATCCCAAATCTGCATCACATCACCGAGAGAGGGCTGCGAGGTACTGACGTCCGCTTTTGCGTTCAGTTTTGCAAAAAAGGCTTCCCTTGATAGTGTGAGATTTTCATAAAAGCATTCTCCATCAATGTAAAAGGGCATGGGAAGTACCATGATGCCCAGTTCTTCTGCCTGCCTTGGCGAAATGCAGCTGTGACTGTCCGTGACGACTCCGATTGGTTCCATACGTTCCTCCGTTATTTTTCTAAAATTATACAACTAAATTTTAAGAAATTCAGATAATTATAATATGGAATTACCGGTGTGTCAAGGATACCTGTTTTATCCGATACTATGAGGCTGTCTGCTGCCTGCGGATCCTGGAAGCGGCAAGTGCAGCCGCAAAAATGGCAACAGCAAACAGCAGTTGAATGCCGATTGCCTCCCAATAAAGGGATATATCAAACGCCTGTGTGGACAAGCCGCTCGCCATGTCATTCGCCTTGATATACCAATAGGCAGGCAGAAATCTGGCGATTTTCAACACGCCTTCTGACAGGAGAGAGGGCTCCACAAACACGCCGCAGAGGAAGGACATACCCAGACCGATAATGTTGGCAAGCATATTTGCCACATTGTCATTCGGTGTAAAAATACTGATAAACATGGTCAGTCCCGCTGAAATCAACAGGAAAATGAAACTGTTCAGCATGGCATAAAGAGCGTTTGCAGTAAACATTGCCCGCCCGTATGCCGCCGTCCCCAGCAGCAGGAATGCTGCCCATACGACAAGGGCATAGACTACACAGCCTAATGCGAGCTGAAGATTGCGATTGTTCAGGTGCAGGGAGGAACAGAAGGTACGTTCCCGCAGGTCTTTTTTGTTAAAAATGACCACAATCGGCGCCAGACCGACAAATAAAAGCACTATGAAAATATAGGGCAGATAGCGGTAAAAAAAGAAAACGCTTTTTGGAGTAGAGAGGCTTTCCGTCTCAAAAACGAGATTGTTTACAGGAACCGCCTCCGCCAGGGAACTGTCCGTTTCATGAACGGCAGCTTCCAGCGTGTATCCGCCCGCCAGATAAATCTGTATTGTCCGGAGGTACAGGTCAATCTGTTGGTCAACAAATGCGCCGGTGGTGCTGCCGGGCACCTTTACATTGAGAAGCAGATGGTCTGTTTCGCCCTCCAGCAGTTTTTCCTCGAAGCCTGCCGGAATCGTCAGCACATAACTGATATAACGGTAATAAAGATAATCCTGTAAAACCTCCGGATCATTTTCCAGCTCCGTCAGTTCATGCAGGGAATCCAGATAATTGGTAAGGCTTTTGCTTGCCTGCGAGCCATCCTCGTCAATGACGCATATGTTCAGGGATCGGGACTGGAAATTCGCATCCATCGTTGACTGGTAGGATTCGCTCATGAGAAAGGTAATGGCGCCATAAATCACAAAGTATATCATGCTGGAAGGCAGACGTTTTTTTGCCACCTTCATAAAGGCTTTAAAGAGCTGCATATTTTTTCCTCCTTGTCAAAAGAAATCCGCACAGACAAAAAGCAGCCGAGATGAGGACAAGCGTAATGCTGTTCTGAAAATATCTGCTGTGGGACTGATATACCGTCAGTGAATAAAAGCTGTCGGAAATCAGGGCGGCGGGATTGATACGATTGAACCAGGGACAGTACTGTTCAATCAGAATACGCATATTGCCGACCATTAAGCCGCTTAAAAAGCAGCAAATCATGGTTACAGCCATCTGAATACCAAATTTCATGCCTTCGTTCAGGCGTCCGATGCTGCCGATGCAGAAGCCGAAGCTGACTCCGGTGAGACATCCCAGAAGAGCAGTCAGAAGAATGTATCCCATGCTGCTGCCGAAATTGACGCCCAGTCCGAACCGCATATAAAATAAACCTGCCAGAATGCAAAGATACTGATACAGGAAGGTTGCGCACAGAAGTGCGCACAGGGAGATTTCTTTTGGTACGGGCGAAATACATCTCCTTGCACCCAGGGGAGAAAGATTCGCCTGATTCTTAATGGCAATCTGCATACCGCCGGTGGAGGCAAACAGGCAGCTCATGGCAATCAGATTAAAAAAGTAGGTAATCTGTTCGTCCATGTCCCCGTCGCAGTAGGTGGTTTCCGTGTTGTATGCAGTATTTTTTGCCAGCGCTTCTGCGGCAGCCCCCAGATTTTCGGGGTGGCTTGCTGCAATCTTTTTGATAGCGCCGTACTGCATATTGTATTCTTCCACAAAACAGGAGAGAATGCTCTGTTCCAACGTTGCAGAACTCATCTCCGCAGATACGGCAAGGGAGACGGAGGAACCTTCATAGAGAATGCCTGTAATTTGCTTTGCTTCCAGTAAAGAAAGCGCTTCCTCTTCGGTGGTGTATACCGCATCCAAAAATCTGTCGTCTCCGGGCTCGTTCAGAGAATCAATTACTTCCCTGAACATGGTTGCGGAGTCATCTTCTGCAAGCACCACCGCCACCGGAATGGCATGGAATGTTTCACCGGAGGAAAGTCCGCTGAAAGCCATATAAAACATAGTTCCCAACGCAATGGGAAACAGCAGGTTCCAGAACAGCGCCCCCTTCTGCCGGAATAACTGCTTTAAGGTATATTGAAAGGTATGAATGAACATGACAGCCTCCTAATCTCTTAATTCTTTTCCGGTGATTTCCAGAAAAACATCGTTCAGTGACGGCAGCTCCGAGTAAACGCGCCCGAAGGACAAATCCATTGATTGCAGGCAATTTAAGACGCGGAGAAGATTGTGTCTGCCGCCGCTGCAAAGAACCTGCAACTGTCTGTTTTCAAAAGTGACCTCATATATGTGGGGCAGGTTTTTCAGCGCTGCAATGGCTTCCTCAGAGATATCCAGAATCTCAATGGAGATAATCTCACTCTTCTTAATCATCCGCTTTAATTCCTCCTTGGTGCCGATTGCCAGATTTTTTCCCTTATCCATGATGGCGATTCTGGTACAAATCTGTTCTACCTCCTCCATATAATGAGAGGTGTATACAATGGTAACGCCCTGCTTATTTAACTCCTGAATTCCCTCCAGGATTTTATTGCGGCTCTGGGGGTCTACGGCAACGGTTGGCTCATCCAGAAACAAAAGCTTTGGCTTGTGAGCGATACCGCAGGCAATATTCAGGCGCCGAAGAAGTCCGCCTGACAGCTTTTTCGGATAGAATTTGCGGAATTCATGTAAACCGACAAAGTCAATAGCTTCCTCTACATACTGTCTGCGCAGCGTTTTATCCCGAATGTATAGCCCGCAGAAATAATCGATATTTTCATAGACTGTCAGCTCCTCGAATACTGCCACATTCTGCATCACCACACCAATCCGGCGTTTCAAATCATAGCTGTCAGGGTGCATTTCCTTTCCAAAGACATGGATGGTTCCTTTATCATAGGATAACAGGGATAAAATGCAGTTGATGGTGGTGGTTTTGCCGGATCCGTTGGGACCCAGCAGACCAAAGATTTCTCCTTCCGCAATCTCCAGATTAAAATGATCCAGCGCCACCAGCTCGCGGTAACGTTTTACGAGATTTTCTACTTTTATAATCGGTGTACTCATATGTCCCTCCTGATTTTTTGACGGGTGAGACGGCAAAAAAAAGCGCCGTTTCAGGAACCCCTGATGATAACAGTATACAGAAAAAATTTATGACAGGGAAGTGAACGGCGTCAGTAAAACAGGATGACAAATGTCACGATTTTGAAAAGTTGAAAAAAAGGACTATTGTTTGAGCGTCGGAAATGGTATGTTAATTAATAGAAAGATTGGGGGAAATGTCTATGAACAGAGTCGTAGATAATATCATATTGCTGATGCTGGGAATGACGTTGGTGTTTGGGGAAGCGGATACGACGGCGCCGGTTTTGGTGTTTTTACTTGCCTTTACGACAGCGGCGCTTGGCGTTTCCATTACGGAGGGAAAAAAATTTCTGCCGGTAGGCGTCGCTTTTTTTATCATGTGCTTTCTGCTGCCGGAGCTTGTGTTTTTTTTACCGATTCTTCTATATTATATGTATCAGTATTTGAAAGAGCTGCAGCGCCCGATTCTTCGGACAGCCGCCTGTGCGCTTCCGTTTCTGGTTGTGTTGGCTTCCGGGATATATCGGGGGAATGAAATTTTCTTATGGCTTGTGCTTTGCGCGCTCGCCGTGCTGCTTTCCCATAGAACCAACAGAGTTGAGGAGCTGCAGCGGGACATGATCCGGATGCGGGACGCCGATACGGAATTAAATCTGGCGCTGAGGGAAAAGAATAAGAGCCTGCGGGAGAAGCAGGACTATGAAATTTATCTGGCGACCCTGCGGGAGCGGAACCGAATTGCCCGCGAGATACATGACAATGTGGGGCATATGCTGTCGCGGTCCATTCTGCAGGTGGGAGCGCTGGGGACGGTTTATAAAAACGAAGAAGCGCTGCATGAACAGCTTGTGGGAATTAACGATACGCTGAATCAGGCAATGAACAGCATCCGCGAAAGCGTGCATGATCTGCATGATGATTCTGTGGATTTGCGTCAGGCGGTGGAGGAAATTATGAGAACCATGCAGGAAAAATATACTATCCGTGTTGATTACGATATGTCGGGAGCAGTGCCCCGGAATGTAAAATATTGTTTTATTACAACGATTAAGGAAGCCATGTCCAATGTGGTGAAGCATTCAGATGCCGATAGCATAGAGATTGTGCTGCGGGAGCATCCCGGATTCTATCAGCTTTTCATCGGGGATAACGGTACCTGTAAACATGAAATTGCAGAGGATGGAATCGGTCTGGCGAATATGAGAGAACGGGTGGCGGCATTGGACGGCACCATACATATTACCCACGAGAAGGGATTCCGAATCTTTATTTCCGTAAAAAAATGAAAAAGAGGGTAAGAAAATGAGAGTAATTGTAGTGGATGATGATAAATTAGTAGCGATTTCTTTAAAGACCATTCTGGAGGCGGATGGGGGAATTGCCGTGGTGGGAACGGGATATAACGGCGCGGAAGCGATTGCGCTTTATCAGGAAGAAAAGCCGGATGTCCTTTTGATGGATATCCGCATGGAGGGTATGAGCGGACTGGAAGCGGCGGAGCATATCCTGGCAGAATTTCCGGAGGCAAGGATTTTATTTTTAACCACCTTTTCCGATGATGAATATATTGTGAAAGCATTAAGCATCGGTGCTAAAGGATACATTTTAAAGCAGGATTTTGAGGGGATTGTTCCGGCGCTGAAAGCAGTCTGCGGCGGACAGAGTGTGTTCGGCGGCGAAGTAGTGGGGAAAATACCTGTGCTGATGCAGTCGAAAGAGGAATTTGACTACAGCCGTTATGATGTGAACGAAAAGGAGCAGGCGCTGATTGAACTGGTAGCTGAGGGATTGAGCAACAAAGAGATTGCCGAGGAGCTGTTTTTAAGCGAGGGAACCGTGCGCAACTATATCAGCGCTATTCTGGAGAAGCTGGCGCTGAGGGACAGAACCCAGCTTGCGGTATTTTATTATAAAAATAAGTAACGAGCAATAACACTTGCGCAGAAAGCTTACCTTAACGTATAATTGACTTCATAGAAGTTTAAAAAAAGGATTGAAAATACAAAAGGAGTACCTGCATGGCATTTGCACATCTTCACGTCCATACCGAATATTCGCTGCTGGACGGTTCCAACAAAATAAAAGAATACGTTCACCGGGTAAAGGAACTGGGCATGGACAGCGCTGCCATCACGGACCATGGTGTCATGTACGGCGTTATTGATTTCTACCGCGCGGCGAAGGCAGAAGGAATCAAACCTATTCTCGGCTGTGAGGTCTATGTGGCGCCCAATTCCCGCTTTGACAAGGAACTTACGGGTGGCGAGGACAGATATTACCATCTGGTGCTTCTGGCGGAAAATAATACCGGCTATGCGAATCTGATGAAAATTGTCAGCCGGGGCTTTACGGAAGGGTACTATTATAAGCCCCGTGTGGATATGGAGATTTTGAACCGCTATCATGAAGGGATTATTGCGTTGTCTGCCTGTCTTGCGGGAGAGGTACAGCGCTATATTGTAAAAGGATTTAAGGAGGAGGCGCGCAAAGCTGCCCGCAAGTATGAGGAATGTTTTGGCAAGGGCAATTATTTTCTGGAGCTGCAGGATCACGGCATGGCGGAACAGAAAATGGTCAACATGGAACTGGTGCAGATGAGCCGCGAGCTGGATATTCCGCTTGTAGTTACGAACGATGTGCATTATACCTATGCGCAGGATGCGGATTCCCATGATATTCTGCTTTGCTTACAGACCGGAAAAAAGCTGGCTGACGAAGATCGTATGCGCTATGAGGGCGGTCAGTACTATGTAAAAAGCGAGGAGGAAATGAAGGGATTGTTTCCCTACGCATGGGAGGCTGTGGAGAATACCCAGCGCATTGCGGATCGCTGTAATGTGGAAATTGAATTCGGTGTGACGAAATTACCCAAGTATGAAGTGCCGGAGGGCTATGATTCCTGGATGTATCTCAACAAACTGTGTGATGACGGACTTATTGAGCGTTACGGTGACGGTGACAAGCCTGCAGGAGACACCGGACAGACCCTGCGGGAGCGTCTGACCTATGAGCTTGACGTCATCCGCACTATGGGGTATGTGGATTACTTTCTGATTGTCTGGGACTTTATTAATTATGCAAAAAGCAACGGCATTTCGGTAGGACCGGGACGTGGTTCCGCGGCAGGTAGCATTGTTTCCTATTGCCTGAAGATTACCAATATTGACCCGATTAAATATAATCTGCTGTTTGAGCGCTTCTTAAATCCGGAGCGTGTATCCATGCCCGATATCGATATTGATTTCTGCTATGAACGCAGGCAGGAGGTTATCGATTATGTTGGCAGAAAGTACGGCGCGGACAAGGTGGTACAGATTGTCACTTTTGGTACGCTGGCGGCAAAGGGGGTTATCCGCGATGTGGGACGGGTGATGGATTTGCCCTATGCCTTTGTGGATTCCATTGCAAAGATGGTGCCGAATGAGCTGAATATCACGATTGACCGGGCGCTGGAGATAAATCCTGAGTTTCGCAGGCTCTATCAGGAGGATGAGCAGGTACACCACTTAATTGACATGTGCAAGCGTCTGGAGGGTTTGCCCCGACATACCTCCATGCACGCGGCGGGCGTGGTTATCTGCCAGAAGTCTGCGGATGAGTTTGTACCTCTTTCCAGAGGCTCCGACGGTTCCATTACCACTCAGTTTACCATGACCACTTTGGAGGAGCTGGGATTGCTGAAGATGGATTTTCTGGGACTGCGTACTCTGACAGTGATTCACGATGCGGTAGAATTTATCGAAAAAACGACGGGACAGCATATTGATGTGGACAATATCGACTATAACGACCCGAAGGTTTTAGCTTCCATCGGTACGGGAAAAACGGAGGGCGTGTTCCAGTTGGAAAGCGCCGGGATGAAGAACTTCATGAAGGAGCTGAAGCCTCAGAATCTGGAGGATATTATTGCGGGGATTTCCCTGTATCGTCCGGGGCCTATGGACTTTATACCCAAATATATTAAAGGGAAAAACAATCACGGAGATGTAGTCTATTCCTGTCCCCAGTTGGAGCCGATTTTGTCCCCTACCTACGGCTGTATTGTCTATCAGGAGCAGGTAATGCAGATTGTTCGCGATTTGGGCGGCTATACGCTGGGACGAAGCGATCTGGTGCGTCGTGCTATGAGTAAGAAAAAGCAGTCGGTAATGGAAAAGGAACGCGCCAACTTTATATACGGCAATGAAGCGGAGGGCGTACCGGGCTGCGTAGCAAACGGCATCAGCGAGCAGACGGCGGGACAGATTTATGATGATATGATGGATTTTGCGAAATACGCCTTCAACAAATCCCATGCGGCGTGTTATGCGGTGGTATCCTATCAGACCGCTTATCTGAAATATTACTATCCCGTGGAATTTATGGCGGCGCTTCTGACCTCCGTCATTGACAATCCCAAGAAGGTGTCCGAGTACATCTTAACCTGTCGCAGCATGGGGATTGAGCTGCTTCCGCCGGATATTAATCAGGGCGAGGCAGGCTTTTCCGTGTCAGGCGGCAGCATCCGCTATGCGCTGACGGCGATTAAAAATGTAGGACGTCCCATGATTGAAAGCATTGTGCAGGAGCGGAGAGAGAGGGGACCTTTTACAAATTTGAATGATTTTATTACCCGTATGGCAGACAAGGATATGAATAAACGCGCCATCGAAAACTTCATCAAGGCGGGAGCGCTGGACAGTCTGGGAGGCACCAGAAAGCAGTTTATGAGTGTCTATGTGCAGATATTAGACCATATCACCAAAGATAAAAAGAGCAATCTGGCAGGGCAGATTTCCCTGTTTGACATCGCAGCCGAGGAGGATAAGGAGGAATTTGATATCCGTATGCCTGATGTGGGCGAGTATTCCAAGGAGATGCTGCTGTCCTTTGAAAAGGAGGTGCTTGGCATCTACATCAGCGGTCATCCGATGGAGGAATATCAGGAGCTTTGGCAGAAGCATATCACGAACACCACCAATGATTTTGCATTGGATGAGGAAACGGGAACCGTGCGCGTTCAGGATCAGGCGAGCGCAGTGGTGGGCGGCATGATTGCGGAAAAGACGGTAAAATATACCAAAAACGACAAGGTGATGGCGTTTTTAAATCTGGAAGATCTGGTGGGAAATGTGGAAGTTGTGGTTTTCCCCAGGGATTACGAGAAATACGGAAATCTTTTGCAGGAGGACGCCAAGGTATTTATCAAAGGAAGAATTTCCGTGGAGGAGGAGAAGGACGGCAAGCTGATTTGTGAGCAGATAGTAAGCTTTGAGGAAGCGGAGAAGGAACAGACATTATTTCGGAATCGTTATGAAAGAAGCGGCAGTTATAACAGTCAGCGGAAATACAGCGCCGGGCAGCAAAAGCCTTCAGAGGTTACAAGTCTTCCGGAAGGTATCTGGGTACAGTTTGCGACACCTGGGGAGTATCAGCAAAGGGAACAGGAGCTTTTGCGAGCCATTGCGGATTCCGACGGAAACGACAATGTTGTCGTGTTTATCAAAAACCCGAAGGGCGTGAAAGTGTTACCGCCGAATCTGCAAGTGAACGCTGATGAGAACCTGAAAGAAAAACTCTTTTCCGTTTTTGGCAAAGAAAACGTTAAATATGTAACAAAACCTATTGAAAACCGTAAAAAAATCGATTAAAATAGGTAGTTGAAGAATTACGATTAAGAATAGAGGAACGAGCATTATATGATTGCTGTAGGAGGTAACATCATGGCAAAAGAGATTAAGACAATCGGTGTATTGACAAGCGGTGGAGATGCACCCGGTATGAATGCTGCGATTCGTGCGGTTGTTCGTACAGCCATTGCAAAAGGATTAAAGGTAAAGGGTATTAAGAAAGGCTACCATGGTCTTTTGAACGAAGAGATTATAGATATGGAAGCAAAGGATGTTTCCGATATTATACAAAGAGGCGGTACGATTCTCGGTACTGCAAGATGTCTGGAGTTTAAGACAAAGGAAGGACAGGAGCTGGGCGCTGAAATCTGCCGCAGGCATGGTATCGACGGTATCGTTGTTATCGGCGGCGACGGTTCTTACCGCGGCGCGCAGAAGCTTTCCCAGAACGGAATCAACACGATTGGTCTTCCCGGAACGATTGACCTTGACATCGCGTGTACCGAATATACCATTGGTTTTGATACCGCAGTAAATACCGCGATGGAAGCGATTGATAAGGTAAAGGATACCTCTTCCTCCCATGAGCGCTGCAGTATCATTGAGGTTATGGGACGTAATGCGGGTTATATTGCGCTCTGGTGCGGTATTGCAAACGGCGCCGAGGATATTCTGATTCCTGAGAAATATGATTACGATGAGCAGCGGATTATCAACAATATTATTGATAACCGTAAGAAGGGAAAGAGCCATCATATTATTATTAATGCAGAGGGTATCGGTCATTCCACCTCTATGGCCAGAAGAATCGAGGCAGCAACCGGTATCGAGACCCGTGCAACCATTTTGGGTTATATGCAGCGCGGCGGAAATCCTACTGCGAAGGATCGCTATTATGCTTCCATCATGGGTGCAAAGGCGGTTGATATTCTGCTTGCAGGCAAGACGAACCGTGTTGTAGGCTATCAGCATGGTGAGTTTGTTGATTTTGATATTGAAGAGGCACTGAACATGCAGAAGTGCATCAATGAGTATCAGTATGAGGTAGCACATTTACTGTCTATCTAACCGGAGTATTATCCCGAACATTTTAAAAAAGAAAAAACAGCGAAGCGGCGATATCTTCACGGAAGGTATAACCGCTTTTCTTCTCGCAGGGCAGAATGGAGGTTAAGATGATAACAAGCGCTGCAAATGCCAGAATCAAACAGGTTGTTCAGTGGCAGTCCAAGGCAAGGGAACGGAAAAAAGATAAAGTATATCTGGTGGAAGGCTTCAAAATGTATGAGGAGGCTCCCGAAGAACAGATCCTCGAGGTATATCTTTCCGAGGATGCCGCACGGAAAATTTTTCATAAGGATTCTGCGGGGAAAACGCATATTTCGGGAGAAGCAAATCAGGAGCCGGATGCTTTGCAGCAGAAATTGGAGAGGACGGGGTATGAGGAGGTATCCGGGGAGCTTTTCCGAAAAATATCGGATACGCAGACCCCACAGGGAATCTTAACGGTACTCCGCCAGCCGGAATACAGTTTAGAAGAGTTGATTTGCAGACCAAATCCGCTGTTTGTAGTGATTGAAAACCTACAGGACCCCGGAAATCTGGGTACCATAATCAGGACAGGGGAAGGAGCGGGGGTAACAGGTGTTATTATGACGGAACAGACGGTGGATATTTTTAATCCGAAGACTATCCGTGCTACCATGGGCTCCATTTACCGTGTTCCTTTTCTCTATGTGGGAGATATAGCTGAAACCTTGAAAATACTGCATAAACACGGTATTCACACCTATGCTGCCCACTTGGAGGGAGACAATTATTATGATGATTTTTCTTTCCGTGCGCCGACGGCTTTTCTGATTGGAAACGAGGGAAACGGACTGCGAAAAGAAACGGCTGATATGGCAGAAAAATATTTGAAAATTCCGATGGAAGGAAACGTGGAATCGTTAAATGCCGCAATCGCCGCATCCCTTCTGATGTATGAAGCCCATCGGCAGAGGAATGTAAAATAAAAATGAGCAGAAAACTGTTACATATATAAGGATAAAAAATAGGTCACAGAAAGGAAAGAAAATTTATGAAAATCGGATTTATCGGACTTGGAAATATGGCAACAGCCATGATAGGCGGTATGTTACAGAAGGGGATGGCACAGCCGGAGGATATCGTCGGATTTGATAAGCTGGACGCGGCAAGACAGAAAATAAAGTCCAACCTTCATATCAGAATTGCAGAAAGCAACGAAAAGGCGGCAGGGGAAGCAGATATCCTTTTTCTTGCCGTAAAACCCATTTTTATTGATGAGGTGATTGCGGAAATCAGGGATGCAGTAAGACCGGAAACCCTGATTGTCAGCATTGCGGCGGGAAGAACGCTGGATTACTTCTATTCTGCGTTTGGCAAAGAGGAGTTCAAAATTATCCGCTGTATGCCGAATACTCCTGCGTTGGTGCTGGAGGGCTGTACCGGTGTTTCCGCAGGAAAAAATGTAACGGAGAGCGAGCTGGAGCAGGTGCTTGCCCTGCTGCGTTCTTTCGGCGTGGCAAGTGTCGTACCGGAGCGCCTGATGGACGTGGTAGTAGGCGTCAGCGGCAGTTCCCCCGCGTATGTGTTCTTGTTTATTGAGGCGATGGCGGATGAGGCTGTGGCGGCAGGGATGCCCAGGGCGCAGGCATATCAGTTCGCGGCGCAGGCAGTATTGGGAAGCGCCAAAATGGTACTGGAAACCGGGAAGCATCCGGGTGAATTAAAGGACATGGTATGCTCTCCCGGCGGAACTACGATTGACGCCGTAAAAGTCCTCGAAGAAAAGGGCTTCAGAGCTGCCGTAATGGACGCCATGGAAGCCTGTATAGAAAAGTCCAAAAATATGTAGAAAAACCGAAAATATAAACACGGAATTCTGGATTTAATTTTAAGTGAATTTGATTTAAAAAACATAAAAAAGTCTAAAAAACGCTGAAAATAAAGGATTTTAGTATTTTTAAAACAGAATATAAAAAAGTGTAAAAAAGTAATACCGGCAAAACTTGACAAAAATAAGAGCTTCTGCTATGATATCTTGCGTAACAAATGTAACAAAATCGTAATAAATTAGTTAAAAAAGTGATACAATTTATTATGGAAATTGTAAGAATTTGTTTGGAGGTAAACAACATGGCAAGAAGCAAGGGCATGCTTGTCGCACTTACCGGACTGATAGTTTCCTTATCAGTGGCAGTGCAGTCAGGCATTACCGTACAAGCTGGCAGCAAGAATTACCTGGATGAATTAAATGGCGGCGTGGCAGCCATCCTGAATCCCGGCACGGCGGACACGGCTGAGATTATCAATGCTACGGCAAAGGAACTGAATTTGACGCTTTCACAGGACGAAGAGCAGTCTGCATTGGTTATGGCAAATGTAAAAAATGCTCTGAATGTGAGAAGTGAAGCCAGCGAAGAATCCGAGAAAGTCGGAAAGTTATATAAGGATTGTGGCGGAACCATTCTTGAGAGAAAGGACGGCTGGACCAAATTACAATCCGGGAACGTCATCGGATGGGCAAAGGATGAATATCTGCTGTTTGATGAGGAAGCCGAGGAATTGGCAAACGATGTAGGCAAAATGATTGCCGTCGTCAACACGGAAACCCTGCGTGTTCGCACACAACCCAGCACGGAAGCAGAAGTTTACGGTCTGCTGCCTCAGGGTGAAATCACAGAGGTTTTAAGTAAAAGTGAAGACGGCTGGGTATGTATCGACTACGAGGGTAAGGACGGATATGTTTCTTCTGAATTCGTTACTCTGGATTTTAATATTGACGCCGGAGAAACGATGGAAGAAATTAAGCAGAGAGAAGAAGAGGAACGTCAGGCGAAACGTCACGTTAATTATGGCGAGTATACCACCGATGCGGATACGACACTGCTGTTGGCAGCATTGATTCAGTGTGAGGCAGGTGGAGAAAGTTATGAAGGACAGCTCGCTGTCGGTGCGGTTGTTATGAACCGTGTGAGAAGCGGAGCATATCCTGATACGATTCATGGCGTGATTTATGCGTCAGGACAGTTTACTCCGGCTATGAACGGTAAGCTGAACAGAGTATATGAGTCGGGAAAAATCAGTTCGAGCTGTATCCAGGCAGCAGAAGAGGCTCTTTCCGGCGTGTCCAATGTAGGAGATTTAACACACTTCCGCCGAAATAACGGCAGAGACGGTCTTGTAATCGGAAACCATGTATTCTACTAAAATCCGAAAGAAGATTGCAAAAAGCAGTATCGCAGAGGCGGTGCTGCTTTTTTCTGCAGTGCAGCACGATAAATTTCCTATCGTGCATATAAAATCATTGCCCCATATCTCATTTTGTAGTAAACTTATTTTACAGTTAAAAATAAAATAAAACTGAGAGGTAACAATAATAGTTATTGGAGAAGCAAGAGGGAGAGATTATATGGGTGAAATGATGATTTTCTGGCTGATTGTGATAATACTTTCCATCGGTGTAGAGGTGGCGACTCTGGGACTGACGTCTATCTGGTTTGCCGGAGGCGCGCTGGCAGCTTTGATTGCAGCGGCATTTAACGCCCCGTTGGTGGTTCAGATACTTTTATTTTTCGTCGTGTCACTGGTGCTTTTGTTTTTTACCAGACCAATTGCGGTTAAATATTTTAACAGGGACCGGGTAAAGACCAATGTGGAAAGCCTTGTAGGGCAGCAGGCAATCGTTACCGGCGAGATTGACAATCTGCAGGGAATCGGTCAGGTTGTCGTAAACGGGCAGGAATGGAGCGCAAGAAGCATGGACGAAAGCATTAAGCTTCCGGTGGGCTGCGTGGTAAACATTGTGGCTATCAGCGGCGTAAAGCTGATGGTAGAGGAGAATGTGGAAATTAATGGCGAACAGAAAGCTGTGAAACAACCAGCAGTGTCAATAGAACCTGAGGAGGAATAAGTCCCGCAGCAGGGATTTATTTATAAAAGAGCGCCGCAAAGGAAGGGCGCGTCAAAAACAAGAAAGCGAGTGCTGCCGATGCCGCAGCACAGAAAGAGGTGGAGGATGCCATTTTTAATTATTGCAGTTATTTTGATTTTATGGATTATTATATCCTGTATCAAGATTGTGCCTCAGGCGCAGGCGTATGTCCTTGAGCGTCTCGGCGCTTATCAGGCAACATGGTCGGTAGGCTTTCATTTGAAAATGCCTATCATTGACAAGGTTGCAAGAAAGGTGAATCTGAAGGAACAGGTTGCTGATTTCCCTCCTCAGCCTGTAATCACCAAGGACAACGTTACTATGAGAATTGATACCGTTGTATTCTATCAGATTACGGATCCCAAGCTGTTTACGTACGGTGTTGAGAATCCCATGATGGCGATTGAGAATCTGACAGCGACTACTCTCCGTAATATCATTGGTGATTTGGAGCTGGATCAGACGCTTACATCCCGTGAAACCATTAATACCCAGATGAGAGCAGCTCTGGATTTGGCTACCGATCCCTGGGGTATCAAGGTAAACCGTGTTGAGCTGAAAAACATCATTCCTCCTGCGGAGATTCAGAATGCAATGGAGAAGCAGATGAAGGCGGAGCGTGAAAGACGTGAGGCTGTAACGCGTGCAGAGGGTGAGAAGAAAGCTAAGATTCTGGAGGCGGAAGGTGCAAAGGAATCCGCTATCTTACGTGCTGAGGCGGATAAACAGGCAGCAATCCTGCGTGCAGAAGCGGAAAAGGAAAAGATGATCCGCGAGGCGGAAGGTGAGGCAGAAGCCATCTTGAAGGTTCAGCAGGCAAATGCGGACGGTATCCGTATGCTGAAAGAAGCAGGAGCTGATGAGGCGGTGCTTAAGATTAAGAGTCTGGAAGCATTTGAGAAGGTTGCTGACGGTCAGGCAACCACGATTCTTCTTCCGGCAGAGCTGCAGGGTATCGCAAGCCTTGCAAGCGCATGGAAGGAAACCGCAAAATAAAATAGAAAATAAAATGTATAATTTGCAAAAAACAGCCGGTGCCCATTAGGACAACGGCTGTTTTTGTAATCCGCAAAAGTCTGTTTATGCCTTGGAAGAATAGTCCTTACAAAGCTCGATAGCCAGTGCATCAAGCTGGGCAAGGCTTTCTTCGTTTAATGCAGATTTTATGTGTACCTCGTTTTCGGCAAAAGTAAGATTCTTACAGGGTTCCAGCACGGACTTCATGGTTTTTGCCGCAGTCAGCGCCCAACTGCCGTTTTCGATGAAGGCGACAGTCCTGTTTTGGAAATTCCGTTCGGTGAGCTGCTGAAGGAACTCTCTCATAAACGGGAAAATCCCCCCATTATAGGTCGGGGTTGCAAGCACCAGCTTGCCATAGCGGAACGCATCTCCCACACATTTTGCCATATCCTCTCTTGCAAGGTCGGCAACCGTCACCGCAGGGCAGCCCATTTCACGGAGCTTGTCCGCAAGAAGCAGCACGGCTTCCTTCGTATGACCGTAAATGGATGTGTAAGCAATCAATACACCCCCGGTTTCCACGGCATAGGAAGACCAGATATCATAGAGATGTAAATAGTATTCCAAATTTTCGTTCAGGACGGGACCGTGAAGCGGACAAATTGTCTGTATGTTGACTGTTGCCGCCTTTTTTAAAAGGTTCTGTACCTGCATTCCATATTTTCCTACAATACCGATATAATAGCGGCGGGCTTCGTCTGCCCAGTCCTCCTCCACATCGAGAGCGCCGAATTTTCCGAAAGCGTCCGCAGAGAAAAGTATTTTCTCATAGCTGTCATACGTGACGATGACCTCAGGCCAATGAACCATTGGTGCAGAGAGGAAGCTCAGGGAGTGTTTGCCGAGGCAGAGCGCATCTCCCTCCTTGATTATCATTCGTCTGTGGGAAAAGTCTGTACCTAAAAACTGCTTCATCATGGTAAAGGCGGGCGCGGAAGCGATGATGGCGGCATCGGGATAGGTTTCCGCAAAAACAGTAATGCCTGCTGAATGATCCGGTTCCATATGCTGTACAATCAGATAGTCAGGCTGACGGGAACCTAAAGCGGATTTCAGATTTTGCAGCCATTCTTCAGTAAAGCGCACGTCAACGGTATCGAGTACGGCAATTTTTTCATCCAGAATCAGATAGGAATTATACGTCATGCCATTAGGGACCTGATACTGTCCCTCAAACAAATCAATCGTATGGTCGTTTACACCTAAGTATTTGATAGAATTGGAAATTTCCATAAAATTTTTCATTTCTGCGTTCCTTTCCGGTTATTTTATAAGTGACAAATATTCAAGGGTTCCGGCAGGTACGCCGGTTCCGTTTTCCAAAAGGGAAATCAGACCCTTCAAAGTATCCTCTATTTCTTCGGGCGTAGAAGGCACCAAAGAATTGTCAAGCTTGACTGCGATGACAATGAGGGCAATCTCAGCCAGTGCGGCAGGATAGTCAAAGTGAATTTCGCCGCAGGCAATTCCCTGGGAAATGATTTCCGTCAGTGCGGGCTTCAGTTCCGAAATCAGGTAATTCAGATATTTCTGATGCAGAAAAGCGAGGTCCTGAATGCTTGTGGAAGAATCGTGCTTCTGCTTTAAAAACACGGCGGAAGAATTCCGGCATGCCTGAAACAGCATTGCCATCCGTGTAAAAGAGGAGATATTCGTTTGTGAGGACAGAGTTTTTGCAGTTTGTAACGGCTGTTCATAGCTGCGTTTGATTAAGGCGTCGACAATGGCATCCTTGGAAGGGAAATAATAGTAAATGCTGCCCTTTCCGATACCGGCTTTACCGGCAATCTCACTTACGGATATATGCTGTATGTTCTTTTCTTCCAGCAGCTGCTGTAATGCGTCAAGTATTTTCTCTGATTTTTTTAAATCCGGCATATAGAGCCACCTTTCTCGTGGTACAGTCCTTACGGAACAACCGTTGTTTTG
This sequence comes from uncultured Acetatifactor sp., assembly GCA_944384205.1. GTDB lineage: Bacteria > Bacillota > Clostridia > Lachnospirales > Lachnospiraceae > Acetatifactor. The sequence goes on along the minus strand of CALWSL010000022.1, from coordinate 24,901 downwards.
CTGTACCGATTGTAGAACTTTATATTTAATCATTGTATCATATCGGCATAACAGGAACAATAGAGAAAATATTAACAAAATAAACATATTTTTCGTGCTATCTCCACAGTTGACCGCTGGTCGAATATCGTGATATTATATATGAAAAGAAGAATCGACCATTGGTCGGAATGGAGGTTTGAGAGAAAATGACATACGCGGATTTTTTTTATGAAATAAAAAACAGGTTTATGGGAACGGATGTAAGCGATATTCAGGAGCATTTTGCGTTTCAGTTTTCGATTGAGGACGAAGAGGCAGGCGGTATTTTTTATGTGGAGGTAAAAGACGGTCAGTTGTTTGTTGAGCCGTATGAGTATTATGACAGAGACGCCATATTTACTTGTAATCCCGATACCCTTATGAAAATAGCCGACGGTAAAATGGATCCGGTATGGGCATTTACAACACAGAAATTAAAGGTGGAAGGAGATATCGGGAAAGCTCTCAAATTAAAGGAAATTATAGAATTAAAACAAAAGCAGCTTAAAAATAAAAAAAAGCGGTAGGAACGGAGGAAGCATGGGAATTTTAGGAATCGGAATTACATGTGCAGGAGGGCTGATAGCAGCAGGAGCGGCGGAGACCCTGTATTTTTACGGAAGAACCATGAAAAGACAAAGGGCGAAAATGGAGCGTACCATGAAGATGGCAGGTACGGACTGGTCGCAGTATGCAGGCATTCTGGAAGAGAGAAAAGCTTTTTTGCTGGCGCAGCCCCATGAAGATGTATACCTGACCGCTTTTGACGGTCTGAAGCTTCACGCTGCTTTTTTTCCGCCAATCCGGGAAAATGGGGATAGGAAACGGGCAGTAATCTGTTTTCATGGATATACCAGCAAGAGCCTGGCTGATTTTACGGGATTGACGGATTACTATTTCCGGCATGGATATGCCATGCTGCATCCTGACGCGAGAGCTCACGGAGAGAGTGAAGGGAAGTATGTCGGCTTTGGCTGTCTCGACAGGAAAGACGCGCTGGGATGGATTGACTGGGTCGTTCAAAGATGCGGGGAGGATGTGGAAATCCTTCTTCATGGAATCTCCATGGGCGGTTCTACCGTGCTGATGGCAAGCGGACTAAAGCTGCCGCCGCAGGTGAAGGGAATTATATCCGATTGCAGCTTTACCTCTCCGAAAGAGGTGTTTACCCATGTGCTAAAGACCATGTATCACCTTCCGCCCTTTCCCGTAATGCAGGGAGCGGAAATCCTGAACAGGAAGCTGGCGGGATATGGCATGGACGAATGTAATGCAAAAAGGGAAGTGGCGAAAGCCAAGGTTCCGATTTTATTTATTCATGGTTCCAAAGATACCTTTGTCCCGACCAGAATGTGTCATGAAATATACGACTGCTGTGCATCCCCTAAAAAATTATTGATTGTGGAGGGAGCGGCGCACGGGGAAAGTTATTTTAAAGACACGAAAGCCTATGAAAAAGCGCTGGATGAGTTTATAGAGGATTTGTAAAAGGAGGATTCACTTGAAAAGCAGAAAAGGTTATAAGACATATCCGTTGACCGTTGCGCAGAAATTCCATTTTTTCTATTTGGACCGCTGCCCGAATAAGGCGGTTGTGAACGTGGGAACCAGTCTCACGATAGAGTACGAACTGGATATTGATGTGTTGAGACAGTCAATTTATAAAGCATATGAGCGATGCGAGGGGATGCGTTTGCGTTTTGCCTACGATAAGAAGGAAAAGCAGTGGTATCAGTACGTGGTGGAAAAAGAGGAGCGGGAGATTGAATATGTTGATTTTTCAGGGAAAACCATGGAAGAAGCGGAAGCGGTAATGAAAGCGTGGACGGAAGTTCCCTTTGAGAGAGAAGACTCGCCGATGAACAGACTGGTCATCATTAAAACGCCTGATGGAAATCAGGGAGTTTATCTTCTGGGAGATCATCTGACGCTGGATGCCCAGTCGCTTATCTGCTTTATGAAGGATATCATCGAGCTTTACTGCAGTGCCATGTATGAGGGGGTGGAGTATCCAAAAGAGATGCGCTCTTACATCGAGCAGCTTGAAAAAGACCTGGCATATGAAGCCGGAAGCAAGGCGCAGGAGCGGGACAGGGAATATTTCCATAAGTTAATTGCGGTTTCAGAGCCTGTTTATAACGGCATTGACGGTCCCGGCGCACTTTTGGAGGAGAGAAAGAAAAATCCGAAGGCAAGAGCGGCACAGTTTATTTCCTCCAATGTGGAATCGGCGCTGGATATTTTTCATTTGGAGGAAGAACCCACTGCCAGTCTGATGGCATTTTGTGAACAGCAGCATATTTCCCTTCAATGTCTGCTGATTATGGGAATTCGTACCTACCTTCAGAAAATGAACGGAAATGATGACGTATCCATCAATGTGGCTTATGCGAGAAGAGCAACGCTGTCGGAGAAAAAATCCGGCGGAACAAGAATTCACTCCTTCCCGTTTCGGACCATTATTTCTGAGGACACCACTTTCCTTGAGGGAATCCATATGATTCGTGATGCACAGAACGAGACTTTCCGGCATACTAATTTTAATCCGGTAGAATATTTTGCGTACAGGGCAAAGCTGTATCCGATAGAGCCGGGCAGATCCTACGAACCCATGTCGCTGACCTATCAGCCGCTGACATTGAAGGAGAACGGATTAAGTAAGCTGGGGGACATTAAATATAAGACCAAGTGGTATCCGAACGGAGCGACTACACAGGCAATGTATTTGACGGTGATGCACAGGCCTGATGACAATGGGCTTGACTTTAATTTTGAACATCAGGTAGAAGCAGTCACAAAGGAAACATTGGAGTATTTTTATTATTATATGTGCAGGATTATGTTTAAGGGAATTGAAAATCCCTACCTGAAAATCGGAGAAATTATCAAACTGGTATAGGCGTGAATGCAGCGCGGAAAAGAGGAGAATTATGTTTGACAAATTAGCGGATATCATTGTGAATTATGTGGAAGTGGACAGGGAGGATATCAAGCCGGAATCCCGCTTTATGGAGGATTTGGGATTTACCTCATTTGACTTTATGAGTATGCTGGGCGAAATCGAGGATGAGCTTGATATAGAAATCGTGCAGGAAGAGGCGGCGGACATCCGCACGGTACAGGAAGCGGTTGACTATCTGGAAAAAATTTCGTAAGCAGGAGGGAAGCGGCATGAACAGTGTAAGCAGTACCATCCGTGAATTGTTGGTAAAGTCAGAGGCGGCTCATGGGTCATGGGATGCGTTCCGGTATAAGGTAAAGCAAAAGGACGCTGAGGGTAAGAAATCGGTATCTGTTGCAAGCAAGACCTACACGGAATTAAAAGAGGATTCCGAGCGCTTTTCGGCGGCGTTGGAATCTCTGGGTGAGAGCAAAAGTCATATTGCGATTTTGGGGACGACCTCGTATGAATGGATTGTGGCTTATATGGGAGTTGTAAATGGAGGAGGCGTGGCGGTTCCGCTGGATGCACAGCTTCCCGCACAGGAGTTATGTGAATTGCTGAATCGTGCGGAGGTAACTACTCTTATTTTTGACGTGAGCATGGTACAGACAGCGGAGAAAGCAAGAAAGCTGTGTCCCGGATTAAAGCATGTGATTGCCATGAACGACGACAGTACGCCGGAAGGAGCTTTGTCTTTCCGGAAACTGGTGGGAGAGCAAGAGCCGGGATTTGCTTATACGCCGCTTCCGGAAGAATTAGCGACCATTATGTTTACCTCCGGTACCACCGGAAAGAGCAAGGGGGTAATGTTATCCCACCGCAATCTGGCGGAAAACGCAACCTGTCTTGACATGAAAATTCAGGAGGGGACGGTAATTCTGTCCGTATTGCCCATTCATCACGCTTATTGCCTGAGTATGGATATATTAAAGGCACTTTCTTTGGGAAGCGTTATCTGTATCAACGATTCCCTGATTCGTGTGGCAAAGAATATGAAACTGTTTGAACCAAACATGATATTAATGGTACCTCTGATGATAGAAACCCTTGCCAGGAAGCTGGAGGAAGCGGCATGGATGCCGGCGGCGCTGGTAAAGGCAAAGGTTTTCGGAAAACAGTTCCACACTATATGCAGCGGCGGCGCGTATTTAAACCCTGCCTATATACAGACCTTTAAAAAGTATGGAATTACGATTCTGCAGGGCTATGGGATGACAGAGTGTTCCCCTGTCATCAGCACCAATTTAAGCTGGGAAAATAAAGAAGGCTCCGTGGGAAAGCTGATGCCGAACTGTGAGGCGAAGACGGTTGATGAGGAACTGTGGGTGCGAGGTTCAAGCGTCATGCAGGGTTATTATCATATGCCGCAGGAAACCGCGGACACTTTGGAAGACGGATGGCTCAAAACAGGGGACTTGGGATATGTGGACGAGGACGGCTTTGTGTTCCTGACAGGCAGAAAGAAGAATCTGATTATTACGCCTAACGGAGAAAATATATCGCCGGAGGAGATTGAGAATAAGCTGGGCGGGAACCGTCTTGTGCAGGAGGTCCTGGTGCGTGACAGCGACGGTGTGATAGAAGCCGAAATTTTCCCGGATTACGAATACGCAGGGAAGAAGAAAATAAAGGATATGCAGGGAGAGCTTCAGAAAATAATTGATGAATATAACAAGAATGCACCTTTGTATAAGAGAATTTTTAAATTGAAAATCCGTGAAGTGGAGTTTGAGAAAAATACTACCAAAAAGATTAAGCGATTCTAATATGGGGTTGAAAACGCTGAAATTATGAAGTATAGTAGTATCATCTTAAATTTACTGAATGGAGGCACAAAAATGGATTTAAAGGGACGCGATTTTCTGAAATTACTGGATTTTACAACAGAGGAGATTACCTATCTGCTGGATTTGGCGGCGGATTTGAAGGATAAGAAGAAAAAGGGAATTCCGGTTGATACCCACAGAGGCAAAAATGTAGCGTTGATTTTTGAAAAAACCAGTACCCGTACCAGATGTGCCTTCGAGGTGGCAGCCCACGATTTGGGAATGGGAACTACCTATCTTGACCCAAGCGGTTCCCAGATTGGCAAAAAGGAAAGCATTGCGGATACCGCCCGTGTTCTGGCAGGAATGTATGAAGGAATTGAGTATCGCGGCTTTGAGCAGGAAATCGTGGAGGAGCTGGCAAGATATTCCAAGGTTCCCGTATGGAACGGACTGACCAACGAATTCCATCCCACGCAGATGCTTGCGGATTTGCTGACGATCAGGGAGCATTTTGGGCGCCTGTCGGGAATTAAGCTGACCTATATGGGTGATGCCCGCTATAACATGGGAAATTCTCTGATGGTGGCATGTGCAAAGATGGGAATGCACTTTACGGCATGTACCACCGCAAAATATTTTCCGGCGCAGGAGCTTGTGGCGGAGTGTAAGGCAATCGCAGCACAGACCGGGGGCAGCATTACGCTGACCGAGGATGTAAAGGCGGGAACAGGGGATGTGGACGTTATTTACACGGATGTCTGGGTATCCATGGGCGAGCCCGACGAGGTTTGGTCCGAACGTATTCGGGAGCTGTCCCCTTATCAGGTAAATAAAGGGGTTATGGACAATGCGGGAGAAAAGGCTGTCTTTATGCACTGTCTGCCTGCATTCCACGATTTGAATACCGGGATTGGCAAGGAGATGGGCGAACGCTTCGGCATTACCGAGATGGAAGTGACGAATGAAGTATTTGAATCTCCGCAGTCGCTGGTATTTGAGGAAGCGGAAAACCGTATGCACACCATCAAGGCAGTGATGGCGGCAACAGTATAAGATGAATGGCAAAATGGAACTGAGAAAAAATACATATGACAGCATTGATTCCACCAACGCGCAGGCAAAGCGGGATGCGGCGAGTGGCGCGCCGGACGGAACCCTGATTGTGGCAGATATGCAGACTGCCGGAAGGGGCAGGCGCGGAAGGGAGTGGGAGAGCCCGGCGGGAAAGAATATTTACTTTACGCTGCTGTTAAGACCGGAATTTGCGCCGGATAAGGCATCCATGCTCACCCTTGTGATGGCTCTGGCTGCGGCAAAAGGAATGAAAAAGGCGTGCAGCGGGATTCCCGACTGCCCCGAACCTCAAATTAAATGGCCTAACGATATTGTGGTAAACGGCAGGAAGGTCTGCGGGATTCTCACGGAAATGAGTGTGAAACGGGAGCGCATTGACTATGTGATTATCGGTGTGGGCGTCAATGTAAAACGGCAGGAATTTGCCCCGGAGCTTGCGGGCAAAGCCACCAGTCTGGAGGCAGAGTGCGGACAAAGGCTTTCGAGGGAAAAACTGCTTGCAGATATCATGGAAGCTTTTCAGGAATATTATGTTTTATTTGAAAAGCGGCAAAGTCTGGCAGAACTTAGGGAGGCTTATGATGCCATGCTTGTCAACCGGGACCGGGAGGTATGCGTGTCAGACCCCAAGGGAGAATACCGGGGGATAGCCACAGGCATTACCGATACCGGAGAACTTTGCGTGGAACTGCCTGATGGCAGTAAGACGCAAGTGTACGCAGGAGAGGTGTCCGTCCGCGGCATCTATGGATATGTGTAGTGAGTTCCCGGAACGAAAAAGAACGAAAAACAGTTTCCGGAAAGGGAGACAGATATGGACGAAAAAAGGGTGGTACTTTGCGGTGCCAACGCTTATGAAAAGAAATATTATTTCAATGAGAAGTTTGATAAAATTCCCGATTCCATCAAAGATGAACTGCACATTATCTGTGTGCTGTTTACGGAGGAGGTGGGAGGTATTTTTACGCTCGTATTCGAGGAGGACGGAAGTCTTTCCATGGAAACCGATGCGGAGGAGGACGATATCTACTATGACGAGATATCAAGCGGACTGTTGATTTCCGAGATACGGCGCAACAGACAGGAGCTTTTGGAGTCCCTGACCCTGTATTACCGTGTGTTTATTCTGAAGGAAGACCCTTCGGTGCTGCTGTCGGAGGAGGAATAAGAATGGAGAGAAAGTTATGATTTTGGTAATTGATGTGGGAAACACGAATATGACCATGGGTGTATTTTCCGGGGAAGAACTGGAAGCAACCTTCCGTATGATGACGAAGACGCCCAGAACCTCAGATGAGTACGGCGTCATGCTGATACAGCTTTTGAAGAATAAGGGCATTGAGGCGGAACAGATAGAGGGCTGCATTATCGCCAGCGTGGTTCCCGATGTAATGCACTCGCTGACGGGAGCAATCGTCCGCTATCTGGATACCCAGCCTTTGATTGTGGGTCCCGGTGTGAAAACAGGCATTAAGATTGTGACGGAAAACCCCAGAGCAATCGGAGCAGACCGTATTGTGGATGCGGTCGCGGCATATGAGAAATACGGCGGACCGGTTCTGGTGCTGGATTTCGGAACTGCAACAACATATGATTTAGTATTGGAAAACGGGGAATTTGCGGCGGGCATAACGGCGCCCGGTATCCGTATCAGCTCTGAGGCGCTGTGGAAACAGACTGCGAAGCTTCCCAACATTGAAATCAGGAAACCGAAATCCATTCTGGCACAGGAGACCATCAGCAGTATGCAGGCGGGTTTGATATACGGTCAGATTGGACAGACCGAATATATTATCAGGAAAGTAAAAGAAGAAAGCGGCATTGAGAATCTGAAGGTAGTGGCAACCGGCGGTTTGGGCAGAATTATTGCAGACGAGACGGACACCATTGACATATACGACAGTTCCCTTACGTTGGAAGGTCTGCGTATTATTTATGAAAAGAACCGCAGCGTTGCGAAGTAAGAAACGGGAAAAGGGTATTTTAGAATGAGTAAATTGACGATTGGGAATGTAACGCTGGACAACAATATTATCTTAGCTCCCATGGCAGGTGTATCAGACCTGCCTTTTCGTTTGTTGTGCAGGGAACAGGGAGCAGGACTGGTTTGTATGGAAATGGTCAGCGCGAAGGCAATCTATTATAACAACCGGAATACGGAAAGCCTGATGGAAATCCACCCCCGGGAAATGCCCGTGTCACTGCAGCTTTTCGGCTCCGACCCGGTAATTATCAGCGAGATGGCAAAAAGGATAGAGGATAGACCTTTCTCTTTTTTGGATATCAATATGGGATGTCCCGTACCAAAGGTAGTAAATAATGGGGAAGGCTCTGCCCTGATGAAAAATCCCGGACTGGTGGAGGAAATTCTCAGTGGCCTTGTCAAAGCCATAAGGAAGCCTGTCACCGTAAAAATCCGAAAAGGCTTCAATGATGAAAGCGTCAACGCAGTGGAGATTGCCAAAATTGCGGAAAGCTGCGGCGTGGCGGCAGTGGCAGTGCACGGGCGCACCAGAGAGCAGTATTACAGTGGACATGCAGACTGGGATATAATCGCTCAGGTAAAAGATGCGGTGAAAATTCCCGTTATCGGCAACGGCGATGTGGACACACCACAGGCGGCAGCCAGGATGCTTGCACAGACGGGGTGCGACGGTGTGATGATAGGACGTGGGGCGCAGGGAAATCCATGGATATTCCGGGAGATCAGGGAATACTTGGAAAGAGGCGTTATCCTTCCGCCTCCCACCAATCAGGAAAAGAAGGAAGTTATTTTACGACATGCCGCTTTGCAGCTGGAATACAAGGGAGAATACACCGGCGTGCGCGAGATGCGAAAGCATCTGGCATGGTATACTGTGGGAATGCCCCATTCGGCAAAGTTCCGCCGGATGATTAACTCCATGGAAACGATGGAGGAGCTTCTGGCGGGAGTGGAGCGTATTTTTGGATAGAGTGGGACATGCAGGGATATTATTTGTGCATGACCGAATCGGGTACTGCATATAATTCAGCATGGATACGATTGTTTATTTATATCACAGCAAAGAGCCTGTCAGATTTGTGACTGAGAAATGGCAGGAAAAAGAATATTGTCTGATACGGCTGGGTGTACCGGCGCTTTTGTGGCAGAATCTGCGAAAAAAAGAAGGGGAAGAGGAGCAGGGAGAAGTACAGGAAAACGTGAGGAGACTTCTTGGGGAGCTTCCGTCTATACAGACAGCGCTCCGTTTTCTGGGAAACAATCCGAACTGGACATACTGCGCCTATGAAGGGATCCTGCGGGAAAAGCTGGACATGGAAATCTGGCAGCAGTATTGGGATATCCCGGAGTTTGCGGAATATCATGTGTACCCGTGGGTGGGGATGATGATGGAACAAGCCTCCTGTGACCGTTATCTGATTCTGGGATATGCCCCCTGTCTTGGAAAAATATTGTGCGGATGTGCCGAGAGATTGCGCAGTGTTACCTGGTATCTGCTGCAGGAACAATATATCCAGGCGGTGCAGAATTTTGTGGAGGACTTTTATCAGGAATATGGACTGGCGATAGAGCTGCATGTGCTGGGGGAGAACGAAAGCTGGGTGAAAATTCATCCCTCCAGCACAGCTTCGGTAAATGTACTGGATTTTACGGGAGAGGAGAAATTGTCTGCCTGTAATGTGGCAAAGGGAAGTATCTGGCTGGATATGGATTCACTGGAGGGGAAAAGCAGGCGGATTGAGACCCGCAATCCGCAAATTACTTATTGTTCCATGAAAAAGCTGTGGAAACAGCGACAAAAAGAGCCTATTCGCCTTGACACTATCAACAAAAATAGGTATAATACGTAAGTTAATTAGGCATATTATGCGAAGCATAGGAAAATAGGAAGGTGCAGCGTCATGCAGGAAAAGAAAAATATTTTGACCTACGAAGGACTCAGAAAATATGAGGATGAGTTACATGAATTAAAAGTAGTAAGACGTCAGGAGGTTGCTCAGAAGATTAAAGAGGCAAGAGAGCAGGGAGATTTATCCGAGAATGCCGAATACGATGCAGCAAAGGATGAGCAGCGTGACATCGAAGCAAGAATTGAAGAATTGGAAAAGATTCTGAAAAACGCAGAAGTTGTTGTAGAGGACGAGGTTGATTTGGACAAAATCAATATCGGCTGTAAAGTAAGAATTTTGGATATGGAATACAGCGAGGAGTTTGAATACAAGATTGTAGGTTCCACTGAGGCGAACAGCTTAAAGGGTAAGATTTCCAATGAAAGTCCCGTTGGCAAGGCATTAATCGGACGTAAGGCGGGCGATACCGTTGAGGTAGAGACGCAGGCTGGTGTATTTGCTTACAAAATTCTTGAGATTCAGAGAAGCAATTAAGAGATAAGGAGTGGGAGACGTGGCAGAGGCACAGAACACAAAGGTACAGGAACAGGATATCAACCAGCTTTTGAAAGTAAGACGTGAAAAGCTTGCCGCTTTGCAGGAAGCGGGTAGGGACCCTTTTCAGATTACAAAATACGATGTAACACATCACAGTACCGATATCAAGGAAAATTATGAGGAACTGGAAGGAAAAACCGTGCGCGTGGCGGGACGTGTGATGTCCAAACGCGTTATGGGTAAGGCGTCCTTCTGCAATGTTCAGGATTTGCCGGGAAATATCCAGTCCTATGTGGCGAGAGACAGTATCGGTGAGGAACCCTATGCTGAGTTTAAAAAATATGATGTGGGCGATATCGTAGGAATCGAGGGAACCGTGTTCAAGACGAAGACCGGAGAAATCTCTGTTCATGCGACTAATGTGACATTGCTGTCAAAAAGCTTGCAGATTCTCCCGGAGAAATTTCATGGACTGACAAACACAGATATCCGTTATCGTCAGCGTTATACAGACCTGATTATGAACGCAGACGTAAAGGACACTTTTGTAAAGCGCTCCAGGATTATCAGCGCAATCCGCCGCTACTTGGACAATGAGGGCTTTATGGAGGTGGAAACCCCTATGTTGGTTTCCAATGCGGGCGGCGCGGCTGCCAGACCTTTTGAGACCCATTACAATGCATTGGACGAGGATGTAAAGCTGCGTATTTCGCTGGAATTATATCTGAAAAGACTGATTGTGGGCGGCTTGGAGAGAGTTTACGAAATCGGCAGAGTGTTCCGAAATGAGGGATTGGATACCAGACACAATCCTGAGTTTACCCTGATGGAGCTGTATCAGGCATATACCGATTATTACGGTATGATGGATTTGACCGAGAATATGTTCCGCTATGTGGCGCAGGAGGTATGCGGCACTACCCTGATTCCTTACGCGGAGGAAATGATTGATTTGGGCAAGCCTTTCGAGCGTCTGACGATGGTTGATGCCGTAAAGAGATATGCAGGGATTGATTTTGATGAGGTTCCTGATACTGCGGCGGCTAAGAAGCTGGCTGACGAGAAGGGAATTCATTATGAAGCCCGCCATGAAAAAGGCGATATTCTGAATCTGTTCTTTGAGGAATTTGTGGAGGAGCATTTGATTCAGCCCGTATTTATTATGGATCATCCCGTTGAGGTTTCTCCTCTGACCAAGAGAAAACCGGACAAGCCTGATTATGTGGAGCGTTTTGAGTTATTCATCTATGGGCGTGAAATGTGTAACGCATACTCTGAGCTGAATGACCCTATCGACCAGAGAGAGCGTTTCAAGGCACAGGAAGCAGCTCTGGCAGCAGGCGATGAGGAAGCGAACACCACGGATGAGGATTTCATGAATGCACTGGAGATTGGTATGCCTCCTACCGGCGGTATTGGGTATGGTATTGACAGGCTGGTGATGCTGCTTACAAATTCACCGGCGATCAGGGATGTGTTGTTGTTCCCGACGATGAAGAGCTTGGATAAATAAATCCAGTATTTATGCGGGTTTGCGAGGTATGAATGTGTCAGAGGACGCATTCTAGGACGTATTTTGACATAGTCATATACATCAGTATGTAAGAGTACACAATCTGAAAAGAAATATATTCAATCAAATATGAACTACTAAGAGGACATTTTCTAAAGAAATTTAGAAGATGTCCTCTTTTTTGCGTTATGGAGAAAATACGTCATTTGGAGCTGTACCGATGACAGAAAGATGTAAGGTGATGACTATGAACGAAAAAGAATGCTGTGAAAGAATCAGAGAAATTAAGAAATTTGTGAGATATCCAGACGGGGCAAAAATGTACAGTATGGGACTTACAAAATTTCAGGGGTTGGCAAAAAAGGCAAAGGCATGTTACAAGATTGGACAGCTTGTTCTCGTGAATACAGAAATCTTAGATGAGTATCTGGAGCGTTTCAGAATCACGAATGAAGATTTTTATAAGTAGGTGATGACATGGTAAATACATTAAGCGGTTCGGTAAGTGCATATCGAAATGAATCAATCAGAAAAAGATATATTCGAGTAGATGAAGTAATGATTAAGTTGGAAGTGACTAAGGAAGAAGCACTGGAAATAGCATTAGCTGCAGGAGCACGTTATCAGCTCGCAAAGATAACATTGATACATAAAGAAAGGTTGATGGAGTTTATGAAGCATTTTACAAGGGTGCCTAGTTCTAACAAGATAGTAGAAAAGAAATTTGTGAGAATTGGAGAGGGTTCAATGACATATAGTATCGGACATCATAGGTTCATTGAAATGGCTAGGGCAGCAGGTGCGGTATATAAAATTGGTACTGCAAAAGGAAATACCATCCTGATTAATTTAGAAGTCTTTGATGAATATATGGAACAGTTTAGAGAACCGGCAACTAAAATGAAGCATCCATTACCAAATATGAAGGGAGATGATTGAAATGGGATATTCTTATAAGTGCTATTCGGATACGAGAGACTTTATGAAAAAATATGTGAATGCAGAAGAGGGTGCAATTATATACGGAATTAGTAAATCTCGGATTATTGTAGTTGCAAGAGAAGCAGGAGCAGTGTATAAGGTCGGAAATTCGGCACTTATCAATACGCAATTATTTGAAGAGTATTTGGAACAGTTTCGTGAGCCTGCAAGAGAATTACTTAATGGAATAGTAATATAAGAATCAGGCAGGTGGTAAAATGTATTTAATCAAGACGGTAAAAGGTGATATTACGAAAATTACAGATGTTCAGGCAATCGTCAATGCTGCAAACAATTCTCTTTTAGGAGGAGGTGGAGTTGACGGTGCCATTCACAGGGCAGCAGGACCGGAACTTCTAGCAGAGTGTAGAACTCTTCATGGTTGTGAGACAGGTCAGGCAAAGATTACAAAAGCATATAATCTACCATGCGATTATGTGATACATACTGTGGGTCCGATTTGGAATGGTGGCAGAAGTAAGGAAGAGGAACTTTTGGCAAGCTGTTATTTTCATTCTATGCAGGTGGCACTTGAGCATGAGATAAGAAGTATCGCATTTCCTTCTATTTCAACCGGAGTATATAGTTTCCCGGTAGAACTTGCAGCAAAAATTGCGGTCAAGACGGTCAGCCGATTTTTGGAGGATAACAAGAATAGCTTTGACCTTGTAGAATGGGTTTTGTTTGATTCTGTGACAGAATCAGTGTATGAAAAAGAAGTGGATAAGTTGTATTCATAGATTGGAGTGTGATAGATATGCCAAAAATGAAATGGTCAGATTTAAGACCTATGCAGCTAGGTCGATATGCTGAGTATTATGCAAAAATGGAATTTGCTTCGTATGGATATGACATATATACATCGGAAGTAGATGATCATGGAGTTGATTTTGTCGCAAGTAAAAATTCAGGTATTTACTATGAGATACAGGTAAAGAGCCTGCTAAAAGGAAATTATGCATTTATTCCAGATAAGTTAATGGATTGCAACGATAGTAAAAGACTTGTGTGTTTTCTGAAATTTGTGGATGGTCGTTTACCGGATGTATATGTGATACCTGCAACAGCATGGCAGAATCTGAACGAAGCATTGCTATATAGAAAATATGATAAGCCGGGTCAATCCAATAAATCGGAATGGGGAATTAGTTGTGCGAATAAGAACTTGCCATTATTAGAGAAATACCGTGCTGAAAAGTATCTTGAGCAATAAGGAGGTGCCAGATGCCATTTAAGATAGTACGCAATGACATAACAAAGGTTACAGCGGATGCCATTGTAAATACAGCAAATCCAAATCCAATATGTGGCAGTGGTACAGACCTTGCTATTTATGAGGCTGCCGGCAAGGAACAGCTTCTTGCAGAGAGAACAAAGATTGGAAAGATTGTAAGGGGAGAAATTGCAGTTACCGGAGCATATAACTTGAATGCGAAGTACATCATACATACAGTTGGTCCTGTATGGGAGGATGGTGTTCATCATGAATTTGATATTCTGGAGAGTTGCTACAGGAAGTCCTTACAGAAAGCAGTGGAGTTAAAATGTGAGAGCATTGCATTTCCTTTGATATCAACAGGAGTATATGGTTTTCCAAAAGACAAGGCATTGCAAATAGCTGTATCTGTTTTCAGCGAGTTTCTTTTGGAAAATGAAATGCAGATTATTCTGGTAGTCTTTGACAAGAAATCTTTTCAACTTTCCGGAAAGCTTGTTGGAGAAATTGATTCATTTATTGATGCAAATTATATCAGACAAAAGCGTAGAACCGAATATTCGAGGCGACCATTCAGGCGTAGTAGAATAGAATCTGATATAACATACGATTCGGAAGTCTATGAAGAATGTAGCCGCTATACGGAGGTAGAAGAGAGTGAGCCGGAACTGCTTATGTCTGTTCCAATGCCACAGAAAGCGATGTCTCTGGAAGAGGAATTGGAAAATGTAGGAATGTCTTTCCATGATAAGCTGTTTGAACTGATTGGTAAGTCTGGAATGGACAATAAGGATGTCTGGAAAAGGGCGAATCTGGATAGAAAGCATTTTTCAAAGATACAGTGTGATGAAAAGTATCATCCTAAGAAAAAGACGGTGATGGCTCTTTGTATTGCTCTGGAATTAGATTTGGAACAGGCAAAGGATTTGCTGGCTAGGGCGGACTGGGCGTTTAGTCCAAGCAGTAAGGTTGATTTGATTGTACAGAAGGCAATCATTGATAAGCAGTATGATATTTATCAGCTTAATTTGGTGCTGTTTCAATACACCAATGAGATACTTGGAGTGTAATTCTATGCTGACAGAAAGGAGTGCCGGGATTGGTAATTGAAGACTTGCTAAAGAATGTCGAATTACCTGCGATTTATAAACGAGAAGGTAAAGACTGTTATTATGACACTTATCGGAAGAAACTAATAGAAATCACTCCGGAGGAAACCATCAGACAAAAGGTGGCAGCTTTATTTGAATATCAATATGGAGTTCCTAAAGATATGATATTACTGGAAGTACCTATGTCTTACTATGTTGAAGGTGCTTCTGGCAGAGCGGATATTGTTATTCATATGTATGATGAAGAGGAACAGTGTCTCTATCCTGTTACCGTGATTGAATGTAAGAATGAGAAGGTGTTTCTCACAGATAATGTGTCTGAACAGGCTATCAGATATTCTGATACGATAGGTGCAAAATATATAGTTGTTACAAATGGTATTGATTTAAGAATTGCTGCGTATGATGAAGATACAGATCAATATGTTTATTTGGATAAGATACTTACATATGGGCAGATGATACATAAAGAATATACATTACCGGAATACAAAGAAGAAAAGGAAATCCGGTTTACATTGGAAGAATTACAAAATCAGGAATTGATTTGGGATTATAATGACTCGGGGAACTGGATTTTTGGAGAAGACACACCTGGAGCACTTAGGTCACTTGCAGTAAATCTGTATCAGGCATTACTTGATACAGGGCATAAGCTACCAATGGTGAAACGCAAGAATTTTGAACTTCTTGAAGACCTTGGACAGAGATATATGGATTATGGAAATGCCGGAGGTGGACACTATAATGGAGTGTATAGAGCATTCTTGGTAAATGATAGATTTGGTGAAACACAGATTGTATCACTTTCTATATTTGGTACAGATGCAGGGTTTCGAGGTGAAAAGAGAAACAGTTACACCTCTATGACAGTAGCTATAGACCGATTTAAGACAAGCCATAATTCGCTTCAGTATAATGTAGACAGATTTGTAAAACTTTTGCCGGATGGTAAAGCTGCTTTTTTACATAATGGTCAGATAAGCAGTATGAAAAGCGATGAGATTGTCGCTATGGTATCACAACATGGCGAAGGAATCTGGGTTGGTTCGACAGGAATCGTATTAGGAACAATAGATATAAATAAATTATTGTACCTTGATGATAAAGATGTTTCCGAACTGATATATAGTTTCATTGAGTATGCACTTTTGAGGGAAGAAGTTCGGAGACGGAAGAAGATAACTTAAAATAGATAGATGGATTCTATCAGATTAAGCCATCCCATGCATACTAAGCAGGGAACTCATCGTCTCTGCCGACTCGCACATTCCACGCTTAAGCCATTCTTCTATCCAACCAAGTACGCCATTTGCAATAAAGGCAAGGGTATAAGCAGTCATGTTATCCATTGTTTCAGATGGTCCCCAAATGGATATATAACTTTCTTTAAACAAATGGAATAAGCCTCGCTTTTGAATTAGCATCAACATATCACCATGCTGTTTTAAGTACATGAATAAATGTCCAAATAGTTCAGCATTTGAATCAGAGTTTTTTTGTTTCCACTCGGCATCCCATTCTGAAAGGAACTGATAGAGATACTTTCTTATGATATCTTCTTTATCTGCGTAGTTTCTGTAGAAAGAATTCCGACTTACTTCTGCCTTGTCCGTAATCTCCCCTATATTGATATCTGATAATTCTTTTTCTTTTAGTAATTCCAATAAAGTATTTGTAATTTGCCTTTTAACATAAGTATTTTTATCCTGATTATTCATGATGGTACAAATCTCCTTATAATGTGCCATTTTTTTCAATGGCTTGCTTTTAATCAAATTTGATGGTACATTTGTTACAACATAGATGGTACAAAAGTTCCATCAAAAAGTCAAGGAGGAATCATGAAAAAAGTGTTAAAGAAAATCGGAAAAGTAGTCGGGATAATTCTGGCAGTATTGCTTTTAATTGGGGTTTTAGTATATGCATTTGTATTGCAGTATCCAAAGCTAAAGAATAATCCAAAGGTTGGTAAATGGTATCGTGTGACAAACTCTGATATGAAAACTTCGGAAGGCGACAGATATCGTGCATTATTTAAAAAAGGCAGTGAAGATAAAGTCCTCATTTATTTTGCAGGTGGCGGAGTCAGTGTAAATGAAGAAACAGCAAGGGATGATACATACAACACAAAGGAAGTTGCGATTGATATGCTTGCCAATGTAACCATGAATATGGGAGGTCTTGCATCAGAAGTGGAGGGAAGTCCGTTTGAAAACTGGAGCATTATTCTTTTCCCATATGCAACCGGGGATTTCCATGCCGGTACCGGGGAGTTTCACTATACCGATAAAGACGGAAAAGAAAAAATTTTGTATCATAATGGCTATGTAAATTATTCAGAAACTATGAGCATGGTTATGGAAATGGCGGGACTTGATAATATAGACACCGTAGTTGTAACCGGATACAGTGCCGGTGGATTTGGAGCTGCCCTGTTATCGGATGATGTGTTTACAAATTACTTTCCAAATGCCAAAAGTAAAAATGTGCTTGTAGATGCATCCTTACTGCTCAACAATAACTGGCATAGCATTGCAACTGATGTCTGGCAGACACCCAAAGAGATATCTGATAAATTGGTTAGTAACAATCTGACTTTAGACTGCTTTGTTTCATTACATGAGAAATATGGAGATGATATACATCTTCTTTTTGACTGCTCTACCAGAGATGGTGATTTGGCGAAGGTTCAGAATTATTTTGATGACGGAATTATGGATGTAGATGAGAAGCAGGCGGATGAGTTCCAGCAGATATTAAAAGATACGATACCACAGTTTAAAGAAGCAGGAGTAAGCTTGTTTATTTGGGATGGTGTTGCATGGTATGATGACCCGAGAAATATGACAGCCCATACAATCATAGCAACACCTGCTGTATGGCTTCCGTTTGAGGAACAAAAACAGTCGATTGCACAGTGGCTTGCGGATGCAATTGATGGTAATTTATCTGACTATGGTGTTGAGCTTATTGATAAAAAATATGATTAGTATGTAAAGGAGAAAGATATGTCACTTACAACAAAACGCATTATACTTATTGTTGCTATTGTAATAATCGCTTTTATTTTAGGAAGATTGGCAGTAAGAGGATTTATGAATCTTTTGCTTGGAGGAACCTTGTTTGGAGGTAATATACTATGATGAAACGAAGTAAAGAAAAGAAGGAGAAAAAGAATAGAATTATGCCAATTTGGTTAGGTGTTTTGATTTTTATATTTGCATTTTTGGCAGGGGTGATTTCAAAGTTTGTATTAAAACCGGCTTGGCAGTCACAGTATTCAGTCGCTTGGAGTGATGAAATAGGGACGAAGATTACCGATATATCTTATGGAGATGGAGAGGCAAATAAGTTTGACATCTATTTGCCAAAGGATTCCTCAAAGGATACATATGGTTTGGTTGTATATTTACATGCAGGTGGTTTTACATCCGGAGATAAGGCAGATGATGAAAGTATGTTAGCCTGGCTGTGCAGTAAAGGCTATGTTGCAGCCGGAATTAACTACACCTTGCGTACAGATACAAACAATGCCAGTGTATTATTGGAATCAAATGAAATAAAGGCTGCTATACCACAGGTGATTGAGTCTGCGAAAAATCGAGGCTATTCCATTGACAAGATGACTGTTGCAGGTGGCTCGGCAGGTCATGCCTTAGCAATGATTTATGCCTATCGTGATGCTGATGAAGCACCGGTTCCTGTAGTATTTACCTTTGGTGCAGTGGGACCTTCCAGTTTTTATGTGGAGGATTGGGGAATCTATGGATTTGGTCAGGACAGCGATGAGTCTCGGACAGCAGCTGCAGGTCTATTTGGAGTAATGGCGGGAACAGAGATTACATCGGATGAGATAAAGGATGGAAGTTATGTTTCAAAAATGAAAGAAATATCCGCTGCAGAATGGGTGAATAAGAATCCTATTCCAACGGTTGTCGCCTACGGTACCTGTGATAGGATACAGCCATTTCTTGCATCAATTAGGCTTAAAAATACATTAGAAGAAAACGGTGTTGATTACAAGTATTATGAGTTGCCTCATTCAGGACACGGACTCCAGAATGATAACAAGATATCAAAACAATGGATGGAGTCGGTTGAGGAATATTTGGATAAATACATGCCAGTGGAATAGTAAGAGGTTATTAAGGATGAATAAGAAGGAAATAGCTGTTTTGTTGGCGGTAATAATCGTTGCCATTATATTAGGAGCGGTATGTGGCAAATTATTGCTGGATAATATCATATGAAAAAGAGAAGAAAAATCATAATATATGTCATCACATTTATTGTCACATTTCTAATCAGTGCCCTAATAAGGATAATGCTGTTAGGGAGTGCTCCGGAAAGACTGATGAGAGTTAAATGGGACAAAAGTGTGGGTGAGATATATCGTAATCTTGATTATGAGAACGACAATGGAAATCAATATGACCTATATATACCAACCGGATTAGAAAAGTCTGAGAATCAATATTTGATTCTGTTTATTCATGGTGGCAGTTTCAATTCAGGTTCAAAAGATGACGGAGAGACTTGGTGTAAGTATTATGCCACCAAGGGATTTATCGCAGCTTCTGTAGATTATACGCTTCAAAATCAGGGCAAAGATGCATCCATATATTTAATGAATGAGGAGATAGAAAATGCAGTTAAGGCGATAAAGCAGAAGACCAAAGATTTGGGATATCATATTGAGGGAATGGCTCCATGCGGAGTATCTGCTGGTGGAACACTTGCTATGAATCTGGCATATAATGGAAATTCTGTAATTCCGGTTAAGTTTGTTTTTCAATTAGCAGCGCCTACCTATTTTGAACCTTCTGAATGGACATTACTTATGAAGGTTGACAAATTGGATTCGGAATTGGCATTTTGTAAAATGATGACGGGAAAAGATTTGGAAGATTATGATATGGAGATTCAGAATATTTCACCGGCTTGTATAGTAAATGAGGAGTCGGTTCCTTCATTAATCGGTTATGGATTAATTGATCATTGCGTTCCATTAAGTCAAAAGTTTTATTTGATGGATGCTTATGATAACTACAATGTCACCTATGAATACATAGAGTTTACAAAGTCAAATCATGGTATGTATAATGATTTGGACAAGTTACAAGATTTTTTAAATAAATCTCTTGAATATGCAGATTTATATTTTGTTAATTGATAATGTTCATTTAGATTATTTGTATATGGTTATTACTAAAGGGATATTATAAAAGTCTTATGTCTAAAATTGGATTTTTTCTAAGTTTTGATGACACGATGATAGATTGAAAAAATGATATTTAGGATAGTAGATAAAACTCATACAGCGATGTGTATTTATTTGAGAATATACATCGCTGTATTTAATTTTGACTTTCCCTCTATTTTCTGATTTCAGTATTCTATATGCTGGCGTTTCCCTTTTGTCTGAAAGTGTCGCCCGTTCAGCGACCAAATAGATTAACTGCAAATATATAATGTAACTGTAAGAAAGAAATAAATGCAATGAGCCGGAACAGACCGGAGATAGGAGGAGCTATGTACGGAGCAATATTAGGTGATATTATTGGAAGTCCATTTGAGTTTGATAGAGGAGCTAAGACAAAGGATTTTGAACTGTTTACAAAAGGTTGTCAGTTTACGGATGATTCTGTAATGACAGCTGCAATCGCAGAGGCTTTAATTGCTGTAGGTCCGGATGCTACAAAGGAAGAAATTGAGGAGGCTATGATAGCAAATATGCAGGACTGGGGAAAGCGATACCCTCATGCCGGATATGGCGGAAGATTTCGCTATTGGCTCTCAGCTCGAAGCCCGAAGTCATATAACAGTTATGGAAATGGTTCTGCAATGCGGGTGTCTGCGGTTGGCTGGCTTTATCCTACTTTAGAGAGAACCAGGGAGGTGGCAGCTTACACAGCGGAAGTAACACATAACCATCCGGAAGGTATCAAAGGAGCAGAGGCTACGGCAAGCTGTATCTTTTTGGCAAGGCATGGGGTGAATAAGGATGGTATCAGAGAGTATGTAGTCAAAGAGTTTGGATATGATTTGAATCGTACATTGGATGAAATAAGACCGACTTATCATCATGTGGAAAGTTGCCAGCAAACGGTTCCGGAAGCAATCATTGCGTTTCTGGAGTCTGAAAATTTCGAGGATGCAGTAAGAAATGCAGTCTCACTTGGCGGTGACACGGATACCCTCGCAGCTATAACAGGAAGTATCGCAGAAGCATTTTATGATATGTCAGCGATTTTACGGGCAGAATGCAGAAACCGGGTAAGTGAGGATATCTTACATGTGATGCAGTTATTTGATGAAACCATTGGCAGGAGAGTATATCACTCAGATGAAAATGAAGATTTATCCGGAAATGCTGCCATTGAGACAGCTATACATCAGATGTATGCGAAAGATGACAAGGATAGCTTTCTGTTTTTGCTGACAATGCTTTGTTCAAGAATGAAAAGTAAAGGTCATGTATTGGTGCCTTTTGTAACGGTGGGGGAAGACGTGTTTTCTGATTTGGATGTGTATCATCTCAAGGAAGGGGATACCCTTACACTGGATCACGATGTCAGATTACACATGGATACCGTGACAGAAGGAAAGGATGAAGAATGGTTTTATTTTTTCACAGGGGAAGAGGAATCAAGGCGCAAACAGTGTGGAAATGTCATCATGTCAATTCCTTTATATGAGCTTGTCTGTCATCCGCACAAAGGCTTCTTTCGCCGCTTCTTCCGATATGCGTTCACTGGTACATTCCAAGCGTCCCGATGCTTTGTAGGAACATACCCAATAAGCTTTTCCATTGACAATCTGTCTGCGGTAGTTGTGTCCGCAGACGGGGCACTTCAGCATTGTGCTTAAGGGATACCGGTCTTTTTTCACAAAACAGCCCTTCGACTTGCTTTTTTGCAGTTCCTGCGCAGCCTGATAGGTTTCTCTGCTCACGATAGCGGGATTACTGTTTTCAACATAAAACTGCGCCTTTTCGCCTCGGTTCCGCCTTTTGCGGTATGGCAGAGCATCGGTAGTGTAACTCTTTTGCAGCAGCGCATCTCCCATATATCGCTCATTGTTGAGAATATAATCAATGGTGAACGAATGCCATGTTGTGTATCCGTACCGTTTGGGAACCTCCTCTGCATTCAGCTGATTGGCAATGGCCTGTTTGCCGCAGCCTTGCAGGTAGAGATGAAAAATCCGACGTACAACCGCCGCCTCCGTATCATTAACACGAAGCTCTCCATTTACGAGTTCATACCCGTAAGCAGCTCGGCAGCAGTTGAATTCGCCGGATTCCATTCGTTTCTGATAACTCCACCGCATATTTTCGGAAATAGTTTCTGATTCTTTCTGTGCAGCCATGCCGGGGAAAGTCAGGATCATTTCAAGATCAAGGGTTTCCGTGTCGATGCCTTGCTCTTCGAAGTAAACGCTGACGCCTATTTCCCTTAACATTCGTACTACAGTCAGCAGCTCTGTGGTATTCCGTGCGAAGCGTGAGATGGACTTGGTAATGATACGATCAATTTTTCGTTTTTTACAGTCATAGATTAGCCGGTTGAAATCGTCGCGCTTTTTCATCTCCGTTCCGGTGATGCCTTCATCAGCATAAATGTCTACCAGCTCATATTCGGAATGCGCTGCCGTGTAGTCGGTGTAATACCTGACCTGTGCGGCGAAGGAAAGGAGCTGATCATCGGAATTGCTGGATACGCGGATATACGGAGCCAACCTGATGAGCTTTTCTTCCTTTTTAGGGATAGTTAGTTCAGTGATGGTTTTCATTATGGTTCTTCCTTTCCGCAGACGGTTTGTCCGCTTATATTGCCGCTTATCCTTGCGGCAACACGAAGGATACCACAAGAGTTCGCATACATCCAGCGACTATGGCGAAAATCAAGAGATAAGACATATCTTTTTCTGTGGATCGTAATGCTCCGCTGTGTGGCAGAGGATACGGTTATATTCTTCCTCGGTAATCAGCTGCATGGACAGCAGAAGGCGAAGCATATTGATGCTGTAACAGAGAGAGGCTTTCTGAACAGCGGCGTTTTCTTTTTCAGTCATTTGCTGCACCTCCGAATCCAAGGCTGACCGCCATTGCGGTTTCGACACGTTCCATATCCTCTTTGGAAATCTGTCCGAGATAATCAGACAGGCGTGTTTTATCAATCGTGCGGACCTGTTCCAAAAGCAGCGTAGATTCGCTCTCTAAAAAATCACAGTCAACGATGACGTGGGTAGGCTGTGATTTTTTCTTCTGTATCGAAGTGAGCGGTATCACAATCGTTGTGGGGCTGAACCGGTTTCCTATGTCGTTTTGCAGAATCAGAACAGGGCGCATACCGTCCTGTTCGCTCCCGATGACGGGAGATAAATCAGCGTAGTAGATTTCGCCGCGCTTTACATTTTTCATTCCTGAGTACCTCCGAGTAGTTTAAGTAAATGCACAAGGGACAAAGGTCAGACCTTGCCCCTTGTGCTGTAAAATCGTTTTGCGTTTGCATGATCATATTTGTTCTCAACTTCCGTGATCAACGGCGCTCATGCAAACAGCCGATAGCTGCTCGGCTCCCCAGGAATTTCACCTCCGCGTGGTTCTCACCCGGCCGCCCTCTTTGGTTGCGACGGATCGCGGCTCTTTCATGCCGTTTCACGCTCGACTTTTGACTGGACGGGGTGTTGGCTTTCCGCAGCCTGTCATGGCGATTCATGCGGTGCTGCCGCATTATCTGTTTTCAAAGAGAAACAGACCGCTTGTCCCTTTCGGAACAGCAGACGGAAAGTATTTGCTGACGGACTTATTCTTTTGTCAAGGAACGATCCGTCTTCCTGAAAGAACAGAAGACGGAGAGAAAGAATTTCTTTTTTCTCGCTTGTATAGGGTAAGAAGTCCGTCCTTTTACAACCCCTCTGACAAAAGTTTTTTCAGCAATTTCAAAATGCGCTGTTTCTTTCGGTTGATCATCTGCTGTGAAATCCCGACCTGTGCTGCATATTCCTGCTCTGTCAGTCCGTCATAGAACAGAGCTTGTACCAACGCCTTGTCCGCACCCGTCAAAGCTGACAGTGCTATCTGCAGCGCGTCCAGCTCCATTGCTGCAACGACTGTTTTGTCGGGAATGTTTTCTGTGTCTATAAATTCCTTGAAATTCTCATATGCTCCGTCCTCGCCGCCGATGAGACCACTCATTTGAATTTCGTGGGCAAAAAAACTGGCGTCATTATTTTCAATGCCCCATCCGGTTCTGCGGTAGGCGTGATACACCTCCCGCGTGACCTCGATTTCTTCATTCCTGTGGGTGACGGTGTTATAAACCGTAAGGGTATATTTTTTGTTTTCATGGATTGCCATTTGCCTTTCCTCCGTAATTTCGAGATTTTGATGGGTGAATCAAAATCCCGGATCACGGATATCTGGCTATAGCACTCTGCCAAAAGACCGTATACATAAAGAAGTCCTTTCTGCAGCGGTTCAGCCGTGGAAAGGACTTCTTATCATCGTACAAAGCGGATGCGAAGGCACAAAAAAAGCACCGTAAAAGCAGAATCACAGACAGGGGTTATCCTGTCGGATTCCGGCTTTGTACGGTGCTAAGGCAGTCACGATCTTGAGATCGGCTCCGCATACGCGATATAAAGTCGTTATTTATTATTCATTTTTTCGAAGTAATCATCGCCGTAATATTTTAACTTGAGGCGTCTGATTCCTTTCTGTCTTCGGAAATAGGCGAAGTTCATGATATACTGTGCTTTACACTTGGGACATTTGGAAAGAAAATGTCCTTTTGCATCGGAAAACACTTTGTCGATTACGAAATTGCATCGCGGACATCTGATCTCACGCAGCGTTAATTCAGCCGCTTCTTCTTCGCATAAATCGAGCTT
>CALWSL010000021.1 GCA_944384205.1 uncultured Acetatifactor sp. | reverse complement strand
CTACTGTTGTCTGGGTTGTGATTTCCATCACGTTCTTTGTTTTTCTGAAATCTCAGTTTCCCCGGAAGCCGGAAACCGTGTTTCCTGCTCCCGTCTCTTTCTGGAATTTTCAGGGTTGCATTGCTGTTCATTTGTCAAGGTCCAATGCCGGGCATCTGCCTCCGGCACGGAATCCGCACTGCGGATTCACAGAACGGTTACCAAAGTAACCAAACGGAGAAGGAGGGATTTGAACCCTCGCGCCGCTATTAACGACCTGCACCCTTTCCAGGGGTGTCCCTTCAGCCTCTTGGGTACTTCTCCATGTAGCTAATAAACTATCGAGAAACAAGTTCTCTCAATATTCAAGTTGCGGCGGAGAGATACCTCGTGCCGGCAAGCCAGCACCGTCTCCGAGCGGAGAGAGTGGGATTCGAACCCACGCGCCCTTGCGGACAAACGGTTTTCAAGACCGCCTCGTTATGACCACTTCGATATCTCTCCAAGCGTTTCCGCTTCATCAGCGGCAAAGACTATTCTAGCAAAAAGAGTTTAATGTGTCAACAACTTTTTACACAATTTTTCAAAAATTTTTCAGAGGGTGAAAAAGCCCCCATTTCATCAATATTTTTGAATTTTAACCAGTCCTGAAGCCGGCAAAGTGTAGCAATCGTTCAAACTTTTCCTACACTTTCTACAAAAAAGCTTCTGCAATTTTGATATCTTCCGGAGTGGTAATTTTAATATTCTTATATGATCCCTCCACTAATTTTACCTTTTGGTCTGTAAACAACTCTACCACACTTGCATCGTCTGTCACCATCATTCCTTTGCGGTCAAGCTCTGTCTGGTGCTCCCGCAATTTTCCATAAGCCTGCAAAATCAATTCCGTATCAAAAACCTGCGGGGTCTGAATCGACCATACCAGCTTCCGTTCGGGAGTTGACGCCGCATAGCCTGCTCCGTCGGCTATTTTCACGGTGTCTTTAACGGGCATTGCCGCAACACAGGCATGGTACTTCTTCACCGCCTCGTAGGTGCTTTGCAGTATTTCTTCCGTCAAAAAAGGTCTTGCCCCATCGTGGATAAAAATATATCCATCTTGATTTGGCACCTTGATATCCTCATCCGCAATAACATCTAACGCATTTCCTACAGAAAGATATCGCTCCGCACCTCCTGCAGTTATGGTGTCTACTTTATGAAAACCGTACTTTTCCACGATTTCCTTCTGCACATATGCAATATCCTCCGCTCCCGTCACCAAAATGCAGTCGTCAATAATTTCCGAATCCTCTATCGCCCGAAGCGCATACCAAATCAGAGGTTTACCATTAAGCAGCATATATTGCTTCGCGACATTGCTTTTCATCCTGCTTCCGCTGCCTGCCGCCAAAACTATCGCCGTACACCGTTTTTTTTTCATTTTGAAACTCCGTTTCTACCTTTCGCCAAGCTTCAGATTGGGAACCGCGTTCAAATCGTATCCGCTGCGGACACCCTTCAGATACTCGTAATAGCCCGCAACACCTATCATTGCCGCATTATCGGTGCAAAAAACAGGGGATGGATGATAAAACCTGATCCCCCGCTTAGTACACTCCTCTTCCAAAACCGTACGCAGGGAAGAATTGGACGCAACACCGCCGGCAATGGCAAATTTATCAAAACCATATTCTTTTACGGCATGAAGAGAATGCTCCACCAGCACATCAATGACTGCCTTTTGGAACGAAGCAGCCACATCCGCCTCGCAGACGGTCTCTCCCTTCATCCGGCAACTGTTCAGATAGTTCAACACAGCGGATTTCAGACCGCTGAAGCTGAAATCGTACTCATTTTCAGCAACCTTTGCCCGTGGAAACAAAATTGCATCAGGGTTTCCCTCTTTGGAAAGCTTATCGATTTTGGGTCCGCCGGGATAGCCAAGCCCGATAGCTCTTGCCACCTTATCAAAGGCTTCCCCTGCGGCATCATCTCTGGTTCTTCCTATAATATCAAATTCTCCGTAATCCTTCACCACCACCAGATGAGAGTGTCCGCCTGATGCCACCAGACAGATAAACGGCGGCTCTAATTCCTTATTTTCAATAAAATTCGCACTGATATGACCTTCTATGTGGTGCACCCCAACCAATGGAATTCCCGTTGCAAAGCTGATTGCCTTTGCCTCGGACACACCCACCAAAAGGGCGCCTACCAGTCCGGGACCGTAGGTGACTGCAATTGCCGTAATATCCTTTAACGTGACTTTTGCATCCTCTAATGCCTGCTCAATCACCTGATTGATTTTCTCAATATGCTTTCTTGAGGCAATCTCCGGCACAACGCCGCCATACAAAGTATGTAAGGCAATCTGAGAGGAAATAACGTTGGACAGTACTTCCCTGCCATTTTTTACAACCGCAGCAGCCGTCTCATCGCAGGAGCTTTCAATCGCCAAAATTAATATATCCTTGAATCCTTCTTCACACATACTTTATTCCGTCTCCTCCGATTGGTTTTCCTCCAGATTTGCGGCATCCTCCCAACCGTATATTTTCCAACGATTATCATCATCTTTTCTCAGCAGATATACCTGCCTTGTAAAATTGCTGATTTCTCCCTCCATAATGTTATAAGCGCATGAAATACGCGCAAAGTCGAATCCGTCTTCCTCAAAAAGGTCTACATTGGTACTGGCTGCCACGGCAAAACTCGTAATACGGCGTTTATTGTCCTTATAATCCTCAATATCACTCTTGAGCTTTATCATATAAGTACCGTACTCATTGGCTTCCAGCAGTTCCTCATCGTACAACTCCCTTGCCTTCTGCCCCAGCGATTCAATCTCTTCCTCTGTACAGTCTTCATTATAGAAACATCTGAGTATCTCGTTATAGTATTTAATAACCTCCTTAGGCGTGGCAGGATAATCATATTCCAAATCCCTGCTCAATGTCTCCTGCACCACCGTCAAAGCAGCTTCCTTCTTCGCCTCTTTTTCCTTATTTGCAAGATACGCATAATATCCCACTAACAAAACGATCAAACAAATAAATACTATTACCAGTTTAGGAGTCACTTTTTTCATATTGCCTCACTCTCTACTGAATTACTCCTCCGAGAATTTCAGTTCTACCGTTCTTCCATCTTTCGCTGCTATTGTATTGGGAAAAATCTTTTTCACCTCACCCATGAATTCCTCAGGTCTGAGCAGTGACGGACTGTAATGAGTCAGCCAAAGCTGGGGAACCTCCGCCTGTCTGGCAATCTTCGCCGCCTCGTACATTGTCATATGTTTATATTCTTTCGCTTTGCTCAGCTTGTCTGGTTCACCGTACATGCCTTCCAGTATCAGCAGATCACTTCCCCTTGCATGTTCCGTAATCATGTCCGTAGGACGGGTATCCGTACAGTAGGTGACCTTAAGACCCTTCCTTGCCTCTCCCAAAACCATATCCGGCGTGTAAATCGTTCCGTCCTGTTCTACGGTTTCCCCCTTTTGCAAACGGCTCCATAGCTGCATGGGAATGCCATCCGCAACAGCTTTTTCGCGATTGAACCTGCCGCCTCTGTCAATGGAAAGGCTATATCCATAGCATACCACATTATGATTTACCTTGAAAGCCTCAATGCGAAATCCGTCAAAAGAAAATGTCTGTGTGTTTGCCGTTATCTCCATGCACTGAATCGGGAAAGGAAGCTCCGGCGCAATCACGCGGAGCGCAGTCACCACTTTATTCAGCCCCTTGGGACCGATCAGAAGCAGCGGCTCCGTGCGCTCCGCATTTCCCATAGTCAGAAGCATCCCGGGCAATCCGCTGACATGATCCGCATGATAATGTGTAAAGCAGATAATATCAATCGGTTTCGGACTCCACCCCTTTTCCTTCATAGCAATCTGGGTTCCTTCTCCACAGTCAATCAGAATACTTTTTCCATTATAGCGCATCATCAAGGAGGTCAGCCAGCGATACGGCAGCGGCATCATTCCTCCTGTCCCCAACAGACAAACATCTAACATATTTCTTTCCATCCCTCCGGGCAGAACCGGCTCTGCCCAAATTATAACAATTCATTTTCCGATATTTCCTCTACCGGAACCTGAAATCCTGCTATCAGTTTGTTATAGCAGTCTTCACACAAATCAAATCTGTGCCTTAAAGCATCCCTATCAGAAAAATATCCGAAAACAAAGTCTGCCGAAAAGCAGCCTTCTTTCAAATATCCGTTTTCTAATTTTAATTCTTTTTTGCATTGATTGCAAATAACCTGTACCAATTGTCCATTTGATTCACTCTCATATTTACGCATCTTACCCTCCACTTTCTGCAATTCTTTCAACTTAATCTTAATTTAAAAGAAACTTCAGAAATATTATAAATGAAAACAGAGAGGCGTTTATGTGGTAATTGTTCCCTAAAAAACCTTATTTTTCGATTGCAGTCAATGTCTCCACATAATCAGGGCATCCTCCGTGGGTTTCTCATAAAACCGGGGACGGACCCCCTCCGATACAAACCCCATTTTCTCATAAACATGGATTGCCACCTCATTGCTGACACGCACCTCCAGAGTGTACGCCTCAATCCCCATGCTCTCTCCCAGTGCAATCAATTCCCTCATTAGTTTCTGGGCGATACCCTGTCCCCGAAAGCTTTCCGCCACCACCACGTTATCAATGTTTCCTTCATTGCAGATATTCGTCATTCCACAGCAGCCGGCTACCATGCCGTCAACCTCTGCCACCAGATAAATGCAATAGGATCTGGATAACAAATCCTCAAAATCCCTGGCCGACCATGGCATACTGAAGGAGGCAGCTTCTATTCTGCTGAGCGCTTCGATATCCGTTTCTCGCAATTCTCTGATTGTTATATTCATAGAACTTCTCTCCACCTCAGGAAGAATCGCTTGCGATTCTTCCTGGAAGGAACATTGAAATTCTTAGATGGCGTACTTTGACATCTTAGAATTTCTTTCCTTCCTGTTCCGCCTGACTCTTGCGCAAATATTCCGGCTGATGCCCGGCGGCGCTCACGGTTTTGCCCTGCGCAAAATATACAGCTCCCAAAGCCGCTACGCTTGCCGCTCTCTGGCGGTTGTTACATGACGGTGCATATGAGAACGGCACCTTAATCTGCTCTTCCATTACTTTGCGGTATACCGGTACGCCATCCCCAAGGAAAATCACTTCCCTGCCTATGGAATTCAGTTTCGCGATAATCTCCGTAATATCGATTGCACTCTGTTTTTCCACTGTCTGCAGCTTCCTCCCGCTGCCTTCCGGCACAAATTCGTAAATTCCCGTATAAACCTGATTTCTTCTTGCATCCATCAGCGGGCAGACTAAATGAGTGGTTCCCCAGAGATTGTAGGCAAGTCCCTCTAACGTCGGAACCTCTACCAGCGGCTTCTTCAGTGCCAGTCCCAGACCCTTGGCAGTCGCCGCACCAATGCGGAGTCCTGTAAAGGAACCCGGTCCTGCCGCTATGGCTATCGCGTCCAGACTTTCCATATCCAGTTCGATCATATTGCGCAGCTCGTCCAACATGGGAAGCAGTGTCTGGGAATGGGTCTTTTTATAATCGGTGGTGTACTCCGCCAGCAAAACCTCATCCTCTACAATCGCCACACTTGCCACTAATCCTGAGCTGTCCAGCCCTAATATCTTCATAACAAACATCCAGCCTTTCAGATTGCCTCTATTACTATTTTACGGTAATCGAATCCTTTTTCCAAGTTTTTTTCAATCGTAATCCGTCCGTAATGCCCCGGAAGAATCTCTTCAATCAGATTTGCCCATTCAATCAGGCACAGACCCTCTCCGTAAAAATAATCCTCGTAACCGATTTCTTCCATCTCCTCCACATCACCGATGCGGTATACATCAAAATGGTAAAAAGGAATTCTGCCCTCCTCATAAATCTGGACAATCGTAAAGGTGGGACTGTTCACCGGTTCGGTGATTCCAAGTCCGTTTGCAACCCCCTGAGTAAGAACGGTTTTTCCCACACCCAAATCACCAATCAAAGTATAAACCTGCCCCGGAACACATTCCCGCCCGATTTTCTCACCAATGGCAAAGGTTTCCTCTGCGCTGTTTGTTTCCATTACTATTTTTTTCTGCTTAGAAAGCATTTCTGTTATATTCATTCTTTTGATAATCCCGTTTTGTTTTTTGTGTTTTGTATTCTGCCTTTTAGCAGCTTCCGCGCTCACGCCTTTATGCGCGGATCTTTACCTTGGAAGGCGGCATATGAGTAGAAATTATTTCAATAACAGCCGCTTTGTTATCGCCCATCTGACGTTTCGGAAAAATTGTGGCATTGACCCGTGAGGTATACAGGATAATGCTTTTGCTTGTAGAAACTGCTTTCACCATGTTCTCCCAGCTCTGGGTCTCTTCTGTCTCCCCTTGGGAAATCGTTACGCCGTTCTCATCTAACACATAATGCAAAGGCTGTTTAAACACGGGATTTCCCAATACCTGTTGTCTGCTTTTGATAAAAAGCACCCACGGCAGATACAAAAGAAGTACCACTCCCCCGATTAAAAAAATCCATTGTTTTGTAGAAAGAGCCACTATAACCATCACAGCTCCCAACACGCTCCCCATCAGCCCTGACGGCTTGCTGTAGGAGTGCATCAGCATAAAATCATATAAATCTCCCGCTTCTATTTTTACATCCAGCTCTACCATTTTTACCTCACACTCTTTACCTAGTTTATTATCGTTTAAAAAGCACCTACGCTGTAGGTGCTTTTTTGAATTAATTCCATTATAAGGTTTTTTTGTGAAAATGCAAGTTCTATTTACTCATGTCTCAGCGCCTCGATAGGACTGAGCTTTGCTGCCTTTCTGGCGGGATAGATGCCAAAAAAGATACCGACTGCGGAAGAAAAGATGCTTGCGCCCAGCACAGTGGTGACATTGACCTGTGCGGTAAATCCAATTAGCGAGCAGACTCCATATGCACCGGTTACGCCCAACAAAATACCAATGATTCCTCCCAATAATGTAATGATTGCCGACTCAGACAGAAATTGCAGCAGGATCGATCCGGTTCGTGCTCCCAACGACTTGCGGATACCGATTTCCCTGGTGCGCTCCGTCACGGACACCAGCATAATATTCATAACGCCGATACCGCCTACTAATAATGAAATTGCCGCAACAAACACTACAAATATTGTGATATAACTGAGTATCTGATCCATTTGACTCATGTAGTCATTAAAGTTCTGTACCTGAATTGCGTTCTTTCCTCGTACATCATGTCTGTTCTCCATCAGACGGACCACATCTGCCGCCACCTGTGTCGCATTTTCCGCGCCATCACTGATTATCAGCAGATCATTCATTGTGACATAGAAGCCATATGAAGATGACACTACTGACAGGGGCGCTTCCATGGACACTGTATCAGTCATCATCATACCGGACAGCATGGACGCATTATCCTGTCTGATACCGATAATCGTAAATTCCTGTGTCACTCCATACAAAGAAAAATCATAGGTCATGCCAATCACATTCGTCGTACCGAAAAGC
The DNA here is from genome assembly GCA_944384205.1 of uncultured Acetatifactor sp. Classification (GTDB taxonomy): domain Bacteria; phylum Bacillota; class Clostridia; order Lachnospirales; family Lachnospiraceae; genus Acetatifactor. The sequence continues at coordinate 43,916 of CALWSL010000021.1, read as the reverse complement.
AGCTTTGCACTGCTCTCCGTAATAACGCAGACCTTATTTGCTGAATAATAGTCACTGTCCGTAAAATATCTTCCTTTAATAATCGGATCATTACTGGAATATTCCATTCCTGACATACCAAAGGTTGCAGAACAGTTAAAGGTTCCTTTTCTTCCGTCTGCGGTTCCTGAAAATCCCCACTGCGGCGTAACCGCCTTCACATTTGGAACCTTTTCCAGAATAGCCTCTATATCTTCATCGGTAAATTCCACTTCTATCCCTTCGTCGTTGTCACCATAAGAGTAAATATAAATCTGCCCTCCCGCCATGGCATTCAATTCACTGTTGATACCGCCTTTGACGCCATTTCCAATGGAAATAATCATAATGACAGATGAAATACCGATAATGATGCCCAGCATAGTCAAAAAAGAACGACCTTTATTGCTCTTAATATTCATCAAAGCAATTTTAATGTATTCCCATACCTGTGTCATGTAAGCCTCCTATTGCAGCTGCGGCATAACGGTAACCGCCATACCCTCCTCAATATCGGTATACGCAATCAGAACAATCTGGTCTTCCTCTGTAATACCTTCCACAATTTCCGTAAAGCTGTCCGATGAGATACCGCATACAACGGGCTTTCTTACAATAACACCGTTCTCTACCACATACAGGAAATCCCCATCTCTGTCTGCATTGATAGCTTCCACCGGAACAAGCAGAGCATTCTCCGCCTTTTTTGTATAGATTTCCAGCTTTGCATCCATACCCAGAATAATATTTTCATCCGGATTATTAATATGTACTTCCACACCAACCATAGGAGTGTTGGAAGCATTCGGGGTTGCCATTCTGTTAATTTTCTGTACCTGACCTTCATAGGTGCGACCTGAAATGGTAATCTCTGTCTGCTGTCCCACTTCCAGCTTTTCAATATCACTCTTGGAAGCGCTAAAGGATATTTTCACATTATCACTGCTTTCAAGAGTCAAGAGCTGAGTGCCTTCTGCAACAGGCGCTCCTTCCACCACATTGCACTCTGTAATAATTCCGTTAAACTCTGCACAAATTCCCTGCTTTGCAGTATAATAATCTGTCTCTGCTTCACGATATGTCATTGCTGCCAGCTCCTGATCTACCTCATACTGGGTTTTATCATAGCCATCCAGAACCGCTGCTTCACTGGTGGTCTTCTGGCTTTCCATACGCGCCTTGTACTCTTCGTATCCCGCAATTCTCTCCTGAACGTCCGTTATTTCACTCTGAATACTTGCCACATAATCGGAAGAAGAAACCATGGACTGTACATACTGGTTGCGGGAAAGCTTGGCAGTCAATTCCTGAATCTGCGCTGCCTTATCCGCATATTCCCGGGAGTCTTGAGCCAGTTCCTTTAATTCCTCCTGAAGCTGCTGCAGCTGGTTGTTCAGATTGTAGTTTTCATCTGCCAGTTTATTGGCAGTTACCCTCTGGTTCTGGTCCAGATTCTCCTGCAGCTGTTTCAGATATGCTTCATTATCCGCAATCTGCTGATTTAAAACCTCCAGATTGGTATTTGCCTCATTCAGCTTTGCCTGATTCTCAGAATTGTCTGTCAGCAAACCATTGTATCCCGCCTCACTCTTTTTCTGCTGTAATGTCGCCTGTGTCAGCGCCTTCTCCATCTCTTCCATATTATAACTTACAAGGATATCTCCTGCTGCCACGGCGTCACCTGCTGCTACGGCAACATCAGCAACCGTACCGCTTACCGGGGCAAAGAAAATCTTTTTCATTTCACTGGCAACCGTACCGCTGGTGCTGATGCTTTCCTGTAATTCTCCTCTTATGGCACTGGTTGTGGTCACAAGCGCTGTCTCTGCCGGTGTAAATGCACAGCTCACCAGACGAATAATTACAAACAGTATCACTACCACCGATATAATAATTGGGGCTTTTTTCCTCTTCCTTTTCACCTGATTGTTATTTTCCTTTTTCATAATCTTCCTCCATCTCAGAATCTGCCTCAACACGTCCGTCTTTTATCTTAATAACCCGCTTCGCTCTTGCCGCAATCTCATTATCATGGGTAATCAGAATCACTGTTCTGCCGTCCTTATGTAATTCCGTCAAGATTCCCATAATCTCCTGCGTGGAATGGGAATCAAGATTTCCGGTAGGCTCATCCGCCAATATAATCGGCGGCGCCTGTGCAATCGCTCTCGCAATCGCTACACGCTGCTGCTGACCGCCTGACATTTCCGCCGGTTTATGATTCAGACGGTGTCCCAATCCTACCTTCTCAAGCGCCTGTTTTGACAGCTTCATCCGCTGCGACTTGCCCACACCGCGGTAAATCAGCGGCAGCTCCACATTCTCAAGGGCAGTTAAATTCGGTATCAGATTAAAGCCCTGAAAGATAAATCCGATTTCTCTATTTCGTATATCGGACAGCTCGTCGTCATCAAGCTGTGACACATCATGCCCGTGCAGCATGTAAAGTCCGCTTGTCGGCACGTCAAGACATCCCAGCATATTCATCAATGTAGATTTACCGCTGCCGGACTGACCGATGATTGCCACAAACTCTCCTTCCCGAATCGTGACATTCACATGATCCAGTGCCCTTACTTCATTTTCTCCGGGGTTATAAATCTTACAAACATCCCTGATTTCAACTAATGCGCTCATATTCTCCCTCTCTTTCCAGCGCCTTTCACTCGGTTGTATTATTGTATCATTGTACTGCACATATAATACAGTAGCTTTTACCCTCTGTCAACTCCTTTTTATAAGTTTTCAACACCTTTCCTATCTTATAAGCAAATATTAAAAAAAATACAGGGAAATTTCTAAAGATTTTCTATAGACATATCTAAAAAACCGCCCCCGGAAGGGGACGGTTTCATGCTCAAGCGATGTTACATTTTATGTCCTGTCTTGATAATCGGACTTAAAGGCTTATAAATCAGCAGCGTAATAATGGAAACACTGGCTCCCTTGATGAAATTAAGGGGCGCCACACATGCCACCACAAAGCTTACAATACTGCCTTCCGTTACAAAGGGATTTACCGCCGTACCCATTTCCAGAATCGAGGACAAAGGCATACCATACAGCTCTGAGAAAGCAGGAAGCAGATAAACTGCATTAAATGCCGTGCCAAAGACAGTCATAACCAGCGTTCCCAAAATACAGGCGCCGACTGCCCCCTTCTTGGTTTTGCGGAATGCGTACACAACAGATGCAGGGATAATAAAGCTGCATCCTACCACAAAGTTTGCTAAATCACCTACAAAGGCAGTTGACGTGCCTTTTACGAACAGCTTCAGCAGAATTTTAACAAATTCCATCATTACGCCCGCCGCAGGACCAAACGCGAAGGTTCCAATCAAAATGGGAAGCTCACTGAAATCCAGCTCATAAAACGAGGGGGCAAAAGGCAAGGGAAATTCAAACAGCATCAAAATCATGGCGATAGCGGAAAACATACCCACCATTGCCATCTTTCTGGTGCCGAACACAGGCTCCTTCACGCCTCGCTTTTTCTGCGCTGCCTTCTCCAAGAGAAGCGCCACCACAAACAATGCCACAATTACCGCAATAAATTCCAGCACAAAAGAAACATTCTGTGCCACACTTGAAAATAAACCATTCATTTCATTTTCCTCCATTTCCGATGTTTTTAAACACCTGTTAATTTTTGCAGGAAAATTCTTCGCGAACTACAAAATCCCCCGAATCCTGAGATTCGGGGGAAATAAATATACATGTAGTAAGATCGGGTACTCGCATACCCGATTTTCTTCTTTCATCCAGACTTTACTGTTGGTTCCGGCTTCTCACCGAATCAGCCATAGCATTTGCTATGGGTCGCGGACTCCACATCTGCTTCGCCTTGTGCTTTTGCAATGTATTACCGCCAGTAGGGAATTTCACCCAACCCCGAAGAATTTTCTTATGTAAGACATCCTGAATGGTGAGGATATCATCCACCATATATTACTCCATTGTGAAATCCATGTCAACACTTATCCGGTTTTATCTTCATTGTCAGTGAGATTCTCTTTTTCGGAACATCCACACTGAGCACCTGTACCTCTACTATATCTCCTACGCTGACTGCTTCTAACGGATGCTTAATAAAACGGTCTGTTATCTGCGAGATGTGAACCAGTCCGTCCTGATGGACACCGATATCCACAAATACACCGAAATCAATAACATTTCGAACAGTGCCTTTCAGAATCATACCCGGCTTCAAATCCTTCATATCAAGCACATCGCTTCTAAGGATTGGCTTTGGCATATCATCCCTTGGGTCGCGGGCAGGCTTCTCCAGCTCCTTCAAGATATCTGTCAGGGTAATCTCGCCGATACCAAGCTCTTCTGCCAGAAGCTTCTTGTTCCTGATGCGTTTCTCTAAGGAGGAAACGGTTATTGTTTCCTCTTTCTGCATACTGCCCGGTGAGTTATCTTTTTGTCCGCCCTTGTTTGCCCCTGCCGCATCACCATCCAGAACCATACCGTCCATAGCTGCCGCCAGCGCTTTCCCCATGGCGGTATTGGTGTTGCGTATCTGTATCTGTTTCGTCGCAGGCTTCTTCCTGACAGGCTCTGTCGGCACCTTCTTTATCGTATTTTTCTGTGCTGCCGCCTTCTTCTGGGCTTCCCTGACATCTTCCATAGTCAGTCCCAGCTTATCCAGAAGCTTTTTTGCCGCCTCGTAGGATTCAGGATGTACGCTTGTGGCATCCAGCGGATTCTCGCCGTCCGGAATGCGCATAAAGCCCGCGCACTGCTCAAAAGCCTTGGGACCCAGCTTTGCCACCTTAAGAAGCTGCTTTCTGTTGGTAAAACGTCCGTTTGTCTCACGGTAATCCACGATATTTTTTGCAATGGTTTTGTTGATACCGGAAATATATTCCAACAAGGATGCGGATGCAGTATTCAAATCCACGCCAACCTTGTTTACGCTGTCCTCTACCACGCCGTTTAACGCATCGCTGAGTTTTTTCTGGTTCATATCATGCTGATACTGACCCACGCCGATAGATTTCGGATCGATTTTGACCAGTTCAGCCAACGGGTCCTGCAATCTGCGGGCAATGGACGCCGCGCTTCTCTGTCCCACATCAAAGTTGGGAAACTCCTCTGTGGCAAGCTTACTTGCAGAGTATACGGACGCCCCTGCCTCATTCACAATCACGTATTGTACAGGTCTGTCCAGTTCCTTCAACAGTTCCACAATGACCTGCTCAGATTCACGGGAAGCCGTGCCGTTACCTACGGAAATCAAATCCACATTATACTTTTTAATCAGCTTCTTAAGCTCCGCCTTCGCTTCCTCCACCTTATTCTGGGGCGCAGTCGGGTAAATCACCTTGGTATCCAGCACCTTACCGGTAGGGTCAACCACCGCCAGCTTACAGCCGGTGCGGAATGCAGGATCCCAGCCCAGCACTACCTTTCCGGCAATCGGAGGCTGCAGTAAGAGCTGCTCCAGGTTCTTGCCGAAAACCGTAATCGCACCATCCTCCGCTTTTTCGGTCAGCTCATTTCTGATTTCTCTTTCAATCGCAGGTGCGATTAATCTGTCATAGCTGTCTGCAATGGCGTCCTTTAATGCAGGGGTAGTATAAGGATTGTCACAGGTCAGAGTCTTTTTCTCCAAATACTGAATAATGCGTTCTACCGGGGCATTGACTTTTACAGTCAATACCTTTTCCGCCTCGCCGCGGTTCAACGCCAGCACTCTGTGTCCCGCAATCTTCTTTACAGGCTCTTCAAAGTTGTAGTACATTTCGTACACACTCTCTGCCGTTTCATCCTTGGCAGTACTGGTGATGATGCCCTCCTCCATCGTGATATTTCTGATATAGAGTCTGTGGTCTGCCTCATCGGAGATACTCTCTGCAATAATATCCTTTGCTCCCTGCAGCGCCTCCGAAACGGAAGCAACACCCTTTTCCCCGGAAACATATTTTGCCGCTTCCTCCTCTATCGGCGCCTGTGCGTCCTGCTGTAACAAAAACTGCGCCAGTCCGTCCAGACCTTTTTCCTTCGCAACACTCGCGCGGGTCTTTCTCTTAGGACGGTAGGGACGATATAAATCCTCCACTACAACAAGGGTCTGGGCTGCCAGAATTTTTTCCTTTAATTCCTCCGTCAGCATCCCCTGCTCTTCAATGCTGTTTAAAACCTGTTCCTTTTTATCTTCGAGATTGCGCAGATACGCTAATCTCTCATGCAGATTACGAAGCTGTTCGTCATTCAATGAGCCTGTTGCCTCTTTACGGTAACGGGAAATAAAAGGAATGGTATTTCCCTCATCAATCAGCTTCACCGCAGCTTCCACCTGCCATTTTTCCACATTCAGTTCTTCTTTTAATTTCAGTATGATATCCATATGTAACAATACCTTTCTTCCCTTGCGGGCATATCCTTTTCGGAAATCCGCCTCTTTTTTCACGCTGATTTCCATACCAGTTTATTATACTGGAAAAAATCTATTTTTTAAAGAATTTTTACAGCATTTATTTGATTAATCCGTAAAAAAATGTTAGAGTAATATCAGAAGAGGTTTGAAATTGGGAAAGGCTTGATTACAATGGACTACAATCAATACAACAACGGACAAAATAACCGCAATCAAAACTACTATGGGCAGCCCACGCCCCGGAAAAAAAATAACGGCTTTGCCATCGCTTCCATGGTGTGCGGTATCTGCTCTGTTGTTTTGTCCTGCTTGGGGCTTTCCCTTCCATTTGGTGCACTGGGTATCCTGTTCGCCATCCTCACCTGCCGCAAAGGAAGGGCAACGGATTCCATGAGCATCGCCGGTATTGTGACTTCCTGCATCGGTTTGTTCATGAGCGTCCTGATGATAATATCTGTTTTTGTGCAGTTACCCAGTATGCTGCAAGACCAGACCTTCCGGAAGGAACTGGACACTGTTTACGAAGCAATCTACGGAGAAGACTTTGCAGAGTTTTGGGAAAATAATTACGGAATTGAAATCGAGTAAAGGAGGCATTATCATGGCATATTTATCTCCCCTGGTCAACATCTCTTTCTATGGTTCTTCTTATGGAAACCATGTTTATACCGGTCAGATATCCGATACGGATAACAGGACAACACTGTTTGACAGCGAAAAGAAAAACAGCGGTATGAAAGACCCCTCCGAAGAATGCCAGACTTGTAAGAACCGCAAATATGTGGACGGTTCCAACGAGATGGTATCCTTCAAGTCCCCTACCCATATCTCTCCTCAGAATGCAAGCACGGCGGTGCGCTCCCACGAACAGGAGCATGTGGCAAATGCGTACTCTAAAGCTGCGACAAACAATGGAAAAGTTGTCCGCGCCACGGTATCCATTCATATGTCTGTCTGCCCTGAATGTGGTCGTTCCTATGTATCCGGCGGCACTACAGACACGCAGATAAAATATTATAATGAAGAAAATCCTTATCAGCAGGATTTGAAAGCTACAGATGAAATGAAATATAAAGGAATGAATGCGGATTACGCAGTATAGACTTGTTGGAGACGACTTAATTATGAAACAATATCAATCAAGCTCAAAACTGAAAAACATGGCAAAAGAAAAACTGGAAGGAAAATTCGGCTCTGCCATGCTGGTATCACCATTGCTGGAACTCGCTTTTACATTTGCCATGGTTTTTCCTATTATCATGCTGATTGTTGTGCCTGCCATGATGATTGACATAATGAGGGATTCCCAGATCAATGAAGGATTTTATAACATTTTACTTTTGGTTATCACTTTAGTGTTCAGTATTTTCAGCACGGTATTTCAAGCGGGAATCTCTCTCTTTTTCCTGAATATAGCCTGTGGCAAACGTCATTCCGTATCCGATTTGTTTTTCGGTTTCCGCTGGCAGTTTAAGAAATCTCTTGCGCTTTCCGCAGTCATCGTCATATTGAATAACCTGTGTATGCTTCCCTATCAGATTTGTAGTTACACGCAGCCCACTGATTATGTATTTCAGTTTACACTCCCGATGGTGATTTGCTATATTTTGGGGATAGCAGTGAGAATTCCCATCTCGCTGGCATTGTCTCAGGTTTTTTTCCTGATGCTGGACTTCCCGCAATACAGTGCAAAGGAATTGATAAAACTCAGTTTCCGCATTATGAAAGGACACAAAAGGAGATTATTTTATATCCAGTTGAGTTTCCTTCCGCTGGAGCTGTTGTGTGTTCTCTCTCTTTCCATCGGCTACCTTTGGCTAATTCCTTATAAAAATATGACCTACACGCTGTTCTTTCTGGACCTTATGAATCCTGCCGAGAACCAGACGGGAACAAAATTTGACCAATTCGCTTAAAAAACAACGGATGACTCATTTTGCGAGCCATCCGCATATTAGTCGGAGCGCTTCGCCCAAACAGGCAAAACGCTCTTTTTTATTCCTTTGAAACACTAATCCATTTTAAATATCCATTAATGAAAATATCCAAAGCGCCATCTAAAACAGCGTCCACATTACCGGTTTCCACATCCGTTCTGTGATCCTTTACCATGGTGTAGGGCTGTAATACATAAGAACGAATCTGATTGCCCCAGCCGATATCCTTGACCTCGCCGCGAATGTCAGACAGCTTCTCTACATTTGCCTCCTGCTTTAGCAAAAACAGCTTTGCTCTCAACATCTGCATCGCCTTGTCCTTATTCTGGAACTGGCTTCGCTCGTTCTGGCACTGCACTACCGTACCTGTAGGAATATGGGTGATTCGGATTGCAGAGGAGGTCTTATTGATATGCTGACCGCCTGCTCCACTGCTTCGGTAGGTGTCGATGCGCAAATCTTTCTCATCAATTTCCACATCCAAATCTTCCTCAATCTCAGGCATGACATCCAAGGACACAAAAGAGGTCTGTCGCTTTCCCTGCGCATTGAAGGGTGAGATTCTCACCAGACGGTGTACTCCCTTTTCGGATTTCAGATAGCCATACGCATTCAGTCCGTTTACCTGAAAGGTTACAGATTTGATACCTGCTTCATCACCGTCCAGATAATCCAGCACCTCCACGGCAAAACCCTTGCGCTCCGCCCATCTGGTATACATACGGTAGAGCATACTGCACCAGTCGCAGCTCTCCGTGCCGCCCGCTCCTGCATTCAGTTTCAGTATGGCATTATTTTTGTCATACTCTCCTGCAAGCAATGTACCGATTCTAAGCTCTTCAAACTCTTTTATAAATTCGTCCAGCTCACCGCGTATCTCGGGAATCATGGACTCATCATTTTCCTCATAGCCCATCTCAATCAGCGTGAGAATATCATCATACTGGGTAGAAAGCTTGTTACATTCCTCTACAGTGTCCTTTAAATTCTTTAATTCTTTCATTTTCCGGTTGGAGCTTTCAGGGTCATCCCAGAATCCGGGTGCCTCCATCTCCATTTCCAGTTCTTCAATCCGCTTCGACTTATTTGCTAAGTCAAAGTGAATCCCTCACTTCCGCTAATGGTGTTTCATAGGTCAAAATTTCTGTTTTCATCTGGTCTAATTCTACCACTTAACGTCACCTTCTTTCTGATATATTTATATTTCTGGGAAGAACGCTTCAGCGTTCTTCCCAGCGAAACACAGTAACTCTTAGTTGTGGTTCTTTCACATCTTAGAGTTACCTTTCGCTCTGCCGCAGCATTGTTTATACTTCTTGCCGCTTCCGCAGGGGCAGGGATCGTTGGGATATATCTTGGCATTCTCGCGTTTTACAGGTCCCTTTGGCGCGGAATCGTCCTTGTTGGTACCGGTTACCTTTGCCACCTGCTCGCGCTCTACCTTCTGCTCTACCTTGATATGGAACAGAAGTCTGACAGTCTCTTCCCTGATATTCTGTGTCATCTGGTCGAACATTTCATATCCGCTCATCTTGTATTCTACTAACGGATCTCGCTGACCATACGCCTGTAATCCGATACCTTGACGAAGTTGTTCCATATCGTCAATATGATCCATCCACTTACGGTCAATTACTTTTAACAAAATTACGCGCTCAATCTCACGGATTGCCTCCGGTTCCGGGAACTCCGCTTCCTTGCTCTCATACAGCTTTACGGCTTCCTCCTTCAACTGCTGTTTTAAGCTGTTTTTCTTTGCTTTCTGCACTCTCTCCGCAGTTACCGGCTTCAGGGGAACGGTGGGGAGCAGCAGGGTATTTAACTCATTGAAATCCCATTCCTCCACATCCGCATCATCATTGATACTGATATCCACACAATTCTCAGTGATATCCGTAATCATCTTATAGATAACGTCCCTCATGCTCTCGCCGTTTAATACGCGGCGGCGTTCATCATAAATGATTTCACGCTGCTCACTCATAACACGGTCATATTCCAGCAGATTCTTACGAATGCCAAAGTTATTATTCTCAATCTTTTTCTGGGCAGATTCAATGGCATTAGTCAGCGCCTTATGCTCAATTTCCTGTCCTTCGGGAATCCCCAGCGTGTTAAACATATTAATCAACCGCTCGGAACCGAACAGTCGCATCAAATCGTCCTGCAGGGAGATATAGAATTTGGACTCACCGGGGTCTCCCTGACGTCCGGAACGACCTCTCAACTGGTTATCGATACGTCTGGATTCATGCCTCTCCGTACCGATAATCTTTAGTCCGCCTGCGGCTTTCGCCTCCTCATCCAGCTTGATATCCGTACCACGTCCCGCCATATTGGTTGCAATCGTAACCGCGCCATGGATACCTGCGTCCGCTACAATCTCTGCCTCCAGTTCATGAAACTTCGCATTCAATACTTTATGCTGGATACCACGCTTTGTCAGCATACGGCTGATTTCCTCACTGGCTTCAATCGTAATGGTACCCACCAATACCGGCTGTCCTTTCGCATGGGCTTCTTCCACCGCATCCGCAATGGCATTCAGCTTCTCCGCCTTGGTCTTATATACAGCATCCTGATGGTCAATACGGGCAATCGGCTTATTGGTTGGAATCTCCACCACATCCATGCCGTAAATCTCACGGAATTCTTTTTCCTCTGTCAGAGCGGTACCGGTCATGCCGCACTTCTTTTCAAATAGATTAAAGAAGTTCTGAAAGGTAATGGATGCAAGGGTCTTGCTCTCCCGTTTCACCTTCACATGCTCCTTTGCCTCGATTGCCTGATGCAGTCCGTCGGAATAGCGGCGTCCGGGCATAATTCGTCCGGTAAACTCGTCTACAATCAATACCTGATCGTCTTTTACAACATAATCCTGATCACGGAACATCAGGTTATGCGCCCGCAGAGCCAGAATAATGTTGTGCTGAATCTCCAGATTTTCCGGGTCGGCAAAATTATCGATATGGAAGAAACGCTCTACCTTTTCCACGCCTGCTGCAGTCAGGTTCACCACTTTATCCTTCTCATTGACAATGAAATCTCCGGTTTCCTCCTGCACGACTCCCATAATGGCATCCATCTTGGAAAGCTCCTGCATATCATCGCCGCGCTGCATCTGACGCGCCAGCAAATCACACATTTCATACAATGCCGTAGATTTGTCGCTCTGACCGGAAATAATGAGAGGTGTTCTCGCCTCGTCAATCAAAACGGAATCGACCTCATCAATAATGGCGTAATGCAAGTCCCTGAGAACAAGCTGTTCCTTGTAAATCACCATATTGTCACGCAGATAATCAAACCCCAGCTCATTGTTGGTTACATAGGTAATGTCGCACGCATATGCGGCTTTCCTCTCTTCTGAGGTCATACTGTTTAAAACCACGCCAACCGTCAGACCTAAAAATTCATGTACCTGTCCCATCCACTCGGCGTCACGCTTTGCCAGATAGTCATTGACGGTGACAACATGAACTCCCCTGCCCTCCAGCGCATTCAGATAAGCAGGCAGCAGACAAGTCTGCGTCTTACCTTCACCTGTTTTCATTTCTGCGATACGACCCTGATGAAGAATAATACCGCCAATCAACTGTACTCTGTAATGCTCCGTATTCAGCACTCGTCTGGCTGCCTCACGAACCGTTGCATATGCCTCCGGCAACAGGCTGTCCAAAGTGGCACCCTCTTTTAAGCGTTTCTTAAACTCTGTTGTCTTCGCTCTCAGTTCTTCGTCAGATAACTCCAGCATGGATGGACGAAGCGCTTCGATTTTATCCACCAGCGGCATAATACGTTTCAGCTCTCTGGAACTATGTGTACCAAATATCTTCTCTACTACTTTCATTATGATTTCCTTACCCATCCGTGTATCTGAGAGATACACTTATTTTTACGTAAATCCAAAACATATTGTAACAGATTTACAAAGCAGATTCAACACTAAGCTTACGGTTAAGTCATTAACAAATTGTGAAAAATATGTTAAAATTGACATTACACAAGAAAAAAAGTATAATTATTATAGTGTTACTCTCTAATACAGCTAAAACAGGGAATAAGTTTGTCTATGAAACGATTATCGAAATTACAGTTAATTCCCGGCATGACCGTTGCTGAAGATGTCTTAAGCTTTCATCATCAGCTTCTCATCCCCAAGGGAACTGTTTTAACAGACAAATTAATTACAAAACTGGATTTATATGGAGTGATGAGCATCTGTGTGGAGGATTCGATTCCGGATATCTCTTTGGTTCCTCCTGCGCCGAAAGTTCCCTCCTATTCCGAGCGGCTGAAGAATTCCGAGGATTTCCTGCAGTTTAAAGAAGATTATCAATTAAATCTTGATTGTTTTCACGATGCAATGAATCGTGTGGTAGAAAAAAACATTAAGCTGGATGTGGGTACTCTCTTAAAAAGCGCCCTCAACATGGTTGCCAATCGAAGCGGACAGGTCGGCGTTCTTGATATGCTGCAAAATATGCACGAATTTGACGACTCCACCTACACCCACAGCATGAATGTTGCGTTAATCTGTAATGTTCTTGCCACCTGGCTAAATCTGGACCAAAATGAAATAGAACTTGCTACCGCATGCGGCTTGTTCCACGATGTGGGCAAAATGCTGATTCCCCATGAAATTATTTCCAAGCCCGGCAAATTATCTCCCGAGGAATATGCGGAGGTACAGAAGCATCCCATCGCAGGCTATGATTTGCTGCTCTCTCAGGATGTAGACAAGCATGTACGCTTTGCCGCCCTGATGCACCATGAGCGAAACGACGGCACCGGCTACCCCATGCACTTGGTTGGTAATCAGATTGATAAATATGCACGGATGGTAGCGATTGCCGATGTATACGATGCCATGACGGCTGCCCGCGTGTACCGCGGTCCACTCTGCCCCTTCCGCGCCATTGAGATTTTCGAGGCGGAAGGCTATCAGCGTTACGATGTAAATTATCTGCTGACCTTTCTGGAGAATGTGGTAAGTACCTATATTCAAAGCCGCTGCCTTTTAAGTGACGGCAGAGAGGGGGATATTATTTATATCAACAAAGATAAGCTGTCCCGCCCGATTGTGCAGTGTGGCAGAGAATATGTGAATCTTGCAGAACACCCTGATTTAACGATTATCGAAATTATTTAGTATATTCTGATATTGTCATTAAGAAATCACCCGACTTGCGTCAGGTGATTTTTTTGATATCCTCCATGGTTCCCATAACCATGATACTCTCTTCTTCTTCAAAGATATGCGTAGGATGAGGCAGCGGGAAAATTTTTCCTTCTTTTTTGGTTGCCAGTACGCTTACATGATAATTGGTACGCACAGACAAATCAACCATACTTTTGCCGTTCCATTTCCTGGGGACGGCTATCTCATAAATGCCTATTTCCGGCGTCAGCTCCACATAGTCAAAAATATTATCCGCGCCGAATTTAATTGCAAGACGCTCCGCCACTTCGCGCTCTGCATACACTACATAATCAGCCCCGTTTCGGAGCAGCAATTTTTTATGCACATCCCTCGTGGCACGGGCAATGATATATTTGCATCCCAAATCCTTTAACAATACCGTAATTTCCAATACGGTCTGAAAGTTCTCACCGATAGCAATCACTGCCAAATCAAAATTGCGCACCCCCAACGTCTCCATAAAACGTTCCTCTGTGGCATCCCCTATCTGAATCTTTTGTACAATGCCCACCGCATCGTCCGCTCTTTCCTCATCAATATCAATCGCCAGAATCTCTTGCCCGTTTTCAATGAGTTTTTCTGCCATATGACGCCCGAAATGTCCCAAGCCTATCATTAAAACTGATTTCATAATAATTTTTCTCCTTCTATCCAATCTGAATTTTCTCCAACGGTAATCTGGAATTTCTTGCTTTCTTTTCTGACGAAAAAGCCAACAGCATGGTGATAGAGCCTACCCGCCCACAAATCATCAGAAGAATTATAATCCACTTGGAAATCATCCCAAGTTCTGATGTGACTCCTAATGTTACGCCTACTGTCGCCATTGCCGATACTGTCTCGAACATTGCCGTCAGAATCGGAATATTCTCCAATGCCGAAATCACAACAGCGGACGATGTTGTCATCAACAGATAAATCATAAATACACAGGATGCCGTTCTCGTAATATTTTCTTCCATTCTTCGCCCAAACGCCTCTATATTTTTTTTTCGTCTGAAAGTAGTAAAAATGCTGACACAAAGCACCCAGAAGGTTGTCGTTTTTATACCGCCTGCCGTAGACCCTGTGGAACCGCCCACATACATCAGGCATATCATCCAAAATATTCCCCCCTCCGTCATCGCCGTAAGATCAACTGTGTTAAAGCCAGCCGTTCTGACTGTTACAGACTGAAACAAACTCGCCAGAATCTTCTCACTCACGGACATCCCAGCATATGCCTCATGTCCGTTTTCCAAAAAGAATAAAATCAGGGCACCACCAAACACAAGCCCAATACTCAGGCTAAGCACCATCTTGCTTTGCAGATTCAGCCTGCTGAAACGGAATTTTTTAATTCCCAGGTCACGCCATACAAAAAATCCCAAACCGCCGATTACAATCAAACTCATAATTATGATGTTGACATACCAGTCGTCCGCCATTCCTACCAGAGAAGAGCATTCCCCCGTCGTTCCCCCCATCAAATCAAACCCTGCATTACAGAATGCAGATATAGAATGAAACAACGAAAAATAAATTCCCTTTGCCACACCGAATTTGGGAATAAAAGAAAAACTTAACAATATTGCCCCAATTAGCTCTATGACCGCTGTCCCCAGTGCAATAAACTTTGTCATTTTTACAATACCGCCTAACTGCGGCGCCGAGATAGAATCCTGCATAATGGCGCGCTGGCTTAGGCTGATTTTGCGCTTTGCCAGCACCATCACAAGAATGGCAACGGTCATAAAACTCACACCGCCTATCTGAATCAGTCCGATAATTACCAACTGCCCAAATAATGACCAATGCGTATATGTATCATACCGTATCAGACCTGTCACACAAGTCGCAGAGGTTGCCGTAAAAAAGCTGTCAGAAAACGGCGTACTCTCTCCAGTTCTCGATGCAATGGGCAATGTCAGCAAAATCGCCCCAATCAGAATAATCATACAATATCCACCCAACAGCAGTTTCGTGGGGGAAATATCCATATTGATTTTTCTATTCACTTTCATGTTCTTTCAAACCATCCTCCATGCTCTATTTCCGTGCAAGATTATTCCCTTTTACTATGGTTGTCTAAAAAGTCTGCACGGTAATTCGCATTACGGTACAGCCTTTCGTATTCACATAACTTTTTCTCTTAGTATTTCATTGCTTCTTCTTCCCCATTCAGCACACGAAGGGCACCCTGGGTCAATGCAAGCAGCTCATCTTCACCGGGGTAAACAGTGAAAGGTGCAATAAATCCTGCATATTCCTTTAATCCGGAAACAACAGTCTCATTGTATGCAATACCGCCGGTTACAATAATCTGATCTACTTTTCCCTTAAGCACACATGCCATGGAACCGATATCCTTTGCTACCTGATAAATAAACGCCTCTTTTACCTCTGCTGCTTTGGCATCTCCCTCATTGGCTCTCTTGACAACGTCACGCATATCGTTGGTTCCAAGGTATGCGTTAAAGCCTCCCTTTCCCACGATTTTGCTATATACTTCCTTCTCAGTATACTTACCGGAAAAACACATTTTGATCAAAGCGCCGCTGGGCACTGCACCGGCACGCTCGGGGGAAAACGCCCCGTCACCGTCCAGCGCATTAAATACATCCACTACTTTGCCGTATTCGTGAGCGCCGACAGATACACCGCCGCCCATATGCACAACGATTAAACGAAGTGATTCATAAGCCTTTCCCGTCTCTTTTGCATATCTCTTTGCAACCGCCTTCTGGTTCAATGCGTGGAATACACTGGTACGGGGAAGCTCAGGCACACCGGAGTATCTCGCAACAGGCATCAGCTCATCAACCACTACAGGGTCAACAATATAGGAAGGGACGCCGATGGAGTCACCAATTTCTCTTGCCAGAATACCTCCCAGATTGGAAGCATGCTGTCCTTGTTTTCCTACCTTCAAATCCTCTAACAGCTCGTCCGTCACCTGATAGGTTCCGCCGGGGATAGGCTTTAACATACCGCCGCGACCTACAACAACATTCAGAGACTTAATATCGAAATTTTTCTCCTCCAATAAATCGGTAATGATTTTCTTGCGGAAATCCTTCTGGTCTACGATGGAGGCATACTGACTGATTTCCTCGGTAGAATGCCTTAAAGTCTCTTCAAACAATAAGGTTTCGTCCTCAAACACACCGATTTTGGTGGAGGTGGAACCAGGGTTGATAATTAAACTTTTGATAGACATATTATATTTCCTCCTGTGTTTTTCACTTTTTAATGTCACGGCAGCATCCACAATATCCACTGCCGCTTCAAGCACAAATTCCAAAAAATCATCCAACATTATTTTGATGTTTTCTTCATCTGCTCAGAAACAACAGCAGCCAGAGCGATGGAATTTACCTTGGTTTCAAACGTATCGGAACGGCTTGTTAAAATAACAGGAACCTTTGTACCGGTTAAGATACAGCCGTTTTTCATCTTTGTCATATGTACAATTGCCTTGTATACAAGGTTGCCCGCATGAATATCAGGGAATAACAATATATCCGCATCTCCCTGAATTTTACGGTCCGTAGCCCCTTTATGGATAGCAGCCTCAGGGTCAATGGCAAGATCCAGAGAAAGAGGACCGTCTACAATACATCCGGTCAGCTCGCCTTCTTCACACATCCGGGTCAGCTCTGCCGCATCCACGGTTGCAGGCATCTTAGGATTTACCACCTCAACAGCCGCCAACGGCGCCACCTTCGGATTCTCAATCCCACAAGCCTTACATACCGGCAAAGTGTTCTTAATAATATTCACCTTATCCTCCAGTGTAGGATAAGTCATAAATGCCACGTCAGTTAAAAATAACAATCTGTCAATACCGGAAATCTCGAATACACATACATGGGAAAGCACGCCGCCGGTTCTGAGACCGACCTCCTTATCCAATACACTCTTTAAAAAGTTCTTAGTATCAATCAGACCTTTCATATACATATCGGCTTTGCCCTCATGCGCAAGCTTTACTGCCTTTAAAGAAGCCTGAATCATATCCGGCTCGTCAATAATTTCATAGCCTTCCAGATTCATGTTGATAGAAGCTGCAATTTCCCTGATTTTCGCCTCATCGCCTACTAAAATGGCGTCTGCGATGCCGCGCTCCTTAGCTTCCTTTACCGCCTCAAGCACTGCTGAATCCTGCGCTACGGATACGGCTACCGTCTTTCTGCCGCACTCTTTAACCTTTGCAATGATGTCATCAAAACCCTGTTTCATTTCTTACATCCCTTTCCGCCCTTTTCGGGCATCCCTTATCTTCAAGGATTCTTTTCTCTCATCTATTGGAAAAGCGGAACTCTCGCTTTTTCATTATCGTTAAAATAATAACACGCTGATATTTAAAAATCAAGGGAATTATACATGTCCGGACCAATGTCTGATAAAGAATTTACGCAGGCATAAAGAAGTTTGTGCATTTCCCCATCCGGCTTTGTCTGGTCAGGCACCATAATTACCTTACAGCCCGCTCTGTATGCGGAAAGCACACCGTTTGGAGAATCCTCCACAGCAATGCACTCCTGCGGTTTGAGTCCCAGTTTCCCGCAGGCATACAGATAGATATCGGGAGAGGGTTTCCCTTCTTTTACCATAGTGGCACTGATAATCTCATCAAAATAACCATCCAAACCTGCCATCTTCAAATATTTTTCCGTGCGCTCCAAATCAGTTGCCGTGGCAATCGCCGTCGTGACGCCTTGTTTTCTTAACTTAAAAAGCAGTTCCAGCGCACCCGGTTTGCGCCTGATCCCTTCTCTTTCAATACATTGCTCCATCAGTTCTTTTCTGCGCTGCCGCACTTTTTGATAATCCAGTTCCTCGCCAAACCACTCCCGCAACCTTTCCGGAGCAAAGGGGCGTCCCAGACTGCGCATGGATAACGCCTGCTCATCTGTCATTGTATACCCGAATTCCTGAAGGGCTTTTTTCCAAAATACCCTGTAATATTTCTCCGTATCTATCAGTGTTCCATCCATATCAAAAATTACTGCGCGTATCATTGTTATTCTCCTGTCCATAGAAAGCAAAAACAGAATTCTACAGTTTACCGTTTTCCTTTAAATATTGCAGAAACCCTTCACAGCCATCTGACACATCCTTGTATGTTGCCGTAAAGTTTCCTGTATACCAGGGATCTGCGATTGCCTGTCCATTCCGTCCGGCATAATCTAATAAAAGGCTTACCTTGCCGTCCCTGTCCGCTCCGATAATACGGCTAAGATTCCGCAGATTATTCCCGTCCATACAGATAAGATAATCGTATTTTTCGTAATCTGCTTTGCATACCTGCACCGCTCGTTTCCCTGCACAACTAATGCCGTGTTTGGCAAGTTCTTCCCGGGCGGGTGGGTACACCGGATTGCCGACACCGTTCCAAATCTCCTCCGTGCTGGTGGCAGCCGAAGCGATATAGAAGCAGTCTGCAATGCCTCGTTTTTGGGTCATGTCCTTTAGGATAAATTCCGCCATGGGAGAACGGCAGATATTGCCGTGGCAAACCATGAGGACTTTTATTTTTCTTTGCATATCTTAGTATAACCTCGATTTTCCTTGTATTTCCTAGTGTTCCAAGCATTTTCCCTTAGAACCCTTTCTTGGTATATCTTATCATATTTTACCCTATCTTGGTAGGTAAAAGAGGTACAAATGGAAGTAAAATTTACCACTTGTACCTCTGCCCTTTTTCTACCGACTGCTTTTAAACACTACTTGATAACCATTTTTACTTACTATCACTTATTACGTCCTATTTCAAAATAAAAAGGCAGTATGCTATCCCGGGTATCCAATAGCATACTACCCATATGTTCTAATTTTCTTCTAGCTTTTCATCTATATCTTCCGATATATTCTTTTTTCGATGTCGATACCTTTGCAATAACTCGGGATGCTTTTGGACAATCCTATATATTAACTCTTTAGAGTATCTATATTGCTTATCAGATTTCAATTGCTTTTTAGTTACTGCACATTGTCTCTTTCCATTTTTCAACACGATTATCAAACTTCTATCAGCACGCATTAACTCATCTTGTACAAAGCTCAATAACTCATTACGATAAAAGTCTTGACTATCTAACATCAATTTATCTGTTACAATTTTCTTTGGAACCAATATCATCGGTTTATTATCATAAATAGGTAACTCTGTTTCTATTTCCACCCAATATTCTTGCTTTTCATCCCATATCTTACCTACTTTAGCTTTACTCATTGGTACTTGATATTTTTTACATTGAGCCTGTGTAAATTCTATCAAATACTTCTTCGTTATCATAACCGTCATGTCCGAAATAATATCCCTATTAATTCCCTCTACCAATAATGCACTTTCTTCCAAATCTTTTAGAAGTCCTGTCTTTACAGCATTACTCTCAGACAATTTTCTATAAATCTTCTCTCCCTTTATTCCACCTACTGCATTACCAGTATACCCATTTGTAGCATATCCTAAATGAGTTTCTTTAGGTTCTCTCAACTCACTTAATAACTTCAAACTATTAAATTCATCTTGTTTTATTATGAATTGTAAGAGCTTTTCAAAATATTTTATAATAACATTACTCATCTGAATGCTCATTGCATCATCAAAATCAAGTAACTTAGCAGGGTCTAGAAAAAATTTTTTATCTGCATTGACATAAATATTTACAAATTCTAAATCTTTCTGTTCCCTATTCACTCCAAAATATTCTGTAAATAGTACCTTATTCAGTTTTTCTTCTTTAACCATCAATTTCGTCAATATAATACCTCCATTTTTTTCTGATAATTAATTCTGTTTGATTCAACATTTCTTTATCCTCCAAATTTTTTATCTATAAATGAACGTTGATAATAATTAAATTTCTGGTACCCGGTAATACTCTTTTAATTACTCAACGGAAAGCAGTTGTTAGCACTCGCGTCTTTTGAGTGCTAACAACATTATATTTCCTTTTCCATTATTTGTCAACCGTATGTTCGAATAAATTTCAAAAAGATGAACTGGGGGATGAAAATCGATTATTCATCTAGTGTGTACTTTTGCCTCTTTTATCTCCCACTTTTGTACCTCTGCCCCTTTTTCTACTGACTTCTTCTAAACTACACTTACTCTCTTTAATTCTTTCTTGGCATACTCCATATCCACCAATGCCATCTCCTTTTTAAGCTGTTCCCTTACCTTCAGTTGTTCCAATTCGTCCTTGGCATCTTCTAATTTGAGATGTGTGTATACATTCATTGTAGTTGCTATATCTGCGTGCCCCATGAGATATTGCAAAGTCTTAACTGCTATTCCCGATTTTGCCATATTTGTACAATAAGTATGCCTGCATATGTGGGGCGTAATCTTGGGTAATTCCACCTTATAGGTTTTATTATATTTCTCAACAGAGTGTTGAAACTTCTTTTCCCACTGGTATGCCAACATTGGTTTTCCCTTATCATCCAAGAACAGAAAACCGCTGACACCATCTATCATCTGTTCCACCTTGGGCTTCTTCCTGCTTGAAATGACACGCTTAAATACTTCGTACACCTCGTCACTCATTGGAAGCACCCTTGTTCCTGCTATTGTTTTTGTCTGCTCAATATAGGCTTTCTTTCCACCAGTATATTGTAACTGCTTATTCACATTTATTGTTCGCTCCTGCAAATCTATATCACGAATTGTCAAACCGCACAACTCGCTGATACGCAAGCCTGTTTTTAACAGAATAAATATCCCGTCATAAAACTGACTAAAATATTCATCTTCTTTGATGAATTTCAAAAAATCCCGCTCCTGCTTTGGTGTCAGTGCATCACGCTTGACAGAATCATCTATCAGTACCTTTGCCAATTCAAAATCGAATGGATTTTTACGAAGCAAATCATCCTCCACCGCCATTGCAAAAGCAGGTCTTACTACTCCACGAATACTATGTATGGATGAATAACTGCGTCCGCCGTCCTGCAAACTAATCAACCACATTTTCGCTTCGGATGTCTTTATTGTAGAAATATTCTTTTGCCCAAATGGGTCTGCTCTTAACACATTTACTACTGTCCTATATCCTGCCCTCGTTGTCGGACGTACCTTTGTTTTTAGGCTGATATACCGCTCCACCAGTTCAAGCACCGTTATACCGCCTGCCTTATAGGAAATGCCGTCTCTCAAATCCTTTTCTATTAGCTTCTCTTTTTCTCTCAATGACAGGTCAATCTTTTTCCCTGCCGGTGTCTTATCGTTGCGCTCTAACTTCCAACTGTAAATAAACATTTTCTTTCCTGTTGTCGGGTCTTTGTACGCATACATATATCTGCCGTCTGCTCTCTGTTGCTCGTTCTCCCTCAAAATGCGTCCTCTGCTGTCTTTTCTTTTGAAACTCTCTGCCATAGCCTTGTCCTCCTGCAATTTATTTTTTTATTCCCTTTGGGTGGGGGATTGTAACGCCACCTAAAGGGAATTGCAAATGTTTTTTAAAGGTAATTTTTGAATTTCAAATACTGCACGTTTCATCAAGAAACTGCTCAAATTTTTCTCGCTTGATTAGTACTTTCACACCGTTGTTAAGCAGGAAATCAGCACTGCTATTTTCCTGCACCATCTGACGCAGTTTCTTTTCGCCAATATTGAAGTACTCACTGGCTTCCGTAATCGTAAGCGTGTATTTGTGCCATAGCGGCACATTAATTTCTTGATTCATTTTGAACCTCCAATAATATCTCAATATCACTGGTTCGTTCTGTTGGGTTACTATGTTTTATGGTATTTTCATTTTAAAGTAGTTTTTTCATTATTTCCTGCTGTGTTAAATCAGGTACTCGCTCACACACAATTTGTGTCATTTCGTCCCTTTCCTTTTTCATTTTAGCAAGTTCAGACTTTAACTTTTCAATTTCTGCATTTTCTTTTGTATGTGGAATCGTCTCTGCATACGCAACATTGTCAACTGCTTTGCACTCTGCACCTTTATCACTTGGCAATTCTGTTTTCAACGCATAGAACCTACAGTTTTTCTTGTCAACTTTTCTAGTTTTTTGATAACCACCAGTATTTTTGTCGGTTACCCATAAACCACGAAGTGCAAATTCTGTACGCACTTCCTGCAAAGAATACCCCAGTTTGGAAACAGTCTCCTCTACTTCACTTTTCGTCAGCAATATATATCCATTTCCGAGTCTTGAAATGTCACGCTGAATGAAATCTTCTCCATACTCTATCAATGCATTATAAACATCCTGCAAAGAGCTTTTGACTGTCAACTCCAAGACTGGTATTTCTGCGTAATTCTCCACAATACGTTGCCACAGCACCCTCATCGGAATAGGCATATTAGGACGCTCATACACTCGCATACTGTCATAAAATCCACTACGCATACTATCCGTGATATGTGGTTTATAAACTGCCATTTCTCCATTAGGCTTATGTTGATAAGAAATGCCTTCGACCTCTCCCAAGCCATCCTCTTCATAACTGCTAATCTTGCAGACATTTTTACACAGCAGTTGTGTCTGCACCGTTCCAGTTGGGTATTCGATTATCAGTTGCAACCATCCACAGCCTCTGCCTGTGTCACAGATGTACCGCACATAAAATGCACCGCCATACTTCCCATCCATCAGCTTCAAGGCATTGCTTAACACCCCTGTTTGTGTGCCAAGAATATTAACAGCTTCATCTATTGCTCCTAGCGTTTCGCTCTCTAAAAGAGCATTGTGTTTTACTTCTTCCATGATTTTTCCCTTTCTCAACTGTCACTTGCATGATTAACAGCTGTTATATTTATAGTTAATTTATGATTCTGCATCATAAGGTTTGTTGTATTGACAGACTTCCCCCTTGGTACGGTCGGGGTTCATCCGTTGTCGCTGATAATTTCAATATGAGCCGTCCATACATACCTGCTCCGTACCAGCAGATATGTACAGCCTACTTTTTGTCAAGGTACGATATACTTCTACCCTATGTAGTCTTTTTCATCTCCTCTCTATTTCAACCTTATGTGCTTATTATAACGTGACAATACCCATTAAAATATGCCTCTTGTTTTATTTGTAATAATACATTTATCTGCATTTTATACGTTATTTGCAACTCCATTCGCTTCTATTTGTTATGCTATTGTTTTTATATGTACCACCATTAAAAAAAGAGCATATACTCCAAATGTATACGCTCTCTCGTGTCTGACTGCCTATTTTTTCTCTTTTAACCGCTTATATTCTGCTACCACCTTTACATAATGGCTGTGTTTTTCTAATAAACCTTGGTAATGCTCCAAACTGTCTACGTTATCCTCAATTTCTTCCCAATCTGAAAATGACAACTGCGACAGCAGTTTCAAAAATTTTGTAAGATTACTTTCTTCTGTATAGGTTGCTCCGTTTTTAAAATAATAATAGACATAATAAATTGGTGTACTCGTTTCATAATCTCGTTCCAATGCCCCTTTGGAACAAAGTACCTTTAGAGTTTCCTCAACATTGGAAATATGCCGTTTTTTTATTCTGTCATAATCATATACGTTATATCCTGCATCGTAGCGGTCATTGAAATAACATTCCCAGTCCGTTTTCTCCAGTCTGCCAAGCTGAAAACAAATTCCATCCCGTTCAAAATAGTTTTCTGATATTCCAAACATACCGCTTAGACGTTTCCTATCTTCGGCAGACATTTCAAATCTTGCACCCTGCAACATTCTTGATATACGCTGTCTTGTAATTCCAACCACATTATTATAAAAATCCACTGATTTTTTTCTCTCGCTATCCACTATCTCAAAACAGGCTGCTTTCTTCATGTGTGAATATAAATATCGTATAATATACAAATTTACTATTACATTAAAGCCGTTGTCTTTATCTAAAATGTATCGTTTTGTTTCTGCCATGACATTTTACACCATCCTTTGAACCCCATTATACTATCTGTGCAACCAAAAATCATCTTTTATTTTGGTTACTATGGCAGAATGCCAACAACAACAGTTTACAAAAGCAACACAGAAACATTTTCACTCCCATTAACATATTTAACAGCAACACCTTTTCTAATAAATGCAGATAATGCAAAAATAAGAGTTTGTCAGACTGCTCCAACAAACTCTTATCCGCTATTATTGCTTATTCCTTATGCACCTTCTTTCACTTCGCCAAAGAGTTCAACACCCTCACATAAGACCAGTTTATTCTTTTCTAACTTTACCCCTCCAACCGATACGCCTATTTCCATCAGCATACGCAACTTGCTTTCTTCATAAGTGACACGGGCATGACGGGCATTGACCGTCTCATAAACTCTTTTACCATTTTCCACAAATACAGCTACTACAATCAAGCCAATATTCATATCACAACAGTCAGAATTTTCATTCAGCCATGACAGATTATTCACGCCACTTTTTAACTGTAAGTTCGTCATGTTGAAGCCGTCAACATCAAGAACCAGTTTATCCTCTTCATTTTCTGTAACAAGTGTAAAACCGTAAACTCGCTCGCCTCTTTTCAATTTATCCGCAATCTGTTTTTCGCTCATGCCGATAAAGCCCTTTGACTTGGAATCGTAGCAGTCATAACCAATCAGACGCTGACCTAAGTAGTTCCCGTTCACTAAAAATGTACACATAATTCTTTACCTCCGTGCTTTTGCATTTTTTATTTGTTTTATTACTACTTCCTTACAAATACATATTAACGCTGACAGCTCAACAGGGCTATTGACGGAATACAAGGGGTTTTATCTCAAAATTTATTGTGTAATTGTGGAGTTTGTAGAGTAATATAAAATTACCGCATTCATTGCTAATCGTATACAAACAAAAACATTTTTTCTAAATGTGTTCCTTATATTTTTTTACTATTTTTACCCTTTAACTGTCATTTTCTGCATCAATTTATTTTCAACTTTTTATTCACATTTTTTGAGGAAAAAGCACATAGTCAAACTTTTCAATCCCCTTATTTTCTGACACATAAACCTTAATTTTTTTCTAAAAAACCTTAAAATCCTGACATTTTATACCTTTTCAACTCTTTGCAAAAATTTTCTAATACACTTTTTTAAATTTCCCACATAATTTTTTAGTACAATTTTTCAATCTTTCCACAAAAATTTCTAATACATTTTTTTCAAAATATTCACATTTTCATTTTTATAAGTTTACTCTCAAAGGATATAAATTTTCAATAAAAATTGAAAAATACGCTCCTAACTGCCTTCTCACTAGTCCCTAAAAATGTAGCAATTTTATGTAGCTTTGCAAAAATAAAAGCACTACCAACTGGCAATGCTCTTACTTTGATAATATTGTTTTATCTTCTTAATGCTCTGCGTAAACGCTTTTTGTATGCGTTCTCAACTTCATCAAAGAAGTCTACATCTGCACGCCAGTCTCCGTCTATTGGCAACTCTGCCATAAGTACAGTTCGTGGATGTCCGTCGGGGTAAATCATAACCATGCCTATGATGTTGTCTTTTCTTGCACTCTTGAATGATATTCCCATAATATGTGCCTCCTTAAATATTGCTTGTATGATGTTTTCTTCTTACAAAAAACATATATCTTATCTAAGAATGATGTATATTAAAAGGACAGCAACTACAAAAGAAGTCACTACAACAACATTATGTTGCAATGGCTTCAAATAGGAAACTACTGTACTTCAATGAATATCGAATCCAAAATGTCATACTCAATATCTTCATTGTTCAAAATATAGGAATATGAAAACTTACTGGAACCCTCTTCCCTACTGTCATTGAATGATATTAAATCCAAATCTATGGTATATCCACTTTGCTCAAAATATTTCATTGCGTGTCGCATTGGTCTGCAATTAATTCCGTCACCATCTATATACCACCCCTCTTCCTCATTTTCATAAATAAACTTATAAGAATCACCATCCCCTGTTAATGTTCTTTCAATCGAATACCCCTTGAACTCATTATTTTTCAAATCATACTGTGAATTTGCTATTTCCTCTGCCGAACTGTCCGCTCCATTATCTAATTGCTCTGTTTTACGAATGCCGACCTTCAGATATATCCAATATGGCTCTGCAATACCGTTCGCATACGCTTGTAATTTTATTATTGCGTTTCCGTCCAGTACTTGTAATGTATCAACATAGTATTCCTCTGGTACGCATAAATTTATTGGAGTAGTCTCACTGGCAGTCAATGACACCTTTACTGGAATTTCTATTTTCGTATAATCCGCACCATCATAATTATCTTGCCGTTCAGCTTCCTCCACCATGTAAAACGCTCCGTCTATTTCATCCTGTGAGGGCAAATCATTAATAGTTTCAACGTTCTGCGAATACTCCTGTTGATTATTTTCTGTTTTTTCACACGCTGTTATTGTACTAAGTGCAAAAATCAATACTGTTACAATCATCAATTTTTTCATAATATGTCGCTCTCCTATTCATTTTCTTCTATTGTCACGTCTTGCTGTTCCAAATCTTTTTGCCATTGAATTTCTTCCTTGCTAAGTAATAATGATATTTGTATTGTGTCAACACTTTTACCATCTTTTGTAAAAAAATCTAACGATGAAGCGTTGCAATATGAAACAAGGCTCCCATATTTTTCGCTGTAGCTTATGTAGTCAACTTCTTCCCTATACGAATATAAAATTTGTTCATTGCCATAATCAATATCATAGCATCCTTCATCATAAACGTAATAAACCACATTATTTGGATTTCCAAAATAATTTACCACATTACACATCTGCAAATCATTGAATTCATATCCATTTAACGTAATTCCTTCAACAGGGTACAATGTAAAACCATTAACTTTGCAATTCTCCAATGCTGTTTCCGGGCTATCTCCTTCCACATCAATCCAAGCAATACAACTGCCATTAACCATTAAATTATAATATTTCCCACACTCATTATTAAAACTTCCTATTTCTTCCAGTTCATAGTTGCCGGACAACAATATTTTGCAATTATGACTTTCCTCAACGTGTAATTTGATATCTACATCTTGATAACAGATATCAACATTTGCAAACTGTTCAAAATCTGTCGGTTCTTCAAACTCATATCCTGCATATATACAACAAGCATTTTCGCCGTGACGAACAAGTTCTACTGTCTCACCATTGTAAACAGTTCCTATTCCGTCCTTTATTCCTACCTGTTCCCACAAGTTCACCTCTTCTGTTTCCTCTATCTGTGTCTCAATTTCCTGTGTTTCTACTTCCTCTGTTTCATAATCTTGCTTCTCTGTTTCCTGCACAACAGCAGTAGCTTTCGTTGTCTCTGTTGGCTCTATTGAATTATCTTTATTTCCACAAGCCCCTACAGATAATGCAACCGCCAAACCTAATATTAAAATCGCTGTTTTCTTTTTCATTTTATCGTACCTTTTCTGATAATGAGTGAGGGCATTTAGCCATGCCCCCATATCCCAATATTCTGTTCAGTTTTCCTATTCTTAAAATACAATCTCAAATTACTCTGTAACCTTTACATAATAGTCACGCTGTAAAGCCTCTTCTGACTCCTCATAAAGATAAGGATTAACCTTATATGTCAATTGAATATAAGCAGTATCCTCTGTACACCCCTTAAACGCCTCATAATCTTGATAATATAAAACCTTTTCGCTTTCACTCCAATCATAGTTCATCATATCATCTGAATCGTTAAGTTGATTTAATGCGTTAAAAGTGTTTCCAATTATTTCAAAGTTTTCGTTGCAACAATGTGCCTTTACCATATCCCCTATACCATACCAACTAGAAAAACTTTGATAACTCAGAAAATCCGTGCCAAACTCAAACGCAATTTTCACATATTCGGAAGTCACTTCTTCAATAGATACCGTAATTGAAGAATAAATATCTTCTCCACTTTCATGAGCAACAAGAATTTTGGGTAAATAAATCTTATCTCCTACTTGATATGGATTTTCTTTACTTCCATCTCTGCCATCAACTGGAACAGACACAAGTTCTTCATAATTATCATAATTTTCTGTTTCTTCAACATTGTCCGCTGTTTCTTGTGTTTCCGTTTCTTGTGTTTCTACTTCCTGCGTCTCCTCTTCTTGTGTTTCCGTCTCCTGCATATCTGTTTCCTGCACATCTATTTCCTGCACAATTACAGTATTCTCTGTACCCTGTTCCGTGCTTGCTGTGTTACTTCCACACGCTGAAGCAAATAAACAAATACTTAAAATGCCGACTGCTATTAGTTGTTTTCTTTTCATAAGTTTTTTCTCCTTTTCCCGTGGTATAAAATATTTCCACTTGTACCATTATAATACTATCCGCGTTCCTTTTCAACTCTTAAAGTGTTGTTTAATCACTCCTAATGTGTTGTTTATATCAATACAATAAGCGTAGGAGGACACCACTATGATTAAAGATTTATCGACCAAGCTGAAAAAATTAAGAATGTCACAGAACCTCTCCCAAGCTGATGTTGCCAAAAAGCTAAAAATTTCTCCGTCTATCGTTTCTGGCTATGAAACTGGAGAACGAACGCCCAGTACTGAAAATCTACTTGCTCTCTCTTATCTCTATAAATGCAGTACTGATTATCTTCTTGGCAAATCAAGTGACAAACCATCTGTTGTACTTGATACTGACGGCTTAACACCCGAACAGATACAAGCATTACAAACTCTCATAAAAACAATAAAGCATGAGTAAACTTAATCACTCATGCTTATTGTTTTCGTCCATATTGTTTTGTAATTTCTGTATCTGTTGCAGGCAGTCAATCGCTATGCTTCTTATATCGTTCACACAGTAACCGATACTTTCCACACAATCAACCGCCTGTTGCCCCATGTGCTCCTGCTGCATACCCAAACAGAGTGACATTATCATATTATTTAACTTTCCCAAACGCAATGACACCATTTCCAGTCCGTCCACACACCTTACAAGTCCTGCATTCTCTCTCATACGAAACCCTCCCTTCTTCTTAATGTTTGGGGATTGTAACGCTGTGGTATTCTACTGTCAATCATTACTTCTAATGTATTTTCATATTTTATTTAGTCAATTTCAGAATCGGGGTGTATTCATCTGAACCCATTATATATTGTAAATACAGCAGGTGAACACCGCCCACACTATTTTTCAAACTGACTGGCAAATTTATAAATGACAGAGTGTCAAGCCACTCTGCCATCCTGTAAAAATTCCTGCAATCTGTTTTCCTCAAAGTTTTTCATTCTGCTGTATACTGTCTGCCGACTTACCCCAAAGATATTTGCAACTTTTGTAACTGCTATGCCAATCAGACACAACAGATATAATCTTTCCTCATCTACGCTCTTTCTGTATTCCTCGTTACATTGATACAGTTGCTCCGCTGTTTCGGGTATTCTACCTTTACCCTCTTCGCAATACTCCATAAACTTTCTGTCATTGTAATAATTCTCCATAATCCAGTCTGCTACTGCTTTTTTGCTAATGGGATTTTCGTTTTCATCCACGAACTCGTTAATTAAATCTTTATTCTGATACAGTAGCTTTATTGATAATTCGTCACAAAACATCTCGTCATAAAGAACCCAAACCTTTTCCAATGTTTCCATATTTTTCGCACGTCCCTTCCTACTCACATTTTTTTCAAAATTTTTATCTACTATGTAGTACCATCCATGCCTTTCTGAATGCTGTTTCTTTCCTGCCTACTGCTATTCTTCTACTTTTGTTGTCAGTACAATTTCCTATCAACAGCCCGTTCAAAATTTTTTCTGCTCCTGCAATTTATCATCTATCAACTGCAATTTTTTCAAAATGATAACAAATAAAGACCCATACTATTTTCTATGAAAGTAACGGCTCATACTCTCCCACGCTCTCAATACCGCCGTAATTGTAATATCCCCTATAAAAATTTTCCTTGTCAAGAATACGTTTTACAAGCATAGCGTTAAAGTCAGCACCTTTTCTCCCCTTGTAACCCTCTGTTTTCATCAACTCTGCTATATTTTTCAAAGTCATTTTTGGAAAACTCTGTTTAATCTCAAATATTCTCCGTACCGCTTTTGCCTCTGTTGCATTTACATATAGTTTCTTGCCACCACGCAGACACTCATAGCCAAATGGAGCACCACCGCCTGCATATCCACCGCCCTTTGCTTTCTGCAATCTGCCACGTTTTAATTTCAATGCTATTTCTAATCGCTCATACACATCCAAAAGTTCAAACATACCATTTACAAAAATCTCATTGGGATTTTGCGTGTAGATAGAATAATTCGGTCTGTCAATGGCTTTAATATCCACATTATTCTTTTTGAGTTCTCTGTGTAACAGAACCTTTACTAAGTCTGACCGCCACAGACGGTTTGTTGACAGCACAACAATATACTGAATTTTATTTTCTTTCAATGAAGCAAGCATATCAAGCAGACCGTCACGCTCAATACTCATTTCGTCCTCGTTGGCTTTCGCTCCGCTGATACCTTCGTCCTTGAATATCCCTATCAAGTTGTAACTTTTGGAACTACAGTACTTTTCAATTTCTGCTCGTTGCTCCGCTAAGGAATATCCCTGTTTGACTTGTCCTTCTGTTGACACCCTTATGTAGCCATATACATTTACAATGTTGTTTTCCATGTAACCGAACCTCCGTTATAAAAGAAATTTTTATAACAGTAATTTCAATTCCGGTTAAAAATCAGGAAAACAACACTAATAAAATAATTGAAAATCCCTGCTGTTGCTTTGTATTTTCCCCATGTTTTCTCTTTTCTTCCCGTACCCTATATTTTTATCTCTAAACTCTCTATGTCCACTTGAATCCCCTTATACGCACTCTAAAATATAAAAGACTGACCGCCACTACTGACAATCCGTCTTACCCCAAAACATGTCCCACTTAGTTACAAAATCGGAATAAGTAAATCACAGGTAAAAACTTAATCACAAAATGTTCAAAAGCCCAATTTTACTAGCCATTCCACACTTTTATTACATCCTGCCGTGGCAGACGAAAAGTACTTTTATCATTCCTTAAAACTCCTTTTTATCCTTGATTTTACTGTGTTTTTGGCACTTTTACCTTCAACCTTATTTCGGTATAAATTTGCTTAATTTGGCATATTTTTTCACTTGTTTGTCGTAAATAATGTCGTAACGGAGTTTTCTCTACGACAGCACCTTTTTCAAGAAGTGACTTTCTACTGCTGGGAGGCTGACATAGCAGCCTCCACGGCAATTTACTCACTCATACCAAAACTAAAAACTTTACGACACTTAAGAGGATTTCTTACGACAACTCTCATCCATAAGTAAAACTTCTGCCTGTGCATCTTCAAACTTAAAGTGTGTGTAAGTGTTCAGTGTCACTCCGATATCACTGTGCCCCATAAGGTACTGCAAGGTCTTTGGATTCATTCCTGCCTTTGCCATGTTACTGCAATAGGTGTGTCTGCATACATGGGGAGTTATTTTTGGAAGCTGCACCCTGTAGATACGATTGTATTTTTCCACAACATGCTGAAAATATTTCTCCCAATGCAAAGCCACCATCGGCATCTCATTTTTATCCAGAAATAAAAATCCACACCTGCCATCAATCATAGGCTCCACCTTAGGTTTCGGACGACTGCTAACAATCCGCTCAAAACACTCCTTCACTTCAGGTGTCATAGGAATCATGCGTACACCACAAGTTGTCTTGGTATCCTCAATAATATAACGCATGTCTCTGGTTCTCTGTAACTGATGGTCCACATTGATACGATTATTCTTAAAATCAATATCGCTGATGGTTAGCCCGCAAAATTCAGAGATTCGAAGTCCTGTTTTAAACAGAATAAACATCCCGTCATAATACTTGGCAAAATGCTTATCTTCTTTCACAAACTTAAGGAATGCCCTTTCTTCTGCCCTGCTGATAGCCTCTCTGGTAACACTGTCATTTACCACCACAGTATTTAATTGAAACTCAAATGGATTCTTCCGAATCAGATCATCATCTACTGCCATCTGAAATGCCGGTCTGACTACACCACGCACTGTATGAATGGTAGAGTATCCTCTTCCATCATCCTGTAACTTAATAAGCCACGCCTTGGCATCGGATAACTTCACCTTATCAATCCGCTTCTGCCCGAATTCTTCTTTTGCAATAATATTAATTACAAAATTATAATTGGCTTTGGTGTTATGACGCACGCCTCTTTTCTGGTCAATATATTTCTTAACCAGTTCAAGGACGGTTATGTCTCCACCTTCATAGCGAAGTCCTTCGTACAAATCCTTTTGAATCTGCTTTTCTTTTTCTCTTAACGGAACACATGCCTTTTTTCCCGGAGGTAATGGGTCTGATGACGTCAGTTTCCAACTATATAACGACTTTCTCTTACCCGCATTATCTAGGTACTTGTACTCATACATTCCATCTTTTCTCTGGCTCTCACCGTTTAGTAGCTTGCGACCTTTATTGTCGCGTCTTATATCATATGACATATCATTTGCTCCTTTCCAACTTGAAGAGCCGAGCTATGATACATTTAATATACCATAACCCTGGCTCTATTTCTACCGAAAATCGTTTGTCTGCTATCCTAGATGGCGCTGAGATTTTCATCTATATACGCTTCGAACTTCCTGCGTTTTATCTGTGGTCTGCTGCCATTCCACAGAATAAAATCCGCATCCGGATGCTCATCTATCAACTTCCTAAGTTTTTTGTATCCAATATGAAAATACTCCGACGCTTCCTGTACAGAAAGCGTATACTTTCGCCAAATTGGAATACCTGCTTTAACTCCTGTTTCATTCTCTGTTACTTGATTCATAATTTTTGCATCACCTCGCCTTCCCTATAAATTGCTTAGTCTTCGAAAACTAAGGCTATTGTAACAAGGACGAAACCGTTTGAAATTGAATAAGACTTGACCAGATTTTGAGTGTTTTTGCAAAACAAACACTTGTTCGAGGCAATATTCTATGATATACTTTCTTTAAGACTCTGTGCATTCGCAAACGAATATTTTACAGAGCGAATTCTTAGACAAAGGAATGGAGAAAAGGATTGAACAGACTGGATTTTCATTCTGTGGCTACATTGCTAAGGCCGAATGCGAAGGAATTATTCAAAAGTATGCAGAGTTGGTTAGAGGTGCAGAAGGTATCTTAAACTATGACGGATTTGGCAATAATAATCAGGTAGAGCATATAGCAGAGCAAAAGGCGAAAGTTGTTCTGCAAGAGATGCATGGGAAAGATTTTTCTGAATATGGATTCCGGGATGCCTGTATTAAGGCGGAGATGCAATTACAGAATGCGGACAAAGACAGAAGTTATGAAAGAGGCGTTAGGATTCGATAAGAGTGAGCGAGGTTTGCCCTATAGTGTGGTGCAAACCTCGCAGATTTCTCAACTGGAAATATTATAGCATTTCTGAGTGAATTAGCCAATAATATGAAAAAATCATAATTTTAACTTTTTAACTTTACAAATGAAGTTAAAAAAGTTAATATAGACCTATAAGGAGGGTTTCCTATGACAAACGAAGAATATAACAAGATTATTGCCGAGATTGAAACATTGCCAACAGGCGGTATTACTTATAAAAAAATAAATGGAAAAGAGTATGCTTATTATCAATGGCGCGAGGATGGAAAGCAACATACCAGAAGGACGAAGGATGAAGAGTTAGAACAGCTTTCCAAGCAAATCGAACGCAGGAAAGTACTTCAAAACTTAATAAAAAACATAGATAATCAGGAAATAAATGAAGAAAAGCCGGTTTCGCAGTTTCGATGCACAGTAAGAATTGGTGAGGAGCTGGAGCGTTTTGTAAAGCCTGTGGCAAAGTGGGTAAAACGTGAATGTTACCAGCAACTTCATGATTATGTTTATGGAGATATACATGATAGAGTGTATATTTTGTATGGTCTTAGAAGAACCGGTAAAACAACACTGATACGTCAGTTGATATCAGAGATGGATACATCAATGAGAAGTAAAACTGTGTTCATTCAGATACAGGATAATAAGACCTTGGATGATGTGAATCGGGATTTAAAAGTTCTGGAAGAAAAAGGTTATCGCTATGTGTTTATCGATGAGGTTACACTACTGAATGATTTTATCGAAGGTGCAGCACTGTTTTCTGATGTATTTGCGGCGAGCGGAATGAAGATAGTACTTTCCGGTACTGATTCCTTAGGCTTTATGTTTACAGAGGATGAGGAGTTGTATGACAGGTGCATTATGTGTCATACAACTTTTATTCCATATCGCGAATTTGAGAGAGTGCTGGGAATTGTTGGTATTGATGATTTCATTCGATATGGCGGAACGATGAGTCTTGGTGGAAAGCAGTATAATGATAATGCCATGATTTTTGCCACTAAGAAGAGTACCGACGAGTACGTTGACAGTGCCATTTCGAGAAATATTCAGCATTCCTTGAAAAATTATAAGTATGAAGGTCATTTCCGTTCATTGCGGGATTTGTATGAGAAAAATGAATTAACCAACGCAATTAACAGAATTGTGGAGGATATGAACCATCGATTCACTATGGAGGTATTGACCAGAGATTTTAAATCAAATGATTTAAGAATTTCAGCAAGCAATTTACGAAAGGATAGGGAAGAACCGACAGATATTCTCGATCGTATTGATATTCTTAAAGTGAATGAAATGCTGAAATCTTTGCTGGAAATCAAGGATAAGGAAGAACAAAAGGTTGAAATCCAAGATGCACATCGTTACGAAATAAAAGAATACTTGGATTTGCTTGACTTAACTGTGGAAATAGAAAGCAGATGGATGTCTGATTATAATCGAAGAGAATCCAGAACAGCATTTTCGCAGCCTGGTATGCGTTATTCTCAAGCAGAGGCACTTATCAAATCGCTTATGCAGGATGATATGTTTAGAGGGTTATCCTTTGAAGAGCGAAAGCGAGTAACTGAAAGAATAATAGATGAAATCAAAGGCAGAATGATGGAGGATATTGTCCTTCTGGAAACAAAGCTTTCTAAAAAGAATTGTGAAGTGTTCCGCTTACAGTTTGCAATTGGCGAATTTGATATGGTGGTGTTTAATCCGGATGAAGGTACTTGCGAAATCTATGAGATTAAGCATAGTAAAGAAGTTGTTCCACAGCAGTGCAAACATTTGTTGGATGAACAAAAATGCAAGGATACTGAATTTAGATATGGTACAATTACCGGAAAGTATGTGATATACCGTGGTGCTACAACATCGCTTATTAAGGCAGGAGTGGAGACACAGGAAGATGTGGCATATATGAATGTGGAAGAGTATTTGAAGAAGTTGTAGGTACAGGGTAAGGAAAAGGTGAGGTTTATGGCTGAAATAAAAATGAGTTACATTTTTATAGAAAAACAAAAGAATGAATCAAAAGTAATGCAAGAAATCTTGCTGGAAGTAATAGATGATGTGGTGCAAGAAAGAACATCAGACGTAATTATAGTTAATGACGTGGAGATTGAATATCGTATTATTCAGAAAAAGAATTCAGAAAGGTGTTTTCTGGAAATGTCATCAACGGAGCGTGTGAATAAAGCAATCGGAGCATTACAAGTAGTGGATGATGCAATATTTAAATCTTCGCAGCAAAAGTACTATCATAGTATTCGTGATTACGATGGCATTTCAGAAAGCAATTGTAAACGTTTATATCCTAAATATGCGGAATTTGAACGTAAATTAAGAAGTTTAGTTTTATTCATTTTAACAAAAGCTTATGGAAGTAATTGGAGAACAGAAACGGTTTCAGAAGATTTATTGAGTGTATTAAAGGAGAATGCACACGGAAAACTGTCGTTAAATGAAACATTAGAGAATATGGATTTGGCTACATTAGAGGCTTATTTATTTGAAGAAAGAGAAGTAAATTATTTGTCCATAATTAACGAGCAATTGGATACTAATAGTCTATCTAAATTATCAAAAGAAGAGATATGTAAGATTATTGAGGGAATGCGTCCAACTAGCCTTTGGGAACGTCATTTTAGTAAATTTGGTAGTCAGGATTCATGGAAAAGTAGGATATTGGAAATACATCAAACTAGAAATGATGTTGCACATCAGAAGACAATTTCGATTAATACTTTTACCACAATAAATAAAAAATTAAATTCATTGAATCGTGATTTGACTAGTGCAATTGAGGGAATTAGAGAGGAAAACTTCACAGAATATGGTGTTGTAGACATATTAGGAAGTTTTGCTACGTTAATAGGACAGAAAATGCGAGATACGTTCCTCTCACAATCTTTTAAAGATGTAATAATAGGTTTTAATGCCAAAGTGCAAGAGATAGTAAAACCAATGATTGATGTTTATAACAGTGGAATTACGGAGGCTTTAGGAAGTGTTGCAAAATCTTATATGGATATTGGATTAGGCATAGACCAATTAGAAATGGTTAAAAGCATGAGCGGATTGGCGGAGCAGTTTGCAATAACATCTTCAATTACAGAGAAGTTGATACCTAAAAACTTGGTTGGAGATTATTTTACTACACCACAGATAGTAGCTCAAAAAATTAGTTCAATGGAATCGTTAACTAATCCATTAAGTTTTTATTCAAGTGACAAAATGCTGGATGAAGAAGAGGAGTAATAAAGAACCCTTGAGGAAATCAAAATGATATCCTCAAGGGTATTTTTATGCATTTTTTTCTTCCAGCAAATCCACCTTCTGCCCATCTATCCCTATCACATTTCTCCATTGCTCCTTGCAAGTCAACAAATCAGGATGCTCTTCATCCAGAAATTTATGGAGTATGCTTTCGGCCTGTGCATAGTACATAAGTAGTAAATTGAGGAACTCATTATGTCACGTAAAAAAACTCAACACTCAAAGCAATTTAAGCTGGATGCTGTCAACTACCGTAAAGAGCATCCTGATCTTACACAAGTTGAATGCGCCAAAAATCTCGGTATAGGTGTCAGCACCTTAGCACGCTGGGAATCCCAGTTCAGAGATAATGATGGCGATATTCCTGTCAGAGGTTCCGGCAACTACGTATCAGACGATGCCAAGGAAATCGCCCGTCTCAAACGGGAGCTCCGTGATGCTCAGGATGCGCTCGATGTGTTAAAAAAAGCCATCAGCATTCTGGGAAAAGACTGACAGAAGCTATCTATACAGAAGTTTCTGCAAAGGTAGAGACATCTAAAGTTACTAAACGCCGCGTCTCTACTTCTGGAATGCTGAAATTCTTAGGCGTGTCCCGTTCTGGATACAGAGCCTTTCTAAAACGTAAGGTCTCTCCTGCCCGGCAGCGAAAAGAAACTGTCAAAAAGGAAATCCAGAAAATCTACGATGATTCTAAGCAGAATTACGGCGCTCCTAAAATAACACAGGAACTTCGCAAATCTGGCGAAACCATCTCAGAGCGTACTGTAGGTAAATACATGCGTGAAATGGGTATTAAAGCTCAATGGATCAAGCCTTGGACCACTACGACCAGAGACTCTGATTTCAGTAATGAACTCCATAACATCCTTGATGAGCAGTTCAACCCGGAACGTCCTAACGCTGTGTGGTGTACTGATATCACTTACATCTGGACTCAGGACGGCTTTGTATACCTTAACTGCGTTATGGACTTATTTGCCAGAAAAATCATTGCGTGGACTCTTTCCGACAACATGGAAGTATCTTCCGTTATTGAAACTATCAACAAAGCCAAAGCTGTCCGCAATACGGATATGCCCTTAATCATACATTCTGACCGTGGTAGTCAGTATGTTTCAAGTGCCTGGAGAGAAGCTACCGAAAATATGCAACGCAGCTATTCACACAAGGGGTACCCTTACGATAATGCCTGTATTGAATCTTTCCATTCATTAATCAAACGTGAATGGCTTAATCGTTTTAACATTCAAAACTACAGACATGCTTATAGGCTTGTTTTTGAATACATTGAAACTTTTTATAATACCGTCAGGATTCACAGTCATTGTGACTATCTGTCTCCTAACGAATTCGAAAAAATGTATGAGAGGGTAAATTCCCTGCCTGCTGCTTAGCAGGCAAAACTTCTCATTTTAATTTGTACTAAATCTTGACACAGGAGCAATATTCAAAATCCTTCTGATAATTCTTCCACTGTCTCTGCATTACTTCGCTCTTCTTAACCGTATCCATAATACTGCGATACTCCTTAATCACCGCTGATGAGCCACGCTTCTCTGTGGTAGCACTCAGTGCGGTCTTTAACGCATCCGGCTCTATGTTTGCATATTGTAATTTGGCTAATATGTAGATATCGTAGTAATCTCTTGGTCTGGTATTCTGGTCGCCTCTGGATATGACTGTCTCCAGTTTTTCCGCCATAATTGTTTCCAGATTATACGCAAGCACCGAAATACTTCTATCCCCCAAGAGAAGTTTAAATTGATACTCTATCTCTTTTGGTGTAATCTTGTCCCCTGTCGTAATATCCAATTTCAACGGAACAGCCATTGGTGGATAATGGCAGACAGAGAAACGCGATACCCGGTATATACATCACCTTCTCGAATTTCTCCGATGCTACGAAAACTAAAAGTTACGTCATCTTCTAATTCTATTTTGCAAATCTCTTCAAACATTTCCCGTACCGTCTGTTCATTGACAGGCAAGCCTTTTATGGTTGCATCCATATCCATAGTTGCTCTGGTATCAAGTCCCACCATCGCCGCAATCAAAAATCCACCTTTCAAAATAAAATTCTGCTGATATTTTGAAATAGATATTCGTTCCAGCAATCGCTCCAACATAAAGTTCTGCATCACGAGCTGCGCGGATATATGCTTTTCCTTTGCAAGATTTTTAATAATCGCTTTTAGCTGCATTGCATTTTTCATAACAGCACCTCCAGATAGGCTCTGAGTTTTTTCTCTACCTTCAAGGTTTTTGCATACTCTGACAAGAGCGGAATATTTTTATCCGTTCTGGTTGCATACCGTTTAAACGACTCCGTCACTACCTGAATATCCACATGACTATGTGAGCGTAAAATATCACAGAGCGTGCGCTCCACTCGATAAGCCCTTACGGTGTTCCCTCCTGGTGTAAGCACTTCTGCCACGCCCAAATCATACAAGGTTTCATTGCATTGCACACATCGAATGTTTTCTTCCTTGGGCTTTGTTAAATTATAGTTCGCCGGAAACGTCATGTGATACCTGTTCGGTGTCCTGTCCGTTAAATCCCAAAGGAACAATGCGGTTTCATGAGAATAGATTCCACGTTTAAAACGACTCTGCAAATTAAAAATCTCATCAGCCCAAACCTCCGGCAAAATATAAACGCCTCTTGCTGACTTTTCAATCATCCCCTTGTCCACAAGGTATTTGATGTTTCCACGGGAGATACCCGCTGCAACCACCATTGCAGTCGTAACCGTACCATTATTCTCTTTTGCCATCTTGATAATTTCTTCCGTTGCTCCCACAATAGCACCCTTTCTTTCCGTTGACTTCTATGCTTATAATTATATTTTGCATGGCATAAAAGTCAATATTAATACTTCTTTTTCTCTGTTTTTATTACTTAAATTATATACTTAACTGCATGGTTCACCATGACCTATACCTTAGTCCACCGAATGGGCAGGCTTGTCCCTTGGTGCTTTTACCTATGGCATAACAAATTCACCTTACTTGTCCTTATTTTTCGGTTGTTTGGGAGAATATGACATAATAATTCTAAACATTGCATCAAAAGTTATGCCATACTCCAAATGCTCCAACGGCTCTGCCGGTGGGCGTTTCACGGGTTATGCCGCCTCTTGGTGGCATAACTCCTTTAACCTGCACCATTTTCGACCCTATTTTTTTCCCTTAATATCAGTCCCTTCAAATTCGCCCAAATTTGCGTTTTCGCTTCTCATCGCACAACTATCCCTCTTTCTCCTTTCAACGCCCAAAATCGCCACAGACGCGCTCACATGGGCAATTCAATGCCCTACAGTTACTCTTCAATAAGTGTTGTAATTCCAGAAAAGAAAAAGATACAATACTTACCTGTACTGCATCTTCTTTCTGTTTAACATTTTTCTATTTCTTTCTGCATTTGAGCCTCATTCTCGTATAATTATTTTGCTACTAATTACTTGGTGTAAAATTGGTGTGGTTTTTCTTGGTTAACCCTCACAAACCCTTGATAACACTGTGTTTCTGCTTGTGCAATCATTTTGTGCCGTGGCAAACGAATAGTATTTTTATCATTGTTATATTTACCTCAATTTCTGTGGATTTTCCTTGATTTTACGCACTTCTCGGCGTTTTAATGACAGATTGATTTTTTGCATTTTTCCGCA
This sequence comes from uncultured Acetatifactor sp., assembly GCA_944384205.1. Lineage (GTDB taxonomy): Bacteria > Bacillota > Clostridia > Lachnospirales > Lachnospiraceae > Acetatifactor. The sequence continues at coordinate 3,106 of CALWSL010000021.1, read as the reverse complement.
TAAGTTGGCATATCTTGGCATATCTTTGACCTCAAAAGTAGTAAAAAAAGTAGTAAATTGACCCTCATTTTTCGATGGATAGTCATCATATGACAATACATTATTCTTTAATACCTTATCTATTAGTTCAACGCAGGATGTTTTTGCTGTATTATTGCGCCCAACAATCAAAGTAGTATTATCATCTACTTTCAAATCTGCATTAATAAGTAATCGATAATTTTGGATTTTTATGTTTACTAACCGCATTTTCTCCTCCGTCTTTTTCATGTATTATTTTCGTCGTTAGCCAACTATCAACTCATCCATCAACTCTACCACCACATCACACGCATCCTCAAACGCAATGTCCGTTGCATACTCAAAATCCTTCTGATAATTCTTCCACTGCCTCTGCATTACTTCGCTACTCTTAACCGTATCCATGATTCTACGATACTCCTGAACCACCGCTGACGAATCACGCTTATCTGTTGTGGCGTTCAATGCAGCTTTTAACGCATCCGGTCCTATGTTTGCATATTGTAGCTTGGCTAATATGTAGATATCATAGTAATCTCTTGGTCTGGTATTCTGGTCGCCTATCAAGTCCCACCATCGCTGCAATCAAGAAACCACCTTTTAAAATAAAATTCTGCATTACAAGCTGTGCGGATATATGTTTTTCCTTTGCAAGATTCTTTATAATCGCTTTTAACTGCATTGCGTTTTTCATAACAACACCTCCAGATATGCTCTGAGTTTTTTCTCTACCTTCAAGGTTTTTGCATACTCTGACAAAAGCGGAATATTTTTATCCGTTCTTGTTGCATACCGTTTAAAAGCCTCCGTCACTATCTGAATATCCACATGACTATTAGGGCGTAAAATATCGCAGAGCGTGCGATCCACACTATAAGCCCTTACGGTATTTCCTCCCGGCGTAAGCACTTCTGCCACTCCTAAATCATACAAGTCTTCCTTGCATTGCACACATCGAATGTTTTCTTCTTTGGGCTTTGTCAAATTATAATTCGCCGGGAACGTCATGTGATACCTGTTCGGTGTTCTGTCAGTTAAATCCCAAAGAAACAATGCTGTTTCATGAGAATAGATTCCTCGTTTAAAACGACTCTGCAAATTAAAAATCTCATCATCCCAAACCTCCGGCAAAATATAAACGCCTCTTGCTGACTTTTCAATCATACCCTTGTCTACAAGGTATTTGATATTTCCACGAGAGATACCAGCTGCAACCACCATTGCCGTAGTAACCGTGCCATTATTCTCTTTTGCCATCTTGATAATTTCTTCAGTTGCTCCCACAATAGTTCCCTTTCTTTTCATTGACTTCTATGCTTATAATTATATTTTTACATGGCATAAAAGTCAATATAAATACTTCTTTTTTCTCTGTCTTTATTACTTAAATTAACCTGTTGTGTTAGTTCAATTTGAATTTATTGAAAACCTGTAAGAACCCAAAATGTCCCCTGAGATTAAAGAACTTGATTTTTGAATCTTAGAAAATAAGCTGTTTTATTTTTCCAAGTTCACAGGTTTTATGAAAAATACTGTTTAATACCAGACAAAGATTATACCCCAATATTTTGTTGACAAGCCTAGTACACAGTCCTTGAAAACTTTTGGATAGCACCTTTTCTGCATTCAACTGTTCGCTTAACTGGGAAAATACAGTTTCCACTCGTCTTCGCAGTTTGAAAATTAACTGACGTACGGATTTTGGCCAGTCCGTTTTACTGTTGGAACGTTTCAGTGCCATAAGGCAGATCCCTTGCTCTGACATTTCCCTTGCAAGGGCTTCTCCAACGTATCCTTTATCACCAAGGATTACAAGACCCGATTGTCCCTCGACGATATCTCTCAGTCCTTCCCGGTCATCCGTGGATGCCGGCGTGATCTCAAAAGTGGTAATGTATCCTTCTAAAGTAATCATGGCATGGACTTTATAGCCAAAATAAGTTTCCTTTTTCGAAGGGCATTTTCCATAATCGGCACCATGACCACGGAAAGAACGACAGTATCGTGCTCTTCCAAATTTACAGACTGCAAGTGGAAAACTATCGATTACAAAATATCTACTGGACGGTATGGAAAAAGCAGAAGCCATTTTCTGACGCAACAGTTCCGTTGTCTGGAGAAGTGCACGTCTTGTCCTGTTAAAACGGCTTCGGCTGCAAAGATTCGGAAAAAGATGGCGGTAATTCTTTTTCACAAAAGAGAACCATGCATTTTCTGAATCAATACCAGCCAATTCACCACAGATGCTAATCGTGATGATTTCGGAATCCGATAATTTTGCATCCAGGATATTCCGTCTGGAAGTAACTTCAGGTGGAGCGAATTGATGATATAAGTCATCGATTAAAACGTAAACAGTTAAAATAAAATCTTCAAAAGTTGCTATAATCGTGGTATTATTGTCTTGGAACTTCAACATAATGATGCCTCCTTTCGTATTTGTATTGCCTACAAATAGGATAGCATATTTTGTTGAAGTTTCTTTATTTTTTATCTAGCACAACGGGTTAAATTATATACTTAACTGCATGGTTCTCCATGACCTATACCATAGTCCATCTAATGGGCATACTTGTCCCTTGGTGCTCTTCCTCATGGCAAGATAAAGAGGGATAAGGAACTATTTAACGGCTGACAGACAGGTTGTAATAACAGAAAGCGGGTATATCACGAAATGCGGTATATCCGCTTTGTTACGCAATAGAACGCCGTTTTTGAGGGATTGAATATAAACACCTTACCCCTCTGTTTTCGAGCCCGCAAAGCCGTATAAATCAAGGCTTTTTTAACCCCTAAATGACCACAAGACACCTATGATAGATAGAGGGCGCAAGCGGTCTTTCCGTTTGCGCCCTCTTGTCTGCCTGTGAGCAAAGACGGGAAAAGCCGTCAAGGGCGCGAAGCGTTCATCTTGACCCTTGACGGCTTTTCTTGGCTTTGCTATTTCCCCATAAGGTCAAGAAAAGTTTGTCGACATAGCGGTATTTATATTTATCCGAGAAAAAATAAAAGAGCCGATAACCGCATTTTGATCTGCGTATTATCGGCTCTGCGTCTGTGCGTCTGGCTCTTTGATAACTGTGGT
>CALWSL010000020.1 GCA_944384205.1 uncultured Acetatifactor sp. | reverse complement strand
CAGAAACAATTAAATAAAAGTTTGTGGTGATTTCTGTTAATTTGCACTTGACAAGAGGTCATTACATATCAGTTACTCTTCATATTCAAAATCCTGTGTATTTACACCCATTGAATGAAGCTTATTTTTTTGGGTTTTTAATTGAAATTCAAGTTCTGGATTTATTTCTTTTTGATGCTTTTTTATTCTGATAAGATTAATATAGTAATCAATGTTAAATTGTTTCATTTCTTCAAAATTGATGTTATCTTCTTCCATCTTATCACCCCTTCCGTAAATATATACTTATATTATAAGGGATTTTGTATTAGGTGCAAAGCCTTTTATTAAATTGTCAAGGTACTTTTGCCAACGTGGTTGTATTGGGATGATTGGCGAAATACCAATGATATTTGTATCAAAAAATGATTTTCTTCAAACTAAAAAGGTGAAAAGTCTTGATAACTTAATAAAAGACTTTTCACCTAAATTTATGAGTTACTTATTTACTTGTTTATTTATTATTACTTGGGTCTTTGGGGTCTGCCGTTTCAATGTACTTGATTATTTCAATAATTTCGTCTGCCGTCAAGCCTTTTTCTTCTAACTTGTTTATAAGATTTACAATTTCTCTGCCAGTCATATATTCGTCCATCCTTTCAGCCCCTTTCTATAAGTTGATACTTATATTATAAGGGATTTTGTGCATAGTGCAAAGTCTTTTATTAAATTGTCAAGGTACGCTTGTGTATAGTCCAAATAAGGAATATTCGGTGAAAAACCAAAGACGCCTACATAAGATGCGAATTACCTGCAAGCACATAAAATAAAAAGGTGCAAAGTCTTAAAAACTTAATAAAAGACTTTACACCCTGATTCGCTGGTTATTTGATTTGTTTTAATCCTGTAAACTTTCGTTTATCCGGTTTAATTCCTGACTTGCTCTGTCATAAGCATTTTGCATATTTGCATCTGTTTCAAAATTAGGACTTGCTTTTAATTGTCTTATAACATAATCCCAATTATCACGCTGTTTTCTCAAATCATCTTTATATTGTAAATCACTTGGCATATATTCGTCCATCCTTTCACACCCCTTTCTTCTAAGTATGATACTTATATTATAAGGGATTTTATGCCTGGTGCAAAGCCTTTTATTAAGTTGTCAAGGAGCGAGCCTTTGGGTATTATTTTGACAGCAAAAGAATGTTTCATATTGTCAGACTTTATGATGGAGAAATAAAAAGGTGTAAAGCCTTCAAAATTTAATAAAAGACTTTACACCATAATTACAGGTTACAGTTGTTTGGTTGCTTACTCCTCTAATGCTTTTTCAATGCGTTCATTATCTTTTTTGAGATACTCTAACGCTTTTTCAGTATTTCCGTTTTCAAGGGCTTCAATAATTAAATCATTTAAAAATTTATCTTTCCTAAGACCGTCCTTATATTGCATATCAGTTGGCATAAATTCTACCATCCTTTCACACACCCCTTTCTATAAGTATAGTACTTATATTATAAGGGATTTTATGTTGGGTGCAAAGTCTTTTATGAAATTATCAAGGTGCCGGAGTATCATTTACAACGAGGAATATTTGGTGAAATACCAAAGACCTTTTTACCAATTCTGCAAAAACAGAATTGAAATATGATGAAGTCAGATTAACATTTGAAGCTTAGTATGTCAAGAAAAAATAGGTTCTGAGGAAAAAAATGAGAGAAAAAATTGATGAAGAATATCTCTCCGGCAGCAGAAACATAGTTGACGTAATAAAATATACAGAGTATTCTGTAATTAATGACATAGTTCAATAAAGTACGAAAGCCGAGGACAATAGTATGAAAGCATTCCAGTTAAAAATTGCAATTAAAAATGCAAAACCGCCTATTTGGAGAAGAGTAATTGTTCCCGCGGGCATTACATTTTCACAGTTAAGTATGATATTGAACAAGGTCATGGGTTGGAGCGGCTATCATTTGTTTGAATTTGAATTTTATCATTTGGAGCTTCGCCTGATAGAAGATGCAGAAGAGTTTGCAGAAGATGGATATGGACCTTTTGATTATTTGGAAGCGCGGGATACCTTTATCAGGGAATATCTGGAGGAGAATGAGTGGTTTACCTATACTTATGATTTGGGAGACGACTGGCAGCACCGTGTTACTATCGAAAAAGTGATATCCGACTATGCGAATGATTATCCCCAGGTTTTGAAATATAAGGGAGATTGCCCCGTAGAGGATTGCGGTGGTATTTATGGATATTATGACTGCCTGGAAATTATCAGTGACAAGAGTCATCCCGATTATGAAGAACGCCTGGCATGGATGAAGTCGCAGGGATACCCTGACGAGTATGACATGGAAGCTGTAAATGAAGAATTAAAGCAGGAATTTTTCTACAGATGGGGAAAGGGTGAAAGGCGTTCCCAAAGAGAGATTTATGAGGAACATTTTGCAGGTAAATATGGTTTGAATGCAGCCAAAAAGGATAAGAATAAAAATCCGCAAATCATACAATCCGGCAAACACAGAATGGAAGAGTCCATACAAACGTTTGCAGATTTATTTAAAATGTCGATGGATTGGAAAAAGGATTTGTCTGACAGTACGTTAAAGGATATCTTTTCAGACTTTGAAAAGGAAGATTTGGCAGAAATTGCGAAGGAGAAGGGCGTAAAAGGAATTACCGGATGTAATAAACAGAAGCTGATAGATAAGCTGGTTGATTTTATGCTGCAGCCTGCTGTGATGGAAAGCTATTTTGTGTGGCAGTCCGATTCGGAGATAGCTGCCTTTGAGAAAGCAGCGCAGACGGGAAGCGACAATGTCGCCGTGTCGATAGAGAATCTGCAAAATCTGTATCGGGCGGGATATATCGGTATGCTGAGTGACGGTACTGTTACGGTTCCGAAGGATGTAGCCGACGCATATGACAGTATAAAAGGCGAAGAATTTCATAAAAAAAGGAAGAATTTAAGTTTTTTGCTGTGCTGCGTAAGAGCGGCAGGGCTTTTATACGGAATTATGCCTGTGGGTGTCCTTATGGACATGCTGAAAACTAATCCGGAGGTACATCTGACGGAGGGGGAAACTTTGGAAGCAGTAAAAAATCTGCCTTCGGAGTATCGGGAGTTTGTTGTGGCGGGACAGAGGATTTATCACAGAGAGCTTTATCCTGATGACAGAGGGCTGCTTGCCGCGCAGGGAAATAAAAAGTATTATATTCCGACGATGAGTGAGATAATTACGCTGGGGACAAAAGGGTATCTTCCGGACAACAAAGAATTGAGAAAACTTGTCAGTTATTTCATAATTCGCATGGGTGTGTCTCAGGAGCAGGCTGAGATGACGGCAAATTTTATTCAGACTGCAATCAGCGGTGATTGTGAGATGCAGGATGTATTTGACATTTTGGAGGAGACAGGGATTTCAATTAACAGCGAGAAGCAGTTGAACGATGTTGTGAAGCTGCTAAATGATGTCTGGAACAATACCAGAATGCTGCTCAATCGGGGATTTACACCGAAGGAATTGGCAAGAGAAGACAGGCAGAAGATATTGCCATCAGGAAAGACAACAAATATAATCAATTTTGACAATTCAAAAAGGAATAAAATCTATCCCAATGACCCATGTCCCTGCGGCTCCGGTAAAAAGTATAAAAATTGCTGCAAAAATAAATAACAGGTAAAAAACAGTTCCCCATGCGTATTTCACCCATGGGGAACTGATAGTGTAATCAATCCATTTTTTCTCGCCTAAAGCAGTTCTTTATTTTTAAAATAAGTTTCCGAGATAATTCCCAAAGTATAGGTTCCCAGAGACTTTCTGGTTTCCTTATCCAAATCCTTTATGTAAATCGGCTCGCAGTATTCAATGATAACGGTTGCCTTTTTGATTTTGGGCAGATGATCTTCAAAGATTGCGGCTGAGTTTACAATGCACATGGGAACAATGGGAACGCCGCCCTTGTCGGCAATTTTAAAGCTTCCTTCATGAAAGGGAAGAAAGGTATCGTTTACCTTGTTTCTGGTTCCCTCTGGGAAGATGCAGATAGAAATGCCGTTCTTTACTTTATCCACAGCGGCAAGTATGGTCTTTAAGCCTTCCTTCACATTCTCCCGGTCAAGAAAAAGGCAGTGCAGATTCCGCATCCAGTTGCTGAGAAGCGGCCATTTTGTCATTTCCTTTTTGGCAATATAGCCTGTGGGACGCGGCACACGGACATAAGTCAGTACAATATCAAAATAACTGCGATGATTTCCTACATAGAGAACGGCAGTATCTTTGGGAATGCGCTCCTCTCCTTTTACAATTACTTTCGTTCCGGCAAGGCGGATTACCATGCGGAACGCCCAGTTGACTATGGCAAGGGAGCTTTTATCTTTCATTGTCGGGTTAAATTTACCGATAATCCATTCTGCAATCAGCAGTGGAATAGAAAGCACCAGAAATAATACTACAAATATCACAACCAAGAGAAAGCGAATCATAAAAACAACCTCCAATAATATCCAAAGCCCTTTCAGTATAGCATAATTTACCATTTCTGTACATAAAATTATGTTGAGCATGCAGAAAGGAGTCTGCGGGAAGTCTGTGACAAACAGAACGCGGAAACCGGGAATATGAAAAAATTAGTTGCCATAGTGACGGTGGCATTGCTTGCGGCACTGCTTACAGGCTGTACCCTGTTGAGTGAGGAGCGGGTAAAGCTGAAGGATTTGGATTTTACGGTACTGGCTGAGGAAAAAATACCGGAAGAACTACTGAGTATTATCAATGAAAAAAAGGCGGAGCCTTTTAAGCTAACCTACAGTGACCAGGATTATCTGTACATATGTATCGGTTACGGGGAACAGGCGACAGGAGGTTACAGCATTGCGGTAAATGAGCTTTATCTTACCGATAATGCAATCTATGTGAATACGGAACTGTTAGGACCGGAAGCCTCCGAAAAAAGTAATACTACCCCGTCTTATCCCTATATTGTCATAAAAACAGAGTATTTGGATCAGACGGTAATCTTTGAGTAGCGCCCTCTTTCCTTTTGAGAAGAAACATGATACACTGAAAGCAATTCAGCAATAATCATTTGGAGGCACATATGATATTGATTCAAAACGGATATATGATTGATCCGAAATCGGGGCGAGAGGGAAAGTATGATATCCTGATAGAGAAAGATAAAATTGTGAAAATTGCAAGAGGGCTGGCAAAACCTCAGGCAAATTGTAAGGTGGTCGATGCAGAAGGACTTTTGGTAGCGCCGGGACTTGTGGATGTGCATGTGCATTTTCGGGAGCCCGGCTTCACCCAAAAGGAGGATATTGCAACCGGAGCGGCTGCGGCGGCAAAGGGCGGCTTTACCACGGTGGTCCTGATGGCAAATACGAAGCCTGCCGTAGACAATAAAGAAACCCTTGCCTATGTAAGCGGCAAAGGGGAAGAAACTGACATTCATGTCACAACCTGCGCCAATGTGACCGTGGGAATGCGGGGTAAGGAGCTTGTTCCTATGAAGGAGCTGGCTGCTGCAGGGGCGGTAGGATTTACCGATGACGGTATCCCGCTGATGGATGAGAAAATAGTGCGCCGTGCCATGGAGTTGTCCGCTGAACTGGATATGCCTGTCAGCTTTCATGAGGAGGACCCGAAGCTGATTGCAAATAACGGCATCAACAGGGGAAAAGCAAGCGCTCATTATGGAATCGGCGGTTCTCCCAGAGAGGCGGAAATCAGTCTGGTGGAACGTGATCTGAAGCTGGCGCTGGAGACGGGAGCCTGCATGAATGTGCAGCATATCAGTGCAAAAGAAAGTGTGGAACTGGTGCGAAAAGCAAAACAAACCGGACACAACATTCACGCGGAGGCAACCCCCCATCATTTTACGCTGACGGAGGAGGCTGCTATCGAATACGGAACTATGGCGAAAATGAATCCGCCTCTTCGTGAGGAGGAGGACCGGCTGGAAATTATCCGTGGTCTTGTGGACGGAACCATCGACATTATCGCTACGGACCATGCGCCCCACACTGTCGAGGAGAAGGCGAAAGGCATTACAGAGGCTCCCAGCGGCATTATCGGCTTGGAGACGGCGCTGCCGCTGGGGATTACCGAGCTGGTTGACAAAGGTTATATGGGCATGAAGCAACTGCTTCGTCTGATGAGTACCAATCCCGCTGCCATGTATCATCTGGATGCAGGCTATCTGGCGGAGGGCGGTCCCGCAGATTTGGTTTTAATTGATACGGCGGCTGTGACCACGGTGGAAGAATTTGCTTCCAAGGCATCCAATTCCCCTTTTATCGGCTGGAAATTGCAGGGACAGGTAAAAGTGACGATTTGCGGCGGTAAGATTGTATATCGATGTGAGTAAATCTAATACAAAGTAACGAAAGAAAGGAAATACCTATGAAACAGAAACAAAATGCAAAGGTGCTTTCTCAGAGAGAGATTGCCCCTCTGATTTATGATATGTGGATAGAGACTGATTTGGCGGCGCAGGCAAAGCCCGGTCAGTTTATCTGTATTTATACAAAGGATAAGAGCGCACTGCTTCCCCGTCCCATCAGTATTTGCGAAATAAGAGAGGATAAAGCGGCGCTGCGCATCGTCTATCGTGTCGCAGGAGCGGGAACCGCAGAGTTTTCCGGCTATCAGGAGGGCGATTCCATCGCCATCTTAGGCACTCTGGGCAATGGCTTTCCCCTGGAAAAAGCAGAGGGGAAAAAAGTATTCCTGATGGGAGGCGGTATCGGGATTCCCCCCATGCTGCAGCTTGCGAAGGAAATGCAGGCGGACAAGCAGATTGTAGTGGGCTATCGGGATGACAAGCTTTTCTTATCTGAGGATTTGGAGAAATACGGCAAGGTTTATGTGGCTTGCGAGGACGGCAGCGTGGGAACAAAAGGAAATGTCATGGATGCCATTGCCGCAAATGGTTTGGAGGCAGATATGATTTTTGCCTGCGGCCCCATGCCCATGCTCCGCGCCATCAAAAAATACGCTGCGGACCATCAGATTCCGGCATATATTTCCCTGGAAGAACATATGGCGTGCGGCGTCGGCGCCTGTCTGGGATGCGTCGTAAAAACAAAAGAGGTCGATCATCACTCCCATGTCCATAACGCACGCATCTGTACGGATGGACCTGTATTTTTAGCAGAGGAGGTAGAAATCTGATGAACATGCAGACAACAATTGCAGGAGTTACTTTTAAAAACCCTGTTATGACAGCATCAGGAACCTTCGGTTCCGGTATGGAATATTCTGAATTTGTGGATTTGAACAAGCTGGGCGCAGTAGTGACCAAGGGTGTGGCAAATGTGCCCTGGTCCGGCAACCCCACTCCCAGAGTGGCAGAGGTCTATGGCGGGATGTTAAATGCCATCGGCTTGCAGAATCCCGGAATTGATGTGTTTCTGGAGAGAGACATTCCTTTCCTCAAGCAGTACGACACGAAAATTATTGTAAACGTATGCGGCAAATCGGTAGAGGATTATGTTGACGTGGTAGAAAGACTGGGCGACGAGCCTGCTGTAGCAATGCTGGAAATCAACGTGTCCTGTCCGAATGTAAAAGAGGGAGCCATTGCTTTTGGTCAGAAGGCGGATGCCCTTTACAACATCACTTCGGAATTGAAGAAGCACGCAAAGCAGCCGATTATTATGAAGCTCAGTCCCAATGTAACGGATATTACGGAGATGGCGAGAGCAGCGGAGGCAGCAGGCGCGGATGCGTTATCCCTGATTAACACCATCACAGGTATGAAGATTGATATCAATAAAAGAAAATTTGCAATCGCCAACAAGACCGGCGGTATGAGCGGTCCTGCCATCAAGCCCATTGCAATTCGTATGGTATACCAGACTGCCCAGGCGGTGAAGCTTCCGATTATCGGTATGGGCGGTATTGCCAATGCAGAGGATGCCATAGAATTTATTCTGGCAGGCGCCAGCGCAGTCAGCATCGGCGCCATGAACTTTGTGAATCCATATACCACGGAAGAAGTGGTAAAGGGAATTGAAGATTACATGCGCAGATACCATGTGGAAAATCTCAGTGATTTAATCGGTGCCGTGCAAGAGTAACAGGGATAAGCGGTCTTTCTGAATTTTTTGTTTCTATATCGGTTTGGGTTATAAATGAACAAATACCTTCATATATATACTTATATAAGTAGATGTATGGAGGTATTTTTGTGGACCTTATTAAGAAGAATATACATATGGACCGCATCCGGGCAGATGCAGTCACCCAGATTACCCTGGAGGATGATATGAATATTCCGGACAGCAAGCCGGATGTAAACAGTCTGAATCTGGAAAAAGGGACATTGGTTATAGAAGAGATTAAGCCGGGAACGGATATGGTTAATATCCGGGGAAAATTAACCTATTCCATTCTGTACCACACCACAGAGGAAGGAAGCAGTCTCGTTTATTTAGAGGGAAAAATTCCTTTTGAGGAAAAAATCAACATAGAAGGAATTAACTTCTCGGATACCGTGGTGACTTCGGGAGAAGTGGAGGACCTGACCGTGGGACTCATCAATTCCCGCAAACTGAGTATTCAGGCGGTTGCAACATTGCATGCGTGGGTAGAAGAGCTGTATGACGAGGAAGCGCCTATCGGACTTCACGGTGAAGAACAGGTGGAATACCGTAAAATGCCTGTCAATCTGGCGCAGATTGCCATTAGCAAAAATGACATTTACCGGATAAAGGAGGAGGTCAGTCTGCCCTCCAGCTATCCGAATATTTTTCAGATTCTTTGGAATACGGTTTCTTTAAGCGATGTGGAATTCCGTGTGATGGAGGAGATGCTGAATTTACAGGGTGATGTGCGTCTGTTTGTGTTATACGAGGGGGAAGGGGAAAATCATCCCGTCCGTTCCTTTGAGACAACGATTCCGTTTAGCGGAAGTCTAGACTGTCATGGATGCAGCGAGGGAATGATACCCGATATCAGATACCGCCTGGGTACGCAGGAACTTACGATTCGTCCTGATTTCGACGGAGAAGAACGTAATATCGGTCTTGACCTGACGATGGATATTCAGATACGTATCTATGAGGAGGAAGAGACAGAGCTTCTCACTGATATTTACGGCGTGACAAAGGAGGTTACGGCAACAACGCATAAGGCGGATTTGCGGCAGCTTTTATCCAAGGTTACGGGCAAAATGAAAATAACGGACCACCTCAGCATAGGAAACGGAAACGCGGCTATTTTACAGTTGTTACACAGTGAGGGAAGCGTTGTGCTGGAACGACAGCAGGTGTTGGAAAACGGCATTCAGGTACAGGGAAGTCTGCTTGTAAAGGTGATGTACATCACGGGAGATGACGAAGCGCCTTACAGTGCGGCATATACACAGATTCCCTATGAATATACCATGGAGGTTCCGGGCATTGCGTCGGAAGATATGGGGAACGTGCAGGCGCAGATTGAACAACTGCAGGTGACTATGCTGGATGGTGAGGAGATGGATGTAAAAGCTGTGCTGGCTTTTCATACAACAGCTTTTAAAACGCTGCCGGCAGAATTAATCAGTCAGGTGACAGTATCGGATTTAGATACCGCAAAATTGGGAAATTTACCCGGAATGATTATCTATATGGTCAAGGAAGGGGATAATTTGTGGAATATCGGCAGAAAATACTATGTGCCCGTGGATACGCTCCGCGAACTGAACGGATTAAGCGGGGATGATCTGAAAGTGGGACAGAAATTATTGATTGTAAAAGGGAGCTGACAGCGCAATACAGTGAATGTATAATATAAAAGTACCTCCACCCTCATAGAAGAGTGAAGGTACTTTTGTTTCGTTGATTATTCCTCGATCACTTTGGTGTTAAGCCCGGCTTCTTCAGCCAGTTTATCGAATTTTTCCATAACGGCATCATAGGTGCGTCTGGAAATTTCAGGCAAGGAACCGCCCCAGGTCTTTTCAGCCATCCTGTAGCCCTTTTCAAAAGCGGCACGCATTTCCTCAATTTTATCAGGGTCGCCGCCGGTAAGCGCTGTGGCAAACTGGATAATACGATCTGAGGTCTGATTAACGCCCCAATATCCATCCTCTGCAATGTCAGCCTGCGCCTGTGCTTTGGTAGCAGGGTCTACCGTGTAATTGCCGCTTGCTAAAAACTGCCAGATGTTGTTAGCTTTTCCATAGGTGTTTGCCTGTTTGCTCAGCATCTGTTCTACCAGACTGCGCAGCTGGGAAGTTCTGGCTTCGGCATCTGCCTTTAGTTTGTTAATTAAATTGGTGTCGGGCGTATAAGTCTTCTTGGTGGAAGTGGTTGCAGCTTCAGTGGAAGGCTCATAGATAACACCGGTATCCTCTGCCTTGGAGGATTCCGTAGTGGCTTCAGCTTTTGTTTTTTCTGTTACGCTGCTTGTGTAAGCATAAGAAACCTGTGTTGAAGTAACTCCATTTACATTCATGCGTATCCCTCTTTTCTGACGTATACACGTCGAGTTCTGCCTGTGAATATCCTAATCAAAAGGTGAAAGGTTATTTACATCAGGCGCATCATCCTTGATTTCACAATATGTATCGGCAGAAAGGTGATAGTACTTTAGTTTGTTGTAGCATTAATTTGGATAAACCTTTCGTTACCGGCAAATCTTGACGAATCGTTATAGATTGTATATAATTAAGTACAATCTATGTATACAAAATACATAAAAGGAAAGGCATAATATTACAATGGACAAATATCAAATGAAGGCATATGCCAAGATTAATTTGGGATTGGATGTAATTGGAAAATTAGAAAACGGTTATCATGAGGTCAGGATGGTGATGCAGACAGTGGGAATCTATGATGAGCTGTCCTTTGAGAAAACGGAGTCAGGCATCACTGTGACAACGGACTCCGGGGAGTTACCCACCAATGAAGACAATCTGATTTATCAGGCGGCGAAGCTGATGATGGAAACCTATGGAATTCAGGGAGGTATCCGCATTCATTTAACGAAGAATATTCCTATTGCGGCGGGTATGGCAGGGGGAAGCACGGATGCGGCTGCCACAATGAAGGGAATGAACAGATTGTATGATTTGGACTGCACTCTTAAGGAATTGATGGAACTGGGGGTAAAAATCGGAGCGGATGTACCTTATTGTATTATGGGCGGAACGGCTCTGGCAGAGGGGATTGGCGAGAAGCTGACTGCACTTCCGGCGGCTCCTGACTGTTACCTGCTTGTGGCAAAACCGGATATCAATGTGTCTACCAAATATGTATATAATCATCTGGATGCCGAAGGCATTGCGGAACATCCTGATATTGACGGTATGGTGCAGGCAATCGAGAAAGGGAGCCTGCAGGGAATATTGAACCGTCTGGGCAATGTTTTGGAAACAGTAACCGTAAAGGCGTATCCTGTGATAGATACGATTAAGAACCGGATGAAGGAGCTGGGAGCCGTGGGAAGTCTGATGAGCGGAAGCGGTCCCACGGTGTTCGGGATTTTCTTAGAGGAAGCAAAGGCGCAGGAAGCATATGAGAAGATAAAAGAGGAACAGTTGGCAAAACAGATTTTTGTGACGAAGGTCTGTTAGGAAACAAACGGAAAGGAGAAGGGGATGCAGGATAATTTGCAGGTGAATATGGACGAATTTTTACCGCTTCGCGATGTGGTGTTTAACACGCTGCGGCAGGCGATTCTGACTGGAGAGCTGAAGCCCGGGGAGAGACTGATGGAGATTCATCTGGCGAACAGACTGGGGGTTAGCCGTACACCCATCAGAGAGGCAATCCGTAAGCTGGAGCTGGAGGGGCTTGTGACCATGATTCCCAGAAGGGGAGCGGAAGTAGCACAGATTACGGAAAAGAGTATGAATGATGTGCTTGAGGTGAGACGGGCGCTTGATGCGCTTTGCGTGGAGCTGGCATGTGACCGCATTTCGGAAGAAGAGCTGGATAAACTGAAAAAGGCGTGCATCGGCTTTGAACAGGCGGTAACGACCAGGGATGCAAAAAAAATTGCTCAGGCGGATGTGGCATTGCATGATATTATTGTGCAGGCTACCGGTAATCAGCGGCTGATTCAACTGGTAAATAACCTTTCCGAGCAGATGTACCGTTATCGTTTTGAATACATTAAGGACTTTACCCAGCATAAGAGACTGGTGGAGGAACATAGAATTATTTATGAAAGCATTGTGAATAAGGATAAGGAAACGGCTTCCCAGGCGGCAAAGACTCATATTGACAATCAGGAGAAGGCGATTATCCGCCAGATTCGTCTGGACCGTGAAAAGCGTTAGGCTTTTTGTATAAAAGAGCTTGATACGGCAATACTCTGACTGAGAAAACGTAATATTCTCGGAAAGAGGTTATGGAATGAAGAAAAAATATACAGTAATCAGAGTTGTTTTTACCATATGCGCGGCGTTAGGCTGGTGGGGAATGCTTTATCCCGAGCTGACCATGACCCCCGATACCTATGAAGTGATTTGGGAGGAGGATGCGCCGGGGGCGGAAGAAAGTCTGCCGGAATGGGACTCTGAAAGTGATTTTTATCGTATCATTTTAGAGACGGATGGCAGCAGAATCCGTTTCAAAAGCAGACTGCTTACAAAGGCGGATGAATTTTGGGAACGTCTGAAATAAGCGCCAAACCTCGCTGCGAGGGTAGGCGTGAAAGCGAGGAAAACAATGGAACAGAAAAGTGCACCTGTTGGCGTATTTGATTCCGGGGTAGGCGGACTTACCGTGGCGAGGGAGATTATGCGTCAGATTCCGAATGAAAAAATTATATATTTTGGTGATACGGCGCGCGTGCCTTACGGGAGTAAATCTCAGGAGACAGTGACCCGTTTTTCCAAACAGATTGTACGTTTTTTACAGACCTTTCAGGTGAAAACGATTGTAGTGGCATGTAATACTGCAAGCGCGTATGCTTTGGATGAGTTGGAAAAGGAGAGCGAGATTCCGATTATCGGCGTTGTAAAACCGGGCGCCAGGGTGGCTGCGGAGGTAACGCGCAACGGCAGAATAGGTGTTATCGCAACGGAAGCAACCATCGGCAGTCAGATTTATTCCCAATACATAAAAGAGCTGAACAGGGATGTGACGATTTATGGAAAGGCATGCCCGCTGTTTGTGCCGTTAGTGGAGGAGGGCTTGTGGCAGGATCCGGTGACGGACGAGATTGCCAGACGATATCTCACGGAACTGATTGATATTGATATTGATACGCTGATACTGGGATGTACCCATTACCCGTTGATTCGTTCCACGCTGGGCAGAATCATGGGAGGGGACGTGACGCTGGTAAATCCCGCATATGAGACGGCACGGGAGTTAAAGGAGCTTTTGGAAGAAAAGGGACTTTTGAATGAGGAGCCGCCGAAGCTGGGTGAGAATCAATATCAGTTCTATGTGAGCGACGGCGCTGAGAAATTCAAGCGTTTTGCCAATTCTATTATTAAGTATGGGATTTTGTCGGCGAAGACGATTAACATTGAGGAGTACTAGTGTGAAAAATAATTCTAAGGCAGCAAAAGACACTGCCTAAGAATTATTAAGTTTCACACAGGAAAAACGCCAAGGGCAGCGTTTTTCACTACTATTTGTGCCGCCAACAAAAAAAGGCGGCGGAATGGAGATTAGTATGACGAAAGAGGTGGAGTTGTCCATTGCGGGCTTGCAGTGGGGAACGGACATTGAGGAAAACAATATCGAAACTGTCAGAAAGGCGGAATACTTTAAGCGCAGCGGCAGTCATTACCTTCTGTATGAGGAGGAAACGGAAGGTTTTTCGCAGACCTCCAGAAACAGAATTAAATTCAAAGAAAAAAAAGTGGAACTGACCAGACAGGGGCTTATGGATACTCATATGATTTTTGAGGAAAATAAGAGGCATCTGATGAACTATGTAACGCCCTATGGCAGCCTGCTCCTTGGCATCAACACCGGAAAGGTATGTGTGGAAGAGCAGGATGACTGCATTCGGGTAATCATAGAATATGTACTGGAGATGGAGGAAGAACCTCTCTCTTGGCATAAATTAAAGCTTTGTATACGGGAAAGGCGGTAGGCAGCTTATTTTACAGGCTTTGCTCCCGCCTTTTCCTGCGCTTTTTCCAGAGCGCGTTTGAAAATGCCCTTCTTTTTCGTCTCAGTTTTGGACTCATTTCTGCCGTGAAGTCCTTTTACATCCAGCACATAAATTCCGCTGACAGAAGCCTTAACTTCTTTCTTGACAGGGATGGAATCAAAGATTTTTTCATCACAGATAAGAGACATAATCTGGGGTCCGACCTTTGCCTTGATAATCGGAAGCTTGGAGCCGCGCATCATTTTAGGCGTCTGGTCGATAACCGCCTGAGGCAGTCCGGATTCTTTAATTTTCATCCGTTTTTTGTCAATAATCAGCATAGATACGGTCTGTTTGTTTGCCTGAAGCATCTCCTGCTGCTGCTCCTGCTTTTTCTGTGCCTTCTTTCCTAAAAAATATAGTACTACCATGGTAATGGCAAATACTGCTAAAATGACGAGTAATACAATCCATCCGGTACTCATTTTTGTTAAAACCTCCTTTAATTTATGGACAAATGCCACATAGGGTATTGTAACATAGGTGAATGCTGATAGGCAACAGAACATTTACAAGAAATATACAGTTTTTTTCATCGGTTTGTGTTATACTGAATAATATGGAAACGGATTTATCAGAGGGAAGGAAAATATGGGGAATATATGGGAAGTCATAAAGACAATAGGAGATTCTGTTTTTGGGCATTTATTTTTTTGGAATATGATTTTTGCCACAGTGATTGTCTTTTTCCAGCGGCGTGACCCTAAAAGCGTGTGGGCATGGCTGCTGGTGCTTTATTTTGTTCCGGTTTTGGGATTTATTTTTTATCTGTTTCTGGGACAGGATATGCACAAACGCAAAATGTTTCGGGCAAAGGAGCTGGAGGATCAGATTGGGGAGGAAATCCGCAGGCAGGAGCATCAGTTAAAGAGTAAAAATCCTGAAAATCCGGACGAGGGTATCAGGGATTTTACAGATTTGGTTATCTATAATCTGGAAACCTCGGGAGCGGTGCTTTCCGGTGACAATGATATTGATATCTTTACGGATGGCAACCGGAAATTTGATGCGTTAAAAGAGGATTTGCGAAAGGCAGAGCATTTTATCCATCTTCAGTACTATATCATCAGGAATGACGTGCTTTTTCAGCAGATTAAGGACATTCTGGTGGAAAAAGCAGCGCAGGGCGTTGAAGTCCGCGTGCTGTTTGACGCTATGGGGTGCCGCTCGATGAAGCACAGGTATTGGCGGGAGCTGAATGAAAAAGGAGTCATGACGGCTGAATTTTTTCCGGCGCTGTTCGGGCGGCTGCAGCTGCGCATCAATTATCGGAATCATCGCAAGATTGTTGTGGTGGACAATCGTGTCGCCTATGTGGGCGGCTTTAATATCGGTAAGGAATATATCGGTCTGGACGAAAAATTTGGATATTGGCGGGATACCCACCTGCGGATTCGCGGAAATGCCGTATTTGGTTTACAGCTTCGCTTTCTTCTGGACTGGAATTATGCGGCAAAAGAAAATCTGCTGCAAAACAGAAAACTCCTTGAAAGCATTACACCAGGAAAAAGAGATTTCTGTGAGGTACAGATTATCAGCAGCGGTCCCGACAACACGATACAGCAGATTCGGGATAATTATCTGCGTCTGATTAGCAAAGCAGAAAAAAGTATATATATTCAGACGCCTTACTTTATTCCTGATGAAGCCATCTTAAGTGCGCTGATGATTGCCATACGCTCCGGCGTTTCGGTCAACGTAATGATTCCCTGCAAGCCGGATCATCCGTTTGTATATTGGGCGACTTATTCTTATGTGGGGGATCTTGTATTGGCGGGAGCCAACTGTTATACCTATAATAACGGATTTCTGCACAGCAAGGGAGTGATTGTGGACAGCAAGGTGCTCTGTTATGGCACCGCCAACATGGATATCCGCAGCTTTTCTTTGAATTTTGAGGTAAACGCGGTAATATATGACGAGAAAAAAGCCACAGAGATGGAGGCATTTTTTAAGGAGGATTTGAAGAACTGCAGGCAGATTACCAAAGATAATTATCTGACACGCCCGCTTATGCTGCGAATCAAAGAGCAGATGTGCAGGCTTCTTTCTCCGGTATTATAAAGAAAGAGAAGGAAAAGCTTTTAAAATGCGCTTATTTATGATATAACTGAATATAACTGAAATTTTTTGAGAGGAAAGAATATTTATGAAAAAGAAAATAGCAAATATGATTTTAATTTTGATGACTGCAGGTATGCTGGCAGGCTGCGGCAGCCCGGATGCGGCAGAGGAATTGAAGGACATGGATGTGGACAAATATGTTACCCTTGGAGAATATAAGGGACTGGAAGTCACTGTGGATCCCATCAGCGTGGATGAAAGCGAAGTGGATTCTCTGGTAAGCAGTGCATACAGCAGCTATGTAACGGTTGAAAACGGCGGTATTGTTGACCGCGCCGTGGCAGTGGGTGACACCGTAAATATTGATTATGTGGGCAAAAAGGATGATGTTGCTTTTGATGGCGGCACCGCATCCGGTTATAACCTCACTATCGGTTCCGGCAGGTTTATTGACGGCTTTGAGGATGGTCTGGTCGGTGTCATGCCCGGTGAGACCGTGGATTTGAATCTGACATTCCCTGAAAGCTATAACAATGCAGACCTTGCAGGTCAGCCGGTTGTATTTACTGTAACCGTAAACTTTATTGTTCCCACAGATATGCAGGATGCTGTGGTGGCAACCATGGGCATCGAGGGTGTGGATACCGTGGAAGGACTTCGCCAGTATGCTTACGATTATCTGTACAGCAATGCAGAATATAATTATACGACAAGTGTGGAGAGTGCAGTGCTGAATGCCTTTATGAACAGCTGCATCTTTGAGGAGATTCCGCAGAGTATTATTGACAGGTATGAGGAGATGGCAAGAAACGGCATTACCCAGCAGGCAGAGAGCTATGGTGTGGATGCGGAAACCTTTGTCAGCTATTATTACGGCATGACTCTGGATGAATTTCTGGAGGAATACAGCAGACAGGCATCCAGGCAGGATATTGCGCTGCAGGCTGTTGCAAACAAAGAAAATCTGAATATGACGGATGAGGAATTAAATACTGCATTGCAGGAATATGCAGCGAATGCAGGCTATGATACTGTGGAAGAGTTCATAGGCGAGGAATCGGTTGAGACCTACAGAGATTATCTGACATGTGAAAAGGCGCTGGATTTCCTGATTGAGAATGCGGTAATAAATAATTAAAAAGGATGGTAATGGAAATGAATTTGACGGATATCAAGGATTTATACCGTGAGAAAGAGAAGTTTACCGGGAAAGAAATCACTGTGGGCGGCTGGGTGAGAAGTAACCGTGATTCCAAAAATTTTGGATTTTTAGTAGTGAATGACGGTACTTTTTTTGAGCCGCTGCAGGTTGTGTACAGCGATAAACTGTCTAATTTTGAGGAAATCCGAAAAATAAATGTGGGTGCGGCGCTGATAATCAGGGGAACGATTGTAGAGACGCCCAATGCAAAGCAGCCCTTTGAGATGCAGGCGGAGGAAGTACTGGTGGAGGGACCTTCCAGCGCAGAGTATCCGTTGCAGAAAAAGCGTCACAGCTTTGAGTATCTGAGGACGATTTCCCATCTGCGTCCCAGAACGAATACCTTTCAGGCAGTGTTCCGCGTGCGCTCTCTGATTGCGTATGCAATTCACACCTTCTTTATGGAGAGAGGCTTTGTGTATGTACACACGCCCCTGATTACCGGAAGCGACTGTGAGGGTGCGGGTGAAATGTTCCAGGTAACAACCATGGACTTAAATAACATCCCCAGGACGGAGGACGGAAAGGTTGATTTTTCACAGGATTTCTTTGGAAAACCTACCAATCTGACCGTAAGCGGACAGTTGAACGTAGAAACATATGCCTTTGCATTTAAAAACGTTTACACCTTTGGACCTACTTTCCGCGCAGAAAATTCCAATACCACAAGACATGCGGCTGAGTTCTGGATGATTGAGCCGGAGATGGCATTTGCGGATTTGACGGACGATATGGCGCTGGCGGAGAGTATGTTAAAATATGTTATCCGCTATGTGCTGGAAAATGCACCGGAGGAGATGGCATTCTTCAACCAGTTCGTCGACAAGGGGCTGATTGAGAGACTGGAGCATGTGGTCAATTCCGATTTCGGTCATGTAACCTATACCCAGGCGATTGAGATTCTGGAAAAGCATAATGACGAGTTTGATTACAAGGTATTCTGGGGATGTGATTTGCAGACCGAGCATGAGAGATTCCTCACCGAGCAGGAATTTAAGCGCCCTGTATTCGTAACGGATTACCCGAAGGAAATCAAGGCGTTTTATATGAAGCTGAACGAGGACGGCAAGACCGTTGCGGCTATGGATTGTCTGGTGCCCGGCATCGGTGAAATCATCGGCGGCAGCCAGCGTGAGGATAAATTGGAGGTTCTGGAGCAGAGAATGGAAGAACTGGGACTGAACAAAGAGGACTACGAGTTTTATCTTGATTTGCGCAGATACGGCTCTGTAAGACATGCGGGCTTCGGTCTGGGCTTTGAGAGATGCGTGATGTACCTCACCGGAATGAGCAATATCCGGGATGTTATTCCATTTCCCCGTACTGTAAACAACTGTGAGTTATAGTTTTTAGAAATTGGTATTCTTTTGATATGAGAACAAGAAAAGCAAAAATCCTTAATTTCATATTAGCAGCGGGTCTCACTGCTGCAGTGGCAGGCTCTGCAATGGAACAGACGCTTACGGTGGAAGCCACCTCCATTTCCGAAATTCAAAATCAGATTGATGCCACGCAGAATCAGATTGACGGTATTAATGATAAAATTGATACATTGACGGATGAGCAGGAGCTGATTCAGGAAAAAATTGACGACCTGAATGCGGAGATTATCAATACCATGACCAGTATCGGTCTGAAAGAGGATGAAATTGCCGCAAAGGAAGTGGAACTGACGGACAAGCAGGAAGAAATTGATGTGACGCAGGAGGCATATGAGGAAGCAAAGGCGCGGGAGGAGAAGCAGTATGCGGATATGCTCAAGCGTATCCGCGATATGTACGAAAACAGTACCTCCACTTATCTTGGTCTGTTCCTGTCGGGCGACGGTCTGAGCGATATGCTGAATCGTATGGATTATATCGAAAAGATATATGAGTATGACAGGCTGAAATTAGAAGAGTACGAAGCCACCAAAAACGAGGTTCATGATTTGTGGGACCAGCTTGAGGCGGAAAAGGAGCAGCTGGAATCGGACAAGACGCAGCTGGAATCGGACAGAGAGGCTTTGCAGGCACAGAGAAGCGAGCTGGACAATATGCTGGAACAAAAGAAGCAGGAGTCTGCCAATTATGATGCGGAAATTGACAAGTATAAGCAGGAGGCAGCAGTAGCCAAAAAGCTGCTGCAGCAGGAGAAGAAGCAGCTTCAGGAGCTGCAACAGCAGCAGGCACAGCAGAGTGCGGGAAATACGGCGGCAGCAACGGGTACCTATACCACCACCGATTACACCGCAACAATTGATAACGCAAGCGGCAGCGATTTGGGTAAGCGTGTGGCGAAATACGCCTGTCAGTATATTGGCAATCCTTATGTGGCAGGAGGCACCAGCCTGACAAACGGAGCAGATTGTTCAGGATTTACTTATCGTGTATATAAGGACTTTGGGTATAATCTGCCCAGAACCTCCTATGAGCAGAGAAGTGCCGGAACAGGCGTCAACTATAGCGATGCGCAGCCCGGCGATCTGATATGTTATGACGGTCATGTGGCGATTTACATCGGTGGAGGAAAGATTGTACATGCAAGCAGCTCCAAAACAGGAATTAAAGTCAGCAACGCGAATTACAGAACGATTTTAGCGGTAAGGAGAATCGTGTAGTATGTTAAGAATCGGTTGTCATTTGTCATCCTCCAAGGGTTTTTTAGCTATGGCGCAGACTGCACAGAGCATTGGGGCGAATACCTTTCAGTTTTTTACTCGCAATCCCAGAGGCGGCGCGGCAAAGGAATGGATACAATCGGATATTGATGCCATGCTGGCTTTTATGGCAGGGGCAGATATTGCAACCCCTCTGGCACATGCGCCGTATACTTTAAATGCCTGTGCGGCGGAGGAAGGTATCAGAAGCTTTGCACTGAATACCATGAAGGATGATTTGCAGCGTTTGGAGAGAATACCGGGTGTAATGTACAATTTTCATCCGGGCAGCCATGTGAAGCAGGGCGCAGAGAAGGGGATAGAGCTGATTGCGGATACGCTCAACCGTGTGTTGTGGCAGGAACAGTCCACCACTGTTCTGTTGGAGACTATGGCGGGGAAAGGCAGTGAAATCGGAAGAAGCTTTGAGGAGCTTAGAAGAATTTTAGACCGTGTGGAGCTGTCCGAAAAGATGGGGGTATGTCTGGATACCTGTCATGTGTGGGATGGCGGTTACGATATTGCAGAGCATCTGGAGGAGGTGCTGCAGGAGTTTGATGATGTGATAGGACTTTGCCGTCTGAAGGCGGTTCATTTGAATGACTCCATGAATGTGTGCGGGAGCCACAAGGACCGCCATGAAAAAATCGGCAAAGGAAATATCGGCATGTATGCCTTTGAACGGATTATCAATCATCCTAAACTGCGCGACCTGCCTTTTTATCTGGAGACGCCGAACGAGCTTTCCGGTTATGCGGAAGAAATTGCACTGTTAAGAAATCTATTTCATATATAATTTTAAAAAATAAGAAAAATGTGGACAAAATATCCTGCCTGTGTTATAATTACAGTTACAAGGTGGGATTTTTTGTTTCTAAAGCCTGTTTTTCATGCCGTTTCGGCAGTTATTCCGGTGTACTTAACTTTTTATCAAATGGTTTAAGCTGTAGTTGAAATTTATTTGTTTTTGAGTGATTTGATAAGAAGGTAATTTACACTTCTATAATGATTCTATTATTTCACGCCGTTTCGGCAAAATATTCCAAGAAGGAGAAAGACTATGACTTACGAAGCATTTAAGAAGGAGCTGTACCGTAATCTTCGGGCGCAGGAAGTGTCAAAGGGAAAGCAGGTGATGCTGTTTGAGAAGGGAGGTGTATTCACGGATGAGGAGCAGATTACTATAATTCGTCTGATTAATCTGGCTGGTTACGGAAGGGAAGATACCGTAGTCAGAGAAGATATGCTTTGTGTTGTCTGGAAAAATCAGGGGATTGTCAGTATGCTTCATTGGAGTGTACGTCCCATCTATGAGCGCTTCAAAAAGGAGGGGTGGCAGGGTGTTTTGCCTCCGATGGCAGCAAAAATGAACCAGTCTGGCAGGAGGACGGATGATGCTTCTGTAGAAAATTATGTTCCTGAAAGGGAACATCTGATAATCAGACCACTCCACTATCCTTATGACAGAGAAGAACTGGAAGACGGTATCTGCTGGAGATTTGGAGATATTGCACTGGTATTATATTTATTGCTGCATGATAGCGGAGAGGAATTTCTGACGATGAAGGTGAATCGTGATATGGCACAAAAATGGGATATGACGGACGAGGGTATGCTGACAAATGCCCTGCTGAACACCTGTGCCAAAATGCCGCCCAGACTTTATTACGGAACAGATATCCGCTTTCGGTATGACAAGGACTATGGTGTATTTATGCCCGGAGAAAAAGGAAAGAGGATTGCGATACATCCCGATAATAAACGGGAAGGTTTGCGGGGATACCTTTTGACAACAACGAGGAGGTTAAACGGTGCAGTGGCGCTCTTTTATCCTGGTGTAAAGGAGCGGCTGGCAGAGCTTCTGGGCGGGGATTACTATGTGGGGTTTACCAGTATTCATGAGGCGGTGGTATATCCTGCCTTACATAAGGTGCTGCCTCAAATGAAAGCGGCGATACAGCGCACCAATATAATGTTTGACCGCCGGGAAATGCTGACCAACCGTGTCTATCGGTATAGCAGCAGCCGGAAAGAGTTAATTGAGGTGTAGCCATTCTGTTGTGTGTGAAAGCAGAATGTGTTAAAATAAGCGCTAAGATTGCAGACGATAGGAAGGATGGGCGAAGTGATGGAGCTGGTAAAAGGAAGACCGTTCACGAATGAGGGACGGCTGGAGAAAGA
This sequence comes from uncultured Acetatifactor sp., assembly GCA_944384205.1. GTDB lineage: Bacteria > Bacillota > Clostridia > Lachnospirales > Lachnospiraceae > Acetatifactor. Next base: position 33,639 of record CALWSL010000020.1, on the reverse strand, counting down.
AAGCAGAACCTATGATTTGTTGGATTCATTGGGAATCGAATATTGGAGAATCGACCACGAGGCGGCATTTACCATGGAAGCCTGTGAGGAGATTGACAGGACGCTGAATGATGCGGTAATCTGTAAGAATTTATTTCTTTGCAACAGGCAGAAAACAGATTTTTATCTGCTGATGATACCGGGGGACAAGACTTTTAAGACAAAGGAGCTGTCCCATCAGATTGGCAGTGCAAGACTGTCCTTTGCGGATGCGGAGGATATGGAAAAGTATCTTGATATTACGCCCGGCTCTGTCAGTATCATGGGGCTTATCAATGACAGGGATAATGCGGTGAGACTGCTTGTGGACGAGGATGTGCTGAAGGGTGAGTATTTCGGCTGCCATCCCTGTGTCAATACGTCCAGTTTGAAGCTGCGGGTGGCGGATGTGTTCGGTCCCTTTCTGAAAGCGGTTCATCACGATATGACGGTGGTGAAGCTGGTGGGAGAGGAGTAGAAAACACGAAAGCATTGCTGGAAGTCCGGGAAGTTACCGGCAGAGGTTGAATAGAGTAATAAATTTTGCGGATACTCCTATTGAGGCAATGCAGATGCAGTGTTTTCTAGGCTGTATATTGCATAGGAAAATCCTGGATTTGCATAAATATATTCAATGGAGGCAGATATGAGCGAGCAGAAATTTGACCACAAAAAACAGGAGCAGATAAATGAGCAGAAATCCCTGAACAAGTTCAATTCCATCACGCAGAAGGCAAAGCCGGAGAATCAGAACCAGCAGCATAATGTGAGGGAAGAGGGCATTGGTCCGATTAACCGGAAGCGGTAGAGAGGATACAAGAAAAGTTTGTTTATGGATTTGGGGAGATATCAATCAGTGCAGTATGTCTCCCCAATTTCTATGTTTATAACCGACTCTTAACACAATAATAGTATGTGTAGCTTCTAAGATTTTATAAAAAATATAGTAATTCTTGTAGGGTAGACAGCGAATTCCTTTATTATGTAATATATTATCTTGTACGAGGGGAAATTTGTAAGGGAAAGATTGTAATTGTGATATGGATTTCCGTAGACCTTTCATAAGGTTTTTTGAAATTTCGGGCTGGCATAAAGTGTAGGTGATATAATCGCCAATATCGATAAGGTCTTGTTTTGCCTTAAATGTAAGATTAATATGGTATTTATTCAATGGCATCATACCTTTTTTCGAGTTCATCAAAGGTAGCGTTGAAATCCAGGAGATTATTGTTATATACGTCTTGTAATCCGTCATTTACGAAATTGCGAATTTCCATTTTTATAAGTTCGTCCTGGGAATAATTAAGAGCGGTTTCCATTGATGGCACCTCCTTCCTAGATTGACGTGATTATTATACCATTTCAAGTCAGGTTTTACAATGGTAAATTTATATAATAAAATATTGAATTGTGATTAAAAGTGAAAATACAGCGTTGATAAATGTATATAAACAATAACCTTATAAAAAATAAACAAATAAGGTTATAGAAATAGTCAGTCATAACCCCTCAGAATACTTCATACAATGTAAAAAAGTATTCTGAGGGGATTTCCTTTGAAGGATTATATTGAAGAGCGTGCCATAGGTATCGCCAATTATATTATTGAAAATAATGCCACGGTAAGACAGACAGCAAAGGCATTTGGGGTGAGCAAAAGCACAGTACATAAGGATGTCACTGACAGATTAATGCAGATCAATCCTGCTCTCGCCAAACAGGCGAGAAGCGTTTTGGATGTAAATAAATCGGAGCGGCATATCCGTGGCGGACTGGCAACGAGAGAGAAGTATTTACATTTACATCAGAGTTAAAAAACAGGAAGAGACTTTGGCAGAAAACCAAAGTCTCTTTGCAGATTACACACGCTCCTGATTATTCCAGCCCAATGGAAGAGGAAGCAATGCGGAGCAATAGCCGCGAACAGGTTCAGGAATTTCCAGGTATTGTTCGGGGGATTGGGGTCCGAACAGAAACCTGGTAGCAGTAAGCTGATCCAGCATCAAATCTTCTTTGCAATCGGTGCGGACGCAGCAATCGCCTTCCAGATGCAGAGTGCCGTATCCTTTAATTCCCACATTCAGGGAGCCTTTCGGTAATTTTGCGAGAGAGCATTTCAGCTTCAGCAAAGCGTCAACTACTTTATCCCAATGAATGATTTTGAAGTTGGACGAAGGTTCAATTTTGCATTCCTCGCAGAGCTTATTCAGGTGTTGATTAAGCGCAGTATCGTGAGGTGAGGTCAAAAGATGAAGTTCGTCTGTTTTGTGTAGCTCCAACCAGCTTAACAGCATGGAGTAGAGAAGCCCGGGGGTAAGGGCATATTGCTCGCCGATGGTGGCGGCGTCTGCGGAAGCAGACAGATATCCCACAATGTTTCCGGCTTCATCTATTGCTTCCCAGAGCTGCATTCCCCAGGAGCAGGCTGTATCAAAAAAGTCCGTTTCATTTCCGCGGAGCATGTACATCAGTCCCTGCTGTTGGAGCGCCTGTAAGGTTTTCAGCGTCTCCGTATCATTACGTTTTACGGAACGAAAGCGTAATGCTGTTCGAGGAAGGCGTTCGCCGGAAATTGTGCCGTCATAATAGCTTATAATATTTTTTTTGGTCAGGCGGTAACGGAAGGACATCCCCGCTGTTTCATAACCGTACCGGTTATATCTTTGACGCTCTCCGCCCAGGCGGGAGGCATCTGCCCCAATGGTTTCTAACTCCTTCATGGCAGCATTCATCAATGTTTTCATCAGCCCCAGATTGCGAAATTCGGGCAGTGTTCCCACATTTCCCACAGTAGAAAACAGAACTTTCTGTCCGGCAATGATTATGGGCAGCGGATATATGCCCACCGTAGCGGCGATTTTACCATCGATTCGGATGGCGATATGTTTCCCCATGGCTTCATCGGTGCGCCGCCACATTTTGGGCAGTTCGCTTTCAAAGCTTTTGCCGGATGGTATGTTATATACAGTATTCATGAAATGCAGTAGTTCGTCGTAGTCTCCGGCATTTAGTCGTTCCACAAAATATTCGTTCATCTGTCCATTCCTTTCCCGGTTCAAGAAGTAAATTTATTATATCATGTTATTCGTTGTAAAAAAAGAACTCTTCAGATAAAAAATAGTTGATATTCCGTGCATAATGTGTTAGTATTAGACAAAAGCAAAAGATTTCTATGGGCTATAAGCCTGTTTTGCAGACAAACTGTATCTTTGGAATTGATATAATTCTATTCTTTTGAAATCCTGCTTTTAAAATCCCAATGTCAATGAAATAAAGCAGGAGAGTATAGTGTGTTGTATTTCTTCTGCGGAAGGAGGAATATGGCACAAGAGACAATTATGGCAGAAATACTTAAGACTGCTGATAAAAAGACAATTCTTGATGAAGAATGCAAAAAGCTGTTAGCCAATAAAATTATTTTGGCGTGGATTATGAAGAATGTGGTGGAGGAATACCGTGATTTGGATGTAAATGAAATAGCGGAACGGTATATGGAAGGAATTCCTGTGATTGCACAGACAGCGGTGCACAGAGATGTCAGCGATGGCGGGGCAGAAATGTGTATTCATGGAGAGGACACCGTAGACAAGACGATAACGGAGGGCACGGTGTATTTTGATATCCGATTTCGGGCAATTTTACCGTCAAATGGAGAATATATTACATTATTGATGAATGTGGAAGCGCAGAATAATTTCTATCCGGGTTATTCTTTGATAAGAAGGGGGATATATTACTGTTGTCGCATGATTTCCGGGCAATATGGAACGGAATTTGAGGGTGCACAGTATGGAAAGATTAAAAAAGTGTATTCTATCTGGATTTGTATCAATCCACCGAAAAAGAAACAGCATAGTATCACAAAGTATAGTATAACGGAAACAAATGTAGTGGGAAAAATGAAAGAAGCAATCAAAAATTACGACTTGTTGACAGTAATCATGCTATGTCTCGGAGCGCCTAAGGAAGATGGTTCTTCGGGGATTACGGAGTTGTTGTCGGTATTGTTATCATCGAAATTAGATATAGCGCGGAAGAAAGAGATTCTTGTGAATGATTTTGGAATGGTAATGACGAAGGAATTAGAAACGGAGGTATCGCAAATGTGTAATTACAGTGATGGTGTGGAACAGCAAGGAATACAAAAAGGAATACAGGAAGGCACATTCAGAACTCTTTTCTCATTGGTACAGAGTGGACTACTGAAATTAGAGGATGCGGCTAAATATATCAATTTATCGGAAGAGGATTTCAGCAAACAGATGAAAGAGGCGGGATACTAAGACGGTGAAAATCAGTACACTTTCCAAGCAAATTCTAACATTGGCACACGATGATATACTGATACATCTGCGTTTTTTTGACACGGCATTATCACGCCTTACCCTGAGAGAAGAAAAAGGCAGCGGCTGTATGGCGACAGACGGCGAGAATTGTTTTTATGATCCCGTTTTTGTGTTGAAAAGCTATGAGAAGGAGCCGAAAAGCATTACACGATGCTATCTGCATATGCTGTTACATTGTATTTTTTCCCACGGGTTTCAGTATGATAAATTGGAGAAGGAAAACTGGGATTTGGCGGCGGACATCGCGGTGGAGAATGTGATTTTGGACATGCAGTTTCCGGGGGCAGTCATGGAGCAGGATGCGGATGCTGTTAGAAAATTGAAGGTACTGCGGGAGGATATAGGTACGCTGACGGCGGAGCGCATTTACCGATATCTGAAGCAGAATCCCCTTACAGCAAATGAAAGGGAAGAACTGAAGCATCTGTTTTATAAGGATTCCCATGCGCTTTGGACACAGAGCGAAAAGCCGGAGCTGACCCGGGAGCAGTGGAAGAAAATCAGCGAGCGGGTGAAAACGGATATCAAAGCCTTTACGAAGCCGAAGGCGGGGGCGGAGAGTCTGGAAAAGAATCTGGAGGAAACCACCAGAGGGCGTTATGATTACGGCGAAATACTGCGCAGGTTTACGGTGATGGGAGAGGATATTACCGTAAATGACGAGGAGTTTGATTATATTTATTATACCTACGGACTTATGTGTTACGGAAACCTGCCTCTGATAGAGCCGCTGGAATATAAAGAAGTCAACAAGGTGCGGGAATTTGTGATTGCCCTTGACACCTCGGCATCCTGCAGGGGTCCCCTTGTAAAGGCTTTTCTGCAGAAAACCTATGGGATACTGAAAGCCTCGGAGAATTTTTTCCATAAGGTAAATGTGCATATTATTCAGTGCGACCATCAGGTGCAGAGTGATACCAAAATTACCAACGAGGAAGAATTTGAGACCTTTATGCAGTATGGAAAATTAAATGGTTTCGGTGCCACGGATTTCAGACCGGTATTCGATTATGTGGAGGAACTGAAACGGCAGGGAGAATTTGAAAATCTGAAAGGACTGATTTATTTTACGGACGGCTATGGCATCTATCCGGAGCGGATGCCGGATTATGATGTAATATTCGCTTTTTTGGATGAGGATGAGAACAGAGCGCCCGTGCCGGTCTGGAGCATGAAGGTGATTCTGGAAAGCGATGAGCTGGATAAAGGAGAATGACGGCATGAACATGAAGCAGGCAAAGGAATATATCAAAAATTCCATTCATTTATATTTGAAAAAAGACGAGTTTGGCGAGTACAGGGTGCCGGTGGTCAGACAGCGCCCGATTTTTCTGCTGGGAGCGCCGGGAATCGGCAAGACTGCCATTATGGAGCAGATTGCGCAGGAACTTGATATTGCGCTGGTATCCTATTCCATGACCCACCATACCCGCCAGTCCGCGCTAGGACTTCCTTTTATAACGAAGAAAAATTACGGCGGGCAGGAGGTAAGCGTGTCGGAGTACACGATGAGCGAGATTATCGCCGCAATCTATGACACCATGGAAGCGAGCGGCAAGCGGGAAGGAATCCTTTTTCTGGATGAGATTAACTGTGTGTCCGAGACGCTTGCGCCGTCCATGCTGCAATTTTTACAGTATAAGGTGTTCGGGCGGCACAGCGTACCGGAGGGCTGGGTGGTTGTCACAGCGGGTAATCCGCCGGAATACAACAAATCTGTGCGGGAATTTGACGTGGTTACGTATGACCGTTTGAAGGTGTTGGAAGTGGAGCCGGATTACCGCACTTGGAAAGAGTATGCAGCGGAGCATCGGGTTCACAATGCGATTGTCAATTACCTGGATTTGAAGAAAGAGCATTTTTATTGTATGGAAATGACACCCAAAGGACGCAGCTATGTCACGGCAAGAGGCTGGGAAGACTTGTCCCAGATGCTGTATCTCTATGAGGAAGAGGAGCTTGCAGTGGAGGAAACCCTGGTAGGTCAGTACATCCATAATGACAGAGTGGTTAAGGAATTTACCGCTTATTATGATTTGTACAATAAATATAAAAGAGATTATCGTATCGGGGAAATTCTGGAAGGAAAGGCTTCGGTGCAGGCGATTGCCCGTGCAAAGGCAGCAGCTTTTGATGAGAGATTGTCCCTTTTGGGTATGCTGCTTGACAGGGTGCAGGCGGATATGAAGGAAGTCATGGAGCAGGCAGCGTTTTTATCTGATTTGCGAAATCCGTTGAAGGTAATCAGGGATGCCGGGCAGGGCGTGTCAGTGGAACAGGTGATTGCTCAGCTGGACAGGCAGGCAGAAGGACGTAAAAAGCTTCTGGAATCCATGCAGACAGCCAATTCCCTTTCTGCGGATGACGGAAAGAGGCACCGCAGTGTTATCCGTTTTCTTGAAGAGAGCAGAAAGGAACTGTATGTCGGAGGCATCGCGGAGGGCGAAGCAGCGTTTGATTATTTGAAGAAAAAATATGACGCAAAGGTTTCCCAAATGAAAAAAGATACCCAGAGAGTGCAGGAGGAGCTGCATTCCTTGTTTGTATTTGCGGAGGAATCCTTTCGGGAGGGAAATGAGATGCTGATACTGGTGACGGAGCTTACCGTGGCAAGCGCCAGCGCGCAGTTTATCGCCACCTTCGGCTGTCCTGACTATCAGCGCCACAATAAGGAGCTGATGCTCAGCGAGCGGCAGGATGAAATCAGGGCGCAGATTGCGGAGTTAAAGTTAGAATGAGAATGGAAATGATATGGAACGAGAGTTGGAGCTTGCAGGCGGCAGTCTGTATTATATAAAAAATGATGATGAAATCACGATTACATGCCTACAGGGTCTTGTCAGTGAGATACGGATTCCGGAGGAAATTGACGGACTTCCTGTGACAAATATTGCAAAGAAAGCCTTCTTAAGCAGGAAAAATCTGCGAAAAATATGGATTCCAAAGGGTATCACAGAAATCGGAGACTGGGCGTTTGCCTATTGTGATAAGCTGGAACAGGTCTTTTTACCGAGGGCAGAAATCCGTTTTGGAAAGTCTGTATTTTTAGAATGCAGCAGATTGCGTTTCCTTACTATAGAAGGGAAAAATGAAGCTGTTGCGGCGCTTCTGGCGGCGGCAGCGATTCATCCGCAAAGCAGCTATCTGCTGGATATTATGGAAGCGGGAAGTGATGAATGGCTGGCAAAATGGGATGCGAGAATGCTGACTGTGCTTCATGGTGGGGACAGCGAAGGGTATTCCAGACAGGTTCTCTGTGGGGAGGAGGATTACGGAAGTACGGATTTGGATGCTTTTATGAGCGAGAAGAGAAAAGTTAAGGTGCGTCTTTTGCTGCTTCGGCTGTTATATCCCGTGGGACTTGAGGAGGCTTTGAAAGACGAATTGACAGCATATTTAAGAGCGCATACCAAGGGATGTGAAAGCGAAGAAACCTGGCAGGTAATCCTTTCAGAGCATGGCAATGACAGCGGGTATTTTCGGTTGTTTGCACAGCTTGATTGTGTAAATGCAGACAATTTCAATGGTCTGATTTCAGAAATCGGAGAGGATTACCCTGAAATGAAAGCCTTTTTTATGCGCTACAAGGCGGAACATATCGGTTTTGTAGATTTCTTCGCAAATCTTGAACTGTAATTTATTTGGTTAAAGGAATGGAGTAACGGATTCTGCGATAAATTTTCCAAATAACAGCAGCAGGAAAGCTAACGGTTAAAAATAAGGTTGACAAAAGTCCGACTCCTCCGCCGACTATCGTAATAATTAAAATTAAGGGACTCATAAAAATACCGCCTTTCTTTGACATATACTATATTTATATAATAAAGTTTTTGGGAGCTTGAGAAAATAGAAAAAGGATTCTCTTAACGATTTATTTACAGGACATTAGCGATTCTTTAACATTGCGTTGTGCGGTGATTTGCGGTATACTGTAAGGGTTAAGCAAGCTGTGAAAGCTATTTGGAAAGAGAGGGTAACGGTATGACCTTAGAAAAGGCTAAGGAAAAACTTGTAAAGTATGGTCAGGAGCATGTGCTGAGATATTACGAGGAGCTTTCCCCGGAGGAAAAGCAGGCGCTGTTAGCGCAGATTGAAGCTACGGATATGAGCATTCCGGAGGCTTGTAAGCGTAAAGAGGAGTTAAGCCGAAAGGGAAACATTACGCCGCTGGCGGCTATGGAGATAAGCGAGATTGAGGCAAATAAGGACAGCTTTGTTGCCACAGGTCTTGAGGCAATCCGCGCCGGAAAGGTGGGAGCGGTTCTTTTGGCAGGGGGAATGGGAACCAGGCTTGGCTCCGACAATCCGAAGGGAATGTATAATGTGGGACTTACCAGAGAGTTATATATTTTCGAGTGTCTGATGAACAATCTTTTAGAGGTAGTACGACAGGCAGATGCGTGGATTCATCTGTTCGTTATGACCAGCGATAAGAACCATGATGTAACAGTACAATTTTTAAAAGAACATCATTTTTTTGACTATAAGGAGGAATATGTTCATTTCTTTCAGCAGGAGATGGCAGCGGCAACCGATTATGAGGGAAAAATCTATTTGGAGGAGAAAGGAAAGCTTTCCACTTCTCCCAACGGCAACGGCGGTTGGTTTGTTTCCATGAAAAATGCGGGATTGCTTGATTTGGTTCATAAAAACGGTATCGAATGGCTGAATGTTTTTTCTGTGGATAATGTGCTGCAGCGCATCGCAGACCCCTGTTTTGTGGGCGCCACGATTCAGAGGAATTGCGCGGTTGGTTCCAAGGTAGTCCGCAAGAGCGCGCCTGATGAAAAGGTTGGCGTGATGTGTCTGGAGGATGGTAAGCCGTCCATTATAGAATATTATGAGTTGACGGAAGAATTGATGAACGCTAAAGATGAAAAGGGGGATCCGGCATACAATTTCGGCGTGATTTTAAATTATCTGTTCCGTGAGAGCGATTTGGAGTTGATGATGGAACAAAATATGCCCCTTCATATTGTGGAAAAAAAGATTCCCTATCTGAATGACGCGGGAGAGCTTGTGAAGCCGGAGAGTCCGAACGGTTATAAATTTGAGAGCCTTGTTCTGGACATGATTCATCAGATGGACAGTTGTCTGCCTTTTGAGGTAGTCAGAAGCAAAGAATTTGCACCGATTAAAAATAAGACCGGTGTGGATTCCGTGGAGAGTGCGAGAGCGCTTTTACAGGAAAACGGTGTAGTTCTGTAAACAGAAATCAGAATGGGTTTAAGTGCAGAAAATGTACGGAAAAGAGGTAAGTATGAGAATTTTAGTAACAGGCGGTGCAGGCTTTATCGGCAGTCATACAGTTGTAGAGCTGCAGCAGGCAGGCTATGATGTGGTGGTGCTGGATAACCTGAGCAATGCCAGCAAGAAATCGCTGGAGAGAGTTGCGGCAATTACGGGGAAAAAGGTTCCTTTTTATAAGGCGGATATTCTTGACCGTGAAGCTCTGGAGGAGATATTTTCCAAAGAAAAGATTGACGCGGTCATTCATTTTGCAGGACTGAAGGCGGTAGGCGAATCCGTTCAGAAGCCTTGGGAGTACTATGAAAACAATATTGCAGGTACCCTTACATTGGTTGATGTGATGAGAAAGCATGGCGTAAAGAATATCATTTTCTCTTCCAGCGCAACTGTATACGGGGATCCCGCGTTTATCCCTATTACAGAGGAGTGTCCCAAAGGACAATGCACCAATCCTTACGGCTGGACCAAGTCTATGCTGGAGCAGATTCTGAGCGATATTCAGAAGGCGGATCAGGAATGGAATGTGATTCTGCTCCGTTATTTTAATCCCATCGGTGCGCATCCAAGCGGAACCATGGGCGAGAATCCTAACGGTATCCCGAACAATCTGATGCCCTATATTACGCAGGTGGCAGTCGGCAGAAGAGAGGAGCTGGGCGTATTCGGAAATGATTATGACACCCATGACGGAACCGGTGTACGCGACTATATTCATGTTGTGGATTTGGCGATAGGTCATGTAAAAGCATTGGATAAGATTAAGGAGAACGCCGGTTTAAAGATTTACAATCTGGGAACCGGTACCGGCTACAGTGTGCTTGACATTGTAAAGAATTTTGAGGAAGCTACCGGCGTAAAAATTCCTTATTCCATCAAACCCCGCCGTGCAGGCGATATTGCAACCTGCTATGCGGATGCAACCAAGGCAAAGGAAGAGCTTGGCTGGGAAGCGAAGTATGGAATCAGGGAAATGTGCGCAGATTCCTGGAGATGGCAGAAGAACAATCCGAATGGATATGAGGACTAAAATGTATAGATTCAAATAGAAAAACAAAAAAGTTGTAACCGTATGCGCGCATCCGTTACAACTTTTTTGTTTTCTGCCTGGTTCAGAGTTAGGCGACATACAGGTACATAAAGATGAAATGGCAGACGCTTCCGCCCATTACAAACAAATGGAAGACTTCATGAGAGCCAAAACCTTTATGTCTGGAATTGAAGAGAGGCAGCTTTAATGCGTAGATGATTCCGCCAACCGTGTAAATAATACCGCCTGCAAGCAGCCAGAGAAACGCCGGACGGGGAAGTGTATTCAGCAGTTGACCGAAAACGAACACGCAAACCCATCCCATTGCGATATAAATAACGGAGGAAAACCATTTCGGACAGGTAATCCAAAATGCTTTAATTAACATTCCTGCCAGTGCGATTCCCCATACAACCGCCAGCAAGGTATATCCCAGCCTGCCGCCTAATACGATAAGGCATACAGGAGTGTAGGAGCCGGCAATTAATACAAATATCATCATGTGATCCAGTTTACGGAAAATACGGAGTTTCTTTCCTGTAAGATTCACAGAATGGTACATCGTGCTTGCTCCATATAGCAGAATCATACTGCCTATAAAAATAAGCATTGCTGTAAATTCTCTGCCTCCTGAACTGACGCCCGTTTTTACTAATAACGGTACAGCGGCAAAAACTGCCAGCATCATGGCAATAAAATGTGTTATGGCGCTACCCGGTTCCCTGATTGTTATCTGCATGATAATCACCATACCTTTCTTTCAAGATGATTCTATAAATTATTATATACATAAGCTGTTATAAAATTCATGAAATAGATTCCAAAAACATAACAAAATACATTGATACACCTACAAATAGTTTTAAAAACTACTTCATAAGAATAATATACTCTGTGTGAAAAGAAATGTCAAATATATTTCTGAAAAATTTCTATAAATGATATTAATTGACGCAGAACCGGAGGTGGCGTAAAATGATTGCAGTCAATGAAAACTATGGGAGGAGTAAAATGCAGCAGGAAGAATTATTATCAATATTATCTATTGCAGAGAAATTAAAATGCAATACGAGACATTCAGATACTTCAAGCGGAAGGAGAGAAAGTGTTGCAGAACATAGCTGGAGACTTGCTCTTATGGCAATGCTGTTGGAAGATGAATTTCCTGACACTGATATAAACAAGGTGATTAAAATGTGCCTGATTCATGATTTGGGAGAGGCATTTACCGGTGATATAGCAACCTTTGACAAAACAAAAGAAGATTCGGAAAGAGAAGAACAATTATATCTGGAATGGATTGACGGGTTTCCGGAGGTGCAGAAAAAGCAATTTCAGAATTTATTATCGGAAATGTCTGAATTGGAAACAAAAGAAGCCAAATTATATAAGGCGCTGGACAAATTGGAAGCTGTTATTCAGCATAACGAAGCGGATATCGCTTCCTGGCTTCCGCTGGAATATAATTTGCAGTTAACCTATGGCGCAGAGGAAACAGCGTTTTCGCCTTATCTTTTGAAGTTAAAAAAATGTATTAACGAATGGACGAAAGATAAAATAGAAAAATCGAGAACCTTCTAATCCTCTTCGATAATATGAATTTCCAAATAATCGAAATCTATCGCTTCTATAAAATTATCCTGCGTAAAGCGGGTTTTATTGTGTCTTTTGAATTCAGCGATTGTCTTGTCCAGCCAGATGGGCTTTTCTAAGTCAAATTCATAACAGACTTCCTCCAGTGCATGAAAAATCTTGTGGGTCCGGGTATCCGTGCCCGCAATCTCAATGCAGGTGTCCCGCAGCATATGATTATTCTTAAATATTTTTGCCCATAAACGGAACATGGAAACACCCCTTTCGCTTGTAATCATGACCTATATTATACGAGGCGCAAAAGCAAATTTCAAGGAATATTTTTATGTCTGGCACATATATATAAAAAGATGCGGTAAATAAAAATAACCAACTAATCTTAAAAAAGGATTAATATTTTGTGAAAAATATACATTTTAGAAATAATTTATGTTATACTAATATTGTTATGGCAGGTGAGTACTATGTAAAAGGAGCAGGAATGGAAGCGAAATTTGACCACGGAGAAGGTATTGACAGTTGGAAAGAAGTTACTTTAATATACAATGCCGCGCTGCGGCAGATAGAGACCAAAATGGAGATTCTCAACGACGAATTCCAGCATGTGCACCAATACAATCCAATAGAGCATATCAAAGCAAGAATTAAGACCCCTGAGAGCATTGTGAAAAAACTCAAAAGAAACGGTTACGAATCAACAATTGAAAATATGGTGAAATACATCAATGACATTGCCGGGATCCGCATTATTTGTTCTTTTACCTCCGATATTTACCGCATTGCTGAAATGATTAGCGAACAAAGAGATATTAAGGTAATCGGTGTTAAGGACTACATTACATATCCAAAGGCAAGCGGCTACAAGAGTTATCATATGATAATTACGGTACCGGTATATTTGTCGGATCGAATTGTGGACACCAAGGTAGAGATTCAGATTCGTACAGTTGCAATGGACTTTTGGGCAAGTCTGGAGCATAAGATTCATTACAAATTTGAGGGTTCAGCGCCGGAGCACATCAGAAATGAATTGGTGGAATGTGCCAAAATGGTATCGGATTTGGATAACAGAATGTTATCCCTGAACGAGGAAATTCTGGCAATCAGCCGGGCGCATGAAGAAGAAAAAGAAGCGCATCCTTCCTGACGGACAGGAGCGCTTTCTCTTTCTGAAAAAGGTGTGGATGCCTGACACGTCAGTTCGGCATTCCAAAAATATTTTGCCGGAAATGAGGAGTGCCCAGACACCTTTCAGTATCTGGGCTATTATGAAAAAATTATCTGATATTCAATGTTATCAATATTACTTATATCGTTTCCTTGACTATGAATAGAGTATACCAATTAAATATGAATAAATTATGAACACTGTGTTAATGTTTGGTGAATGTTACAAATTATATTTTTGTAAAAAAATATAATTATACAAAATGCACAAACGAAACAGAAACTTCATGATACAAAGAAGGAGTTAGAGTTGTCAGAAAATCAAAAAAATGATAAAATGGCTGTAACTATGAGAAGCACCACAACGACTGATTACAGAAAATGGTAGGTGGATATGTTCGGAGGAAAATGGATGGATACATTTATGGACAAGCTGGCACAGAAATTGACAGCGCAGGAAATGATTAAGGCAAATGCCGCTGCTGATGCAGAGGAAATGAAAAAATTAAAAAATCAGGTGAAAGAGTATCGTGATATTCTGGAACAGGTGCAGAAGCTGGCTGAGGAAGGCGCTGTAAAGCTTGAGAATGCAAAGGTGGATGGAAGTGAGATTAATCGTCTGGTCGAGACGGCAACTGCAAAAATCAGTCAAATGCAGCTTGATACACAGGAAATTGAAGAGATTTCAGATGATTTGGCAGAGCTTTCGGAGAATTTTGACAAGCTTACCGGAACACTGAACGCAAAGCTGGATGGTATCAACGAGAATACAGGTCATTTGGAGCTTGCTTTGGGAGAAAAACTGGAGAGCGCCAGTGAAAATATACACAAGGAATGTGTTAAGGTATACCGGAACGTACAGGCGGTTGTAGTGGAAGAGAATGGAAAACAGACGGAAAGCGTTGTTGAAGCCGTAAACGGATTAAAAGGGAAATTAAGCGCTGTTCTGGGAGTGTCCATTGTTGCGCTAATTGCTGCTATAGGCAGTGTGGTATTCCAGTTGCTTGTCTATTTGAAGATACTTTAAGGAGAGATATGTCAAAAGAAATTTGGAAGCCCGGTAATATGCTGTATCCCCTGCCGGCAGTGATGGTAAGTATGGCGGATAAAGACGGCAGAAATAATATTATTACAATCGCATGGGCAGGGACTGTCTGCACCAATCCGCCGATGGTCTCCATCTCTGTAAGACCGGAGCGATACTCCTATCCGATTCTGAAGGAGACGGGAGAATTTGTTATCAATCTTACAACCAGAGAGCTGGTGTATGCCACGGACTTTTGCGGTGTAAAAAGCGGAAGAGATGTAGATAAGTTCAAGGAACTGCATCTGACGCCGCTTGCGGCTTCCAGGGTGAAGGCGCCGCTGATTGGAGAAAGTCCCGTCAACATGGAATGTCGGGTGAATAAAATAATTCCGCTGGGTTCACACGATATGTTCCTTGCGGATGTGGTGGCAGTTCACGCGGACGAAAAATATATGGATGAAAAACACAAATTTCATCTGGAAAAAGCCGACCCCATTGTATATTCCCATGGTTCCTATTTTAGCTGTGGGGAACAGTTGGGTACGTTTGGCTACAGCGTGCGGAAGAAACCTGTGGATTCGTTCAAAAACAAACATCAAAAAACACGTTAAAATTCACTTGATGAAATATCAGGTTTTGTCAGGGGAGTCCATAAGGCTCCCCCTTTTAATGGCGTTTTTCCCATAGCGGGCGCGAATCTGATCCAGTGCGGCGTCCAGCTTCTGCTGTTTGGCTGATACAGGCGCGGTATAGTCGAAAAGACTTAACTGTATCGGTGTATTTTCTTCTACAAGCTTGGTGGTGCGGATTCCCAAAAGACGGATAGGCGTGCCGTTCCAAAGCTCATCAAACAGTATACAGGCTTTCTGATAAATCACATCCGTGGAAGCGGTGGGCACGTCCAATAGTGTCTGGTGAGATACGGACTGAAAGGTATTGTATTTGATTTCCGTGCAGACCTGCCCGGCTAACTGATGGGAGGAACGCAGTCTTCGTCCCACGGATTCCGCCAGAAGCAGAAGCTCCTTTTTGGCGGCATGCACGGTCCGGGCATCCTCCTTTAGCGTGGTAGAGTTGCCAATTCCTTTGGCTTTGGCAGGCTCGGGGATGACTTCGGAATCGTCCAGTCCGTTGGCGTACTTCCAAAGGGTCGGTCCGTGACTTTTCAGATGGGCTTCCAAAATATGAGGGTCAGCACAGGCAAGCTCACCAATGGTAAGGATACCCAGTTTTTTCAGGGTTTCCACGCTGGAACGCCCGCACATGAACAGGGAGGAAACAGGAAGGCGCCATATTTTATCTTTGATTTCCCAAGAATACAAAGTATGCACTAAGTTGGGTTTTTTAAAATCAGAAGCCATTTTTGCCAATACTTTTCTGTTGGAAATACCCACATTTACCGTAAATCCGAATTTTTCATAAATAGTATCCTTAATCTCTGCAGCGGCAGCTTCAGGGGATGAATATTTTTCGGAAATCGGGGTATAATCCATATAACATTCATCGATACTGACCTGTTCGATGTCAGGGCAGATATCGGAGAGATAGTTCATCAGCTTACGACTCATGCGGTCATATAAGGCATGGTCAGGAGGTACGTTAAGGAGATTCGGGCATTTGCGGAAAGCATTTACCACAGGTTCTCCGGTTACGATGCCGTACGCTTTGGCGGGAATGGATTTTGCCAGTACAACACCATGGCGTTTTGCCATATCGCCGCCAATAATGGACGGAACCTGACGCAGGTCAACGGTTTCACCTGCTTCCAGGCGTGCCAGTGCAGTCCAGCTTAGAAAAGCGGAATTAACGTCTATATGAAAAATGATACGTTCAGTCATGGCAGCCTCCTTGCGATTGTTAATGGAAGGGTTTTTCTTTGCATCAATTATATCACAGAATAAACCTTTACAACCAAAATAATTATTGTTAGAATAAATCTGTTACAGATTTGTTACAGAAAATAAAATCAGAGAATGAAAGACGTATGAAGAAGATTACATGTCATTATAAAAGGGTAAAATATACATATGTTAAAACCATGGTACTGACGCTGTTTGTCTGTCTGTTCTTTGTTAAGGGATACACCGTATTTGAAAGAACGGGAGAGAATTTTTTCCATATCTATATCAATGGAGTTGAGGTCGGAACCGTTGGTGAGGAGCAACAGGCGGAGGAGCTGCTGATTCAGGCGAGGAAAAACATTGCAGCGGAAAGTGAAGAACTGACTTTAATGGAAACGGAAATGACGCTTGCAGGTGAAGAGGTTTTGTGGGGGGTGATAGACGACGAGGATGTTATTATCACGCAAATGGAGGAGACTCTCCGGGATAATATCCGTGAGACCATGCACCGTGCTTACACCATGAAAGTAAATGAGTATATGGTGAATCTGGAAAGTGCGGAGGAGGTATGTGCTCTTTTGCAGGCTGCCATAGACAAATATGACGGAGAACAGAAATTCAGTGTAAATCTGGTTCACGATTCCGTCAGAGAATTTAATGTACTTACTGCCGAAGTTGTGGATTCAGCCTCGGAGGACGAAGCTGCCGGGGAAAGCACATCAGATTATTCGGCGGCGGGTGTTGAAGTTGTGCTCGCCGAAATGGGAAAGAGTACAGAGGAAGAGGGAGAAAAAGATTTTGAGGACTATGATTTGGGACTTTTGAGCATGAATTTTGCAGAAGAAGTGGAAATTGTAGAGGCTTATCTGCCGGAAAGTCAGATTACTCCCCTGCAGACGGCAATCGATGAGGTGACGAAGGAACAGGAGACCGCCAGCGAATACGAGGTGGTGGCGGGTGATACGCTGTCTGAGATAGCCATTAAGGTGAATATTCCCATGGATAAAATTCTGGAAATGAACAGTGAGACGCTGGAGGACGAAAATTCCACAATCAGAGTTGGGGACAAGCTCATTATCACGGTTCCCGAGCCGGAGCTTTCCGTGGAGCGCGTGGAACAGAATTATTATGAAGAAATTTATGATGAGGAAGTTATTTACGTTGACAATGACGAATGGTACACAACTCAGACTAACGTGCTGCAGCAGCCCTCTGCGGGCTTCCGCAAGGTGGTGGCAAATGTTTCCTATCTGAACGACAAGGAAGTGTCCAGAGAGATTCAGAAGGAAGAGGTAGTTGTAGAGGCAGTTGCCAAAATTGTGGAGAGGGGCACAAAGATTCCTCCTACCTATATCAAGCCGATTTCAGGAGGACGTTTGTCGTCAAGTTTTGGAAGGAGACCGGCGCCGAAGAAGGGTGCGAGTACCTATCATAAGGGTGTTGACTGGGCGGTTCCTACAGGAACGGCAGTATATGCTTCCTGTGGCGGTACAGTAGCCAAAGCGGGCTGGGGAAGCGGCTATGGCTATGTGGTCTATATCGACCATGAGGACGGCAGACAGACCAGATATGGACACTTAAGCAAGGTGCTGGTAAAAGCCGGTCAGACGGTAAAGCAGGGAGACAGAATCGCATTGAGTGGAAATACGGGTGTCAGTACGGGACCCCACCTTCATTTTGAGATTCTGATTAACGGTTCACAGGTGGATCCGTTAAAGTACCTGCAGTGACAGAACGTGCATTCTATTTACAAAGTCGGAAAAATGTGGTATAAGTGCAGTAAGAGAAACCCGGATTCGGGAAAATGATTTAATCAAAAATGACAGAAACCTGAGTATGAGGTAAAGATAGATGGAACAATACGCAATTAAAGGCGGTAGTCCACTCGTAGGAGAAGTTGAAATAGGAGGTGCTAAGAACGCAGCACTTCCTATTCTTGCTGCGTCTGTTATGACGGACGAAACCGTATATATAGACAATATACCCGATGTGCGCGACACAAATGTACTTTTAAATGCAATGGAAAATGTCGGCGTGATGGTGAAACGCACCGACAGACATAAGATTACAATCAATGCGTCCAATATCAACAGTCTTGTGGTGGAGGATGATAATATCAAGAAAATCAGAGCCTCCTATTATCTGCTGGGCGCTCTTTTGGGAAAATATAAACATGCGGAGGTTGCGCTCCCTGGCGGCTGTGATATCGGCTGCCGTGCCATTGACCAGCATATTAAGGGCTTCCGCGCTTTGGGAGCAGAGGTTTGCATTGAGTATGGTCTGATTAAAGCAAGCGCCGGAAAGCTGTCCGGCAGTCACATTTATATGGATGTGGTCAGTGTAGGCGCTACCATCAATATTATGATGGCGGCGACTATGGCGGAGGGTATGACTATTATTGAAAATGCAGCGAAAGAGCCTCATGTAGTAGATGTGGCAAACTTCCTGAACAGTATGGGCGCCAATATCAAGGGCGCCGGTACCGACGTGATTCGTATCAAGGGTGTAAGCAGACTGCACAGCACAGAGTACACTATTATTCCTGACCAGATAGAGGCGGGTACTTTTATGTTTGCGGCGGCGATTACCAAAGGCGATGTAATGGTAAAAAATGTGATTCCTAAGCATTTGGAGTCCATTACCGCAAAGCTTTTGGAGATAGGCTGTGAGGTAGAAGAGGCGGACGACTGTGTGCGCGTGGTGTCGTCCAAGCCGTTGGTGCATACTCATGTAAAGACATTACCGTATCCCGGGTTTCCCACCGATATGCAGCCCCAGATTACGGTTGCGCTGGCGCTTTCTAAGGGGACCAGTATTGTAACAGAGAGTATTTTTGAGAACCGTTTTAAATATGTGGATGAATTGACCCGTATGGGCGCCAATATTAAGGTAGAGGGAAATACTGCTATTATTGATGGTGTTGCAAAATATACCGGAGCCAGCATTTCTGCGCCCGATCTTCGTGCCGGTGCTGCGCTTGTGCTTGCCGCATTATCGGCGGAGGGGTATACCACGGTTGACGATATCCGCTATATTGAGCGGGGATATGAGGATTTTCATTTGAAATTACAGAGCTTGGGAGCACAGATTGAGCTGATTGAAACAGAGAGAGACTTCCAGAAATTTAAGCTGAAAACAGGCTGAGAGGATATCTTTCAAAAATGGCTATTGACAATATGGTCTGTTCATAGTAATGTAGAGTGCAGATAGATATGAAAATTCAATATTGTTGTCCATGCCGAGAGGTATGGAGGTTTTCTCTTATTCAGAGCTGGTGGAGATACATAGGATCGATGAAGCCACGGCAACCCCTTGCGAAAGAAAGGAAGGTGCCTCCCTGAGCGAGTAATTTCGAACAATAAGAGGATTTGATTATCGTCAGATACGGGTCCGCTTCTTGTGAGCGGACTTTTTTGCGCGACTAAGCAGAGTCAGGAGTATATACAGGCAGATGTCATGCTCGCATGAGCATATACAGTATGCGGTTGCTTAGTCGTGATGTTTCATTTCATTTACACTTAATACCCTACGGGGAAGAAACGGAGGACAAAATGGAAAAACGTTTATTTACATCAGAATCTGTAACCGAAGGACATCCCGATAAAATCTGCGATGCGATTTCCGATGCAGTACTGGATGCTATGATGGAGCAGGACCCTTTTAGCCGCGTTGCCTGTGAAACCTGTACGAATACCGGTTTTGTGCTGGTGATGGGCGAGGTGACAACCAAGGCAAATATTGATATTCCTGCGATTGTTCGCAAGACGGTGACGGAGATTGGTTACGATTCGTCCAAGAAGGGCTTCGACGGCAATACCTGTGCCGTGATGGTATCTTTGGACAAGCAGTCCGCAGATATTGCGATGGGCGTGGATAAAGCATTGGAAGCAAAAGAAGGCGAAATGAGCGACGAGCAGTTAGATGCCATTGGTGCAGGTGATCAGGGTATGATGTTCGGTTATGCGAGCAATGAGACCGAGGAATTAATGCCTTATCCGATTTCTTTGGCGCACAAGCTGACCAGACAGCTTACCAAGGTGCGCAAGGATGGTACGCTTTCCTATCTCAGACCCGATGGCAAGAGTCAGGTGTCTGTAGAGTATGATGAGAACGGCAAACCATTCCGTCTGGAGGCAGTGGTTCTTTCTACGCAGCATGATGAAAAAGTGACCCAGGAGCAGATTCATAAGGATATTAAAAAATATGTGTTTGACGAGGTACTCCCGCAGGAAATGATTGACGCCAACACCAAATTCTTTATTAACCCCACAGGACGTTTTGTTATCGGCGGACCCAACGGCGACAGCGGTTTGACGGGACGTAAAATTATTGTAGATACTTACGGCGGATATGCACGCCACGGCGGCGGCGCTTTCTCCGGTAAGGACTGTACCAAGGTTGACAGAAGCGCAGCTTATGCGGCTCGTTATGTGGCAAAGAATATTGTGGCAGCAGGACTTGCAGAGAAATGTGAGATTCAGCTTTCCTATGCAATCGGTGTTGCCCATCCTACCTCTGTTATGGTAGATACCTTTGGCACAGGCAAGCTTGGCGACGAGAAGCTTGTTGAAATCATTCGGGACAACTTTGACTTAAGACCGGCAGGGATTATTAAGATGCTGGATTTGCGTCGTCCTATTTATAGACAGACCGCAGCATACGGACATTTCGGACGCACTGATGTGGATTTGCCATGGGAGAAGACGGATAAGGTTGAATTGTTGAAAAAATATCTGTAAGATTCAAAAAAATAATAAGTTAAAAAACATATAGTTCCGGGACATCAATGCCTTTTATTTTGTGACATTGGCGTCCCGGATTTTTTATAAATAATTCGGAACTAATATATTTACGTGGAAACTGTTCTCTGTATAGTCGATATGGATTTCTCCGTACAATTCTCTCACAGCCTTGCGCATACTTTGGATGCCAAAACCGTGGATATTCTGATGGGTGGGTTTGGTGCTCAGAAAATTATCGCCCTTGTGAATAATCTGTTCTCTATGGTTGTTCTTACAATCGATTTCAAGGTATGAATCCAGAGAGGTAAGTTTTAGGTGGACGGTTCCGTTTTCACATTTGGCGGCGGCAGTGATGGCATTGTCCAGCAAATTACTAAAAATGGTTATCATGTGAAAATCATCAATGTAAATACCGGAAACATGCTGTTCAAAGACCAGGATAACGCCTTTTTGCTTACATTCTTCGTTTTTGGTATTCAGGATGGCAGAAAGAAGCTGGGAAGGGGTTGCAATTAAGGATGCAGGAGTCAGCTCGTCGGAAAGACGGCTGATATAGTTTTGCAGTTCCTCTATTCTGCCGGAAGCAGCATAACCCTGCAGAACAATTAAGTGGTTTTTGAAATCATGCCGGAGCAGGGATAAATTTTTTAAACCCTCCTGTATATGATTATAGTAATTCTGTTCCAGTGCGTTTTTTTCTATTTCAATTTTGGTAAGCGCATTTTCCTGCAGAACGCTGATTACTTTCTTATAAATGGAAATACATAGCAGCGTAATCATCAGGAGGACGGAAAAGAGCAGGGGAAGAACATTTTCTTCGTCAATAATGGTACTTCCTAATAACATACTGCAAATAATCAGTAAAAGAACGCATAATCCGGTGATTACGAGAAAGTAACGTTTGTATATCTTGCCGGAGGGGTAGTCGGAAAGTTTTTTTAGGATGATGTACATGCTTAGAATGATGTACAGCATGAAGTTACCGATGATACTCGTATAAGCAGCATATACTGCATTGGTTTGCCATATGTACATATCTAGTGTTAATATAGTGTATAAAATTGCGATTATGGTAGAGCCAATACAATAATAGAGTTCGTATTTTATATATATTATAAAACGTTGCCGAAAGTTACCCTTACAAATAAGAAGAGTGTATGACAAGTCGAAAAGAAGCATGATGAGTGTATAGCGTGGGATACTGGGAAGATAGGAAATGATAGCAATTATAAATAAATATGAAATTTTAACAGGAAGTTGTTGCTCCTTTTTCCGGCATACGGAAAAGGAATTGAGAAACAAATCTAAAGTCATAAAAATAAATAAATTGACAAGACAATCTTTATAAATACGAAACCATTCCATTACAATATTCTCCCACGATTCTTATTAAAAATAAGATATCACAGCATAGAAGAAATTGTCAAATAGCACGGGATAAATACCAAATAGCACAACAGTATTGTTTTTATGTATTATTATGGTATGATAAAAATGTGTTCAAAAAAGAAGGAAGGTGGAGATTATGCAAAAGAAAAAGGTAAGGAAAGAAGAAAAATTTGAGTTATTGACTGTAGAAGAGATGGAAAGCGTGCAAGGCGGAGGGGAAGAGAATCTTTTTGATAAAGTGAGGGGAATTGTGATTGATATATTAAATGGAATTAGTAATTATATTAATTTATAGCATTGTGAGTTGAAAATGGTAGTGCGGATTGGCTGGGAGAGGGGAGATGTGATATCATTATTCCTGACTGCCGGATTTTAAAGGCGAGTCAAAAAGTATGTGATAAAAGAGGAACGGTATATGAAACAGATAACAATAGGCATTTGTGATGATGAAGCATATTTTGCAGAGGAACTTTACGCACTTGTTTATACCTGTGGGAATGAGTACAAGCTTGATTTTGTCATCAACACTTATTTGGATGCAGAAGAGCTTGTAACGCAGATAGAATCCAAGGAAAAGGAATATGACATTTTGTTTCTGGATGTTGAAATGCCTAAAATAACAGGTTTGGATGCAACCAGAAGACTAAGGGCAACAGGGTATGATGGAATTGTCTGTTTTGTGACCAGTCATGAGCAGTATGCCTTGGAGTCCTACAATTTGGATGGTTGGGGATATCTTGTTAAACCTGCACAGTATGAGGATGTGAAAAAACTGATTAAAAAAGCGGTGATACAAATCTCTTACCGTTTTAATGCAGAGGAAGCCGGGAAGAAATATTTAGAAGTGTGTATACAAAAAGAAAATATGACAATTAATATGGATCAGATTGTCTATATAGAGAAGAGAAGAAATCAAAGTGTATTTCATTTGGATGATGGAGAACTCGTATGCTATGAGTCCTTGAAGAATATATTTCCCAGATTGAATCAGACTCAATTTTGTTTTACGCATCAGGGATTTATCGTGAATTTTGACAAGGTGAAAGAAGTGCGGCAGGGTGTTCTTATTTTGGGAGCAGGAAGGGAAATTCCGGTCAGCAGAAAGTATTACATGGAATTGAAAGAGCGGAAAAAGAAGGAAATATATCAGTCGAAGGATGATGTGGTTTCCTAAATTACTATACAAGGAAAATGATATATTGCAAAGTAAGATAAAAAAATGCCGGCATATACATTGCTTTATATAAAAAAGACTCCGATAAAATTCGCGAAAAACATCGGAGCCTTACAACACAAGCACTTTTAAGAAAAGTATCTAGGTAAAGTGTATCACTTTTCTTAATAAGTGTAAATAAAACATTATATTAGGAGGAGTAAAAATGGAATTTGCAATAAACAATGGATTTGCTGAACTCAGTATGGATGATATGCGTGAGATTGATGGTGGAGGTGTTTGGGAAGCTACTAAAGCTTTTGCAGGATGCGTATTGGTTGGTTTTAGTCCGGCTGTTGGTGTTGGCGTTGGTATTGTAGCAGGACCAATTGCAGGAATTTCTGCAGGAGGCGGTTGCGCAAGTGCTGGCTTGTCTTTAATTGGTTCAGCATGTCACTAAAAGATAATCAGTACATGAAGTAAATTGTTAGTATTAGTAGTATGAATTCGAAAGGGGATGTTTTGATGGATACTGTGTGCTATTTTAACGAGCTTGAAGATGAACAATTATATCTAATAGCAGGTGGATGCGGCTTTTGCGTTGCAGGTACTATTATTGGTTGTGCGGCAACTGGTGTAGGTATTGGTGGTGCAGCAGGCTCTGTGCCAGGTGCAGTGATTGGAGGAGTTGTAGGTACTATAGTTGGAGTTATGATTGCATTTTAATTTAGTATAGTGTTTAATTATGGAAAAGGGTTTTTGAAATTTAGCGTTAGTGTGATAAATCAGTGTATGGTAGGGGAGGTTACATATTGTATATCGCTTGGATAAATTTCCGCCTTTTCCATAATTAATGTATTGATAAATAATAGTGTAGCATATTATATGTTTTAATGTTGGTATTTGTATATGATATAAAAAAGGGAGTTGAAGCGTATGGAATTAAACAGAATAATGATATTGTTTTCGGGTTGTTTTTTGATTGTTTGGTCTACTTTTAAATGGAAGATACCACATGTGATTTGGGATGCTAAATTTATCCGAGTATGTTCGGTGATTTTGGGATTATATAATATTATTTTAGCAATTTGCTTTGAAAAAGATTTAAGTATTATTTTATATATTGTAGATTTAATTCTTTATATGTTATTGGATATAGGATTTTTAATGGTTAAGTTAAAAAAAGATAAAAAGGGAAAAGTAAAGAATTTTCAAATTGGGATTTGCTCCATTTTTGTCATTTTAGCTATGATTATGGCATACTTTAATTTGAATGAGATTTATTCCAGTATAATGATTTTATCTGGTATGATGATGGTGATATCTACTCCTTTTCAGGAAATGAAATCACTTCGCGAAAACAGTGATAATAGATAGTACATTAAAAAATATTAGAGATAATTGTAATTATTACGATTATGATATGATACTATATTCAATGCCATTGTTTTAATCTTGAAAATGATAAATAGAATTAATATATTTATGTTTGAGGAAATAGCAATGCTCTTTTATGCAGAAGATATTGCATTTGGCGTGGCATTCGGATTCATTGGATTAATATATCTGCTGTCATCAAGGGAAAATAATGATATTTAAGAATGTAATGATAAGAAAGAATTGTGGTTCCGTTTTGGGGTTATAAGTGGTATAGTTTTATCAGTTGTTCAAAACTATTTGTTTTATGAGGAAATGGTAAGAGAAAGAAGTAGTATATCGTGTGCAATAGCTGCATTAGCTGCATATACTTTATTTGATAGTACTTATAAATATTATATATAAGGTGGAGTGAGGAGGCATATGGAAAAAAATTAAAAAAGTTTTTGCATTTACAGTTATTATATCATCACTTGGCATTTTTGCCAGTGAAATTTTAGTGTTAATTAATAACAGGGAATTTGCACATAAAATGTCTGCCGTATCATTTATTGGATTGGGAATAGGAGCTATTCTGTTTGGAATATATTGGTTAATAAAAGTGAAAAAGGAAGAAAAATAGAAAAAAACAGTAGTTCATTACAGCACTGAGTGAACTGCTATTTTTTTGCCCAAATCTACCAAACACCACCGAAACCTTACCAAACACCACATCCATATTGAACAGAGAGCAACTTTGTTATACCATGAGATTGCATTGAAATATGATACCTTTGGGGATATCCTTGTGGGAAGACTCAAAAGAGAAAGGCATGGTATAAGATGAAGTACTACTGTGTAAAACAACATGATATGACGGACTGTGGAGCGGCATGTCTTGCCACCATATCCAAACAGAACGGATATAAGATAAGTATCTCTAAGATCAGGGAAATAGCCGGTACGGATAAGCAGGGAACCAATGCTTACGGTGTGATACAGGCAGCAGAACAGCTTGGATTTTCCGCAAAAGGCGTAAAAGGAAATGCAGAAGCCTTTTTTTCGGAGTTCCCGCTCCCCTGCATTGCTCATGTGATAGCGGATGGGAATCTGATGCACTATGTGGTGATACATAAGATTACCAAAAAGCAGGTAATTATCGCAGACCCCGCGAAAGGAATAGTAAAGCTGACACCGGAAGAGTTTTTCGGACAGGTAAAGGAGGAGGGCAAACCCCCGAAATATCAGTGGACGGGAATTTTAATTCTTCTGATGAAAAATGAAACTTTCCGAAAAGGAGATGAAACCCAGGGACTTTTCGAGAGGTTCCTTCATTTATTGTTTCCGCAGAAAAAGCTATTGACACATATTTTTGTGGCATCTCTTTTATATACGGTATTGGGAATCCTGGCTGCTTTTTATTTTCAGGAACTGGTGGACAGTGTGCTTCCGGACGGATTGCGGCAGACATTGTTCACCCTGTCCATCGGAGTCATTCTTTTAAATATTTTCAGGGTGCTTTTGTCGGCATTCCGTTCCCATTTGTTATTGTATTTGAGCCAGAAGCTGGATATCGCGTTGCTGCTCGGCTATTACCGGCATGTGTTGGCATTACCCATGAATTTTTTCGGAACAAGAAAGGTAGGAGAAATTATCTCCCGTTTTACGGATGCCTCCAAGGTGCGTGATGCCATATCGGGGGCGACGCTTACTATTATGATAGATACGCTGATGGCGGTAGCGGGAGCTATTATCCTATATATGCAGAACGCAGCTATGTTTGGAATCTCTTTTGTGGTTGTAGTGCTGTACGGAATTATCGTCATTACCTTTAATAAGCAGTACAAGAAATTGAATGAGAAGCAAATGGAAGACAACGCCCAGCTAACCTCTTATCTGGTGGAATCCCTGAACGGAATTCAGACGGTAAAGGCATATAATGCGGAGCGTAAGGCAAATCACGAAACAGAGAGTAAATTTGTAAAATTATTAAAAAGTGTGTTCGATTTGAGCATGGTTGGAAATATACAGGCTTCCTTAAAGACAGCGGTAGAACTGATTGGCGGTATTGTTATTCTGTGGGTAGGCGGTGTGAATGTAATTGACGGCAATCTCACGATGGGGCAGTTGATTACCTTTAACTCCTTATTAGTGTATTTTCTGGACCCGGTAAAAAATCTAATCAATTTACAGCCGCAGATGCAGACGGCAGTGGTTGCGGCGGAGCGTTTGGGTGAAATATTGGATTTGGAGGCGGAGAAGGGCGAGGGAGAAGCCAGAAAAATGCGCCCGGATTCTCTTTTGGGAGATATTGAATTTAAAGATGTGAATTTCAGATATGGAACCAGAAGACTGGTTCTGGAGGATATTAATATACAAATCAAAAAAGGTCAAAAAGTGGCGTTTGTAGGAGAGAGCGGTTCCGGTAAGACTACCTTATCCAAGCTTTTACTACATCTTTATCAGCCGGAAAAAGGAGCTATTTTAATTAATCATAACAATATTGAAGACATTCAGATAGAAAGTCTGCGTGAAAAGATTGCGTACATACCACAGGAAACCTTTCTGTTCAGCGGAAGTATTTTGGAGAATCTGACTTTGGGAATGGATTATGTGACAATGGACGAGGTAATAGAGGCGGCAAAAAAGGCGCAGGCACATGATTTTATCAATGAATTGCCTTTGAGATACGAGACGCGGTTGGAAGAAAACGGCTCTAATCTTTCCGGGGGTCAGCGTCAGCGTCTTGCCATTGCAAGAGCTATGTTGAAGAGACCGGACATACTGATTTTGGATGAGGCTACCAGTAATCTGGATGCAATCACGGAGAGAGCGTTGGATACGACAATTCGTGAGTTCTGTCAGAATATGACCACGATTTTCATTGCCCACAGGCTCAGTACCATTAAGAACTGTGACAGAATCTATGTCATGGAAAAGGGGAAAATTATAGAAAGCGGAACTCACGAAGAACTGCGCGCTGCGAATGGCAAATACGCAGAGCTTGTAAAGCAGCAGTCATTAGAAATACAGTAGGAGAGAAGGTTGAATAAAAATGCGTATTCAACCTATTGATTTGAGCGCGCGTCGCAACGCGCAGATGGGTATAAAAATGAAACCGATTATTATTGATATGAAAGATATGTCTGACAGTACTGAAGTATATGAATCAAGACCCAACCCGGTGCTGGCAGGGTTTATTTACTTAATACTTGCCATGGTAGCTGCAGCTTTTATCTGGATGTATTTTAGTAAGGTTGATATTGTGGTAAAGGGAACCGGAACCGTTGCAGCGGCAGATGAGGTAGCCACTGTCACCAATCAGTCAGCGGGAGTGATAACTGAGAGAAAAATAGAGGATGGACAGGAAGTAAAAAAGGGGGATATATTATATACCGTCTCCCATGAGGAACAGACTCTGCAACTGGCAGCTTTGGAGCAGCAGTTGGCAGAATGTGAAGAAAAAGAAGAAATGCTGAAGGCGTATGAAGAATGGCTGGAAAACGGTGAGGAATTTCCGGAGGAGCTTGTGGATAATCTTTACTATAGTGAAGTCGCATCCAGAAAACGTCTGGTAGAGCTGGGGCAGGAAAATACCCTTCAGACTTACTCTGGAGAGCTATCTGCTTATGATGCAAAACTGAATGCCAATTCGGAAATGATAACCTATTACAGTGATGCGGTTACAAAATCTAAGCAGTTGATAGAGGCAATCAAAAACCGGAAAAACAGCTTTAGCAAGGAAGAAAGTTATTATTGGAATACGATGGAAAATTATCTTGTACAGTATCAGCAGACCATAAATCAATACGATGACAAGATTAGTGAGCTGCAGAAACAGAGTGATGATGCGGCAAAGGAAATAGAAGAGTTGGAAGCACAAAAACGTGCTTTGCAGGAACAGCAGAGCGTAAAGCTTAGTGAAGCCTCTGTCAGCGGAGGGGACGCGGACACAGGCTCCACACTGCAACAGGAAATGCAGAGTCTGGAGGCAGAACTGTCGGCTCAGAAAGCAATTAAGGAATCGGCAGACAGCAGTATCAGTCAATATCAGACACAGAAAAATTCTGCGCTGAATGCCTACGAAAAGGAAAGTATTGCGTCAATAGAAAATGGTATTTTGAGTTATGAACAAAATAAGGCGACTTATGAGAGCACGAGGCAGGAATATATAAATGGCGAAAAAACGCTCAAAGAACAGGGAACAGAAGTAGAGCTTGGAAATTTGGTGACGCAGGAAAAATATAATGTTGCGGGAGAGCTGGAAAACTGCAGACAGTCACAGACACAGTTGTCTGCACAGATAGAAAATCTGGAGCAAAGTATAGAAAATGCTACCGTAAAGGCGACGATTGACGGAAAGGTAAATCTGGTGACAGATTTGGTGGTGGGAGATTATATTGGAGCCGGAACGCAGGCACTTTCCATAATTCCCGGCACGGAGTCAGGAGCTTTTGTGGTGAAAAGCTATGTGGAGAATAACGATATAGCAAAAATTCATGAAGGAATGGAAGTTACTTACGAAATCGGAGCATATCCCTCCAGAGAGTATGGTACCATGACGGGAGAAGTGACATTTGTGTCAGCGGACTTGAAGGTAAATAACAGCGGCAGCGCTTACTATGTGGTAGAAACAAGTGTCAATGCAGAAGAGCTTCATAATCGAAAGGGTGAGGAGGCGGCTTTGAAGGTAGGTATGCTGTGTGAGACCAAAATCGTGGTGGAGAAGAAACGCGTGCTGGAGGTTTTGTTAGAGAAGCTGTTCCATTTTACCAAATAGCACGGATAAGATACCAAATAGCATCGAAGCATTGAAAAGAAAAGAATCATGCTATATTATAAGTTTAATGAAATCACAAAATATATAGTATATTAGAGGAATTTTTACTTGAAACAGATGAATTTTATCAGTTAGAAATTTCTCTGTATATTTATCTAAATAAGCAGGCTTGATTGTCAGAGAGGAATTGGCATGAAAAAAGCAATTAAATATGTGTTAGTATTTTTCTTTTATATTTTTCTTGTGCTGGAAGGCTTTATTGGTGGAGGAACAACCCAAAACAAGGATGTTTGGGAGGATTTGATAAAATGGGCAAAAAAGTAGAAGTTTTTTAAGGTTGTTGAACCATATTTCTAACATATGAAAAAATTAGTCTGACCAGAGAGGTGTATGAAATGAATAAATATGTAAAAACATTTATCTTGGCTTTTATAGTTTGCGAATTAGTAGAGTTGTTGTTTAACTATTTTTTAAAAGAAAACCTTCAGCAGATTGTGATTGGAATAGTTACTTCTTTCCTGATTGCTGTTTGTATATCAATCAGTTTAAATTCTATTAATTGGGACAAAATTAAAGAAAAATTAAAGGGGAAATTTTGGTAAGATATGTTGGAAATGTAATTTAGCTGAAGATTTTCTTTTAAAAGAAAAATACTACTACTGTGACTCAGAATATTATATCATGGGGCAGTGCTGGCAGAATTGCTGTTGGATGTTTTGATTGCCGGGGGGAGTGATATTTTTAATTCTCGTTTAGATATTATTGTAATTGGCGCGTTTCTTGCCATTGTGCCATTGGTTTATTTTCTATATTGTTTCTATCATTCATATAAGTCAGGTAAAGTGAAATTGGAAATTGGGAATGAAGATATTCTGATATATAGATTATACTTATTAAAGCCGTGTAGGATAAAAAAAGAACATGTGATTAGTGTCAAATACAAATATGAAAAATAATAACTACTTGTGGTAAATGCAGCCTATATAGTTTATAAGGTATTCGTAAATAGAAGGTGTATATTTAGAGATAATGAAAAATGTAGACTAACTGCAGTCGGGGAGTTAGGCGAGAAAAAGCGAGCGCATTTAGATGGAAAAGAAAAGTTGGGTGGTAATTTATATTTTAATAGTAATATTAAAGTGTGAAGGTAGGCTTGCTGTGTGATACAAAAATCGTGGTAGAGAAGAAACGTGTGCTGGAGAAGCTGTTCCATTTTACCAAATAGCACGGAAAAGATACCAAATAGCATCCGGATATTGTAAATAAGAGAATAATAACATATTATAAATATGCAAAGGAAATACAAATTGATATAATGTGACCGTCGCAGAAAGTATATTGTGTTGGTCGCTTTATATAAAAAAGACTCCGATAAAATTCGCGAAAACCATCGGAGCCTCACAACACAAGCACTTATGAAAAAGTACCTAGGTAGAGTATACAGCTTTTTCGGGGATGTGTAAAGAAAAAACATTTTAGAAAAAGGAGACAAAGAGATGGAATTGGTATTAAGCAAGGAATTTGCAGGATTGACAGATGCTGAAATGTTATTGAGCAATGGCGGAGATGGTGTGGATGCAGCTCAGGCTTTTTTTGGTACAGTTATAATAAGCGTTGCACCCGCAGTTGGTGTTGGAGTTAGTATGGTTGCAACACCTATAGCAGGTGGTTTTGCTGCTGCAAGTTTAGTTGGATTTGGAATGACCTTGTTGGGTCCTGCTTGTCATTAGGAGGAAATAAAATGGAATTGTCATTGGAATTACAAGAAATCAGGAACGATGAGTTGGAATTGATTGAAGGCGGTTGTGGGTTGTGTACGGCAGGTGCAGTGATAGCAGGAGCTGCTACAATAGGTGGAATTGCGGCGGCTGTAACGGCTTCTGCGCCGGTAATTGTAGGTGCATGTGTTGTAGGTGGCGCACTCGGGTATTTGGCAACCAGATAATAGGAGCATTAAAAGATTGCATTGACCAAACAAAAATATATTGCAAAATAAAGTGAATTGTTTGGTCAATCTTTCTTTACACATAATGGAATATATTTAGGGAGTATAGAAATCATGTTAATTATATGTGGAGTGTGGCTGCTTTTTTTGCCTAAATGTAAGTGGAATATTATATTAAGTGATAACGGAAAAAGAACATGGCTTATAGCAAGGATGTGTAGTGTGGTTGGTTGCTATTCAATTCTTGTGGGATTAAATAAGGTTTTAGGTTTTGTTGAAGATTCGGAAGGATTTTTAATAATATTATATGGTTTGTTATTTGTTTTATCTGCCTTATATGTATATATTAAGGCAAAAGTTGAGAAAAGTGTCATTGCAAAAATAGCAGTAATTATTGGTGTGCTTTTTTTGTTGGTATCCTTGTTTATTGTTATTTCTGATATAACAGAAATAATTTCAGCATGCGTTGGATTAACAGCAGGACTTATAATGTTAGCTGCTCCATATGATGTAATTATGATAAAGTAATTTGGCAGACAAATCAGTGCAATTTCTATTGGATATTTTGATTGCCGGAGGGAGTGATATTTTTAATTCTCGTTTAGATATTATTGTAATTGGCGCGTTTCTTGCCGTTGTACCATTGGTTTATTTTCTATATTGTTTCTACCATTCATATAAGTCAGGTAAAGTGAAATTGGAAATTGGTAATGAAGATATTCTGATATATAGATTATACTTATTAAAGCCGTGTAGGATAAAAAAAGAACATGTAATTAGTGTCAATACCAAGGAAAAGAAGAGAAAGACAATTATTAAAATTAGAACAATAAAAAGAAAGCATATTGTAAAAATATATCATAGATAACAGAGAGGTGGACTATATACGAATATGAAAAATAATAACAGCATTTCAAAAAATATTGTGAACTTATTTTCCCAAAGTTTTAGAAGGTACAATATGCTTATATTATTGTTGCATGCTATGATGTAACAGGTGGAATGTCTGCAGTACAAGCTGTTACAGCAACTGTAGGTATAGGAAGTCTGGCATGGGCAGCGCCAATTGCGGTGGTTTGTCCTTTAGCAGGAGCAGGGCTTCTATTGGTAGGAGCTGGTTTGACGATTAATTCATTTAGTTAAGAGGTGTAGTATGTTTGAATTAGAAATGGAAGAATTGATGTTATGTGAAGGTGGGACAGTCCTTGGAGATGTGTTAATTGCAGGTGGTAGTGCACTCATTGGATTTGCTGTTGGGGGCGTTCCGGGTGCAGTTATTGGTTTTGGTATTTCGTTGGTTGGAATAGCAAGCAATTGCTAAAAACATTAAGAAATGCTAGTTGATAATAAAGCATCTTTACATCTTTTTGTCAACTAGCATTTTAAGCAATAAACACAATGCGTAGGGAGAATATTATGAAGTATAATTATCCATTTACATACAAACAAGCAACAAAGTGTATAATATATTGTATTATTATGTCAATTCTATTTATTGCGCTATGGACTTCTTCAAATTTTAACAGGGTATACTTTCAGTTCTATGGTTATATATTTTTAATTGGGATATTTGTGTATAAATATCTTTTATTCCAAAGGAAGATTAAAGAGAAAATATATATTTCTGAAAATGCAACAAAATGCCTGGAAAAATTTAAGCATTTAATTGTGTGTTTGGCTGGAATTGTTTTTAGTGGAATTATAATAATTATCAAAGATAGAAGGGTATGGGATGAATATTTGTTGATGTGGCAGTTCGGCTTGCTTGTTATATTGTATTTTATAGCGCTATTCTATCCATTCATAGTTGTTTTTGGGGAAAAATCGTATATTTCTGGCTCTTTTGGAATATGTTATGTGGAAATAAGAGAAATTGTCGATGTAAAAACTTATGACATTATGGGAACTGAGATAAAAAAATGTGAAATAGTAACTGATATGTAATGACCTCTTGTCAAGTGCAAATTAACAGAAATCACCACAAACTTTTATTTAATTGTTTCTG
>CALWSL010000019.1 GCA_944384205.1 uncultured Acetatifactor sp. | reverse complement strand
GGAATCCTTCAGAAATATGGCTGGCATATTTCTTGCTTTTTGTTGTTGCCGTTCTCGGCGGCAACTCTGATATCATACCACAGCGCCTCGGGTCTGTCAACAACTTTTTTCAATTATTTCCCCAGCGAAAATTTTGCTTTTTCGCGGTGGATTTTTATAATATCATATATTCTTACTATTTGTCAACATTATTTTTTGAATTTTTGACACAAAAGTATCCCCTCCTGCCTGATTAGGCCAAGATGGGGATATTATTCGTTTTTTTATAAGAAAGTATGAAATTGCGCGCCTAATTTTTCCACCCAGTATGCCAGATGGTTATGTTCATAAAACCACGTTAAAATACTACTTTCTCTCGTGTATTCCAACAACTGCTGTCCAATCATTCCCATATCCAGCATCATGATAAATGTATAAATTGTCCAAAAAATTAAAACAGTTTCTAAAATCCCGACCACAATACCTAGTAATTTATCTACAAAATGTACTATAGGTAGCTTTGAAATCATTTTAGCAGAGAAAAATACTACTCCCAGCAGATGGTGTGCAATACCCAGAACGCAAAACAGCAGCACCATAATAACCACGTTAAAAAATTCACCGTCAAAATAGCTCTGCAAACCATTTCCTATCAGTGCAACTATAATACACAGGACAATCAGGGAAACAAGAGAAATAATAGATTTAACCATTCCCTTTTTATAGCCGTTTATCATGCTGCAAATTAATATAATTCCCATTATTATCAGTAGAATATTCATTGGTTTCTCCTTTGGTTTCTGTTCTTATTTTAATTGTATTGTATCTATCGAATTATCCGTCACCAGCAAATATTTGTATGCCGAGTTTATCGGTATCATCATATTTACACTTTTTGTAAAATTCCCATTGTATTTTTCCACCCCTGCAAAGGTCATAACCATACATTCCGTTTCATTATAGACTGTGAAGTTATCCTCTCCGAAGAAAATATCATTGTATTCCAAATCAAAATAAAAGCTGCCTGTCTTTTCTGTTTTTACATTATATACATCCATCCGGTATTTCGAATCGGCTTTATCCGACGTAAAAACCAGCCCTACGTATTTTTCATTATAGAAAACCGACAGTACCTTTTCATCAAAAAGATATTCCTTCTCACTGACCGGCTTTTGCGCTCCTTTGTAAAACATCAATCGGCTGTCTCCCACGGCAAACATCGTCTCATTATCCATAAAATGCAGAATCGGTACCAGAGAATCGGAATAGGTATACACACTCACCATATAATCACTTTGATTGTTACCCACCGGTCCAAAATTATAAAATGCAACATTGGTTTTTACCACTCCCGCATCTACATAAACATAGCTGACTGCCAGAAGCTCCCCATTCGGTGAAAGACTGACTGCCTCAGGATACCCGCTGTTAGACATATGCGTCTGACCACTGTAAATATTCTCTCCTTTGGAGTTGTATGTATTGACCCACGTTACATCAGAATCCGTCAGTACCGCGGTGACATAACCTGTCGCTGACACCGCAAAATCGCGAATCGGCATTGTAGTTGTTATCTCTCCCAGTTGTTCCTCTGTATTGCCCAGATAAATGCTTCTTCCATTGTAGCCGGCAATCGCTACTACATCCTGACAGACAGCAATCATAATATCCTGTATCTCATAGGTCTGATTCCATGTCACATTACCTTTTGCATCCGTGCAGTGAGCGCCGTCTTTACTGTAAGTCAGGACAGAATCTTGAAGACGAAGGTCTATTGCACCGGACGCCTTTTCCCGCGAAACAGAGCTAATCGTATCATATCCTGTATAAATATGCCTCTCGTACTGCATATATACAAGCACCACGATGGCAATAAGCACTGCTGCCACCAGCAGGATGCGATACAATGTGGACAACTTATGTTTCAAAATTTTTTCTTTATAATTATTTTGATTTCTTTCCCGTTTTTCTCTTTCCTTCAGATAGTTCTTAATATCTGCCATGTAATATCTCTCCGTATCGTGACCGGGCACCTCAGTCGCTATTATTCTTTTGAAAACAATCAGGCAAGGTAAGTATAACACACTCTGGCACATCTATGGTAATAAAATTTTCTGTCCCACCTTTATATCGTCGGGATTATCAATTTGATTGAGGGAACAAATTTCCGACACTTTCGCATCGCTGCCATAATTGCGCACACTGATTCCTATCAGGGTATCACCTTCTTTGATGGTGTAGGTCGCCGCCTCCTCCACATTCGGCTCGTCTGCCGCTTCTGTTTCCTGTTCAGCTTCTGTTTCCAGCGTCTCCGTGTTTTCTGCTTCCGGAATTTCCGCTTCGGTATTCTCCGTCGAAGGTGTTGTTTCCAATGTCTGTTCATTTTCTAACGTTTGTGTCGTTTCCGATGTGACTGTTTCTTCCTCAGCTGGCACAGTTTCCTGCGTTTCGGCGGAGGGCGCTGTAACTCCGGGTGCAGAAACCGCTTCCGCATCTTCCATAGAGGAGGCGGTCTCGTTTTCTTTCAGGACAGCCTCCGCCAGCTTGTCCTCCGCAATCAACGTGTCTACTTCAACCGCGTCCCCACTCTCACCTCC
This sequence comes from uncultured Acetatifactor sp., assembly GCA_944384205.1. Taxonomy (GTDB): domain Bacteria; phylum Bacillota; class Clostridia; order Lachnospirales; family Lachnospiraceae; genus Acetatifactor. The sequence goes on along the minus strand of CALWSL010000019.1, from coordinate 53,672 downwards.
GGCATCGGGAAGGCGCTGCTCCATCGCCTCGTCAATGACCTGCCTGGCTACCGTCTGCAAATGTTCCAGATTGCCTTCTCCGTTCATGGAGGTCAGACCAATGATACACAAAAGTGCAAAAACTGCTGCCACCGCAACTCTCATGCGTCGAATACTGTTTGACGCACCGTCCGTATTTTTCATCGCAGATGAAGGTTTCTGACGTCTGTATTCTTCATGCTGGCTTTTACGTTCTTCCTGTCTTTTCTTCACAATATCATATTTTTCCTGCTCAACCACCTCCGGCGCTTTCTCTTCCCGCGCATCCAGCATATAGCCAAGCATACTGTCATTTTTTTCATAAAATTGCGCATAGCCGGATATGTACCTGCAAATTCCCTGTTCACAGACATGAAGCCCCTCTATCATTTCCCCGTTAAGCAGACGATACCCCAAAAATGTATAGTCCCTGAAATACTTTTGCCGGAGTTTTTCAATTTCCTGCTGTTGCGCCTGTGAAAGATGCCTTGTTTCTTTCTGTAAAAAATTAAGTTTCCCTGCGCCATACAGAAATAGATAGGATACGTCATTTTCCTCTCTGCGGATACCGTACAGTGCAACTGCCATTTCCTTATCTTCCGCCACCTGATTCAACTGTTTCATATAAGAAATGACATAATCCTCTACATAAATTTTGCATCGGCGATCCGATTCACCGATTTGTGTAATATTTTTTGGTAATTCCATAATAAAAAAACACCTCCCATACCGTTTTCATCAATCATAGCATCGGTATGCGAGGTATTTTAGTATTCTTTGTCGGCACAATCCCAAAAACGTTCGACATTATTTGCGGACCGGCTTCTTTTTCGTACGCCGAAAGCTATACCTCTACTCTGCCTTCCAGCGCACGAAGCAGTGTCACTTCGTCGATATACTCAAGATCTCCGCCCACCGGTACACCGCTGGCAATCCTTGTCACCTTAACGCCGGTAGGTTTAATCAATTTACTGATATACATAGCTGTGGTCTCGCCTTCCAGACTGGAATTGGTGGCAATAATGACCTCTTCCACATCCTCCCGCAGCCTCTCCATCAGCTCTTTTAGCTTAATGTCACCCGGACCGATTCCCAGCATAGGCGAAATGGCTCCGTGAAGCACATGATATACGCCCTCATATTTGCCGGTTTTCTCATACGCCGCCAAATCTCTTGCATTCTCCACCACCATAATCATCTTATGGTTTCTGTTCTGGTTTGCACACACGGGACATATCTCACGGTCTGTCAAAGTATAACATTCCCTGCAGTAACGCACATTTGCCTTTGCTTCCATCATCACATTTGCCAGTCTGTTGACTTTATCCTGGGGCATGTTAATCAAATGGAAAGCCAGTCTCTGCGCGGATTTGCTGCCGATTCCCGGAAGCGCCGCCAGCTCCTCTATTAACTTGTTAATATGTCCGCTATACAACTCCATTAGAAGGGAAATCCTCCTCCAAGTCCACCTGTCATTTTGCCCATCAGCTCTGCACTTGCATCTTCAGCCTGGCGCAGCGCCTCATTGGTTGCCGCTACAATTAAATCCTGAAGCATCTCGATATCCTCAGGATCCACTACTTCTTCCGCTAATTTTACGCTGACAACTTCTTTCTTACCGCTGACAGTCACTTCAACGGCGCCGCCGCCCGCTGCCGCAGTAAACTCCTTTGCCTCCAGCTCTTTCTGACCTTCCTCCATCTGACGCTGCATTCTCTGCGCCTGCTTCATCAGATTGCTCATATTGCCGGGCATTGCTCCGCCGGGAAAACCTCCGCGTTTTGCCATTACTTCTACCTCCATCTTTGTGTTGTCATTTTTTATAGTTATTTGTAAACACTGTCTATTTACTATACACCATGGGCTTTGTCCCCGCAAGTCTATTCTTCTTCCTCTATTTCCATATGAATGACTTTGGAAAGATCCACATAGGTTTCTTCAAATTCCCGCTCGCTGTTCACAGTCTGGATATTGACCTCTACCTCTTTGCCGGAAAAATCCGACAGCAAAAGCTCAAGCTGTTCTTTATTCTGCGGATGCTGATTAAAATAATCGGATGCCAGTCCATCCTCCAACACCACCATTAGCCGGTTGTCTCCGCCGAGACTTAGTTTGGCGCCTTTGAGATGAATTTTCATGGGATTTTCCGCGTTTCCCACAATAGCGGGCCACTTGGCGACAATTGCCTTTACATCCTCGGGAATCGCCTTGGGAAGCTCCGGTTTCGGCTTAGGAACAATACTTTGACCTGCTGCCTGAGCCGCTCCCGCAGTTCCTTCGGCTACCGTCATTACCACGCCGTTTTCCACTTTGTCTTCCACCTGACGAATGCGGTCTAACAGCGCCTCCTGGTCCGTCTCCATATCCGGTTTGCATAATTTTATCAAGGCAATCTCAACCAGGATTCTCTTCTGTGACGCATAACGAATCTGTCCCGAAAGCTCGGAGAAGATGCGGATATAGCGGATAATCTGATCCATTTCCACCATTTTTGCTTCTTCTTTCAGACGTTTCAGGTTATCGGTGGACATATCAATGACATCCTCCAGATTGTCCGAGGACTGCACCAGAAGGAGATTTCTCAGGTACCATGTGAAATCCGTCACAAACTGGGGCAGCTCTCGTCCCTGCATTACAATTTCTTCCAGAAGTTCAATACATCCCAGCACGTCGCGTTCCAGCACATGACGAAGCAGACGGCTGAACACTTCCGTGTCCACGGCTCCCAGCACATCCAGTACTTTATCATAGGTAAGCTCTTTTCCCAAATGGAAGGCAATACACTGATCCAGCAGACTTAAGGCGTCCCGCATGGAGCCGTCCGCCGTCTTTGCAATGTAGCGGAGCGCCTTTTCCTCCACCTGCACACCCTCGGTTTGAACCAAATCACGCATTCTGTCCGTAATGGTGTCAATCGTAATACGCTTAAAATCATATCTCTGACAGCGGGACAGAATGGTAATCGGAAGCTTGTGCACCTCCGTTGTTGCCAGAATAAAAATAACGTAGGAGGGCGGCTCCTCCAGGGTTTTTAACAAGGCATTGAATGCTCCGATGGAAAGCATATGTACCTCATCAATAATGTACACCTTGTACTTTCCCTCCGCCGGAGAATAGGATACCTCCTCCACGATTTCTCGGATATTATCCACACCGTTATTGGAAGCCGCATCGATTTCTATGACATTCATGCTGGCTCCCGCCGCAATCGCCTTACAAATACGGCATTCCCCACAGGGTCCATCCTCTGTGGGGTTTTCGCAGTTTACCATCTTTGCAAAAATTTTTGCTACCGTTGTTTTGCCGGTTCCTCTGGTTCCGGTAAACAGATACGCATGCCCGATTCGCTTCGCCTTCAGTTGGTTTTTCAAGGTTGTCACGATATGATCCTGTCCTTTTACATCCGTAAAGCTGTCGGGACGGAACTTTCGGTATAGCGCTGTATATGACATAATATATTCCTCTCTTAATTCGTTCTGACGAATCGTTTTTCACTCTCTAGTCGCCGAAACTGATCCCCAATAATTTTGCTTCCTGTACAATAGAAGCATCCGGGGATACCATTTTCAGTTTGCCTGCTACTTCCTCCAACGGCACGCGCACAATTTCACGATTTATATAACCTACCATAAAACCGTACTGATTATCAAGTATCAATTTGCCTGCCTCAGAGCCGAGTCTGCTGGCAAATACACGGTCATACGGGCAGGGACTTCCGCCGCGCTGCATATGTCCGGGAACGGTCACGCGCACCTCTCTTCCGGTCTTTTCCTGAATCTGAGCCGCCACCTCATAAGATACGGAGGGATAAGGATAATTCTTCATCTTTTCCTTATATTCTTTTTTGGAGAGTTTTGCATCAGCCTTGGAAATAGCGCCTTCCGCCACAGCGATAATCGTAAATCTGCAGCCCTGCTTATCCCTCTCCTCAATTTTCTCAATTACTTTGTTTATGTCATAAGGAATCTCGGGAATCAGGATGATATCCGCACCGCCTGCTATCCCTGCATTCAGGGTCAGCCATCCGACCTTATGTCCCATCACCTCCACGATAAATACACGTCCATGGGAAGCTGCGGTAGTATGAATGCAGTCAATGGCGTCTGTCGCAATATCAACCGCACTCTGAAAACCAAAAGTCATATCCGTTCCCCAGAGGTCATTGTCAATGGTCTTTGGCAGAGTAACCACATTTAATCCTTCTTCACGCAAAAGGTTTGCTGTTTTATGGGTTCCGTTGCCTCCCAGAATAACAAGGCAGTCCAGCTTTAATTTATTGTAATTCTTCTTCATCGCCTCAACCTTATCCAATCCGTTTGCATCAGGAACCCTAATCGTTTTAAAAGGCGTGCGGGAGGTGCCGAGAATCGTACCGCCCTTGGTAAGAATGCCCGAAAAATCTTTGCCTGTCAGCATACGGAAATCCCCGTAAATTAAACCTTTATATCCGTCAATAAATCCATAAATCTCTACTTTCTCTTTACTGTTGGAAAGAGTTTTTACCACACCTCTCATTGCAGCATTCAATGCCTGACAATCTCCGCCGCTGGTCAACATACCGATTCTCTTCATGCGTTCCTCCATTCCGCTGTCTGCAAAGCAGACGCTTGTTCCGTTCTTTTTCATATACTCGAAAATCCTTCTGCTTCGCAGAAACGCGCTCCCGCGCTTCTGATTTTCTCGTTAATGTGTGAGCTGCTCACACATTACATTATATCCCATCTTGGACTGTGGTACAACTTTTGTTTCGGTATTTTGTATCATTTTTTATTTCAGAAGGGGTTGCATTTGATATAGTTTTCCGATAAAATAGATAGGTCTGATGACAATTCGGAGAATAGTCCGAGTGGTTTGATTTTATTTTTTTACTCATGGAGATGTACTCAAGTGGTCGTAAGAGGTCGCACTCGAAATGCGATAGGTCCGCAAGGGCGCGTGGGTTCGACTCCCACCATCTCCGTTATATTAGAACGTCACCTACTCCTGTTTTATTTTGTTGCCAGCCGGAAAAATACTTTTTGTTGTCTACGGTAGCGTCCATCTGTTCCGGTTCCATCCGTAAATCAATGATTTCAGCTACTTCATCGGAAGAAAGTCCTAACTTTCTGCGGGAAACCGTAAGAATCGCGCCATACCATTTGCGTGTGTCTTTCCTTCGCCAAACGGCATTGTCAGGGAATTTAGTCCAAAGGAACTCCAGTTCGTCCCCATAAGCTTCGCGGACATAAGCGATTACCGCTTTTGCCTATGTGCTCTTGAAGATATCAGGCTCAAAACACTTTTCTGCAATGTCAGTGAGTACCTGTTCATATTCCATTTTCACGCCAGTGACAAAACTGCCCGTTGCGCTATCAGTAAGATGCAAAGTGTATGGCTCATTTGTTTCCATGTCAATTACTGTCGCTTTCACCAAGCCCTCCGGCGTAATTTCTACCACCATCGAAAACCCACTGCCAGGCAACACGGTATGATAGGAGTACTTGCCATCGTTTTCCAAGAAGCCATAAGCAGATAGTTTTGGCACACTGACTTTCTTTCTTCTAAAAATGTTGTTTATCATATCTATTCTATCATTACTCCTTCTGCACATTTTTGTTGGCATAAAAGTTGTTTTCGCATTTATATTCTCAGTTCATTATAGCATAGAAGAACGGTATAGACCGCACCTTTTTATTTATTTGGCACAATTATGTAAAACGAACAGGCATAATACAATTGCGTAAACCGTCTGAAATCGCGTTGCAGCGGGGTGAATTTGACCGGAGATACAATTTACTTGACAAGTCGCTTTTCATCCTATAGTATTACATAATCAGGTGGATTGTGTCTGCGCGTTGCCCGGCACAAATTCTTTATTCGTAAAAAGCAGCGCAGAAATGAGGTTTTTATGCAAAAAGAAAGCAAAACATTTTCCCTTTCGCTGTTTTTCTTACGTATTCTGCAGGGCGCGCTGATTGGTCTGGGCGCTGTGCTCCCCGGCATTTCCGGCGGTGTGCTGTGCGTGGTATTCGGCATCTACAAGCCCGTTATGGAGCTGTTGGCAGACCCTTTCCGTAAGTTCAAGACCCACGTGCCAAAGCTGCTGCCAGTCATTATCGGCGGCGTTATCGGTTTTATGGGCATTGCCAATATTCTGGCTTTTTTATTGGAAAAATACCCTGCACAGTCGGTATGTCTCTTCATCGGACTGATTGCCGGTATGCTGCCCTCCCTGTTCAGAGAAGCCGGCGAACAGGGCAGAAGCCGCGCTTCTTATATATCATTAGGTATTGCGATGATTTTTATCTTTGTCCTGTTAATCAGCCTGCAGATAGCTTCCGTGGAGATTACCCCTAATTTCGGATGGTATCTGTTCTGCGGTTTCTGCCTTGCCTTAAGCGTGATTGCACCGGGCATGAGCTTTTCCACATTACTGATGCCTTTAGGACTGTACACCCCCTTTGTGGACGGTATCGGACATCTGAATTTTTCCATACTGATTCCGGGCGGCATCGGCGCTCTGGCTACCGTTATCCTCTTTGCCAAAGCGGTGGATACGCTGCTTAAACGCCACTATTCCGTTGCCTACCATGCCATCATAGGCATAGTAATAGCCGCAACCATTATGATTATTCCTTTTGACAGCTTTACTACCGTAAGAAACTGTCTTCTGAATATCTTTTTCATCGCAGCAGGTATTGTTGCCGCGCTGCTGTTGGATAAATACAATAGCAAGGTCCCCAAGGAGCTGTAGGCCCCGGGGACCTTTTTCTTTCTCTTCTTTATGATTCACTTATTTCTTCTCACACGATTCCTCCAATGACTGCCGTGCGCCCCCTGAATATCTGCTGTCTGAATCCCATGCTCTCCGTTGAGTTTCGGCACTATTACGGTCAGAAACACAATTGCAGTCACACCTGCTCCCGCCAAATCCGAAATGGTTTAGTTTGATAACATCGGTATAAATGGTTTCTTTCAATAAAGGCTCAAAAAAGAGGGCTGTGTACAAGAGACTCAATGCCCCCTGTACAACAACCCTGCTTCTGTCATCCTTCAATGGGAATATAATGATTGTCTTCTACAACCGGCTTTGTTTCCTTTTTGGGGATGGAAAGTTTTAAAATACCATCCTCAAATTTTGCTTTGATATCTTCCTGTGTCACTTCCTCGCCGACATAAAAGCTTCTGCTGCAGGAACCATAATAGCGTTCCCTGCGGATGTACTTGCCGTCTTTGTCCTTCTCATCATTTTCGGAATTGGAAGTTGCGCTGATTGTCAGATAACCTTCTTTTAACTCTGCCTTTACATCTTCCTTCTTAACGCCGGGCAGATTCATCGTCATCTCATATCCCTGATCTGTCTCCTTTACATCTGTTTTCATCATCTCGTTAGCACTGGAATCATATCCGCGCATTCTGTAGGGGTATCCCCAAAAATCATCCAACAAATTCTCTCTAAAAATACTAGGCATTAACATATATCATCGCTCCTTTTTTATTATATCTGTGCTTTTTTGAAGATTCGGAAAGTACAATCATTTCCGTTTCTTTTGTTCTACTTGTAATATAACACTTATGATTTGTGCTGTCAATAGGTAAGTGATGATTTAATGTTTTGTTTAGACAATTTATATTTTGCTAATAATTTGTGTATATAATTTGTATCTTTCCACAAAAACAATTTTGATAAGGTCCTTTTGTTATAATACTTTCATTTCAGGAAAATAACCATCTTAAAAAGGACCGACACACCAGCGATTAAAAAATCGCAGGTGCGGCAGCCCTTTTTCTATCATGCTTTACGCATGATTCATGCTAAAAAGTGTCGAATTACTGTAACAGAGAAAGTACGCCCTGATTTGCCGTATTCGCCTGAGCCAGCATTGCCTGTCCTGCCTGAGCAAGAATCTGATTGTTGGAGTATTTAACCATCTCCGTTGCCATATCCGTATCACGAATCTGCGCTTCTGCTGAGGTTGTATTCTCAACTACGTTGTCCAGGTTGTTGATGGTGTGCTCAAGACGGTTCTGTATCGCACCAAGCTCTGAACGCTGACGGGATACTACTGCAACTGCATCTGAAATAACATCAATGGCGCTTGTTGCCTGTAAGTAAGTTTTGCCGTTTACTAATAAACCTTTTATTCCGAGCCTGTCAGCACTCATGGACTCAATAGATAAGGAAATCTTATTGCTTGTCAGAGAGTCAGCACCTACATGAAGGCTTAAATCAATTGCATCATTGTAGGTAAAGGTTTTTGATGTAGACATTACATCATTATCGCCTTCCGCCAATGTTATGTTGTTGATACCCATTTCACTGGCATATGCGGTAATTACTGCATTCATCGCCTGTAATTCTGCAGCTTTTGCATTATCTAACTCAATATCATTAGGTCCGGTAGCAGCACCATTCGCCACAATTGTTTTTCCAGCCCATGTATCGCCTGCTTTCAGTCCGGATGCAAAGGCATATATCGTTTTACCAGTGTCATCCATCTCAGTGTCTACTACGAATGTAGAACCTTCACCCATAGCGGCTTCCACCATTGCCATATTGGGAGTTGCATAAACCTGATTTGTAATCTGAGGTTTTGCTCCATCGCCTTTTAAAAGGTATGCCTCATTAAACTTTGTTGTAGTAGAAACACGGTCAATTTCGGTTACCAACTGGTCAATCTCATCCTGAATGTTCTGTCTGTCAGATTCAGACATTGTGCCGTTTGCCGCCTTTACTGCCAACTCATTCATTCTCTGAAGCATATCATGAACTTCTGTCAGAGCGCCCTCTGCGGTCTGCACTGCGGAGATACCGTCCTGTGCATTTAAAGAAGCCTGCGTCAATCCTCTGATCTGTTTTCTCATCTTTTCGGAAATCGCCAGACCTGCCGCATCATCTGCCGCGCGGTTAATCTTATAACCGGAGGACAGCTTCTCCGTAGACTTAGCCAGAGTGGATGAATTTACTCCCAGCATTCTGTTGGAGTTCATTGCCTGTAAATTGTGTTTTACGATCATTGCCATAATTTTTACCTCCATGTTTTTCCTGCGCAAATCCGTTTGCGCCGGTGAATTGGTTTTTAGTTTTTTATAGTAACCGAAAATCAGATTCCTTTGGAATCGGGCCCGGACTCCTCATTCCTCCAATCTTCGGTTATTATCCTTTTTTCTGCTGCGGATTTCCGTGAACAATATAAATATTAGGACGCTTTTTTACATACTTTTCCGGTTTCTCAGGCTCCGCGTAATACTTTGGCAGCTTCGCCCGCTCCTCCGGGTCTGTGATTTGGTTTTCCAGAACGGTACTCCTCACAATATTGACTTCCTTTGGAGCATCTATCATAATCCGCAGATGATTCTTACTTCCTCCCAGAAAAATAATCTTGATATTGTCATTTATCACCAGGTACTCTTCCGTGCTTACTGTCAGCCGTAACATTTCTACCTCCTTGCCGCCTTGGGCGGCTCAATTAGAGGTGAAAAACGCTGTTCTTTGCGTTTTTCCTGTGTGAAAAATAATTCTTAGGCAGTTTCTTTTGCTGCCTTAAAATTATTTTTCACACTAACCTCCCTGCCGGGTTTGAATTTAATGCAACATTCTATATAATTTTGTTGCATTAATACGTTATATTGCGCGAACAATAAGGAGGCACTCATGAACAGCACACAACCAATCAGAAACACTGAAAAATTAAAACTATTCAAGGATTATTACAGAATAATTAAAACAAATAGCAGAAACTATCTGCAGATTATTATCGGCTTAAATACAGCTCTTCGGATTTCCGACATTCTGCAACTGACCTATGGAGATGTATTCGATTACGAAAAAAGGGAATGGAAAACACATATCGTCGTAACCGAACAAAAAACCGGAAAAACAAACCGGATTTATATGAACCGCGAGATACGGGAAGCTTTGGAGATTTATTCGGATTACTCCCTGCGAACACCCAAAGACTGGTTATTCAGAAGCCGGATGTCTAAGGAGCAACCTTTAAGCCGTTATCAGGCTTTCCGCATTATCAAGGAAGCTGCCGCATATGCCGGACTGGATGCTTCCATCAGTTGTCATTCCCTGCGCAAAACCTTTGGTTATCACGCGTGGAAGCAGGGTACGCCGCCCGCTTTGCTTATGGATATTTACAATCATTCTTCCTACCGGATTACAAAAAGGTATTTATGTATTGATCAGGATGATAAGGATGAAGTGTTTGAGCATATTTGTCTGTAAGGTATCGCTGATGAAATTAAATTTAATTAAATTTCGTTTCTTTGTATTGCATTTTGCAGTTATTTGTGATATGCTGTCTGCAAGCAAAGAATTTCAAAAGATTGTTTCTATGATTCTCGAGCCGGTTGACGGTTTCTGATTTTTCGAACTTCTTGCTTAATCCCATGGAAAAGATTCCAAAGACAACAGCAGGAAGGGAAAGCAGAAGCTTCCTGCAATTTACAACAGAAAGGAAGCGTGCCTATGAATGAAAAAGAAGAACTGAAACCTACCAATACCCCGCATGACAAGGGGTATAAGCGGAGCCTGTCCAAGCCGAAGGAGTTCCTGCATTTTTTAAAAAAATATGTACGGGCTGACTGGATGATGGAGCTTGCGGAATCAGACTTAAGCCTGTGCGACAAAGAATTTGTGGATAAGGATTATGAGGGACGGGAAGCCGATTTAATCTATAAGGTGGAAAAAGCGCCGGGAGAACAAATTTATGTTTTTATCCTTCAGGAGTTGCAGTCTACGGTAGATTACACCATGATTTTCCGTATACTGATTTATGTTGTGAACAATCTGCTTCGTTTTTTTCTCAATACAGACAGGGAAGAACGTGAGAGCTGTACTTTTCGCTTACCTGCCATGGTTCCTATCGTCTTTTATAATGGTAAGAGCAACTGGACGGCTGCCAGAACTCTCCGGGATTATCAGATTGGCGGTAAATTGTTCGGAAATTATATTCTAAATTTAGAGTATTATCTGGTCAATCTTTCCACTATAGAAGAGGAGGATATTCTTTCTACGAATACAGTATTGGATAACATCATGTACTGTGACAAGTCTCGCAGAAAGCTTGAACTTGCAGACGCAATCAAGACAGCATATGACCGGATACAACTATTGGGAAATCAAGAAAAAGAAGAATTCAATAATTGGGTCAAAGCCATCCTGCTTTCTATCTGCGAAAACAAGGAAACTGTGATGGATGCGATTCTGAATCGGATGGGAAACGGAGAGGATGATATGACATTCAAGTACAATATAATCAAGGCTTTTGAGGATGAGCGAGCCGAGGGAAAGGCTGAAGGAAAGGCCGAGGGAAAAGCTGAGGGAAAAGTTGAAGGCATAGCAGAAAGCATTCTTGAATTACTGGAAGACTTAGGAGAAATTCCCAACGCAATAAAAGAAACTGTCATGGCACAAAACGATATGTCCGTATTGAAAGGCTGGCATAAAAAGGCGGCTCGTGTAAACAGCATTGAAGAGTTTGAAAATTTTTTATCGGATTTTTTCAAAAAGGGCTAAAGTAATTTTAAAACCTTCCGATAATATAAACAGATACTAAGAGTGCAACAAAATTATATAGTCTGTTGCACTTTTATTATTCTTCCATTTATTATATAATATTCTTAACGTATCACTTTTTCTTTTACTATTTCCAAATAAATGTGTATGGTAATTTCAGAATCATGAAACAATATAGACAAGCATAATTAATTTAGAAGCGTGTCGGAAAGGCAGGAGAAACCTTATGAAAATTTTATTTTATGATACCAAAAACTATGACAAGCGTTCTTTCGATGCAACCTTGCAAAAATTCCCCGGAATTGAAATTGAATATATCAAATCCGATTTAGATCCCAGAACCGCCACTATGGCAGAGGGCTTTGACGCTGTATGCGCCTTCGTAAGCTCCAATGTGGGGGCGGAAACGCTTACCATTCTGCATGAGAAAAAAGTGGGGCTTGTACTGATGCGCTGTGCCGGCTTTAATAATGTTGCCTTGGAAAAAGCCAAAGAATACGGTATCCGCATTATGCGTGTTCCCGGTTATTCTCCTGAGGCAGTTGCGGAACACGCCATGGCACTGGCGCTTGCCAGCAACCGCCGTCTGTATAAGGCATACAACAAGGTGCGTGAAAATGACTTCAGCCTCAGCGGATTAATGGGCTTTAACTTTTATCAGAAGACAGCAGGTATTATCGGTACAGGCAAAATCGGCGCCGCCATGTGCCGCATCTGTCGCGGTTTTGGTATGAGGGTGATTGCTTATGACGTCTATCAGAACGAGTCACTCCGTGATTTTGTGGAGTATGTCTCTCTGGAAGAACTGCTTGCACAAAGTGACGTTATTTCCCTGCACTGCCCGCTTATGGATTCCACTTATCACATGATTAACATTGATACCATCAAGCAGATGAAGGATGGCGTTATCCTTGTCAATACCTCCCGCGGTGCGCTGGTCAAAACCGCTGATTTGATTGAGGGAATCCGTATGCACAAATTTGCGGGCGTTGGTCTGGATGTATACGAGGAGGAGACAAACAATGTATTTGAGGACCGTTCCGATGAAATTCTGGAGCATTCTACAACAGCGAGACTGCTCTCCTTCCCGAATGTTATGATTACCTCCCATCAGGGCTTCTTTACAAGGGAGGCATTAGAAGCAATTGCGGAGACTTCTCTGCAAAATGCCATGGACTATCAGGCTGGCAAGGAAAGCCCCAACGATGTAAAATAAGTTTCTAAGACAAAAATCTGCCGGTATCAACCGACAGATTTTTTATTATCAACAATATTATTCATCCATACACCCTTTTTTACCAGCACAAATCCTATCACACACTTGATAATGTCAATGAGCTGGCAGGACAGGTACAGGGGAACAATCGGCAGCGCGGTGTAGCGGCTGAGCACAAACGCAAGGGGAATAGTGACGCACCATAAAAACACGCTGTCAAACAGAAACGTAACAATGGTTTTTCCGCCGGAACGCAGCGTAAAATAGGATGCGTGCATAAAAGCAGCAATCGGCATACACAATGCCGCAATTCGCAGCAGGGATGTTGCAAGGTCTTTTACGGAATCCGATGTGTTATACATCATCGGGAACAATGGCGCCAGCAGAATCAGCACCAGCCCTATCACAACGCAGGAAAACACGGAAAAAGCAATCAGCTTGGTATCGGTATCCTTCGCCTCTTCCATCTTGCCTGCACCAAGCAGTTGTCCCACAATGATGGAAATCGCACTTCCCATGGCAATATATACGATAGTAAAAAGGTTGGTAATCGTGGTGGAAATATTTACCGCTGCCACCACCTCCAGTCCTCTTACGGAATAACACTGATTCAGAAATGCCATACCGGCAGCCCACATAATCTCATTTACCAGCAGGGGAGAACCTTTTACCACAATTTTTCCTACCAGTGATACCGGTATGGTCCACTCACGATACACACCCACAACAAAAGGCATCCGCTGTGTATGCCGGTGTGTCCACACTATGACTATTGCTGCCTGCACATATCTGGAAATCACCGTTGCAATCGCTGCACCGACCACTCCCAGCTCCGGAAATCCGAATTTACCGAAAATCAGCAGGTAATTTAATACCAGATTCACTAATACCGCCGCAATTCCGGCTTTCATGGATACCACGGTTTCCCCGCATTCCCGCAGTGTGCTGGTGTAAACCTGCTCTATGCCAAAGGGCAGAAGCCCAAACAGCATCACCCACAGGTAGTCCTTGCCGTAATGGAGCGCCGCCTCCAACGCCTGTTCATTTCCTTCACCGTGCAGATACATCATAATCAGATTTTCTCCGAACAGAGAAAAAACCAGAATGCCTATGACGGTAATCGCAAGGCAGATATAAAATTTAAACCGGAAGGCATGCTGCACCCCTTTATGGTCCTTACATCCATAGAATTGGGCGCCAAAGATACCTGCGCCGGAAATGGAGCCGAAAATTGCCAGATTAAACACAAACAACAACTGATTCACGATAGCAATACCGGACATCTGCTCCGTACCGATACGTCCCACCATAATATTGTCCAGCAGTCCCACGAAATTTGTGATTCCGTTCTGTATCATAATCGGTACCGCAATCGCCAGCACCATCTTATAAAAATTCTTATCCCCTATAAATTTTTTCTTCAGACTCAACATAAAATCTCCCGTTATTTTAACTTCCAGATATCTCTGTTGTATTCCGCAATGGTTCTGTCGGAGGAGAAGAAGCCTGCCTTTGCAATGTTTACAAGCATCATCTTCTTCCATTTCTGCTTATCCTCGTAATCCGCAAACATGCGGTCCTTGGTGGCAATGTAGTCCTCCAAATCAAGCAGTGTCATAAACCAGTCTTTATTTAAAAGCTCCTTATAAAGCCGCTCCAGATTTTCCTTATTTCCTACAGCAAGCGCTTCCTTGCTGACAATAAAGTCCACCGCTTCTTTAATCACAGGACTGTTCTCGTAATAATCCTTCGATACATAATCCGCCTTGGCATAATGCGCGATAACGGTATCACTGTCCTTTCCAAAGGTGTAAATATTATCGTCTCCTACAAGCTGATGAATTTCCACATTAGCGCCATCCTCAGTTCCCAGTGTCACCGCGCCGTTCAGCATAAACTTCATGTTGCCGGTTCCTGACGCCTCCTTGGAAGCAAGCGAAATCTGCTCGGAAATATCACAGGCGGGAATCAGCTTCTCGGCATAGCTTACATTGTAGTTTTCCACCATAACGACCTTCATATAAGGACTAACCTCCGGGTCGTTATTGATAATCTCGGAGAGCACTAACAGCAGGTGGATAATATCCTGCGCAATCACGTAAGCAGGCGCCGCCTTCGCTCCAAAAATAAAGGTCAGAGGAGTAGAAGGCTTCTTGCCCTTCTTGATTTCCAGGTACTTATGAATAATATAAAGCGCATTCATCTGCTGACGCTTGTACTCATGGAGACGTTTTACCTGAATATCAAAAATGGAATCTGCATTCAGGGTAATACCTTCTTTTTCCTGAATATAGGCAGCCAGCACAGCCTTATTACTTTGCTTGATGTCATATATTTTATCAAGCACCGTCTGGTCATCAATCTTAGTCAGAAGCTTTTCCAGCTCATCCGCATTTTTCTTGTAGCCCTCGCCGATGGTTTCTGTCAGGAAAGCAGCCAGCTCACGGTTGCAGGAAAGCAGCCAGCGGCGGAAGGTGATACCGTTGGTCTTGTTGTTAAACTTCTCGGGATAAATCTGATAAAAATGATTTAACTCCGTTTCCTTCAAAATATCAGTATGAATGGCAGCCACACCGTTGACACTGTAACCATAGTGGATATCGATATGCGCCATATGCACTCTCTGGTCCTTGTCAATAATCTGAACCCTCTCATCCTTATATTTCTTTGCAACACGATTACTTAATTCCTTGATGAACGGAATCAACTGGGGTACTACCTTCTCGATATATTTAAGGGGCCATTTTTCCAGCGCTTCCGCCAGAATGGTATGATTCGTGTAGGCACAGGTACGGCTTACCACGCAAATTGCGTCCTCAATGGTGAAGCCCTCCTGATCTGTCAGAATACGAATCAATTCGGGAATAACCATGGTCGGATGGGTATCATTAATCTGAATTGCCACATATTCATCCATTCTGTACAAATCACGGTTCTTATCCTTCAGCTCCTTAATGATAAGCTGGGCGCCGTTGCTCACCATGAAATACTCCTGATAAATGCGCAGCAGATTGCCTGCTTCATCAGAATCATCAGGATACAAAAACAATGTCAGATTCTTATCGATTGCCTCTTTATCAAAAGAAATCCCTTCCTTTACAAGGCTTTCATCTATGGTTTCCAAATCAAACAGATGCAGCTTGTTCCTGCCGTTTTCATATCCAATGACGTCAATGTCATAAAGTACGGATTTTACTTTTTTCTTTCCGAAAGAAACCTCAAAGGAAATACCGGTGGGGTTCAGCCAGGAATTCTTCTCAATCCATTCATTCTTCTCCGCCTTCTGCAAATGATTCCGGAATACCTGTTTGAACAGACCAAAATGGTAATTTAAGCCAATACCGTCACCGGGAAGCCCCAGCGTAGCAATAGAATCCAAAAAACATGCTGCCAGACGTCCTAAACCGCCATTTCCCAGAGACGGCTCCGGCTCTGCCTCCTCAATGTCGGATAAGGCTTTTCCGTTTGCCTCCAGAATGTCGTTTAATTCCTCATAGATGCCAAGGTTAATCAGATTGTTGGACAAAAGCTTTCCAATCAAAAACTCCATGGAAATATAGTATACCTTCTTCTCCCCTTCGATAACAGGACTTTCTGCCATCATATCTTTGGACAATTGCAGCACGCAGTCATAAAGCTGCGCATCGGTACAATCTCCAATTTTTTTACCATATTTGGACTCCGTAAGCTTCACCAATTTTTCTTCCAGTTTCATAACTTTCCTCCGTTTTTATTCTTTACCATTTAGTTATATGCCGGAAAATCCGATATCTCTTTTCATAGCATAACATTGGAAAACGTTTTCCGCAATAGCAAAAGAAAATTTTGTGAAAATTTACTCAACAAATGATATCTTTATAGTACATCTTCACAATATCATAGGGCATAATAACCTCTTGTCCTTCTGTGCCGTTTAACAAAGAATTTATCTCCTGTATTGCCCGACTGGATATCCCGTAAAAGTCCTGACGGATGGTATTCATCTGTTTTCCCACATATCCCATCAGCGTAATGCCGTCAAACCCGCATACCGGGCGGAAAATATCCATATCAATCAAGGCATTCATGGCTCCGATTGCCATCAGGTCGGATGCACATACCACCACGTCTTTATTTCTGGCATATTTTAACGCAATATTTCTCGCCGCAAGCTCACTGAAATTGCCCTGACGCACCAGCATGGACAACTGTAAATCCTCTACCAGACGTTTCATTCCGTTCAGACGCTGCTCGGTTACATAACCGTCCTTACGTCCGGCAATGTATAATACGCGTTTGCAGTTGTCATCCATAATCGTTTTCTTTGCCACATCATATTGTGCCTGCTCATGATTGATGCTGACGGAAGTGGTTCTTTCGTTTACAATCGGTGCGTCCACCACAACGCAGGCAAACTGCCGCTGCTGAATCAGACGCTGCAAAATCTTATCCTCTTTTGACAGACTATAAATCACAACGCCTGATATACTCAAAGAACGCAGATAAATGGCAACTTCTTCCGTCGTCATGCCGGCAATCATGGATGCGAAAATCGTCACCACATCCAGCTTCAATTCCTTTGCCATATCCAGCGCACCAAGTAAATACTGCATACAAATCTGGTCTGCTGCCTGGGTCTGTCTCTTGGGATTTAAAATCAGCGCCACTCGTCCATATTGCTTGGAAGAAAGCGCTGCGGCAATGGAATTGGGAATATAATTCAATTCCTTAATTGCCTGCTGCACTTTATTCTTCGTCTCTATGCTGACGCCCGGATAACCGTTTATTACTTTTGATACAGTGGATATTGCCACACCCGCGTGCCGGGCAACTTCTTTAATTGATACCATCTTAATTTATGCCTTTCCGTAACTATCCAGGCATCCGCTTCCTGACTTTATTCTATCTCCAATAACTCCTGATAAAACTGATGATAATCGGTTCTTTCCTCTTTGATAAATTTAATCGCAGAAGACGGATGACTGTTCAGAACGCCGGTCAGCAGATAAGGAATATCATATCCCCAGACCGCGCCCTCTTCTTTTAATTTTAACATATCTTTCTCTACGAATTTCATGATAGGCATTAAATTATACTTGGGATTCTTTAAAAATGCAAGCAAAGATTCCAAAAAGCAGTTTCCTGCACCACGCCCCATACCGCCCACAGTAGCGTCAAGGTAGCTTACGCCCTGGCGCAATGCCTGTATGGTATTGGCAAATGCCAACTGCTGATTATTGTGTGCATGAATACCAATCTGCTTGTTGTACTTAGCGGCAATATTCAGATATTTGTCTGCCAGACGTTCTATCTGTTCAGGGTAAAACGCCCCAAAGCTGTCTACCAGATAAATAACATCTACAGCGCTCTTTGCCAGAAGCTCCAGACCTGCATCCAAATCTTCGTCGTTCACCTTGGAAACCGCCATCACATTTACGGCAGTCTCGTATCCCTTTGCCTTTGCATCCTCAATCATTTCGACTGCCGTAGGAATCTGATGAATATAGGTTGCCGTACGCACCAGATCAATCACACTATCCTTGCGTTCCAGAATATCCTTCTTGTAATCCGTTCTTCCCACGTCTGACATAACGGAAATTTTCAAATCCGAATTGTTCTCCCCGACGATTGCACGAATATCCTCCTCGTCACAGAATTTCCATTTGCCGAATTCCTTTACATCAAAGATTTCCTTAGATGCCTTGTAACCAAACTCCATATAGTCTACACCGGCTTTTATGTTAGCCTGATACAAGTCCTTTACAAATTTATCATCAAAGCGAAAGTTGTTTACCAACCCTCCGTCCCGTAAGGTACAGTCCAATACCTTTATATCTGGACAGTATGACATGAGTGTTCTGCTTGTTTCCTGTGTCATTTTCTTTTCCTCCCGATTTCTATTTTTTACTTTAAACTGTAAAACTTTAAATCACTAAAGTCTTTAAATAAAATACACCATAAAAGGAATTTTGTCAAGAACGATAGAAATCGGCTTACCGCCCCTCATCCTTCAGTTCCTGATAGAATCTCTGCAACACGCCAAAGGCAGGCTTCTTATACTTCTTGTCTTCGGAAAGCAAGCCCTTTCTATTATAATATTTTTGAAGCAGGCTGGTTCTTCTGGGACACCGGAAATCATAAAGTATCCAGGGTGTCATGCCCTTGATGTAGTTAATTTTCCGCAGCGTTTCAATCTGCTTTTGATATACATATGCCTGACATTCTTCGCTGCCCTTATCGGTGATGGTACCGTGATGCTTTGGTAAGGCGTCCGCACCAAATTCCGTAATGATTACAGGCTTCGTGGGATTACTGTTTGCCATCAGCTCAGGGAGCTTCTCAAAATCCGGGGTATACCACCCGCAGTACTCGTTGATACCGATAACATCCAGATAATCAATCAGGCGGTCAGCAATCATATTTTTGGCGCCATCCACCAGACAGGCAGCAGATACCAGTCGGGTCTCATCCTCCTTGCGGGCGCACTCTGCCAGTCCGCTCATAAATTTCAGCCGTTCATCCGTATCCGCATTTTCATTGCCCACCGACCAAATGATGACACTGGCCCTGTTCCAGTCTCTCGTAATCAGTTCCCGTAGCTGGTTCTGTGCGTCCTCATAGGTCTTTTCCCGCTCGAAACGGATTGCCCAGTACACGGGAATTTCCTCCCACAAAAGCAGCCCCATCTCATCCGCCAGCTTTGCCATTCTTTCATCATGGGGATAATGGGCAATTCGCATAAAATTGCACCCAAGCTCCTTGGCAAGCTTGATATTTTCCATTCGCTCCTCTTGCGTCAATCCTTTGCCGTTTTCCACACTTTCTTCGTGGCAACTGATACCGCGAAGGAAGATTGCCTTGCCGTTCAGGCAGATTTCTCCGTTTTCCACCCTGATTTCACGGAACCCCACGCTGTCGCTTACTTCATCCTGCCCGCAGGAAAGCTTTATATCATAAAGCTTCGGATTTTCGGGAGACCAGAGTTCCGGTTCTGCATCAATTATCTGCGCCCCCTCACCGGCTTTTATTTCAAGCTGTTTTCTGATTCCAAGTCCGTTTATAGTGAGTATCGCGGTAGTATCTACCGGCTCAGACAATTTTACCTTTACCTGAATATGGCTATAGGTTCCATCCGGCACCAATGCAATTTTAAAGTCCCTGACATGTATTCCGGGTACGCGGATCAGTTCGATATCGCGGTACACACCGCCATAGTTAAACCAGTCCGTATTTTCTGTGGGAACCTGCTCCGGTCTTCTGGTACTGTCTACCACAAGGACAATACGGTTATTCTCTCTTAGCCATTTGGTAATATTCCAGAAACCCGGGGTGGAACCGCCGCGGTGCATACCCACATATTCTCCGTTCAAAAAGACGCGGCAAAGATAGTTAGCGGCGCCGATTTTCAGGAAAATTTCTTCTCCTTCCGTTTGCTGACAGGAAAATTTTCTTGTAAAAACCATACTGCCGTCATATAATAAATATTCTCTGCTCACGGTGTTCCAGCAGGCAGGAAGGTTCATCACGGGCCACTCGTCAAAGGAATAGTCGATGGGCAGGGAATAGCCCTTCTCATCATAATATCTTTCTTTATACCATTTCTGTCTCAGGCAGGTGTCGTACTGGTCCACTGCATAATGCCATTCACCGTTTAAAGCCTCCGTTCTTCTCCCGCCGCAAAATACCATGGTATCCGCATTGGCATAGCCCTTTTCGTACTGCTCTGTGTAATCCTCCAGGTGAATATCCGATAAATACTTTTTTTGTTCTGTTGTACTCATAGTCTTCCTCTTTTCTGATATTTTCCGTTCCGGGTAATCACATCCTCTGTCTATACAATCGTAACCGTTACCCGATAGGTTTTGCCCTCCTCATACGGAAGGTACGTTTCCATATAAGGAACGCCGTCCACACGAACGCTGTTCGCACTTCCCCGCTGAATCAAAATATGATATTCCGCATTCCGGTATTTTCTGATGCAGACAGCCACATCCCACTTATGGGGCAGACAGGGCTGCAGCCTGATGCCGTCTGCTGTTGCCTTCACCCCCAGTAATTCTTCCAGCAGGAGCATCAGCATCCAAGCCACCGTTCCGGTACCGTAATGTCTGCTGGACCTTCCGAAATTAGCGGAGTCGCGTAATCCATAGTAATAATTGGGAAGAAAAGTCGGTAACTGCAGATTTTTTTCCGGCGGATTCTCGGGATTGGTGGGAAGTGTTCTCCATATGGTTTCATATAACCCATCTCCGTCTCCCATACATGCCTGTGCAAAAGCATAAAACATGGAGGCATGACAGTAAACAGAACCGTTTTCCGTGGTGCCCGACTTTTTCACACTGACACGTCCCCAACGATCATCCCACTCCGAAAAAGGAGTATCCAGAATCAATGGTCCAAAAGGAGTTGTCAGCTTTTCCGCAACGGTATTCATCAGCACTCTCGCCCGCTGCTCATCTGCCACGCCCGAAATAATCGCCCAGGACTGGGTATTCAAAAACAGTCTGTCCTCCGGTCCTCCAAGCAGGGAACCGTTATCATGAATCGCCAGTGCATACTGCTTTCCACACCATGCGTAGGTATTAATCGCTCTTGTCATACTCTCTGCCGCCTGTGCTATTTTTTCATAAGCTTCTCCGTCTGCCTTCTCAAGATAGGGAAGCAGCAACCCGGCAGCATATACAAACGCCATGGAAAGCCAAACGGATTCTCCCTTTCCTTCTCTGCCCGGACCGTTAATGGGGTCATTCCAGTCTCCGTCCCCCATCAGACACATACCGTGTTCGCCGCATTGTCCTGACAAATATAGCATTGCCCTTTTCATATGCTCCAGTACCGTTCCCGAACCGCCGTCTGCATAAGGTATCTGTTTTTTAAGAAGTTCCCTGTTTCCGCTTTGTCTGATGAAAGCTTCGATACAGATAACCAGCCAGACCGGTCCGTCCGTATGATTCAGGAGGCAAAGGGCTCTGGGTGGCGCACCGGAGGTGTCGTACCACTGTTTGATAAAGCCGTTTTGATTCTGAAGCTTTAACACGTCAAAAAAATACTTTCCTGCTCTCTTAGGCTGGAGCATCGCATAACCCAGCGCATCCTGCAATTGATTTCGCACCGGACAATAAGTACCGCCTCTGTTGTGTCTGGTCAGCAGTGTAATCTGCTTCTTTAACCAGTAATTTGCAAAGGCATTCAGATTCTCATCCGGCGTCTCAATATAGAAGCCGTCCAAAGCATCTTCCCAGTAAGCAGCAGTTTCCCGAAACGCTTTCTCCACGGTTTCCTTACGGAATCCTCTTTTCCGCTCTAAAATCTCTTCCCTGGTTACCGCGGCGCCGGCTTCCAGAAACAGTTCCACCCGCTCGCCGGGTTCCAATGAAAAATCAAAGGAGAATGCGCCGCAGAACTCCTCTGCCTCCCCGTTTATGCCGCTTAATTTTCCTCTTTTCACACCCGCAGGAATTCCATATTCACCCTGCCCACCGAAAAAACGTTCTTCACTCATATCCGCAGAAGCAGGTTTTCTGTCCGCGAAAAGATAAAAAAACGCCTTCTCTTTCATCACCTTTTCCTTATCTTCATAATAAACATGATAGGGAAACGCGTATTTTATAATCACTTCCGCATCCTCATCATAAATACATTCGCCGCCCATCACACCCTGATCATAAAATCCGAACACCGAATACAGGGAAATCTGTCTGGTCTTTTCAGACTGATTCCGCAGAGTTACAGTCCAGATTTCTCTGGTTCCCTCGGAAGGCACTACCACCTGAATGGTGGTCTCAATGCCCTGCTGCCGGGATTTTATCTGAGAATTCCATATCTCATGTACGCAGGAATAACTTTCCGGCTCCTTTGCCAACGGAATATAGTTCGGATTCCATACTTCGCCGGATTCTCTGTCCGCCAGATAAAAATACCGATATTTCTTCAAGCAAGCGCTCCTGGTATAATCCTTTACCACACAGCCGGCACCTTGCATGGTCTGACTGATTTCCAAATAATAAGAATCATTGTATAAGCAGTTGCTCCATGGTCCCGGCGTAAGTGGAGTTAGTATTTCATATTTCTTTCCGTTTTCTAAAAACCGTCCGTATTCCATTTGTCATCCTGTGCTCCTTCCTACATATTTACAGTTTCTTCCTCAAGCCTTTTTTTCTTTTCCTTTTCCAGTTTATTCCGCTCTCTCAGCTCTGCAAAAAAAGTTTTCAGCATTTCACTGCATTCCTGTTCCAGCACGCCGCGGGTCACAGCAACCTGATGATTAAACCGGGGCATATCCAGAATATTTAAAATAGATCCTGCACAGCCCGCCTTGGGATTCATACACCCCATAACCACCTCAGGAATCCGCGCCTGTACGATTGCCCCTGCGCACATCTGACAAGGCTCCAGCGTTACATACAAGGTACACTCCTCTAATCTCCAGTCACCGATTTTTTTGCTGGCTTTGTTGATTGCCGTAATCTCTGCATGGGAAAGCGTATTTTTGTCCGTGTTACGGCGATTGTAGCCGCGCCCGATAATCACGCCTTTATGCACAATCACGCATCCTATGGGAACCTCGCCCAGTGCATATGCCTTCTTCGCCTGCTTCAAGGCTTCCTTCATATATTTTTCCTGAACGCTCTGAATCACCGCCATGATGCTTCTCCTTTATATTCATAACATGTGCGTCTCATTTATTATAAACTGAGAAAAACTTATCGAGAAGCATTCCTCTTCTGTCAGATTCGCAATCACCACACCGATAATCCTGATTTTTTTCCGATGTGCATCCGTTTCCATTTTCTTTCCCGGATATTGGGGTTAAGCGGTTAATCTGACTATACTTTCATGATAATTGATTCGCTATATTTGTCAATGTTTAAGTTTTGAATTTTCTTGACTTTTCCCCACAGGCTGTCCTATAATAATTTTCCACCCTGTTACAGGCGTGGCTTGCAAATTAAATTCGGTATTCTTTGGCTGACACCAGAGAGACAGACCCTACTTGGCAAGATATCCCATCTGCGCAGGCAGAAATATTACTACCAGGAGGAAGCAAAATGATTACGATGGAACACGTATGTAAATCGTACAGAGTAGCAAAACGAAACGCAGGCATGAAGGAAGCCTGCAAAGCCCTGTTCCACAGACAGGTCGAGAGCATCCACGCCCTGTCGGATGTAAGCTTTACCATTGGCGATGGAGAGATGGTCGGCTATATCGGTCCCAACAGAGCAGGAAAAAGTTCTACGATTAAAATTCTAAGCGGAATATTGACACCTGACAGCGGAAGCTGTTATGTGGACGGACGAATCCCATGGAAAAACCGCATTGAGCATGTAAGGCAAATCGGCGTGGTATTCGGACAGCGTTCCCAGCTATGGTGGGATGTTCCCGTGATTGATTCCTTTGCTCTTTTGAAGGATATCTATTCTATTTCCACTCCCCAATATGAGCACAATTTAGAAGAACTGACAGACCTCCTGCATTTGCAGGAATTATTGAAAACGCCCACGCGCCAGTTATCCCTCGGACAGCGTATGCGCTGCGAAATTGCGGCGTCCCTGCTGCATCAGCCGAACATCCTGTTTTTGGACGAGCCTACAATTGGTCTGGACGCCGTTTCCAAGCTTGCCGTCAGGGATTTTATTCTGCGGCTGAACCAGGAGCATAAGACTACGGTCATTCTGACTACTCACGATATGCAGGATATCGAAGCCCTGACACAGCGGGTTATTCTTATCGGAAAAGGCAGAGTCCTTTTAGACGGCACGCTTGCCGATATGCGCAAGAAGGTAAGCCTTTACAAAAGTGACAGCAATATCAGAGAAGGGAATATTAACGACTTGAGTCTGGATGAAATCATTGCCTGCCTTTACAGGCAGATGCACATTGCATAGGAGGCGCAGAAAATGAAAAAACAATCTACAATACAAAGAGAATTTTCCTTGCGGAAATATTTCTCTTTTTTCCGGCTGCGCTTTAATATGGGAATCCAGTACCGCACCGCTGCAGCTGCCGGCATGGTGACACAGTTCGTATGGGGATTTATGGAATGCTTTGTGTATAAAGCCTTTTACGATTCCAATCCGGCGGCATTTCCCATGGAGTTTTCCTCCATGATGGCTTACATATGGCTGCAGCAGGCATTTCTGATGTTTTTCGCCACATGGATGATGGATAATGAAATTTTTGACCTGATTATAAACGGCAATATTGCATATGAGCTGTGCCGCCCGGTATCCATTTACAATATGTGGTTTGCCAAAAATGCTGCGAACCGCCTGTCAAAAGCAGTGCTTCGGTGCTTTCCGATTCTGATAACCGCCCTTTTACTGCCGGAGCCATTTCGGATGCCATTGCCGAAGGATATCGGTACGGCTATTTTGTTTGTGGGAACTATGGCGCTGGGTCTGGGTGTAACCGTTGCTTTTTGTATCTTAGTGTATATTTTGTCCTTTTTTATGGTATCCTCCCAGGGCATCCGCATTCTGCTGACCTCTTTGGTAGATTTCTTTTGCGGCTCCATTGTTCCGATTCCCTTTCTGCCGGAACCGCTTCGTACCGTTGTGGAACTGCTTCCTTTTGCAGGGATGCAGAATGTACCGCTCCGCATCTACAGCAGCGATTTGGCAGGCACGGAGATGACACGGGCTGTAGGCTTACAGTTGTTTTGGTTTGTTTTGATGGTTGGCTTGGGAAAGTGGCTATGCAGGATTGCAGAGCGGCGCGTTGTAGTACAAGGAGGTTGATATGAGAGCGATTCGATTATATCTTCACTATATTTCCATTGTCATACGAAGCACGATGGAGTACAAAGCTTCCTTTCTGCTGACGGCAATGGGACAATTCCTGGTTTCCTTTAATATCTTTTTGGGCATTTATTTTCTGTTTGCACGTTTTTCAGAGGTAAAAGGATACAGCTACAGCGAAGTGCTTTTGTGCTTCGCCATTATGCTGATGGAATTTTCACTGGCTGAGTGCTTTGCGCGAGGGTTTGATGCCTTTGCCGGAATCGTGCGGGAAGGACAGTTTGACCGCATACTTGTCCGCCCCCAAAGTCCTATTTTGCAGATACTTGGCAGCAAATTTGAACTGAGCCGCATCGGAAGAATGCTCCAGGCAGTGGTCATGTTTGTCTATGGCATTTACCACAGCAATATTTTATGGACCTGGGACAAGGTACTCACTGTAATCTCCATGCTGTTTGGCGGCACTCTGTTATTTGCGAGCATTTTTTTAATTTACGCGGCGCTGTGCTTTTTTACACTGGATGGACTTGAATTTATGAATGTGTTGACGGACGGCGCCAGAGAGTATGGGAAGTATCCCATTGACGTATATGGCAGCCGTATTATGAAAATCTGCACCTATATCGTTCCTTACACGCTGGTGCAATATTATCCTCTGCAATATCTTCTGGGGCGCACCGATAACCCGATTTATGCGCTGTATCCCTTTGGCACCATTGTATTTGCCTTAATAAGCTTTTGTGTCTGGCGTTTCGGTATCAGTCATTACCAGTCTGCAGGGTCATAACAGGTTCTTGCAGCCTGTTATTTGATGATTATTTAAAAATAAACTGCCCCGCTAAGTCAGATTTTCCTGTCTGACATTTAGGGGGCAGTTCATCTTGCTTAAACGCTTTGATGAATTTTTGTAGTACTCTGATTTACCTATTTGATTTACCTATTCTTCAATATAGGTGGGCGCTGCTTTGGGGCTTTTTCCTTTGATTACGTTATGATAATAAGCGTAAGTCATGGGGTCATCCGCCTTCAGCACATCTGCATCCGTTACTTTTCCAAGGAAAACGGTATGAGTCTCTGTCTCCATCTTGTCAATGACTTCACAGGCAATGTAAGCACAGGCATCTGCAACTACCGGAAGGAAGCCTTTGATGACGGACTGCACCTCGTCAAATTTGTTGTTGTCCCGCCCGCTTTTAAAGCCGAAGGTTCCGATGATTCCCGGATTGGAGTTTTCACCCAAAATGGAAATTGCAAATCTGCCGGATTCCTGAATACATTTATTGGTATAATTGTCATGATTGATGCTTACGGCAATGGTCGCCGGGTCTGATGTAATCTGCATGGCGCTGTTGGCGGTACAGCCTGTGGGTCTGCCCTCATCCCATGTGCTGATTACATATACACCGTAAGATAACTGTCGAAATGCGTTCTTGTTCATGCTCCTGCCTCCTTGTTTTTACTCTGACTGTAGCTCACTTTACTGTACCCAATTATAGACAGCATATACAATTTTGTCAATTTGTGCTTAATATGTATCCTAATTTCTCTCATCAAGATACAATTGTACTCTGTTCTGCAGGATATCGCAGACTTCCCTTGCAGACTTGCTTCCGGAAAAATATGCCGGGGTCTCTTCCTCTATAATATCAGAAATGTCGGCTGCGCGTCCTTCTTCCGGTTCCGCACTTTGCAGAAGATTCCGCATTTTTTCCAGACTTTCCTCACTAAGCGGCTGACTTATATACTCAAATCCCATAAAACTCTGAACATATGAAGCGTCAAAATTCTTTGCCTGCTCCTCCGCATATACAAACATATTTTCCAACGCTGCCTGACTTACAGGGAAACCGCTTACACCATATGCGGCTGCGTCCTCTGCAATTTTGTCCTGACATCCTTTCGTCAATAAATACTGAATAAACGCAACAGCTCTCTCCGGGTATGCACACGCCTGATTCACAGAAAGCATATTTCCCTCAACGATATTGCCGTTTTGCCCGTCTTCCGCAGGAAGTCCGATGTAAACCTCTTTGCTCTGGAATAATGCTTCTATCGGCTGCGAAAAAACAAATCCCGGCAGTGACATATAAGCTACAAGAACTTCCCCCTCAGCAATACGAGTACCCACATCATCATCAGAACCTTTATCGCCATATCTGCCTGCAAACTCCAAAAGCGCCACCGCTTCTTCACTATCCAGATATGCTTTGCCGGTTTCCCAATCAATCATCCGCCCACGGCTTAACAAAATAGAAAAAAGTTCCGGACTCTCTACATTCGCTATTGCCGTTTCTGCGCCGCTGCCCGACACATACTGCACCATCTCTTCTGAGGTCCAGTTCTGCTTTTCTCCTACAACATCCTCAGAAACGATAAACGTTATCACGGAAAAACTATAAGGAATCGCATAACTTACACCATTTACCTCTCCACAGCTCCAGACATTCGCCAAAAACGCCTCCTTACTCTCTGCAAAATCTGCCGTCAGGTCCCGCAGCATTCCCTTTTCCGCAGCATTTTGCAAATCTATTACATCATCTGCCAAAAGAGCAGGCCCTCCGCCGCTGCTGATTTCCGCCTGAATTCTGGTCTGAAAGTCCTCTTTATCCTCTCCGTTTTCCGGTGAACGCAGCACGATTTTGTAATCTTCATTATGCCTGTTAAAATATACCACCATTTCTTTTAAAAAGTCACTGGGATAAGTTACCGCCAGTTCCAGTTCTACCAGCTCCGACAGCATTGCTTCTGCATCTGCTTTCTGCTCTTCCGTTTTATGACCCTGCGCAGTCTCCGCATTCGCTAACAGCACATATTCGCCATCCGTTTTTATCACTGCACACAGAGAGCCGTCTGTCCCGGCGCAGATACCGCATACCCTCTCCACGGAATATCCCTGTTCGCCAAACATCATAATACTCTCAGTCTGACCATTCTTTGTCTGAAACTGCCAAAGTCCTTCTGTTGTACACACGTAACCTTCTGTATCATTTGAGAAGTCAGCCTTTACCGACACACCGGAAATTACATCCGCAGAATCAACTACAGGCTTTTGGTCTTCCAGCGTCCAAATACAGAAATTGCCGTCCGAAGAAACGCCTGTCAGATATATCTCTCCGGCGGAATTTTCCACAATCTGCCACAGATATCCATTTATTACGCAATCCTTTTTTTCTTTAAATGCTTTATCAAAATACCATATCCTTTCATAGGAAGCAAGATAGTAGGCATCGTCGCTGTCTGTATAGGAAAACGCAATATTTGATAACAATTCCGCATCAAAATATTCACCGGGAATTTCCTGCACGGTCCGCCCGTCAGCATTTGTCCACTGCGCCCTGTAATAATGCAGTTCCCCTGACTGATTTACACCTTGTAACAGCATATGTATACTACCATCCTGCCTTAAGCCGGCATGAATCGTATAACAGTATTCACCATCCACCCACTCATCTGCCGCAATGACAATATTATCCCACGACGTATACGGCGCCTCCAGTTTCTGTATGCAGATACCTCTGTTTTCCGCTCCTTCACCAAGCAGACCTGCCACCCGATATATGGTTCCATCCGCCATATCGTACATCAGTTCCCGTACACTGACTTCCTCTCCGGCTGTTATATCCTCCAATGCCGCATCTGCATCCGGCAATAATGTCTCCTTTAATTCCCATTGGCTTTCCTCTGTGTTCTGCGCAGTCTGTTCCGAAGTGTTTTCTGACACCTCCTTTGCCTCCTGTCTGCCGCAGGCAGTGAGTATAAGTACCGTTGTCAACGCGGCTGCCACTATTTTTTGATATTTTCTATTGATTCGATACTTCCGCATTTCCGTTCTCCCCTGTCAGCGGAACGGTGTAAATCGCACCGCCCTGTATCTCTATTTTCCGAAGCTGTACTGCATTTTCCTGATCTATGTTGCACAAACCGTACAAATTCACTCCATCCGTATACCATTCCAAAATACTGCACATTTCTTCCATAGAAAGTACTGTCTCCATACCGCTTTCCAAATCCAGCTTTTGCAGAGTGCTGAAATAGACATTGTTGTCAAAGACAATATATGCTCCTTGTGCCAACTTGCTTAACGGATACCTCTTCTCTGTCTTTTGCTCTATATTATAGATTGCAAATTCCGTATAAGTTTCAAAATTCTCGGCGTAGTAAATCTCCGACCCGGTAGTATAAAAATTATTTAACACCAGAAGATGATCCAAATACTCTTCTTCCGATGTCTCCGGATTCACTAATTTCATTCCGGTAGTCATCGTTATTTCTTCGTCCCCTGCCAGCTTGAGAATCTCTTCATCCGTCCCCTGGTACGGTTCCACAATATAAAAAAGAAAGTCCTCTCCGCAGCGGTATAATGTCCGCTCAACGCCATCCGTCCCGGAAAGAGCCTTACTGCTGCCGTCCTCAAAAGAATAATATTTCAATTCCCTTTCCATGATAAAGGAATTATGTCCAATATTTTTCATAGAATCCTTTGAATAATAGATTCCATCCTGATAAACAATCATTGAAGAAGCCTGATCTTCAACAATTGCAGTCACCTGCCCTGTTACCGGCTGATACTCTAAAATATCTCCTTCTGAAAATCCATTTAAAGAATATCCATCGTAGGATTCCACCATAAAGTACAGACTGCCGTTTCTGCAAAACAGGCGTTTTGCCGGAATATCCGCTATTCTCTCTGTTTTGCCATCCTTACACCCATATATAAAAAAATCCTCACCATAATTTACATAATATAAGATATCGTAAACAGGGTCATAGCAAAGAGGCAGTACGGTATCCAGACCGTTTACATTTTCCGGCAAGTTACAATAGACAGCATCATCCTGTCCGTTTTGCTGCAGTTCTCCCCATGCGTAACCTGTAAGTTTGCTGACCGTATCTTCTTTTTGCTCCCCATTTACTGCACTTCCACACGCTGTTAGTAATAGCAAAATAAAGCACATCATCAATGCGCTTATTCTCCTTCGCATAGCATCTCCTCCATCAAATTATTTATATATCAAAAGAATGGGGATTCTTTTGTTTAACAGTACATTAATGACTTAAGGAATGATGCTGTACTGTTTGCGTATAAGTTGACATTTGCTTACCGCATACTCCGCAGTAAATTCCATGTATAATATACGTCGTTGTTATAGTACATACCTGATAAATTGGTGAACCATCCACATAATATCCTGTATTAACGTTATGTGTAGAATAAGTAGGAGTATAATTTCCTATCACACGATCTTTATAATCACTATGCGTTGCGCATGCCGCGCTCACTGTCTGTACCGGTCCCAATACTCCAACCACTAATGCCATGACACACATCATTGCAACAATTTTTATTTTGCTCATACTCTACCTCCGGTTTTTTCCAAAATAAGTGTAAATCATATCCCCATTCTTTTGAACGCATAAATATTGTTGTATATTATTGTATTATCTTTTTTTATTGTTATATTATACCATAAGCATTGTTATTTGACAAGCTACAATACAGAATACAAGCGATATTCTCACTCGCTCAAAAGGAGAGCATAAAATAAATTTTCTCTTGACAAACGCGCCCGGAAAATATACACTTAATTCAACAAGAGTAATCAAAGAAACGTGCATTTCGCACATTCCGGCAGTATCTGCCATTATACTCAGACTTAATTTAAGATGGCAGAGACGTATCCCATGTACCTCTTTGCTGTACAAAGGAGGGATTTTCATGGGGAAACCAAACATAGCCATAAACCACTATCTGCGCAATAAAAGAAGGTTTGCGGATTTATACAACGGAGTGCATTTTCACGGGAAACAACGGATAAAGGCAGAGGAGCTGACAGATGCTTCCGAAGTCTACGAGGAACCGGAGGCCAGCAATCCCGAAACAGGGGAACGCGGAGAACGCCTCGAGCGTATCCGTGACATCAAGATGGCACTGAACAAAGGAAAGGACCTGTGTATTCTGGGAGTGGAAAGCCAGTATACCGTGAACTATTCTATGCCGTTCCGCTGTATGCAGTATGACACAATGGAATACGGAAAGCAACTGAACGCCCTGCGAGACAAAAATGCAATTGAAAATAATTATGCAGACTGGGCGGAAAAAGCATGTGGCATTAAGAAAAACGACAGACTGATACCCGCCTCTACCTTATGTCTTTACCATGGCGAGGATATCTGGGATGGTCCCAGAACCCTGAAGGATATGATGCAGTTTGATGAAGATGGCTCATTCCTGCAAAGCCTTTTTGCCGATTATCGCTTTCATCTGTACTGCATCAATGAGGAAACGGATTTCAGCGTATTTCATACGGAATTAAGACAGGTGTTTGAGCTGCTGCAGTACCGCCAAGACAAGGTCAAATTGTGGGAACTGATAGAGAGCCGAACCGAATATCAGCATATGGATGCGGATAGTCTGGAAGTCTTATCTGTGCTGTTAAATGCCCCGAAACTTTGGGAGGACAGAATAAAATATATGAAAAAAACAGACGAAAGAGAGGAATACAATATGTGTCAGGCATTAGAGGAATTGTTTGCAGATAATTGGGAAGCCGGAATGGAAGCAGGGATTAAAGAGGGCATTAAAGAGGGTATCGAAGAAAAAACCTCCCAAATCGTCAAAAATATGATAAAACGCGGAATGTCTGATGACGACATCAAGGCGATAGCAGAATGTCCACAGGAGACGATTGATACACTTAGAAGGAAGCTCCCCCTTGACAAATTCCTCTGAAACCGATAAACTAATAGAGCCGTACATTTCGGGATTCCTTTGGCGGCAACGTTGAAACTCGGTCTCACGCAATGAGAATCTGCGAACCGTGTCAGGTTGGGAACAAAGCAGCACTAAGCAGAACCTTTCATGTGCCGTGAGTAAACTGGGTGGAGTTGCCGTCGAAGCCCGGGTGTACGGTATTTGTATTTCAGTTGGACATGAGGGAAATCAAAACAAATGAACAATACCCATCCTATAACCGACAGTCAGCTACAACTTTATATGGAGGATTGTTCAATCTGCCCCAGAGCATGTCATGTCAATCGCAGAGCCGGACAGGTTGGTTTCTGTGGACAGACCGGGGAACTGACAGCCGCAAGAGCAGCTTTGCACTTTTGGGAGGAGCCTTGTATTTCCGGCACCAAAGGCTCCGGAACGGTGTTCTTCTCAGGCTGCAGTTTGCGCTGTCTGTTCTGTCAAAATCACGATATTGCACTGGGCGAAAGAGGAAAACAGATTTCTCTTAACCGTCTGGCAGATATTTTTCTGGAATTACAGGATGCGGGCGCCCATAACATTAATCTGGTTACGCCCACTCATTTTATTCCACAGATATGCGCCGCCATTCAAAAGGCAAAAACGATGGGCTTAGTCCTGCCCATCGTCTATAATACCGGAAGCTATGAAGAAGCGTCCTCCCTGCGTCTGCTGGACGGACTAATTGACATCTATCTCCCTGACTTAAAATATTTTTCTTCCGAACTGAGTTTAAAATATTCTCACGCCTCCGACTATTTTGAAAAAGCGTCCGCCGCTATTTCTGAAATGTTCCGTCAAGTGGGAACCGCCCAATTCGACAGCGCCGGAATCATGACAAAAGGCATGATTGTGCGTCATTTGCTTTTACCCGGTCAGACAAAGGATTCCAAGAAAATCCTCCGTTATCTCCACGATACCTACGGAAACGACATCTATGTCAGTATTATGAACCAATATACGCCGCTGCCCCATGTGGCAGATATTCCTTTTCTAAACCGGAAAGTATCTGCCGAAGAATATGAACGTGTTTTATATTTTGCGGAAAAAATCGGCATTGAGGGCGGCTTCTATCAGGAAGGCGAAACGGCTGACGAAAGCTTTATTCCGTCGTTTCATTATGAAGGACTGCTGTAAAACGGCATCACAGCAATGAGGCGCATATGCCTTTCACAGTTCAATACGCATCAGATAATAGCCGTAATCCCCTATACCTGCAGGCTCTTCCAGACTTTCAAAGCTTTCAAACCCAAACATTAATGCCACCTGTTTTTCTCTGTCATAGAAATTGCCCGGCACTCCTATGTAGTATCTCGTTTCCCCGCGATACTCCAGCTTTTTTAATACCAGATGCTTATAATTATAGTAACCGTGGAGCAAAAAGCTGTTGTTTGCCATTCGGAAATATTTTTCCGGCAATATCACAAAATCATTTGGTCCGACAGAAAGATATTCCCGTTCATCCCGAAAGGGTGTAATGTGCGGATAGATTTCCCACAACTGTTTCCATTTATTATCACATAGAGGAATTTTTTTCTCTTTATAAACAGCAGGCTCCTTACATTCTTCCGGCTGCCTGACTGGCGCCTCCCTTTCAGCAGGTGCAGTCGGTTTCTCCGTTTTCTCATCTCTTTCAATCAGCGAAACGGACTGCTCATTTATTGAATCCTCTTGGATATGTACAATCAACTCTTCCGGTACAACTTCCGTTTCCGGCTCTGCAGCTGCAGTCACCTCCGCCGGCACTGCCGTGTAAATTGGAACCTCTTCCCTGTCAACTTGTCCGACAGATTCTACTGTCCCAATTACACCTATTATTTCCCGTTCCGCCGAGACAGGAATTCTGACCGCCTCAAGATTTTCATAAGCAATCCCCGTACTGCCAAGGTTTTTCGCGTTCTGCCTTAAAAGCTGCATCATACCCTTGCCCTGCAACAGCTCCAGAATACACAACTCCCGTTCCTGCCCTGCACCGACCAGCCAGACCTTCACTGAGAGAGAATCCGTTGTCCTGAGACCATTTACATTAATAGTGATGTTGCATACCGTATCACGCACCTCGAACTTGATAAAACCGGCATTCCCACAGCGCTCGCCTTTTACCAGATAATCCAAATATTTAATTCTCCTGTCATAGAACATAAAAATCCCCCTGAATATACTGAAATTTAGCAAAATAAAGTTGTCTCTCATTCAGTATATTCAGAGGGATACGATACTTATTCCTGTTATTGCCAAATTGATAAATTAAGTCGCCGCTAAATATTTTCAGACCATTTAATATTCTGAATTATCCAGATACTTCATATAATTCACAACCATAAGCGCAATCTTAAAGGTCAGAGCATCGTCAAAACAGCGAAGGTCCAGACCGGTGCTTCTCTGAATCTTTTCAATACGGTACACCAGCGTATTTCTATGCACAAATAACTGTCTTGAAGTCTCAGACACGTTCAGGTTATTCTCAAAAAACTTATTCAGAGTATTCATGGTTTCCTCGTCTAAATCCATGGGAACATTATCACCAAAGATTTCCTCAATAAAAATTCTGCAGAGATTAACCGGCAGTTGATAAATCAGACGACCGATACCCAACGCACCGTAGGCTGCAACATTTTTTTCCGCGTAGAAAATCTTACCTACATCCAGCGCCATCTTTGCCTCTTTATATGATTTGGAAACATCCTTCAATTCCTGAACCACTGTACCATAGGCGACTCTTACATTGGTCATTGCTTCCGCATTCATCATAGAGACAATGGTCTGAGCCACACTCTCCATTGCCTCCGGAGAGGCATCAGCCTCCAAAGACTTAATCAGAATGACATTGCTCTCATCCACAGCGGTAATATAATCGCCAGTCTGCGGCGAAAACATTCCCTTTAGAATTTCTGTAATAATGCCGTCCTTCTCAGCTTTGGTTTCTACAAGAAATACAGCCCTTGGAACGGATGCTTCAATATGAAGCTTTTTTGCTCTGTTATAGATATCCACCAATAACAGATTATCCAACAGCAGATTTTGGAAAAAGTTATTGCGATCAAATCTTTCCTTATAGGCGATGACAAGATTCTGAATCTGGCAAACTGCAATCTTGCCCACCATATATACGTCGTCGCTCATTCCTCTTGCTACCAGTATATACAACACTTCCCCTTCATCTAAAATCTTCAAAAGATGGTACGCACCGATTACCTGACTATCTGCAGGGGACTCTGCAAATCCCTGAATCAGATTTCCTGCAATGTCATTTTGTGCCATGGTTGTGGCTACCACCATTCCTGTCAGGTCGTACACGCCTAAATCCACCTTTGTAATTGCTTTTAATTCATCAAGACTAACTTGAATTGTCTGACTTGAAATCATATCTTACCCTTTCCAAACATCACGCTGTATACATAAAACGGGGTGCTGTTTCCAGCACCCCCTGAAAGTCTTTATTAGTTCGTGATAACCTGTTCGGTCTCTTTATCAAATACATGAATCTTCTCAACATCAAGAGCAAACTTAACGGTATCGCCAGGTCTCGCATTTGTACGGGAGTCTACTCTTGCAGTCATAGCAAACTCGTCTAAATCGAAGTATAAGTAAACTTCTGCACCAAGCAGCTCGTAAACTTTAACGGTGGACTCGAATACGCTCTGAGGAGAAGTCTCTATGTACATTTCGGAATCATATACGTCCTCAGGACGAATACCGAATGTAACAACCTTTCCGTCATAACCGCCGTCAATCAGCTTTTTGGATTTTGCAGGAGGCAGAGGAATGCTCTGACCGGCAATTTCCAGATTAGCAACATCTCCTGTCACCTTAACGGTAGCGTCTAAGAAGTTCATCTGAGGGGAACCCATGAATCCTGCTACAAACAGGTTCTGAGGTTTCTCATACAAATTCTGAGGAGTATCAACCTGCTGGATAACGCCATCCTTCATAACTACGATTCTGGTACCAAGAGTCATAGCCTCGGTCTGGTCATGTGTAACGTAAATAATGGTAGTACCCAATCTCTGGTGTAATTTTGCAATCTCAATACGCATCTGTACACGCAGTTTAGCATCCAAGTTGGACAGAGGCTCATCCATAAGGAATACCTTAGGATTACGAACGATAGCACGACCCATTGCAACACGCTGTCTCTGACCACCGGACAGAGCCTTGGGCTTACGGTCAAGCAACGGAGTCAAGTCAAGAATCTTAGCTGCTTCCTTAACCATCTTATCGATTTCATCCTTCGGTACCTTTCTTAATTTCAAACCGAATGCCATGTTGTCATATACGGACATATGAGGATACAGCGCATAGTTCTGGAATACCATTGCGATGTCTCTGTCCTTAGGCTCTACATCGTTGACAACTCTGTCACCAATCTTCAACTCACCGGAAGAAATATCTTCCAAACCGGCAATCATACGAAGGGTAGTAGATTTACCACAACCGGAAGGTCCTACGAAAATAATAAACTCCTGATCTGCAATCTCAAGGCTAAAGTCTTTAACCGCTTCAAAACCGTTAGGATATACTTTGCAGATATTCTTTAAAGATAAACTTGCCATAACAGTAAACTCCTTTCGCATTCACAATAATATACTTTTCTTATGTTCTAACGGCATACACCGCATCACTCTTTATTCAGTATAACGAAAAACGTCAATTCACGCCATACCACTATTTCACAAAGATTTTAAAACAGATTGTATGAATTGCTTACAAAGTATAAAAAATTTCTTAACGCTTGGCAATTTGTACAAAATGTTTTAAACAAATTGAACATTTTATACAACCATTATGTCATCAATGGATATTCTCATTGATAGAGAGGGATTCATCCACTTTATCATGAAAAATTCTGTTCTCGTCGTTCTCTTCAGTCTGTTCCGCTAAATTACTGCCGTTCTTTTCTTCTATCTGCGCCTCAAGCTTTTTAAAAAAATTACTGTACAAAAAGGCGGAGGCATACGCAGGCGCCGAAAATCCGAATATAAATGCCAGAGGCGAAATCTGTATCACTGTCAGCATAATAATCCAGGGAATCCAGTTCATAATAAACATCAGAATCGTCTTGGGAAACTGCAGGATACTGATAACAAACGCATTCTTTATCG
This sequence comes from uncultured Acetatifactor sp., assembly GCA_944384205.1. Classification (GTDB taxonomy): domain Bacteria; phylum Bacillota; class Clostridia; order Lachnospirales; family Lachnospiraceae; genus Acetatifactor. The sequence goes on along the minus strand of CALWSL010000019.1, from coordinate 16,363 downwards.
TCCGCAGCACCGGATTATCAAACTTCGCCAATACGGGATATACAAAGGTGGAGGTAAACAGTACCATAATTGCCACAATGGCAATTATCACCTGAAGTATCTTATTAAAGGATTCACCCATATAATAAATAATATAAAAATCGCACACCAGAATTATCAGTACCAACAGATTAATCAGCCAGATAATCGTTGCCTGTTTAAAGTTCTGCTTAAAAGATTTGAAAAAGCCTCTGACAATATAGCACTCTTCATTTCTTCTGAGCTTTAACGCCATATAATGCAGCGCCGTAAAAGAAGCGCCCGCTGTTACAATGGGAATACAGCAGATGAGAGTCACCACATTCAGCAGCATTAAATCCGCCATCTTTGAAAGTGCGCGCATGATGGGACTGTCTAAATCAAAAAGTTTCATTTACATTTGTTTCCTTTCCTCTTTATGTTAGCTGCATACCTTTGCAGCATTGACGCCTGTCAGTCAAATACCTTTTCCATGGGAGTAACACGGATTCCTGAAATTTCCTGTTCGGGCGCTACCTCAAAAAAGCCTAATTTCCGATAAAAATTCACGGCGTACGGCGCTGCTGTCAGCGACATGTATCGTTCGCCTGCTTCCTGTTTCAAATAATCGCAGAGATTCAACAAAAGGGATGCTCCGATTCCTCTATGATGATATTCCTCATCCACAAACAAAAGCGATAAATGGTTGCAGTTGCGGATAGAGCCTGCACCCACAATCCTGCCGCCGTCCAAAGCCACCATCATCTGATAATTTCCCTTTAGAAAAGACTGATACAATTCATCGTTTGTAATGAATTCAAAAAAATTTTGAATCCCTTCTTCAGAATACTCCATACCTTCAAATTTTATAAAGGTTTTCCATATCATCATCATAGCGGGAATCCATTCCTCGATCCTTGCCCATCTGATTTCATAAGGAAGCTTTTTCCTCTTCATCACATTGCCCCCGTCCTCACAAATTATGTCAGTATCGTGTCCTCTATCCAGTCATATATATCCTGCATCACCGCAGCTTTATCCGTCTCATTCAGCAGTTCATGTCTGTCCGAATCATAGAGTTTCATACAAATATTCTTAAGTCCCGCTTCCTTCAGGGATTCATAAGCTCTCTGAACCCCTTTGCCATATTCGCCCACAGGGTCGTCAGAACCCGATAGCATAAATACAGGAAGCTCCTTCGGAATCTTCTCCAGATTCTCTTTTTTCTGCACTCTGGCAATCAGCTCCATAAGGGTTGCAAAACCATTTACAGTAAAAGTAAAACCACAAAGCGGATCTTTAATATATTTATCCACACATTCTGCATCCTTCGTCAGCCAGTCCTTTTCCGTTCTGGGATTGGCAATTCTCTTATTATAGCCGCCAAAAATACATTTATCAAGAAAATTGCTGGTTTTTTGGGAACCATGGAGGGTTTTCTGCATTGTCACCATTGCCTTTGACAGCTTAATCAAAGCTCCTGACTGCATACCGGTACCCATAATAATGGTACCGCTGATACCGCTTCCGTAACGGCATATATAATTCCTGACAATAAAGGAACCCATGCTGTGTCCCAATATTACATAAGGCACATTCGGATACAATTCCTGCGTTATTTTTTTCAGTCTGTGTGTATCCCGTACCACTACCGTAGCCGGATCCTGCTCGCAGAAATACCCGTAGGTTCCGCCTGCCGCCACAGACTGACCGTGACCCAGATGGTCCTCTCCTGTCACCAGAATGCCTTTGCCTGTCAAAAACTCTGCCAGTTCCTCATATCTCTCCACGTATTCTGCCATTCCGTGCACAATCTGTACAACACATTTTACCGTTCCATCCTCCGGAGTATATCGCAGGGCATGAATCTTGTCTTCCCCATTCCTTGAATCATAATAGAATTCTTCTTTTTTCATAAATCCTCCTTGGTATCAGAGAAACGTGCGCCGCCAGGCGCACGATGTAAAAAGCGCCGCTTTATGGCGACGCTTCTATTATAGCGTATCTCTTCTAAAAAATTAACCCTTTTTCGGAAAATTAATAAAGACTTTATATCTTTAAACAGACAAAGGTTAACAGATTTCTGCACCGGCGGGCATTTCTTTTTCAGGCGTCACCAGCGCAAGATTTCCTTCTGCATCCTCCGCACATAACAGCATTCCCTCGGATATCACACCCGCCAGCTTCGCAGGCTTTAAGTTCACAAGAACCATTACCTTCTTGCCGACCATCTCCTCCGGTGTGTAGTTTGCTTTGATACCCGACACAATCTGACGTACCTGACTGCCCACACGCACCTGACTGCACAACAGCTTCTTGGACTTCGGAACCGCCTCACAGGAGATAATCTCGCCTACCTGGAACTGCATCTTAGCGAAATCATCATAGGTGATTTCCTCTTTTGCCTCAATATCGATCACAGCCGCCTCTCCTTCCGTCTGTTCCTCCCCGGCATTTGCCGCAATCATGGCAAGTCTCAGTTCCTCTTCCTTTTGTGCGACCTCCTTCATATCCAGACGTGCAAACAGGATTTCAGGCTGTTCCGTTACTTTTGTACCACTCTCATAAAGACCGAATTTTTCTAACTCGTCAAAATCGCGCAGAGAAGCGTTTAACTGAGCGGCGATTTTCTGTGCCGTCTCAGGCATATAAGGCTCTAACAGGGATGCGCCGATTACAATGCCTTCCACCAGATTGTACAGCACGGTAGACAGACGGTCTGCCTTTGCCTCATCCTTTGCCAGTACCCATGGCTCCGTCTCATCAATGTATTTATTGCATCTCTTGAAGATACCGAAGATTTCCGTTATTGCGTCCGCAACACGCAAATCCGCCATCTTCGCCACAACCTTTGCATAAGTTCCGGTGATGGTTTTCTTTAAATCCTCATCAATCAGACTGTCATTGGGATTTAACTGCACTCCCTTATCTGCCACAATACCGCCAAAGTACTTATTGCTCATGGAAATTGTACGGTTTACCAGATTTCCAAGGGTGTTTGCAAGGTCGGAGTTTAAGCGCTCCGCAATCAGCTCCCAGGTAGCATTGCCGTCGTTTTCATAAGGCATTTCGTGAAGCACGTAATAGCGCACCGCATCCACGCCGAAATAATCTGCCAAATCATCCGCATAGATAACATTACCCTTGGATTTACTCATCTTATCATTATTCATCAGCAGCCAGGGATGACCGAATATCTGCTTCGGCAATTCCTCGCCCAGCGCCATCAGGAAGATAGGCCAGTAAATCGTATGGAAACGAATAATATCCTTTCCAATCAGATGCAGGTCTGCGGGCCAGAGCTTTTTATACTGCTCACTGCTTCCGCCGTCAGCATCATACCCGATGCCGGTGATATAGTTGGACAGCGCATCCAGCCATACGTAAATAACATGCTTCTCATCAAAATCTACCGGAATCCCCCATTTAAAGGAGGAACGGGAAACACACAAATCCTGAAGTCCCGGAAGCAGGAAATTGTTCATCATTTCATTCTTGCGGGATACCGGCTGGATAAATTCCGGATGCTCATTGATATGCCTGATTAAACGGTCAGCATATTTACTCATACGGAAGAAATACGCCTCCTCCCTGGCAGGCTTTACTTCTCTGCCGCAGTCAGGACATTTGCCGTCTACCAACTGTGATTCCGTCCAGAAGGACTCGCAGGGCGTACAGTAAAGTCCCTCATAGGAGCCCTTATAAATGTCTCCCTGATTGTAAAGACGCTTAAAAATCTTCTGTACCTGCTTCTCATGGTAGTCATCGGTAGTACGGATAAATTTGTCATAGGAAATATTCAGAAGGTCGCAAAGTCCCCTGATTGTGCCTGCCACATCATCCACAAACTCCTTGGGAGTAACGCCTGCCTCCGCTGCCTTTAACTCAATTTTCTGACCATGCTCGTCCGTACCGGTCTGAAAGAAAACGTCATAGCCTTCCTTTCTCTTAAATCTGGCAATGCTGTCTGCCAGTACAATTTCGTAATTGTTGCCAATATGGGGCTTGCCGGAGGTATAGGCAATCGCTGTTGTAAGATAATACTTTCCTTTATTTTCCATTCTGAAACTCCTTTCTGATATTCTGGATTTGCTCATTTGCGCACAAAGAAAGCCCGCCTTCTTCATGCTTTTGCCGCATGAGAAGACGAGCTGTAAACCCGTGGTACCACTTCTCTTCATCCATCCCTCGCGGAATGAACCTCTTCAGGTCAGTAACCCTATCCGCTATAACAGGCGGAACCTGTCGCAGCCTTACCGTCTTCACGGTTCGGTGCGCTGCTCGGAAGCCATCTTCCACACCTCTGACTTCATTCCTCTCAGCATTGACATCGATACAAAGCTTGTATACGCCTCTTCGCCGATTCCTGTCGATATCCGGAATGTTCTCTGTAAAGCCTCAATAATGTGTACTCTCTTCGTCACTGCTTTTCTCAGTCTTAAGGTTAGAGTAGCACAGGAAATAAAGTCTGTCAATGAAAAATCCTGTTATTTCTTTACGTTATTTCTTTGCCGACAGCTTACTGTATTTGCCCTTTCGGTCATAGGAATCCAACAGATAGCTGTCGTCCGTAAGAATACAGTCAATTTCCAAATCGTCCTCCCGGTATCTGCTGTGTCTGCGCAAATCCTCCTTCGGCTTCTGCTGTTTGGTCTGAAAAGCATTTCTGCCCGAAAACTGCTTCGTCAACTGCCCTGCCACAGACTGAAAGCGGACGCGCATCTTATCCCAGATACTCTGTTTTTCCTTTCCGGCATCCTCCACTGCGGAGAAATAGGGATTATCGTACAGGTTCTGCTGTCTGACTGTCGCACCTGCCATTGCCTCCTGCGCCATTACCTGTTCCGAACCCGGAAGGGACTTATCCCCGGCCTCCTCCGCCGACGTCATATTTGGATTTTCGCCCCAGATTTTCCGCAAAAGGTTCCTGCTGCCCGACAACGCATTTTTCAGCCAGGAAATCACTGAAAACTGTGCTCCCGTCCGGTTATACCGGCTTAAGTCAGTCTGTAATGTATCCGCGGAGGAGGCTGCAGCAGCGCCGCCGCTTTTTTTCGACGCACTATGGTCATGGATACATCCCGTTACCTGGTGCATTTCACTATTATGTAACTTTCCGTTTCCAACACCGTTAATCTGCATAGTCTCCTCCTTATTATTGCATTTTCTTCAGGAAGTTCTTTACATTAACTCCAATGTCATTTTTGAACACGGCGGACCCTGCCACAATCACATTTGCTCCGGCTGCAATGGCTGTGTCAATATTTTCCATATTAATGCCGCCGTCTACTTCTATATCGACATTTAATCCCTTTTCCTTTATCATGCGCCGGATTTCCGTTACCTTTCCGATACACTCCGGAATCAGCTTCTGACCGCCGAAGCCGGGTTCCACCGTCATAACCAGTACCATATCCGCCAGCTCCAGATAAGGTTCTGCCGCCCGGGCAGGAGTGTTTGGCTTTATGGTAATGCCTGCTTTCTTACCCAGCTTTTTGATTTTCGCAATCGTTTCCTCCACCTGTTCCGTCGCTTCAAGATGAAAGTTAATCAAGTCTGCTCCGCTTTTAGCAAAGTCTTCAATATAGCGTTCCGGCTTATCTATCATCAGGTGTACATCGAAAAACAAATCCGTTTCTTTGCGAATGGACGCAATGACAGGCATTCCATAGGAGATAGAAGGTACAAACAAGCCATCCATCACATCAATATGAATCCATGGTACTCCTGCTGCCTCCATTTCCTTAATCTGCTCTCCCAGTCTCCAAAAATCCGCCGAGAGTATCGACGGTGATAATATCTTCATTTAACGCCTCGTTTCTATGCTTTTTTGCACATTACATTACTATTTCTACATTTTAGCAAATATAATACAAAATAACAATATTGCTATCTTAATAAAAAATTAAGAAGATTGTGTCACAATTTGAAACATTTTGATGCTATTCTGTATTCTGCAAACGGTAAAGTGGCAAAATCCACATAAAACAAATTTCGTTTGCAGTATAGGAAAAGTATGATGCAGCAGACAAATGAAAACCTGAAATCAGAACTTACCAACATGAAAAGGAATCCCTATCTGGAAAATTATGCACAAAACCGGAGCATACAGGGGCATGGGAAACGCGGACAGACCCTTGACAGCTTTGTACGGCAGGCTCCAAGGAGCAAACCGTACGGGAAAAGGAAAAGCCATGTGCAAATCAGCAGACAAAGAATATGGATTCTACTGGCAGGAGCAGCATGTGCATTCTGCCTTTTGCTGATACAGGGCTTTACAAAGCCTGATTCGTACAAAACCGCTCCCTTTGGGGAAATGCGGGCGGAGATACAGGATTCCACCCTGTCCGTCGAAAAGATACAGGGAATCAGTGCGGAAGCTTATCATAAACATCCCGACTGGACGGAAGATTTTCTTCGTCACTATGACTGCGGCGGCAAGAAATGTCCCCTTTATTATACGGAGCACGAGGATGCCTGGGAACAGTTAAAAAGAGATGTGACGGCATTATAGGAAAAACCGGAAGGGCAAAAGTATGTCCTTCCGGTTTTTTCTTATGCGTTATTTATCTGATCCAGCATTCCCTGCAGCTTTTCCTCGGATAGTCCGCCAAAACTCTTCATGGCGCGAATCGGCATATAATTCATCATAGCCATCATCATTTCCTGATTCATCGCCTCTTTGGCAGCATCGGAATCTTCTTTTTCTTCCATCTGAAGGGAACCCTCTGCAAGCTGTTTCTTCAACATTTCCACAGCTTCGGTTTTCGTAGGGTCCCTCATCAGGTCGCCCAGAGTCGAATTGAGATGATGAATCCGCTTAACGAGTGTACTGCACTCCACCGTCACTCCCGTCTCCAGCACAATGTCATGGGCAGAGGTACCAACCTGAATCTGATAGGTTCCGTCTTCCACATGCCAGTCATGGATTTCCGTATTCCAGTATGCAAAAGCACGTTTCCCCAGTGTAAAGGTGACCGTTTTCTTTTCCCCCGGCTGCAGGGATATCTTTGTGAAACCGCGCAGCTCTCTCACAGGTCTGATTACTCTGCCTTTCGGCGGCGCCACATAGAGCTGCACCACTTCTTTTCCTTCTCTGCCGCCGACATTTTCCACATCCACGGAAACAACCACCTGCTCGTTGTCCTTCATGGAGGTCTTGTCTACTGTCAGGTTGGAATATGCAAACTTTGTATAGGAAAGTCCGTATCCGAAGGGGAATAATACCTTTGTCTTTCTGGTTTCGTATGAACGATAGCCTACAAATACGCCCTCTCTGTACTCTACAATATCCTCATCGGAAGCATAGAACGGATAGGAAGGGTTATCTTCCATCTGTATCGGGAAGGTTTCCGGCAGACGTCCGCTGGGATTTGTTCTGCCAAACAGGATATCCACCTGTGCCCGGCCTACGGCATCGCCGCCAAGATAGCATTCCAGCAGACCTTTTACCTTGTCAATCCATGGCATTTCCACAGGCGCGCCATTGTGAAGCACAACCACCACATTTGGCTGCACCTCCGCCACCGCTTCAATCAATTCATTCTGACAAGCGGGCATTCTCATATGGCTTCTGTCATAACCTTCTGATTCATAGGCGTCGGGCAAGCCCACAAACAGTACTGCCACATCGGCATTCTTTGCCGCCTCCACCGCTTCTGCTTTCATCTCGGGCGTCATGGTATCTGTTTTTGCGTCATAACCCTGTGCATAAGTAACCCGTAAACCCGCTGCGCAATCCATGGCAGAGGTAATCCTCTCACTGTTAATATGAGAGCTGCCGCCGCCCTGAAATCTGGGACTCTCAGCAAACTGCCCAATAAACGCAACATTTTTGTCCTCTGACAAAGGGAGGATTTCCTCATTTTTCAAAAGTACAATACACTCTTTTGCCATCTCGCCGGAAATTTCATGATCCTTTTTTCTGTCAAATACGGCATTCGCTTCCCGATTCTCTGCAAAACGGAACACGATACTCAGAATATTTTCGCAGGCGGCGTCCACAGCCTCTTCCTTTAAAGTCCCGGCTTCAATTGCTTTCAGAATTTCTCTGGTTCCCGCTCCGTTGGAGGACGGCATCTCCAAATCCATTCCTGACTCTACCGCCTTATCCGCACGGTTCACAGCGCCCCAGTCGCTGACTACAAAGCCGTCAAATCCCCATTCTCCGCGCAGAATGTCTGTCAGATAAAGCTTATTTTCACTGGCATAGGTGCCGTTAATCCGGTTATAAGAACACATAATTGTCCATGGTTTTGCATTCTTTACCATGCCCTCGAAGGATGCCAGATAAATCTCACGCAGGGTTCTCTCATCCACCTCAGAAGAGCAGGTCATACGTCTGCATTCCTGATTGTTTGCAAGGAAATGCTTGGGACTGGTGCCCACATTATGCTTTTGCACTCCGTTAATATATGCCGTGGCAAGCTCGGCAGACAAATACGGATCCTCAGAATAGTATTCAAAGTTGCGTCCGCAGAGAGGGGAACGCTTGATGTTCATTGCCGGTCCCAACACCACGCCCAAATCTTCCGCCTGACACTCATTGCCGAGCACGTCTCCCAGACGGGTCAACAGGTCTCTGTCAAAGGATGCCGCCATCGCACAGCCGGCGGGGAAGCAAACCGCTTTGATACTGTCATTAATGCCAAGATGATCCCCCTCGTCTTCCTGCTTACGCAGACCGTGAGGTCCGTCCGACATCATCATGGACGGAATTCCCAGCCTGTCCACACTGTCAGTATGCCAGAAATCACGTCCCGAACACAGAGACGCCTTCTCTTCCAAAGTCATTTTCTGCACTAATTCTTTGATTTTTGCCTGTTCCATATGTAACCAATCCTTTCATAAAAAATATTATATCGGGTCGATTTGATATTGATAATTGCGAGGTATATTTTGAAAAATATTGCCTGTTTTCTCACAATTACAAAGATATATATATAATAGTAAAAATTTCATGGGATGTAAATAGATTATATTGCAAAAAACAGCTTCCCGGCTGCAAAATAAACGGGAAGCTGTTGTATTATCTATGATATGATTAGTTAGAACAATTCTTTTACTGCTTTATACACACCTGCGGCATCCAGACCGTACTTTTCAACCAGCGCCGCCGCAGGACCGGATTCGCCAAAGATATCCTGCATACCGATTTTTTTCACCGGAGTAGGACACTTCTCGGAAAGGCAGTCGCACACGGCACTTCCAAGCCCGCCGATAACGGAATGCTCCTCAACGGTAACAACCCTGCCGGTCTTTTTTGCACTGGCAATGATAAGCTCCTCATCGAGAGGCTTGATGGTACAAATGTTTACTACCTCGGCATCAATGCCGTCTGCCGCCAGCTTTTCAGCCGCGCCCAGTGCGGAATCCACGCAGATACCGGTTGCCACGATTGTCACATCCTTACCGGGACGGACTACGGTCCCTTTGCCGATTTCAAACTTATAATCGGGTCTGTCGTTAATCACAGGCACTGCAGAGCGTCCGAAACGGATATATACGGGACCTTCATATTCGATAGCGGCACGAACCGCCGCTCTTGCTTCCACATCATCGGAGGGACACATAACCACCATACCGGGAATCGTCCTCATCAGCGCGATATCCTCGTTGCACTGATGGGTGGCGCCATCCTCCCCCACGGTAATTCCCGCATGGGTTGCACCGATTTTCACGTTCAGATGAGGATAGCCGATGGAGTTGCGAACCTGCTCAAATGCGCGTCCCGCCGCAAACATAGCAAAGGAGCTGACGAAGGGAATCTTGCCGACCAGAGATAACCCCGCAGCCACGCCCATCATATTGCACTCTGCAATACCGCAGTCAATATGACGGTCAGGATATGCTTTTTTAAAAATACCGGTCTTGGTTGCTTCTGCAAGGTCCGCATCCAGTACAACCAGATTGGGAAATTCCTCTGCCAGTTCTTTCAAGCTGTTTCCATAGCTCTCTCTGGTAGCTATCTTTTTTATTTCCTGTGCCATTATGCTTCACCTGCTTTCTCTAATTCTGCGCCGATTTTTTCCAAATCCGCCATTGCAACAGCGAATTCCTCATCGTTAGGCGCCTTGCCGTGCCAGCCTGCCTGATTCTCCATAAAGGAGACGCCCTTTCCCTTGATGCTGTGCAGAACGATACAAGTGGGCATACCCTTGGTTTCCCTTGCCTCTTTAAATGCCGCACGAAGCGCATCAAAATCATGGGCATCTGCATGAATCACATGGAAATTAAATGCTTCAAATTTCTTATCAATCGGATAGGGAGAACATACCTCATCAATCGCACCGTCAATCTGCAAATTGTTATTATCTACCATCACACACAGGTTATCCAGCTTGCGGAAGCCTGCAAGCATAGCCGCTTCCCAAACCTGCCCTTCCTGAATCTCGCCGTCGCCAAGCAATGTATATACACGGAAATTCCTGCCATCCATCTGCGCCCCCAGAGCCATGCCCACCGCTGCGGAAATGCCCTGTCCCAGAGAACCCGATGACATATCCACGCCGGGAATATGAATACAGGGATGTCCCTGTAAATAAGAGCCAAGCTTTCTTAAGGTGATCAAATCCTCCACAGGGAAAAAACCTCTGTGCGCTAATGCCGCATAAAGTCCGGGAGCCGTATGCCCCTTGGATAATACGAACCTGTCTCTATCCTCTTTGTCAGGATTTTGGGGATCTATATTCATTTCTTCAAAGTACAAAAACGTAAATACATCTGCAGCCGAAAGCGACCCGCCCGGGTGTCCTGCTTTTGCACTGTGAACTGCGGTAATAATGCCTTTGCGAATTTCATTCGCACGTTTTTGCAGCTCTAAATTGTTCATTCTATCCTCCATTCCGCTGTAACAGGCGCTACAGCCGTGAATTTTCGTCTTCCGACACTTATACTAGCATAGTTCCCAGTGTCCGTCTAGTGACGAGGTAACGGTTTTGGCAGAAAAAAAAACGGTTTTTTTGTTAAATTATCTTAATCTTGCTGTTTTTTGATGATTTTTGGTCGTTTGTCTGTTTCATATTGCCAAAAAATACTGCATATATTTAAGCAAATGTTCTAAAGAAACACAGGATGGGAGCCTTTTGAAATCTCACAAGTCACTTTCCACAAGACAACTGCTGCTGGCAATTTTTGTCCTGGCAGTATTCGCAGGAATATCCATTTTCCTTTTTACCTATAAGCATGACGAAAAAAAATACACCCACATTTCCTCGCAGGTTTTTTATGACGAAATGCTTTCAAGCACCCTGAATATGCACTACACGCTGGCATATCCGGAAAATTTCGGGATTCACAATTATGAAGCGATACTGCCCTGTTACAGTGCAAAAGGGTATCTGCGCAGTCAGGCTGCCACCGAAAATGTGCTGGCTTCCTTGAAAAAGCTGGATCCTGAAAAACTCTCCGACGAGGACGCCTATTCCTACAGACTGCTGACCCGTTCTCTGGACAATTCTCTCCGCATGAGCAGTTACGCCTATTATGAGGAACCGCTTTCCCCTTCCTCCGGTATGCAGTCACAGCTCCCGATTCTTCTGGCAGAATACACCTTCCGCTGCAAACAGGATGTGACGGATTACCTTTCTCTTTTGAACCAGACGGACGAATATTTTGCCTCTCTGCTTCGCTATGAAAAAGAAAAGGCGGCGGCAGGACTACTTATGCCCGCCTCCTCCCTTGAAAAAGTAAAAAAACAATGCGACACTATCGTGTCAAAGGACGAACTGGAGCAGGGAACTCATTTTCTGCAAAGTACTTTTCGGGAGAGAGTACAGCTTCTCTGCGATTCGGATGTGCTGACCTCCGAAGAAGCCGAAAAATTCTGCGCACAAAATGACAGACTGCTGAAAACAGTACTTCAGCCCGCCTATGAAGCGCTGGCGGACGGTTTGTTTCTGCTGGAGGACGAAAACATCCAGCTTGCCGGACTGGCATCAAAACCCCGCGGAACCGAATATTATCAATATCTTGTGCGCTCTGAAACAGGCTCCTACCGAAGCATAGACGAGATAAAAGAGCTTTTAAGCGAAGCTTTTCATCGGGAATACGAAAGTATCCACACCCTTACCACCGAAAATCCAGATATTTTCCACTATCTGTCCAACGAGGAGGCAGACTTTTTTCCCTACGATAATGCGGATGATATGCTGCGGGATTTGCAGATACGGATGCAGGATGATTTCCCTTCCCTCCCCACAGATAACTCCGGGTCTGCAGAAACCTCTGACAGACAATCCGTGAGCGGACAGTATCCTTCCGTTTGCGTCAAAACAGTGTCTTCCAGCCTGGAAAAATATTGCGCACCCGCCTTTTACCTGACTGCCCCATTGGACGATACGGATAACAATGTAATTTATATTAATGAGAAAAATTCACCCACCGGACTTGAGCTTTACACCACACTGGCACATGAAGGTTATCCGGGGCATTTATACCAGACTGTGTACAGCAACCGTACTTTTCTGAACAACGGTGAAAATAATGTGCGCCAGGTTCTGTGGTACGGCGGCTATCTGGAGGGCTGGGCACTGTATGTCGAATTTATTTCCTATGACTATGCTGCCGACCTGATGAAAGAGCGAAATCAGAATATGGATTCCCTCTATATTGAATTGGAAAAGCATAACCGCAGTTTGCAGCTATGCCTTTACTCTCTGCTTGATATTATGATTCACTACGAGAACGCTTCCTATTCCCAGGTTGCTCAGGTTCTGGAAAAATTCGGCATTGAAAACAGCAGCGCCGTCAAAGCAATCTACACCTACATTGCAGAAGAACCCTGTAATTACCTGAAATATTACCTCGGATATCTGGAGATACTGGAGCTGCAAAAGCAGGCTAAAGCGCTGTGGGGAACGTCCTATACCGATTATGCTTTCCATAAATTTTATCTGGATTGCGGTCCCTCGGATTTTACTTCTTTGCTGGAGCGTCTGGAACCGGAATCGGAGACAGAACGGAAAAACGAATTTGCATTCTTAAGCGCCCTCTCCAAAATAACCTGCTCCTCTGCCGTCAGTCCTTCCACCACCGCATGTATCATTTTCTGATGGAAATCCTGATGCTGTGCAAACGCCCTGCAGCCTTTATCGGTCAGGGATATCAGCACAACTCTTCGATCCTCCTCACTGCGGGTACGGTTTACATAACCCTTTTTCACCAGTCCATTGACGGAAATCGTCAGCGTACCCGTAGTGACGGATAAAGCCTTTGCGACTGACGACATGCTTTTCGGTTCCTTCCTGTCAATCGCCTCTATGACGTGCATGTCATTTACAGTCAAGTCCTTATACTCGCCTGTTTTGATTGCTTTTTCTTCAATTATCGTAATATCACGAAAGAGCTTTACCAGCACCTCGTTTAAAGTTGAAGTGATATCCACACTATTCCTCCATCATCGACTCTAAATAACCTCTATCCCATAACAGGATTTTCAGCTTTTTGGCGGCTTCCACGGCGGGAGCCGTAAAATACTGGTTGGACAGCACAGCGCCCACCATGCAGTCGTAATAATCCCTGCCCGCATATGCCTCCTGCACTGCTTTGACTCCCACAGGCGCCGTATAGCACTTACACTGTATGGCATAGGTAACGCCGTCCTTTTCCGCAAGAATGTCAATTCCATAATCACCGCTGCCCTTCGTTACTTCCACCTCCAAAAATCCCCGTTTTTTCAGCAGCTCCGCACAAAAGTATTCAAAATCGTGTCCCTCCATGATATCAATATCACCGGGGGTTGTTCGTTTGGATGAAATCAACCGCCGGATTGCGATTCCGGCAATGAGCAATATCACTATGGAAATTATAACTGTTATTACTGGCATATAAGTATTCATGCCCGTATTTTACCACAAAAGCCTCGCCTTTTACAACTATTGACAATTCCTGTAAAAAAAACTATAAATATAGAAGAAATGTAAGGAGTACGAAAAACATGGAACAATTAATGTTTAGTCTCAACGCCACCATTCCCATTTTTCTGGTTATGGTGATTGGATATATATTAAAAGCACTGCATATTTTGGATGAGCACTTTGTCAAAACGCTGAATTCTTTTAATTATAAGGTCTCCCTTCCGGTTCTTTTGTTCCGGGATATTTCCGAATCAGATTTTTACAGTGTATGGGATACCCGATATGTAATGTATTGTTTTCTGGTAACGCTGACCTGCATTGTTGTGATTTGGCTGGCTGCTGGCTTCTTGTATCACAACAAATCACGGCTCGGCGAGTTTGTACAGGCGTGCTACCGCAGCAGCGCCGCAGTTCTGGGCATTGCGTTTATTCAGAATATCTATGGCACTTCCGGCATGGCGCCGCTGATGATTATCGGCACTGTTCCTCTTTATAATATCGCCGCAGTTTTGATTTTGTCGTTTACAGGACCTGCTTCACACGGCTTGGACAAAACTTCCCTGAAAGCTTCTGTAAAGGGAATTTTCACCAATCCCATCATTATTGGAATTTTGCTGGGAATGCTATTTTCCGTCTGCAGGATTTCCTTTCCCGTTATTATCACCAAAACCGTCAACAATATTTCGGTTTTGGCAACTCCTCTGGCATTAATCGGACTGGGAGCAGGTTTTGAAGGACGCAAGGCATTAAAGGAAATGGTTCCCACCTGTGTTGCCACTTTGTTAAAGCTTGTCGTACTTCCCGCCGTTTTTCTGCCTCTGGCTGTTGCCATGGGTTTTACCGGGGAAAAAATGGTTGCCATTCTTGTAATGCTTGGCTCACCCACCACAGTAAGCTGCTATATTATGGCAAAAAATATGGGGCACGAAGGGACATTGACTTCCAGCGTCGTGGTCGCCACCACCTTCTTAAGCTCCGTTACACTGACCGCCTGGCTGTTTCTGCTGCGCAGTATGGGGTTGATTTAACGAAGCCGCCTCATGCTCACACCATCATTCCGGCAAGAATTACGCTGGCAACAGTACCCACCAGGGTAGAAAAGAGCGCGCCCGCAAGCGTGTATCTCGTTTTGGTTACTTTCGCCGCAAGGAAATAGACACTCATCGTATAGAAAATGGTTTCCGTACAGCTCATTAATATTGAAGTAAGCATTCCCGCATAGGAATCGGGACCGCTGGTTTTGAAGATATCAAGCACCAGCCCTGTCGCCGCCGAGGAGGAAAACATTTTGACAATCAAAAGAGGAATGAGCTGCGCAGGCAGTCCCAAAAGCTCTGTGAACGGTCCCAGCAGGCTTCCAAGCATGTCAAAAAATCCCGATGCGCGCAGAATTCCCACAGCCACCATTAAGCCCACCAGCGTGGGAATGATATCGACCACCACCTTAAGTCCATCCTTTGCCCCTTTCAAAAAGGTCTCGTATACTTTGATTCCCGATACCATTCCGTAACCTACCACGAAGAAGATAATCAGTGGTATGATTATATCCGACACATGTGTCAATATCTCCATTTGCTGTGCTCCTTTGCCTTACAATATAGAATAGCCGCTACCGTACTGATGAGTGTTGCTATGATTGCCGGAGCAATAATACAGGCAGGGTCTGCACTTCCATACTGACTTCGGTATGCTATCATATTGACAGGTATCAGCTGCAGGGATGAAATATTCAGAATCAGGAAGGTACACATTTCATTGCTGGCAACCCGGTTTGCGGCGGGAGCATCTTCACTGTTATAAGCCGTATTTCCCCGCTCTGCCTCTAACTGCGCCAATGCCTCCATAGCTTTCAGTCCGGCAGGGGTACACGCCCAGCCAAGTCCCATTACATTGGCAATAATATTTGTTGCTATGTATCCAAGCGCAGGATGTTCCCGCGGAATCCGCGGAAACATAAATTGCAGAAAAGGACTGATTCCTCTTGTCATTTTCTGAATTAATCCCGCTTTCTGCGCAATTTCCATCAGTCCCATCCAGAGCGCCATAACCCCCGCCATGGTAAGGCAAAGGGAAATCGCCTCCCCGGCGCTGTCCAATGCGGCATTGGTCACCGCCTCCATCTGCCCCGTACAGGCTGCATAAACGATTCCCAAAAGGATCATAACCGCCCAAATATAATTCAGCATAGACTTCTCCACATAATGCTTCTCTATCAATATATGCCGAAACTTTATTTTCTTTCCAAAAAAGAGCTTTTGCTCTGCAGAGGATTTCTCTGTTTCGCAAAAGCTCTCTTCTTTTCTATCGCAAAATACCTGTAACAGAATCAAAACTGTACTCTGTTCCGTCAATGCTTGCAATACCCTTTGCCATCGTTCCATAAGTATAATCAAAGAACCAGCTTCCTGTATCGGTGGTCTGCCAGCCTTTTACCATGTGTCCGTTCTCATCGTAACGTACCCACTTGCCGCAGCGCTCGCCGTTTTCATTGGTATAATCACCCCAGTCGC
>CALWSL010000018.1 GCA_944384205.1 uncultured Acetatifactor sp. | reverse complement strand
TGATTCATAAGAATCCCTCCTTACAGGTTATTTTTAAATACCGTAACCCAGAGGGAGGCAATGGGCAATCCGGAGGTTAAACAAGGCATTCTGATTACAGAGAAATTTTTACAATATGTGTATTAAAACGGTAATTATGCTATATGGCAAGGGAAAGATAAAAAGTGGCGTACATATATTCCCGATGAGGAAAAAGGCAGGAAGCTTGTTAAACGAAATACGCAGGAATCGATTGAAGAATACATTATAAAATACTGGAAGTGCAACTCTGAGGAAGAGGTAATTCTTGTTAATAGCTTTCGTATCATTCGAGAGCATTTACCGTCCTGTCTCGGAAGAGTGGGGCGGTTTTTTTAAGATTGCGTTTTGTGTTCTTTCGGTTATAATAAAATAGATTACTTTACCGGAGGCAGAAGGCAATGGATTTGTTTGAATATATGAGAAGCAGCAATATGGAAAAGGAGTCCCCGTTGGCGGCGAGAATGCGTCCCCGCACTTTGGAGGAGGTGGTGGGGCAGGAGCATATTATCGGTAAGGACAAGCTGCTTTATCGCGCCATCAAGGCGGATAAAATCAGTTCCGTTATTTTTTACGGACCTCCCGGAACGGGAAAGACCACCCTGGCAAAGGTGATTGCCAATACCACCAGTGCGGAGTTTACGCAGATTAACGCTACCGTAGCGGGCAAAAAGGATATGGAGGAGGTCGTTGCGAAGGCGAAAGACCTTCAGGGTATGTATGGAAAACGAACCATTCTTTTTATTGATGAGATTCACAGATTTAATAAAAGCCAGCAGGATTATTTGCTGCCCTTTGTGGAAGACGGTACGATTATTCTGGTAGGCGCTACAACGGAAAATCCTTATTTTGAGGTAAACGGAGCTTTGCTTTCCCGATCTATTATCTTTGAATTGCTGCCGATTCCCAGAGAGGCAATCAAGGAGCTGTTAAAAAAGGCGGTTTATGATATGGAACGGGGAATGGGGGCGTATGGTGCCTGGATTGACGAGGAGGCGCTGGATTTCCTTGCAGACATTTCCGGCGGAGACGCCAGACATGCCTTAAACGCCATTGAGCTGGGAATTATGACCACCAACCGTGCTGAGGACGGAAAGATTCATATTACCCTTGATGTGGCACAGGAATGTATTCAGAAGCGCGCCGTGCGTTATGACAAAAACGGTGACAATCATTACGACACGATTTCTGCTTTTATCAAAAGTATGCGGGGCTCGGATGCAGACGCGGCGGTTTATTATCTTGCAAGAATGCTGTATGCAGGGGAAAGCGTTACGTTTATTGCAAGAAGAATTATGATATGTGCTGCGGAGGACGTGGGCAATGCGGACCCCAATGCGCTGGTCGTGGCGACCAACGCCTCCCTTGCGGCAGAGCGGGTGGGAATGCCGGAAGCGCAGATTATTCTTGCCCAGGCGGCAATCTATGTGGCTTGTGCACCTAAGAGCAATGCAAGCAGCAATGCGGTTTTTGCGGCGATGGCAGAGGTGGAAAAGACAGGAAATCTGCCGATACCCACACATTTACAGGATGCACATTATAAAGGAGCAGCGAAATTGGGACGCGGAACAGGTTATAAGTATGCACACGATTATCCGAATCATTATGTGGAGCAGCAGTATCTTCCCTATGAGTTAAATGGGAAGGAATTTTATTCTCCCACGGGAAACGGGTATGAGGTGAAAATTAAAGAGCATATGGCGCGTATCCGCAGGGAGGGGAAGAAATCGGAAGAGGATGCCTCCCCTTTCGATTAGAATAATTCCTTCGTGAGATACCGGTATATTTCCTGATTTTTATTCTGCCAGTTGTCGCAGATGGAGGCGGCAAGCTCCTCTGACGGCACTGACAGAGTGATGTCAACCAGCTTGATTCCTCTGTCCTTGGCGACCAGATGGGCTTCAAATTCGCCGGAGGTGGATTTGTAGTAATCCCCCAGCACGGATACCTCGTTTCGCAGAGAGAATTCATTTTCCCGGAAATAGGTATTGATATCGTTTTTGATGGCATCGCTGATTCGGTTTTGAAAGAAAGTCAAGGTTTCCTTTCCTTCTTCCGTAATCGCCAGATGGGTGCGGTTGCGGATAGACCGGGGCGTAATCATTCCGGCATCTGTCAGCTCATTGATAACCTGCTGCAGAGTCAGGAAATTCGTATATTCCTTCCCCAGAATAAAATCGCTGACCTGTGCCGTGGTCAGAGGAAAGGATACTCTGTTTAACATATACAGCACGATTAATTTGTATAAAGTCAAAGGGTCTTGTAGCATCTTTTACCTTCCGTTTCTCGTTTTCATATAGAGGTTTCAGGGAAGTCGCCGCTGCGGCTTTTTTACATGGAAAAATCTCTTCCCTGACAGGCGCCTGTATCCTTCATCAATTTGTGAAGGGAATTCAGTACATCCCGTTTATTGCAGCTCCATTTGGGGGCAATCAGGATATCCTTCGGACCGTCCCCTGTGACGCGGTGAATCACAATTTCGGGGGAAAGGTGCGTGAGACATTGGGAAACCAAAGAGAGGTATTCCTCCTTCGTCAGCACATCGAAGTCTCCCGACAGGTAGTACTCTGCCAAATCCGTATATTTAAGTACATGCAGCAGCTGCAGCTTGACACCAAAAGGGTGTAAGCGATTTAAGTATTCTATGGTTTGCAGTATCATTTCGGGCGTCTCGTGAGGAAGACCCAGAATCATGTGGACAATTACGGGAATTCCCAATGTCTGTAAATGTAAGTACGCATCTTCAAAGCAGGAGAGGGGATAGCCTCTGCGGATAAAGGCTGCAGTATTTTCGTGTATGGTCTGTAATCCCAGCTCTATCCAGATAAATTTATCGGAGTATTCTTTCCGCAGATTGTAAAGGAGGGCAAGAACCTCTTCGGAAAGGCAGTCGGGTCTGGTGGCGATGGAAATGCCGCACACCGAAGGGCAGTCAAGGGCTTCCCGATATACCTTTTCCAAATAATCAATGGGTGCATAGGTGTTGGTAAAAGCCTGAAAATAGGCAATAAAGTGACTGCCCGTCTTTTTGCTCCTGAAGAGGGAAAGTCCTTCTGCAAGCTGCTTTTCGATACTCTGCCCCTGATTTTCTATGGCAAAATCGCCGCTTCCTCCCTCGCTACAGAAGATACAGCCCCGAGTACCCAGAGTACCATCCCGGTTGGGACAGGTCATGTGGGCATTCAGGGCTATTTTGTAGCATTTATGTGCAAAGGTGTTTTTGCAGTAAGCATCCAGAGAGTAATAGGGCTTACCGTGCCAGTCTGTTCCGGTCATGAAGGCATCCTTCCTGCTGTGAAAGCTTTTTATCGGATATGAGATTTTACGGCTTCGGCGACAAGCTCCGCAACCTTGGGATTGAAGGCTTCGGGCAGGATATTGTTCTCGTTTAATTCCCCGGCGGGAACAAGACCTGCAATCGCCTCGGCGGCAGCCAGCTTCATTTCCTCTGTAATCCGGGTCGCCCGTCCCTCCAAAGCGCCTTTGAAGATTCCGGGAAAAGCGATTACGTTGTTTACCTGATTGGGGAAGTCGCTCCGTCCGGTGCCGACTACCCGGGCACCTGCAGCTTTGGCGGCATCCGGCATAATCTCGGGAACGGGGTTAGCCATAGCAAAAAGGATGGCGTCCCTGTTCATGGAAGCCACCATTTCAGGGGTAACAATGTTTGGAGCGGATACACCGATGAAAATGTCTGCATCCTTTAAGGCGTCTGCCAGAGAACCGGTTTCATTCCGTAAATTGGTAACCTCGGTCATTTTCTGCTGCATCCAGTTCAGGTCTTCGGTATCTTTGGAGATAATACCTGCTTTGTCACACATAATAATATGGGGGAAACCGTAAGTGAGCAGCAGCCTGGTGATGGCAACGCCTGCGCTTCCGGCGCCGTTTACAACAATCTTACAGTCTTCCTTTTTCTTATTAACAACCTTGAGCGCGTTGATGATACCTGCCAGTACAACGATAGCGGTACCGTGCTGGTCGTCGTGGAATACGGGGATATCCAGAGTGGCATTCAGGCGTTCTTCGATTTCGAAGCATCGCGGAGCGCTGATATCTTCCAGATTAATACCGCCGAAGCCGGGAGCTAAGTATGTCACGGCTTTGATGATTTCTTCGGTATCCTGAGTGTCCAGGCAGATGGGAACGGCATTTACGCCGCCAAATTCCTTAAACAGTACTGCCTTGCCCTCCATAACAGGCATTGCGGCATAAGGACCGATATTTCCCAACCCCAACACGGCGCTTCCGTCGGAAACAACGGCTACCGTGTTTGCTTTCATCGTATATTTATAAGCGGCCTCCCTGTCCTTTGCAATCACTTTGCAGGGCTCTGCAACACCGGGAGTATATGCGATAGCCAAATTTTCGCGGGATTTCACGGGAGTTTTGGAGACGGTTTCCAGTTTGCCGTTCCATTTTTCGTGCATCATCAATGCTTTTTCATTGGTTGTCATGAAAACACCTCTTTCTCTTTTCTTTCAAAAACAGGCATCCATAGAACAGGAAAGCCTTCGTGATTATCATATAATAGTTTATTGTGCTTCGCAAGAAAAAAATATTTCTCGAAAAATATATTTCTCAAAAAAATAGTGAAAATTAGGACTTCCTATTTTATGGAATTTGTATTATAATAACTTTATGTGTGAGAATTTCGTCATGCAGTCAAGGAACACGTCCGTGAGATTTCCTAAACAGATACCCCATAATAAGTGGAAAAGCTTTCAAAAATAGTATTTACAGTTTGGACTGTTTTCGGATTAGGAGGAATTTATGAGAGAAAAGTATGAATCGTTAGCGTTGGTACAGTTAAAAGAGCTTGCAAAGGTGCGTGGGCTGAAGGGTACGTCCGCCATGAAGAAAGCGGAACTGGTAGAAGCCATGCTCGCAGAGGATGAAAGACTGAAGAAGGAGCAGGACAGTGCGCCTGCGGCAGAATCTTCCGTACAGCCGGCTGCGAAAACTGAGAACAGTGCCAGGGAAAATAATACAAGCTATAACAGAGAGAATAACAGGGAAAGTGCTGTCAGAGAGAGCAATGAGGGATATGCCAGACAGGAGAACAGGGAACGTCCTGCCCGGAACAACGAGGTGTATGACGAGAATCATTATCCCAAGGAACTGGACAGCGGTATCGAGGCAAGCGGCATTCTGGAGGTTATGCCGGACGGCTATGGATTTATCCGTTGCGAAAACTATCTGCCCGGCGAAAACGACGTCTATGTAGCGCCCAGTCAGATTCGCCGTTTCGGTTTGAAAACCGGAGATATTCTGCGCGGCAATAAGCGTATCAAGACCCAGCAGGAGAAATTCAGCGCACTTTTGTTTATCAGAACAATAAACGGCTATACGGTGGAGGAGGCTTCCAGGCGTATGGCGTTTGAAGATATGACCCCGATTTTCCCCAATGAGCGCATCAGACTGGAGACACCGGGATGCAGCGTGGCTATGCGCGTTATGGATTTGGTAAGTCCTGTCGGCAAAGGACAGCGCGGTATGATTGTATCTCCGCCCAAAGCAGGTAAAACCACGCTGTTAAAGGATGTGGCAAAATCAATTCTTCGTACCAATCCCAAGATGCACATGCTGATTCTGCTGATTGATGAGCGCCCTGAGGAAGTAACCGATATCAGGGAAGCGATTGTGGGTGCCAATGTGGAGGTAATTTATTCAACCTTTGATGAGCTTCCCGAACACCATAAGAGAGTTTCCGAGATGGTGATTGAGCGGGCAAAACGTCTTGTGGAGCATAAAAAGGATGTAGTGATTCTGCTTGACAGCATCACTCGTCTGACCAGAGCCTACAATCAGGTAGTACCGCCCAGCGGACGTACCCTTTCCGGCGGTCTTGATCCTTCTGCGCTTCATATGCCCAAGAGGTTTTTCGGTGCGGCGCGTAATATGCGTGAGGGCGGAAGCCTGACGATTCTGGCAACCGCGCTGGTTGATACCGGAAGCAAGATGGACGATGTGGTGTACGAAGAATTCAAAGGCACCGGCAACATGGAAATGGTACTGGACCGTAAGATGTCCGAGAAACGTATTTTTCCCGCGATTGACCTTGCAAAGTCAGGTACCAGAAGAGAGGATTTACTGCTTTCAGGGGAGGAGCTTGAGGCAATCAATATTATGCGTAAGGCGCTGAATGGATTGAAGCCGGACGAGGCGACTGACCGCATCCTTGATATGTTCTCCAGAACCAGAAATAATGCGGATTTTGTCGCAATGGTAAAAAAGAACAAATTTATTTAAAAAATGGTATTGCAAGCATTTAACTAATGTGTTACAATAACAACGCTGTTTGTGGTTCCATAGGCAGTGCGGATGAGAACATAGAACATAAACTAAGATTTCAATAGAGAGGTGAAAACGATGAAAGAAGGAATCCATCCCCAGTATTACCAGGCAACTGTAACTTGCAACTGTGGCAACACATTTGTAACCGGTTCTACCAAGCCTGAGATTCACGTAGAAGTTTGCTCCAAATGTCATTCATTCTACACAGGTCAGCAGAAGACTGCAAGAGCTGATGGCCGTATTGATAAGTTCAATAAGAAATACGGTGTTAAATAAGAGTGCTAACAAAAGGTTGAGGTATTCCTATCTCAACCTTTTCCTTTCATAAGTAGGTGTGATTTATGTCGAGAAAAAAATGTAACCGCTATTCCGGTATCGGCGGACAGGCTGTGCTGGAAGGCATTATGATGAAAAATAAAGAAAACTATGCAGTGGCGGTCAGGAAACCGAACGGTGAGATTGACGTGGAGCTTGAGAATTATCAGGGTGTACTGCACGGACATAAGATTGTAGAGATTCCGTTTATACGCGGTATCTTCAATTTCATTGATTCCATGATGCTTGGCGTCAGGACTTTGAATTATTCGGCATCCTTTTACGAAGAGGAGGACGAAGCGGAGACTAAAATTGACAAGGCGATGGATAAGGTGACGCGCGGCAATGGGGAAAAAATACTGATGACTTTGACCACAATTGTTTCCGTCGTGCTGGCTGTTGGTATTTTTATAATCCTTCCTTATTTTATTACCTCTTTGTTTGAAGGCTTCGTGCGCAACCATTCCCTGATGACAATTCTGGAAGGGGTGATACGTATTCTGATTTTTATCCTGTATGTGTGGGGCATCAGCGCCATGAAGGATATCAAAAGAATGTATCAGTATCATGGAGCCGAGCATAAATGTATCAACTGCATTGAAAAGGGCAGACCCCTTACGGTGCATAATGTAATGAGAAGCTCCAGACTGCATAAGAGATGCGGAACCAGCTTTATGTTTCTGGTAATGTTTGTAAGTATTATTCTGTTTTTCTTTATCCGTGTGGATAATGTGGCTCTGAGAGTGGTATTGCGCATATTGCTGATGCCTGTAGTGGCAGGTATTTCCTATGAGGTGATTCGGCTGGCAGGACGAAGCGACAATATTTTTGTCCGTATTGTCTCAGCGCCCGGTATGCTGATTCAGCGTCTGACCACAAAGGAGCCGGATGAGAGTATGGCAGAAGTGGCGATTGCTGCCGTGGAAGCAGTATTTGACTGGAAAAAATACCTTTATGACAGTTTTGGCTATGAAGTAGATGACAGTTGGCTGGAGGACGGACCGAAAGCGGAAGAGGACTTATGACCTACAGAAAGATATATGAGAATGGCTGCGCCGCCTTATCGGCTGCCGGAATAGAAGAAGCGGCGTTGGACGCCAGACTTTTGCTGGAATATGTGTGCGGCACAACCCGCAATGATTTACTGGTGCATGGAGACCGTCCTGTAGAGTCGGAGCAGGAAGAGAAATACCTGCAAATGATTGCAAAGCGCCGCAGTCGGATTCCCTTGCAGCATTTGACGGGGGAACAGGATTTCATGGGACTTACCTTTCAGGTGAATGAGCATGTGTTAATCCCCAGACAGGATACGGAAATTCTGGTAGAGGAGGTCTTAAAAGAGCTGCATGATGGAATGCGGATTCTGGATATGTGTACCGGAAGCGGCTGTATTTTAATTAGCCTTTTGCATTACAGCAATGGCTGTCAGGGTGTCGGTGCGGATATTTCGGAGAAAGCGCTGGCTGTGGCATGTGAGAATGCGAAGAGATTCCTTGGCGGCGAAGGCAGCGCTGTCTTTTTGCAGAGCGATTTGTTTGAGCATGTCACGGGAAAATACGAGTTTATTGTGTCCAATCCCCCTTATATCCGCAGTGACGTGATTCCCACGCTGATGCCGGAGGTAAGAGACCACGAGCCCATGCGGGCGCTGGACGGTGCGGAGGATGGCTTGTATTTTTACAGACGGATTGTGGCGGATGGCAGGGCGTATCTCGTGCGGGGCGGTAAGCTTTATTTTGAAATAGGACACGACCAGGCGGAGGCAGTCAGTGCCCTGATGCGGGATGCAGGCTTTTTGGAGGTTACGGTTGTGAAAGACTATGCAGGACTGGACAGAGTTGTGTATGGAACATATATCAAGTGAGACAGCTATGTGATGAATATTGTGAAAATGAAGGATGAGAGGCAGTTATGTTTGATAAGTTGGAAGATTTATTAATTCGTTTTGAAGAGATTCTGAGCGAGCTGCATGAGCCTACGGTAACAAACAATCAGGAGCGTTTCCGCAGGCTGATGAAGGAGCAGAGCGATTTGATGCCGATTGTGGAGGCGTATACCGAGTATAAAAAGTGCAGACAGGACATCGAGGATTCCCTTGCCATGCTGGAAGAGGAAAACGATGAAGAAATGCGCGAAATGATAAAGGAAACGTTAAATGACAGCAAAAAACGTGTGGAAGAGCTGGAGCAGGAGCTGAAAATCCTGCTGCTTCCCAAGGACCCCAATGACGATAAGAATGTTATCGTGGAAATCCGTGCGGGCGCCGGCGGCGATGAGGCGGCATTGTTCGCGGCTGAAATTTACCGTATGTATGTGCATTATGCAGAGAGCCAGCGCTGGAAGGTGGAAACCATGAACGTGGACGAAATCGGCATTGGCGGTATGAAAGAGGTTCAGTTTATGATTACCGGTCAGGGTGCATACTCCAAGATGAAGTACGAAAGCGGTGTGCATCGCGTACAGCGTGTACCTGAGACAGAGAGCGGCGGGCGTATCCACACCTCAACCATCAGTGTGGCGGTTATGCCGGAGGTTGACGAGGATATTGATATTGTAATCGATGAAAAGGATATTCGTATTGACGTTATGCGTGCTTCCGGCAACGGCGGTCAGTGTGTTAATACCACGGATTCGGCGGTTCGTCTGACCCATTATCCCACGGGAATCGTGGTGTATAGTCAGACTGAAAAGTCACAGTTACAGAACAAGGCAAAGGCTTTTGCCCTGTTAAAAGCAAAGCTCTATGACATCGAGCAGCAGCAGAGGCATGATGCGGAAGCGGAGCTTCGCAGAAGTCAGATTGGTACGGGGGACCGTTCTGAGAAAATCCGCACCTACAATTTCCCTCAGGGACGCGTCACTGACCACCGTATCGGTCTGACTTTGTATAAGCTGGATAAGATTATGAACGGAGATATTCAGGAGATTATCGATGCCTGTATTGCGGCGGACCAGGCGGCGAAGCTGGCGAAGATGAATGAATAAGCTGCAAGTGTTGCGGATGACAAATTATTGCAGGAGATAATTACCGAAATTCAGCATAAAAAGTGTTGACATTGACACAAACAGGTACTATACTAATAGAAGCATACGATGATTATCAGAGTAAGAGTGGACGCGCGCCACTCTTTCTTGTTTGTTTTGCGAAAAAGGAGGATATGGATGTCCAGAAGGGAAAACTACGAGGAGAAAACGGAAAAGCTGCTCGAACCTATTGCAGAGGCAAACGGTGTGGAAATTTATGATGTGGAATATGTGAAGGAAGGCAGTGATTATTATCTGCGCGCTTACATTGACAAGCGGGAGGGTGTGAATATTTCTGACTGTGAAAATGTAAGCCGTGCCCTTTCGGAGGCGCTGGATAAGGAGGATTTTATTCCCGATGCGTACATTCTTGAGGTCAGCAGTCCGGGTCTCGGAAGAACCTTAAAAAAGGATAAGCATCTGGCAAAGAGCATCGGAGAGGAAGTTGAGATTAAGCTGTTTAAGCCCGTTGACAAATGCAGGGAATTTGCGGGCGTGTTAGACAGCTTTGATGCGGACAGCATTACCATTTTGGAAGGGGACGGTAAAAGAACCTTTACACGGACAGACGTTGCACTGATTCGTCTGGCGTTGGATTTTTAATAAATAGCTATAAGCGAAAAGCTGGAATGGAGGAAATGATGAACAAAGAATTAATGGAAGCGCTTGATATTCTGGAAAAGGAGAAGGAAATCAGCAAAGAGACTTTATTTGAAGCAATTGAAAACTCTTTGATGACAGCATGCAAGAATCACTTCGGCAAGGCTGATAACGTAAAGGTAGAAATCAACCGCGAAACCTGTGATTTTCTGGTATATGCGCAGAAGGAAGTAGTTGAGACTGCGGAGGATGTTGAGGACGACTGTCTGCAGATTGCGCTTGCGGATGCAAGGGAGCTTTCCGAGAAAGTACAGGTGGGCGATGTTTTGAATGTGGAAATTAAGTCCAAGGAATTCGGACGTATAGCAACCCAGAATGCGAAGAACGTAATTCTTCAGAAAATTCGTGAAGAAGAGAGAAGCGTTATTTACAATCAGTTTTATGAAAAAGAGAAAGACGTTGTAACCGGCGTTGTTCAGCGCTATGTGGGCAAAAACATCAGCATCAATTTAGGCAGGGCGGATGCAATGCTGAATGAGAACGAGCAGGTAAAGACTGAGGTGTTCAAGCCTACCGAGAGAATTAAGGTTTACATCCTTGAAGTAAAGAATACTCCGAAGGGTCCCCGTATTAATGTAAGCCGCACCCATCCCGAACTGGTTAAGAGACTGTTTGAGTCCGAAGTAACGGAAATTAAGGACGGAACGGTAGAGATTAAGAGCATTGCCCGTGAAGCGGGAAGCCGTACCAAAATTGCAGTATGGAGCAACAATCCCAACGTGGATGCAGTCGGCGCATGTGTCGGTATGAATGGAGCCAGAGTAAATGCTATCGTGGAAGAGCTTCGCGGCGAGAAGATTGATATTGTAAGCTGGGATGAGAACCCCGGAAATCTGATTCAGAACGCTTTGTCTCCTGCAAAAATTGTAGCTGTGTTTGCAGATCCGGACGAGAAGACCGCAAAGGTTGTCGTTCCCGATTACCAACTGTCACTGGCTATCGGTAAGGAGGGACAGAATGCAAGACTTGCGGCAAGGCTCACAGGGTATAAAATCGACATTAAGTCGGAGACACAGGCAAAGGATGCTCCCGGCTTCCGCTATGAGGACTATGTGGACGACTATGCTGAGGAGGAATACGAAGACGAAGCGTATGATGCCGGAGAATACGAAGACGGAGAATACGAAGACGGTGCAGATTATAATGAGGAGTAATTTTTTCTATGGCGAAGAAAATTCCTTTGAGACAGTGTATAGGCTGCGGTGAGATGAAAGGCAAAAAAGAAATGATGAGGGTATTGAGAACCGCCGAAGGTGAAATCTGTCTTGATACAACAGGTAAAAAGAACGGAAGGGGCGCATATCTATGTAAAAGCGGTGAATGCCTGAAAATGGCACGCAGAAACAAGGGTCTGGAGCGTTCTTTCAAAATGAGTATTCCAAATGAAGTGTATGACAGTTTGGAGAAGGAGTTTGAGAATCTTGAAGCAGAATAAGGTATTATCACTGTTAGGCTTGGCGATGAGAGGTCGTAATCTGGTCAGCGGTGAATTTCAGACGGTAGAGTCAGTGAGAACAGGTTCCGCCATGCTGGTAATCGTTGCAGAGGATGCGTCGGGGAACACAAAGAAGTTGTTCAGAGATAAATGTTCCTTTTACGAAGTCCCTGTTTATGAGTACGGAACAAAGGAAACCTTAGGTCGGGCAATCGGAAAGGATATCAGGTCATCTATAGGCGTATGCGATGCGGGACTGGCAGATGCGATTATCAAACAACTGGAAATGAATTAGATGCCGGTGATGGCAGAAATGGAGGAAAGCATGGCGAAAATAAAAGTACACGAACTGGCAAAAGAATTAGGTAAGCAAAGTAAAGATATATTAAGTTTTTTACAGGAAAAAGGAACTCCGGCAAAAGCGGCACAAAGCTCTGTAGAAGACGACGTCGCACAGATGGTCAGAAGTGCGTTTGGCGGAGGTGCGAAAGTGCAGGAGCCTGAAGCGGCAAAGGCAGAAAGCACGAAAGCAGATGTTTCCAGGACGGAGGCAGGGGGTGACGACGCGCCAAAAAAGAAAAAAAAGATTATTTTTGTAAGTAATCCCCAGAATTCCAAAATGTCCGGACAGCGTTCCGCCC
The DNA here is from genome assembly GCA_944384205.1 of uncultured Acetatifactor sp. Taxonomy (GTDB): domain Bacteria; phylum Bacillota; class Clostridia; order Lachnospirales; family Lachnospiraceae; genus Acetatifactor. The sequence continues at coordinate 48,361 of CALWSL010000018.1, read as the reverse complement.
AAAGTCAGGGAGGTCAGCAGGCGCGTACGGGCAACAATCAGCATCAGCAAAACCAGTCGAAGTCCCAGAACAATTACAGAGCAAGAGTGCAGGCGCAGGCGCCGGTACGTCCTATCAAACCGCTGACACCGCCGTCTCCTACCCCAAGTGTGCAGATGGTTCCCGGCAACCGAAGTCAGCAGCCCAAGGCACATTCCGGACAGCAGTCGGAGGAAAAGATCCAGGTGCGCGAACAGGCGGAGGTACAGGCACAGCCTAAATCTCAGATGAAAGCGGAGGCAAAATCCCAGACAGGACGCGGGCTTTCGGAGAAACCCGCCAGAGACAACCGCAGTCAGGATGGCAAAGGTCGTGACATCAATAGAAATGACAGAAGCGGCGATAATAACAGAATTCAGAATCAGGGAAGCAGACCTGCAGGCGGTCAGTATCCGAACAGAGGCGGCGCAAACAGCGGCAGACCTCAGGGGGACAGAACCGGCGGCTTTAACAGACAGGGCAGAACCGGAGACGGCGGTCAGAATGACAGGCGTTCCGGTAACGGTCAGGGGCGCAGCTTTGGCAACGGTTCCCGTGACAGCAGAGACAATAAAGGAGCATTCTCCTTCGGAAGCGGCGGACAGGGAGGACAGTTCCGCGACAATAAACAGAGCAAGGGTTTCATGCCGGAAACAGGCGGCAAGGATGTAGATAAGAAGCGTGAAGAAGATAAGAGGCGTTTCAGTCAGGAGAAGGAAAAGCGTTCCAAGAAGGATTTGATTTACGAAGAGGAAGAAGTGTTAAAGAACAAGCCCGGAAGATTTATCAAGCCGGAGAAGAAAAAAGAAGAAGTAGTGGAAGAGACAATCAAGGTGATTACTCTGCCTGAAACCATTACAATCAAAGAATTAGCGGAAAAGATGAAACTGCAGCCTTCCGTCATTGTAAAGAAGCTGTTCTTAGAGGGTAAAATTGTTACCGTCAATCAGGAAATTTCTTATGAGGATGCAGAGAATATTGCGATGGAATACGATATTCTTTGTGAAAAAGAGGTTAAAGTTGACGTTATCGAGGAACTCCTGAAGGAAGATGAAGAGGACGAGGCAGATATGGAGGAAAGACCGCCCGTTATCTGTGTAATGGGCCATGTTGACCATGGTAAAACCTCTCTTTTGGACGCCATCCGTAAAACAAATGTAACAGACAAGGAAGCAGGCGGTATCACACAGCATATCGGTGCTTACACCGTAAATGTAGGGGAGAGAAAGATTACCTTTTTGGATACGCCCGGACATGAAGCCTTCACCGCAATGCGTATGCGTGGTGCAAATTCCACTGATATTGCAATTCTGGTGGTAGCTGCGGACGACGGCGTAATGCCTCAGACCGTGGAAGCAATCAATCATGCAAAGGCAGCAGGCATTGAAATCATTGTTGCTGTCAACAAGATTGATAAGCCTTCCGCCAATATTGACAGAGTAAAACAGGAACTGGCAGAGTATGAGCTGATTCCCGAGGACTGGGGCGGAAGCACGGTATTTGCACCTGTCTCCGCTAAGAGCGGCGAAGGTATTGAGCAGCTTTTGGAAATGATTCTCTTAACCGCAGATATTCTGGAGTTAAAGGCAAATCCCAAGAGACGGGCGAGAGGTCTGGTAATTGAGGCGGAGCTGGATAAGGGACGTGGTCCTGTAGCCACCATTCTGGTGCAGAAGGGTACACTGCATGTAGGTGATTTTGTGTCCGCAGGCGCCTGCCACGGTAAAGTAAGGGCAATGATTGATGATAAGGGCAGAAGAGTAAAAGAAGCCGGCCCTTCTACCCCTGTAGAAATTTTAGGTCTGTCAGATGTGCCCAGTGCGGGAGAAGTGTTTGTTGCTCATGAAAATGATAAGACAGCCAAGTCCTATGCGGAGACTTATCTGGCGCAGAATAAAGAAAAGAAATTGGAAGAAACTAAGGGTAGAATGTCGCTGGATGATTTGTTCTCCCAGATTCAGGAGGGCAATCTGAAGGAGCTGAATCTGATTGTCAAGGCAGATGTTCAGGGTAGCGTGGAAGCGGTTAAGCAGTCCCTGCTTAAGCTGACAAACGAAGAGGTGGTTGTAAAATGTATTCATGGCGGCGTAGGCGCCATCAATGAATCCGATGTAATTCTGGCAAGCGCTTCCAACGCAATCATTATCGGTTTCAATGTAAGACCCGATTCCACCGCAAAGGCAACGGCGGAGCGGGAAGGCGTTGACGTAAGACTGTATAAGGTTATCTATCAGGCAATCGAGGATATCGAAGCTGCAATGAAAGGTATGCTTGATCCCGTATTCGAGGAGAAGGTTATCGGTCATGCGGAGGTACGCCAGCTCTTCAGGGCTTCTGCGATTGGTAATATTGCAGGTTCCTATGTTCTGGACGGTGTGTTCCAGAGGGGCTGCAAGGTGCGTATCACCCGTGAGGGAGAACAGATTTACGAGGGTAATCTGGCGTCCCTTAAGAGATTTAAGGATGATGTGAAGGAAGTAAAGGCGGGCTTCGAGTGCGGTCTTGTATTTGAGGGCTTTGACCAGATGCGGGAGTTGGATATTGTAGAAGCTTATATTATGGTAGAGGTACCACGATGAGGAGATTTTCTAAGGCAGGAAAGGACTCTGCCTAAGAAAATCCAGACCTCATCGGGAAGAATGCCATAGGCATTCTTCCGTGAAGAGTGAGGCAAAGGTGCGGCAATACCGCGCCTGAGAAATGTTATGTCTCATCGTGTGATTTGTGTCCGTGGAGGATACGAAGATTATGGTATCGATTTTATAAGGAAAAGTATATGAGAAAGAATAGTGTAAAAAATACCCGTGTGAACGGGGAGGTGCAAAGGGTTCTGGCGGAGATTATCCGCGGAGAAATCAAAGACCCGCGGATTAGCCCATGGACCAGCGTGGTGGCTGTAGAGGTAGCGCCTGATTTAAAAAGCTGTAAGGCATGGATTAGCGTGCTTGGCGGCGAGGAGACAAGAGAAGCCACTCTGCAGGGCTTAAAAAGCGCGGAGGGGTTTATCAAACGTAAGCTTGCAAAAACCATTAATCTGCGCAACACGCCGGATATTACTTTTGTGATGGATCAGTCCATTGAGTACGGTGTCAATATGTCCCACAGAATAGACGAGGTTATTGCGGGACAGAGCGGCAGAGAGGAAGAAGCGAAGGAAGCTGTGAACGAAGCGGAAGAGGAAGAATAATTTTGCGACGTATTGTAGAAAGGTGAAGTTTGGATGAATATTTTACAGGAGTGTAAGGGTGCAAAGCGTATCGGTATCAGCGGTCATGTCCGCCCGGACGGAGATTGTGTGGGTGCGTGTCTTGCGCTGTATCAGTATTTGCACAAGTGTATGCCGGAAGCGACAGTCAGGGTTTTTCTGGAAAAGCCGGCGGATATATTCAGTGAAATCAAAGGCTTTGATCTGATTGACAGTACCTTTCCGGGGGAGGAGACCTTTGATGTATTCTTTGCCCTTGACTGTGGAAAAGACCGTCTGGGCGGCGCTGAGAAATATTTCGTACAGGCGGCAAAGAAGATTAATATTGATCATCATGTGAGCAACAATGGCTGCGGTGATGTGAATTACATCATGCCACAGACAGGCTCTACCTGTGAACTGATTTATGATTTGACGGATAGCGGGCAGCTTGACAGGGATATGGCTATGGCAATTTACATCGGTATGATTCACGATACCGGCGTATTCCAGTATTCCAATACAACGCCGGATACCCTGAAGAAGGCGGCGCACCTGATTAGCTTTGGGTTTGATTTTCCCAGATTGATTGAGGAAACCTTCTATCAGAAGACCTATCTGCAGTCTCAGATTATGGGACGTGTTCTGATGGAGAGCATTCGCTTTATGGACGGAAGATGTATTGTGGGACTGGTAGACCGCAGGACGATGGAGTTCTATGAGGTGGAGCCCGGGGATTTGGAAGGGATTGTAAACCAGCTTCGCAATATCAAAGGAATAGATTGTGCAATTTTTATGTATGAGACAAACCCGCGGGAATACAAGGTCAGTCTGCGTTCCAATGAAAAGGTGGACGTAGCAAAGGTTGCCTCCTGCTTTGGAGGCGGCGGTCATGTGCGTGCAGCGGGATGCACGATGAAGGGAACCTTTCACGATTGTGTGAACAACCTTTCCCTACATATAGAGGAACAATTATGTTAAACGGTATCATTATTATCCATAAAGAAGCGGGATATACTTCTCATGATGTGGTGGCGAAGATGCGCGGCATCTGTAAGCAGAAAAAAATCGGACATACGGGAACGCTGGACCCGCAGGCAACAGGTGTGCTGCCGGTGTGTCTGGGAAGCGGGACAAAATTGTGCGATATGCTTACGGATAAGGAGAAAGAGTATGTGGCGGAGCTGCTGCTGGGTGTGGAGACGGATACCCAGGATACCACAGGGCAGGTGCTTCGGATCCATCCCGTGGAAGTGTCCTGCGAGGAAGTGAGAGAGGCAGTCATGAGCTTTCAGGGCGTCTACCATCAGATTCCGCCTATGTACTCCGCCCTGAAGGTGGACGGAAAGAAGCTCTATGAGCTGGCGAGAGCGGGAAAAGAGGTAGAGCGGAAGGCGCGAGAGGTATTTATCCATGAGATAGAGATTCTGGAGATTGCCCTTCCGGTGGTAAAGATGAGGGTGGCTTGCTCAAAAGGAACCTATATCAGAACCCTTTGCGCCGACATCGGGGAAAAATTAGGCTGCGGCGGCACTATGAAAAGCTTGCAGCGCACCCGTGTAGGAAGCTTTACGCTGGATGCGGCTGTTACCTTAAAGGAGCTGGAAGCCTGTCGGGATGAAGACAGACTGGACGAGCTTTTGCTTCCGGTAGACAGTGCTTTCGCAGGCTGTCCGAAGCTGCATGTAAAACAGGAATTTTGCAGACTGATTGACAACGGCAATTCCTTTTTTCCGAATCAGACGGCGGAAAATGCAGTGCATGGCGCAGGCGAATGGGTCGGCGTTTATCGCGGGGACGGCAGCTTTGTGGGCGTATACGCCTATGATGCGGTAAGAAAACGGTACAAGCCTGTGAAAATGTTTTTAGAAAGAACATAGTGGTGATAAGGAATCCATACAGTTATCAGTTTTTATGAAAGTGTGGTAAAACAGTTGGAGATTATAGTCGGTACAACAGAGTTTATATTGGAGAAAGAAACCGCCGTCGCAATCGGCAAATTTGACGGCGTTCATATAGGACACAGAAGGCTGCTGGAGGAGATTCTGGAACAGAAGAAGAACGGTCTGGCGGTCTGCGTGTTTACCTTTGACCCGCCTCCGGCGGTGCTGTTTGGATATGCGGATTGTAAGGAGCTTACTACAAGGGAAGAAAAAAGAAGCTTTTTTGAGCGCATGGGTGTGGATATTCTGATTGAATTTCCGCTGACCGTGGAGAGCGCCGCAATGCCGCCTGTTACCTTCGCGCGGGAGATTCTGGCAAAACAGATGAATGCCCGGTTTATTGCGGCGGGAACCGATTTGTCCTTTGGTGCGAAGGGTGCGGGAAACGCTGCGCTTCTGCAGGAGTTAAGCCCGGAGCTGGGTTTTGAGATAAAGACGATTGAAAAGGTCTGTATAGAGGGGCGGGAAGTAAATTCCACTTATATCAGGGAACTGTTGAAGGAAGGCAGCATGGAGCAGGCAGAACGCTTTTTAGGAATGCCCTATACCGTAATGGGGACTGTGGTGCATGGTAATCAGATTGGCAGGACCCTTGGATTTCCCACAGTGAATCTTCTTCCGCCGGAAAATAAGCTGCTTCCCCCCAACGGTGTTTACTATTCTGCAGTGCTTTTCAAGGGGAAAAAGTATCGCGCTATCAGCAATGTGGGCTGCAAACCCACAGTGACCGATGAGCGTATCATGGGGCTGGAATCTTATTTGTATGATTTTGAACAGGAAATTTATGACGAGCCTGTCGAGGTGTATCTGTATGCGTTTAAGCGGGGAGAGAGGCGTTTTGACAGTCTGGAGGCTTTGAAAGCGCAGTTGAAAAAGGATATTAGTGAAGGAAAAGAATATGGACGTTAGTATTTTGATTTCGTTAGCAGGCGGTTTAGGGCTCTTTTTGTTTGGCATGGAGATGATGAGCCGGTCCATCGAGAAGGTGGCAGGCGCCAGACTGCGGCGCATTTTGGAAATTTTTACATCCAATCGTTTTGCGGGGATGCTTGTAGGTATTATTTTTACCGGAATTGTACAGTCTTCTTCGGCATGTACCACTATGGTGGTCAGCTTTGTAAATGCAGGTTTGATGAATCTTGGTCAGGCTGCGGGGGTAATCCTGGGTGCGAATATCGGTACCACTGTCACCTCGCAGCTTATTTCTTTTAATTTGTCAGAGATTGCACCGATTATTTTATTAATCGGTGTGTTAATTGCTATGTTCAGCAGGAAGCAGAATGTGAAGCAGGCGATGGAGATTGTAATCGGCTTTGGCGTTCTCTTTGTGGGACTGCAAACCATGTCCGACGCGATGGCGGGAGTGCGTGATAATCCGCAGGTGGTGAATACGCTGGCGTCCCTTACCAATCCGTTTTTTGCCACTGTTACGGGATTTTTGCTGACTGCGATTATCCAGAGTTCTTCCGTAACGGTCGGCATTGTGCTTTTGATGGCAAATCAGGAGCTTTTGGAGCTGCCGATTACATTGTATATTATTATGGGCTGTAATATCGGTTCCTGTGTAACCGCGCTTCTGGCGTCTCTTTCCGGAAAGAAGGATGCAAAACGTGCTGCATTGATTCATTTCTGGTTTAATGTCATCGGCACGATACTGATGTATATAGTGCTGATGTTTGCCTGTGACCAGATTGTTTCCATGATTCAGTCGATTTCCGCCGATAACGGACGTTTCGTGGCGAACGCTCATACCATTATCAAAGTGACGCAGGTAATTGTACTGTTCCCGTTTGCAAATCTGATCGTAAAGCTTGCAGCATGGTGCGTGCCCGGCGAGGATGTCAAAATTGGCTACCGGGAAAGCTATCAGTTGAAATATATCGGCGGGAAGGTGGTATTTAACCCCGCTACCGCAGTTGTTGAGGTAATTAAGGAACTGGAGCGAATGGCATCTCTGGCAAACGAGAATCTGAACCGAGCGATGAATGCCCTGATTACATTAGATGAAGAAGACATTGAAGAGGTCTATGAGGTTGAGAAAAATATTAATTTCCTGAATCATGCCATTACGGATTATCTGGTAAAAATCAACCAGAGTACGCTTCCTGTCGAAGACCTGAAAAGCATCGGTGCACTGTTTCATGTAGTGAATGACATCGAACGAATTGGGGATCATGCCGAAAACATAGCGGATGCCGCAAGACAGCGCAAGGAGGAAGGAATCGATATCAGCAAGACAGCCCGGAGAGAGCTGGGTGATATGCTGGAGATGGTAAACAAAATCATACAATATGCGATTGAAATGTTTTTCAAAACCGATGAACAGCATCTGCAGGAAATTGTATGTTTGGAGGACAAGGTTGACGCCAAGGAGAGAGAATTGCAGTGTGCCCATGTGGAGCGCCTTGCCCGCGGAGAATGCACTCCCGAAGCCGGCATGATTTTTTCCGATATTGTCTCCGATCTGGAGAGAGTGGCGGATCATGCAACAAGTATTGCCTTTGCATTTATTGCGGAGGATAACGGCGCAAATGAAAAGGAAGAGATATTGTAAAATAGAATAAAATATAAGAAATTTGTGGAAACGGTTGACAGACCTTCGTTACCTTTGTATAATCGAATATGGGTGTAACAAATTTGTAATAAATTTGTAAACAAATGAAAATAATAGATGATGACACAATAATGGTAGAAAGGTACGCTATGAATAAGAACAGAAGATTTTCCAAGGGTGTGATGGCTGTTTCAGCAAGTTTGATATTATGTATGGCTATGGAGCCGGTCCAGCTTTTAGCTGCTGAGAACAATGCGGTACTGCAGGCAGCAGGCGTATCCTCTATTTTGGAAACAAGTCTTTCCATAGAGGAATATCTGGAAGCGGCAGAGCAGGCAAAGGGCGCGTTGTGGGGATACACGAATCTGGGCATTGCCAATGTAGAGACTGGCAACCTGAATGTGCGCGAGACACCTTCCACAAGCGGCAAGCTGGTAGGTAAAATGCCGAAGAACGCGGCCTGTGAAATTTTGGAGACAGAGGGAGAATGGGCATATATTAAATCCGGTGAGGTAGAGGGATATGTAAGTCTCGAATTTTTATTGACAGGTCCCAATGCAAAAATAAAAGCGAATGAGCTGGTCCGCACGGTAGCCGTAGCAAATACGGACGGTTTGAACATAAGAGAACAGGCAAATACGGACAGTGCGATTCTGACGCAGGTGCTTAAGGGTGAGGAACTGGAATATGTGGAAACGCTGGATGACTGGGTAAAGGTATCCATCGACGGTGAGGAAGCTTATGTGAAAGAGGAGTATGTTGCCGTGGAGGAGAAGCTGGATACGGCAATTACCATGACAGAGCTTCTTTATGGCGAGGGTGTTTCTGATGTGCGGGTTGACCTTGTAGAGTATGCAAAGCAGTTTCTGGGTAATCCTTATGTGTGGGGCGGCACAAGCCTTACGAAAGGAGCTGACTGCTCCGGTTTTGTTCTCAGTGTATTTAAGAAGTATGGTATTACTCTGAGCCATTCTTCCAGAGCACAGGCAAATGAAGGAACGAAAATCAATATTTCCGAATTGAAGCCCGGCGACCTTGTATTTTATGGAAACAGCAGCGGAACCATCAATCACGTTGCGATTTATATCGGCGGCGGTCAGGTTATTCATGCCAGCAGCCCGAAGACCGGTATCAAGATCAGCAAGTACAATTACCGTACACCTGTCAAGGCGGTGCGTGTGATTAATGATTAATATTGGATTTATTAAGGGTGGACGGTGTTCACCCTTTTTTGTTTAATTTGACGAGAATGCAGAATTTATCATATTATAATTTCATAATGTGCATATTTAGATATTTATAACATAGATAAAGTGTTGTATAATGATAAAGCATGGATAAAGAATTTTTATTTGAGGAAGGAGAGATAAAGATGGGAAGAGCAGGAGGAGGCGCCAGAGGGGGCAGAGCCGGCGGAGGACATAGCCGTTCCCGTTCCGGCGGAGGTCACCGTGTAGGAAGCGGCAGCAGAAGCGGAGGTTCCCGTGCAGGCGCAGGAAGAAGTATGGGAGGAGGCTCCTTTGGCGGCTGGGGAAGCAGAGGACCGGCAACGCCCCCGCCGCCAAGAAGGGTGCACAGAGGACCGGTAATGCCCCCACCGCCAAGAAGAGTTTACCACGGGGGACCCGGAATGCCTCCGCCTCCGCCGCCAAGAAGAAGATATGGATACCGGAGCGGCGGCAGCGGAGGAGGTTGTCTTACATCGTTCCTTTTGGTATTGATTGTAGTTGTGGTTTTAGGAGTATTTGTCAGTCAGAACAGGGGAACAGGCAATAATGTTTCATCCAGTCAGGCAAGCACAATTGTCAGAAACAAACTGGATACGGAAACAGGGTACATAAACGATTGTATTATCGATGAAATTGGATGGTTTGACAATATTTCCAAAACAGAAACCCGTCTTAAGGAATTCTGGGAGGAGACAGGAGTTCAGCCATATATTATTCTGAAAAGCTATGACGCTTCCCTGACAACGGATGAGGAAAAGGAACAGTGGACATTAGATTATTATGATGAGAATTTTTCCGCTGAAAATATTTTCCTCTATGTGTATTTTGCAGAGGAGGATACGGATAACGATGTGGGATATATGTGCTATGCAAACGGCAGGCAGACGGCTTCCGTAATGGATTCCGAGGCAGTGGATATCTTCTGGGGCAATATTGATAAATACTGGTATACGGATTTATCAACGGACGATTTGTTCGTGAACGCATTTACGGAAACGGCAGAAACCATTATGCACATGCCGACCACTGGTAAGGACGTCATGAAAACAGGCTTACTTGTGGTGGCGGTTGTCGCAGTCGGAGTTATTGTCATTGTCCTTGTGAATAAGCACAATAAACGTAAAAAGGAAGAAGCGGAGGAAAGACAGCGGATTCTGGATACTCCGATTCACGATATGGCGGAGGATGACCTGACTAAAAAATACACAGAATAATAAATACAGGCAAGGCGTTAAGATATCCGGGCTCGTATGGGCTAAAGATATAAATGAAAAACAAAGAAAGGCAGGTAGGTAAAATGGGTTTAGTAGATACTTTAAAGAGAATTCCTAAAATTTTGGAGGCGAATCTCAATTCACTTTTGGATAAATGTGAGGATCCGGCAAAGATGATTGATCAGTTGCTTGTTGATTATAAAAGAGATTTGGCGGATGTGAAGCGGGATACTGCTGCCGTTATGGCGGATTTAAAACTGGCGGAGAAAAAGCTGCAGGAGTGTGAAGAGGATATTGCCAGAAAACAGAAAGCGGCTGAGAATGCACTAAAGGCAGGAAACGAAGCGGATGCCCGCACTCTCCTCGCTGCAAAGCAGAGCTTGGAGGTTACACGTCAGAGTCTGCTGGAGAATTATTCCGTTGCACAGCGGAATGCTGAATTAATGCAGGACGGTTATAATAAGCTTGTCCGCAATATTGAGGAGCTTGAGCAGAGAAAAGATGCAGCGAAGGCAAAAATTTCCATGGCTAAGGCGCAGGAGCAGATTAACAGGACCGCTGCAAGAGCAAACAGCACGGTAAATATGGATGCGTTTAACCAGTATGAGCAGAAGGCGGAACGTATGCTTGCGGAAGCAAATGCAAGCGCAGAGCTTGATTCCCAGGTACAGTCTGTGGAGAATCTGACGGATAAATATGCAGACAGCGCCGAATCTGCGTCCGTGGATGAAGAGCTGGCTGCTTTGAAAGCAAAGCTGGGAATGGAATAATTAAAAAAATAAACGGTTTACATTTCCAAACCGGTATGTTATACTCTTTTAGTATGACTTAGCCGATGCTCAGATTCGGGATACTCCGACCCTGTCTTAGTATCAGGCGATAAAAGAAACAGGAGGAAGAAGAAATGATTTCTAAAGAAAAGAAAACAGCAATTATGAACGAGTATGCCAGAACACCCGGCGATACCGGTTCACCTGAGGTTCAGGTAGCAGTACTAACTGCGAGAATTCAGGAGTTAACTGAGCATTTGAAGGAGAATCCCAAGGATCATCATTCCCGTCGCGGTATGCTTAAAATGGTAGGTCAGAGACGTGGTCTTTTGGAGTATTTAAAAAAGAAAGATATCGAGAGATATCGTGCTCTGATTGAGAAGCTCGGTTTAAGAAAATAATGCAAAAGGAAAGCGGAGGTGGTTCGATTTTTTCGGCACTCCGCTTTCAGTGATTAACATGGAACAGACGGAAGCCCCGAGACCGCTGAAAAAGATATGAAGAAAGGCATACACATGTTTTTTTCAGTAGTTTCGGTATCCTCTGTTCCCGAAACGGAATGCCGCAGCAAGCGGCGGATTGGAGGAAACTATGTACCAAAGTTACAAAATGGACCTTGCCGGACGTCCTCTGGTTGTAGATATCAACCGTGTAGGCAAACAGGCAAATGGCTGTGCATTTATGCACTATGGCGATACCACAGTACTGTGTACCGCAACTGCATCCGAAAAACCCAGAGAGGGCATTGACTTTTTCCCTCTGAGCGTTGAGTACGAGGAGAAATTATATGCTGTAGGTAAGATTCCCGGCGGCTTCAACAAGAGAGAGGGTAAGGCAAGCGAGAACGCTATCCTGACCAGCCGTGTTATCGACAGACCGATGCGTCCTTTATTCCCTAAGGATTACAGAAACGACGTAACCTTAAACAATATGGTAATGAGCGTTGACCCTGAGTGCCGTCCGGAACTGGTGGCAATGATTGGTGCAGCAATCGCTACCTGTATTTCCGATATTCCTTTTGATGGTCCCTGTGCAATGACTCAGGTAGGTATGATTGACGGAGAATTTGTTATCAATCCTTCCCAGGAGCAGTGGAAGGTTGGTGATTTGAACCTGACCGTAGCTTCCACCAGGGAAAAGGTTATCATGATTGAGGCTGGTGCGAATGAGATTCCCGAAGAGAAGATGATTGAGGCTATTTACAAGGCTCATGAGGTAAACCAGACCATTATTGCATTTATTGATAAAATTGTTGCAGAGGTTGGCAAACAGAAGCATGAATATACAAGCTGTGCAATTCCTGCTGAAATGTTCGAGGAGATGAAGAAAATCGTCACTCCCGAAGAGATGGAAGAGGCTGTATTCACCGATGATAAGCAGACTCGTGAGGAGAATATCCGTGTTATCACGGACAAGCTTACGGAAAGTTTTGCAGAGAATGAAGAATGGCTTGCTATTCTTAGCGAAGCAGTATATCAGTATGAGAAAAAGACTGTCCGCAAGATGATTCTGAAAGATCACAAGCGTCCTGATGGTCGTGAGATTACGCAGATTCGTCCTCTGGCAGCAGAGGTTGATATTATTCCCCGTGTACATGGCTCCGCTATGTTTACCCGTGGACAGACTCAGATTTGTAACGTATGTACTTTGGCTCCTTTGTCCGAGCAGCAGAAGATTGACGGACTTGACGAGAACGAAGTGAGCAAGAGATATATGCACCACTACAATTTCCCTTCCTATTCCGTTGGTGAGACCAAGCCTTCCCGCGGACCCGGAAGACGTGAAATCGGTCACGGCGCACTGGCTGAGAGAGCATTGATTCCTGTACTTCCCAGCGAAGAGGAATTTCCTTATGCAATCCGTACCGTATCCGAGACCTTTGAGTCCAACGGCTCTACCTCCATGGCTTCTACCTGTGCTTCCTGTATGTCCCTGATGGCAGCAGGCGTTCCGATTAAGAAGATGGTGGCAGGTATTTCCTGTGGTCTTGTAACCGGAGATACGGATGAAGATTTTGTACTGCTTACCGATATTCAGGGTCTTGAGGATTTCTTCGGAGACATGGATTTCAAGGTAACGGGTACCACCGAGGGTATCACTGCAATTCAGATGGATATTAAGATTCACGGTCTGACAAGACCCATTGTTGAGGGCGCTATCGCAAGATGCCGGGAGGCGAGATTGTTTATCATGGATACCTGTATGAAGCCTGCAATCGCAGCTCCCAGACCGGAGGTCGGCAAATACGCTCCGAAGATTATTTCGATTCAGATTGATCCTGAGAAAATCGGCGATGTAGTAGGTCAGCGCGGTAAGACCATCAACGAGATTATTGCCCGTACCGGCGTTAAGATTGATATTACGGATGACGGAAACGTATCTGTATGCGGTACTGACAGAGAAATGATGGATAAGGCTGTTGAGATGATTAAGATTATTACCACCGACTTTGAAGAGGGTCAGATTTTCAAAGGTAAGGTTGTAAGTATTAAGGAATTCGGTGCGTTCCTTGAGTTTGCTCCCGGCAAAGAAGGTATGGTTCATATCTCCAAGATTGCAAGGGAGAGAATCAACCGTGTGGAGGATATCCTTACTCTGGGCGACGTGGTTACCGTAGTATGTCTGGGCAAAGACAAGATGGGCAGAATCAGCTTTTCTATGAAGGATGTTGCACAGCAGTAAAAATTCATGCAGATGAAAAGTCAGAGGCGTTTAAGGGAGAGTCTTAAGCGCCTTTTAAATTTCTGGTTTTCAAAATTCCCTCTTGCTTTTTTATAATAACCCCACTATAATAAAATACAAGATATAGGTGTGACAAAAAGTAAAACATACAAAATCTAGTCTCGGTTGTTACAAGTATTCTTGTGGCAACCGAGACTGGATTTTGCGAAAGGATGGGGGTAGTATCATGAAGATACAGAAGAGAGACGGACGCATCGTACCATATGAGGAGGGGAAGATAATTGCTGCTATCCAAAAGGCAAACAATGAGGTGGAGGAGCAATATCGTGCCGGAGAAGAATTAATTGAGAGTATTCTCGACGATGTGAAGCGCGAGGACAAGGAGCAGCTTACGGTAGAGCATATACAGGATATGATAGAAGAGCGTCTGGTAGAGCATAACAAGTATGCTCTTGCCAAGAAATATATTGTATACCGTTACCAGAGGAGTTTGCTGCGTAAATCCAATACCACGGACGAGTCTATTTTGAAGCTGATTCGCAACGAGAACAAGGAGCTTGCAGAAGAAAACTCCAACAAGAATACAAGACTGGCGTCCACCCAGAGGGATTATATTGCGGGAGAGGTGTCGAGGGATGTTACGAAGCGACTGCTTTTGCCGGAGCATATCGCTATGGCACATGAGAACGGCGTAATTCATTTTCATGATGCGGATTACTTTATCCAGCCGATTTTCAACTGCTGTCTGATTAATATTCAGGATATGCTGGATAATGGAACGTCGATTAACGGTAAAATGATTGAATCGCCCAAGAGCTTTCAGGTGGCATGTACCGTTACCACACAGATTATTGCGGCAGTCGCCAGCAACCAGTACGGCGGTCAGTCCGTGAATATTAAGCATCTGGGAAAATATCTGCATAAGAGCAGGGTAAAATTTGCGAATCAGTTAGAGGAAGAATTCGGCGACTTCCTGACGGCGGAGGCAAAGGCAAAAATAGTGGAGATGCGTGTGCGGGATGAGCTTCGTTCCGGTGTGCAGACCATTCAGTATCAGATTAATACCCTGATGACAACTAACGGACAGTCGCCTTTTGTCACGCTTTTCCTGCACATTGATGACGAAGACGAATATGTGGATGAAACAGTACTGATTATAGAAGAAATTTTGCAGCAGCGCATTCAGGGGACCAAGAATGAAAAGGGCGTTTATGTAACGCCGGCGTTCCCTAAGCTTGTCTATGTGCTGGATGAAAATAACTGCTTAAAGGGCGGTAAATATGATTATGTCACAAGGCTTGCCGCACAGTGTTCTGCAAAGAGAATGTATCCTGATTACATTTCTGCAAAAAAGATGCGCGAAAATTATGAGGGAGAGGTCTTTTCCTGCATGGGCTGCCGTTCTTTTCTTTCTCCGTGGAAGGATGAAAACGGGAAATACAAATGGGAAGGGCGCTTCAATCAGGGCGTTGTCAGCCTGAATCTTCCTCAGATTGGAATTTTGGCAAAAGGGGATGAGGAGAAGTTCTGGAAGCTGCTGGATGAGCGCCTGAATCTGTGTTATGAGGCATTAATGTGCAGACATAAGGCGTTGGAGGGAATTGTTTCCGATGTAAGTCCGATTCATTGGCAGTATGGCGCAATCGCCCGGCTGAAAAAGGGCGAAAAGATTGATAAATATCTGCATGGCGGGTATTCTACCATGTCTCTGGGATATATCGGTTTGTATGAGACCACTTATCTGATGAAGGGCTGCAGTCACACGGAAGCCAAAGGAAAAGAATTTGCACTGCGCGTTATGGATTATATGAAGGATGCCGCTGCAAAATGGAAGGAAGAGACCGGAATCGGCTTTAGTCTTTACGGAACTCCCGCAGAGACTCTCTGCTACCGCTTTGCCCGCATTGACCGGGAAAAATACGGTGAGATTAAGAATGTAACTGACAAGGGGTATTATACCAATTCCTACCATGTTGATGTGAGAGAACCCATGGATGCGTTCACGAAATTTACCTTTGAAAGCGAGTTCCAGAATAAATCGCTGGGCGGCGCTATCTCCTATGTGGAGATTCCCAATCTGACAAATAATCTTGAGGCGGTGGAAGAGCTTATTAAGTTTATTTATGACAATATTCAGTATGGTGAGTTTAATACCAAGTCCGATTACTGTCATGTCTGCGGCTTTGACGGTGAAATTCAGATTAATGAAAATATGGAATGGGAGTGTCCCCAGTGCCATAATAAGGATCATTCCAAGATGAATGTGACGCGAAGAACCTGTGGATATCTGGGGGAAAATTTCTGGAATGCCGGAAAGACAAAGGAGATAAAAGCGAGGGTGCTGCATCTATGAATTACGCTGCATTGAAAAAGACAGACGTGGCAAACGGACCGGGAGTGCGCGTTTCCCTGTTCGTAAGCGGCTGCACGCATTATTGTAAGGGCTGTTTTAACAGCGAGGCTTGGGATTTTCATTACGGAAAGCCTTATACGGAAAAGGTGGAAGAAGAGATTTTGGAGGCATTGAAGCCTTCTTATATCAAGGGCTTAAGCGTTCTGGGCGGAGAACCGTTTGAGGAAGCCAACCGATTGACTGTGCTTGGATTGTTGAAAAAGGCAAGAGAGCGCTATCCTGAAAAGTCCATCTGGTGCTATACGGGTTACGATTATGAAAAGGATTTGCTCCGTTTTATTGCCGAAGGACGGACGGAGGTGGAAGAGATGCTCGCCTTCATCGATGTTCTGGTGGACGGTGAATTTGTGGAGGAGCAGAAAAATTTACGGCTGCCTTTCCGCGGCTCAGAGAATCAGCGGCTGATAGACGTGCCTGTGTCAAGAAAGCAGGGGCATGTGATATTGAAAGTGTAATTGTCAGAGAAAATTTACTCTGACAGTTGCACTTATTTTTATGTAATAGGGGTGTTCCGCTGGCAATGTGCTTTTTTAAGAAGTAAGTCTGTGGTGCATATGAGTATTTAAAATAAACAGTATATAACAGTTGACAACAGTTAAACACTGTTATATACTGTTTAATATAAAGGAGGAAATGCAGTGAAAATCATCATAAACAATTCATCCATGGTTCCTATCTATGAGCAGATTGTGGAGCAGATTAAGACCATGATCAGAAAAGAGGAACTTAAGGAAAATGATATTTTACCGTCGGTCCGTACCTTGGCAAAGGAACTGAAAATCAGTGCGTTGACAGTGAAAAAGGCATATGACTTTTTGGAGGAGGAAGGTTTTACCGTAACGGTACATGGCAAAGGAACTTATGTCGCGGCGATGAATAAGGAACGGATTCTGGAGGAACAGAAAAAAGAAATTGAAATGGAATTTGAGCGGTCCATTGCAAAGGGAAAACGCTGTGGGCTGAGCAGGGAAGAAATCAGGGAATTGTTTGAAATTATTTTGGAGGAGGAGTAAAGCGTATTATGGTTAAGATAAAAGATTTACAAAAAAATTACAACAAATTTAGTTTAAGCTGCTCGTTGGAAATAGCGCCGGGAACCATTACGGGTGTGATTGGACCAAACGGAGCGGGAAAAAGTACATTGTTCAAAGCCATTTTAGGATTGATTTCCATTGACGGCGGCTGTATAGAGGTTATGGGGAAGGACAGCAGCAAGCTTGACAAAGCGGATAAACAGAATATCGGAGTTGTTTTGTCAGAGGCAGGTTTCAGCAAATATCTGACAATTAAGGATATCGTTCCTGTTCTGGAGGCTTTGTATGATGAATTTGACGGGGAGAAGTTTCAGAAAAGCTGCGAGCGGTTGGGACTGCCGTTTGATAAGAAGATTCAGGATTTTTCCACTGGTATGAAGGCAAAGCTAAAGGTGCTTGTGGCAATATCCCATGAAGCAAAGCTGCTGATTCTGGATGAGCCTACATCCGGGCTTGACGTGGCTGCAAGGCAGAGTGTGCTTGATATGCTGCGGGAATATATGGAGCGGCATGAGGATGCTGCCATTATTATCAGTTCCCATATCTCCACGGATTTGGAGAATTTATGTGATGATGTCTATTTGATTTATGGCGGTGAGATTGTTCTTCATGAGGAGATGAATGTACTTTTGGATGAATATGCCATTTTAAAGATGGATGAAGTCCAGTATGCTGCAATGGAGAAGCAGTATCTGTTAAAGGTAAAAAAGGAAAAATTCGGGTTTCAATGTCTGACCAATCAAAAACGCTTCTATCAGGAAAATTATCCTGAGATTGTGATTGAAAAAGGAACATTGGACGAATTGATTATGATTATGATGAAGGGAGAAGAAGGATGAAAGGATTGTTACTTAAGGATTTCCGTATTTTGATGCAGCAGAGCAGAACCTTATTGATTATCGTGTTTATTGGGGGGTTTTTGCTCATAACAGGTGGTAATTTGGGATTTGTTGTTGCGTATATGACCATGATGACATCCTTTCTTGTTTTGGGAACTATCACCTACGATGAAGCTGATAACGGCTATGCTTTTCTGTTTACACTTCCGTTTACCAGAAAGGAATATGTGCTTGAAAAATATGTGTTCAGTACGGCTGCCAGCGTGATTGTCTGGGCGCTTCTCAATCTATTGTTTGCGGCGGTATCCGGCAGTGGATATGAAGGGGAGAATATGCTGGAGGCAGTCTGCATTCTTGCGGCTATCATGCTGATGCAGGCTGTTATGCTTCCCCTCCAGTTAAAATATGGGGCTGAAAAGGCAAGAGTCGTTTTCTTTCTGATAATAGGCGGCATTGTAGTGATTGGAGTGCTTTTTGGACAAATAGGCGGACTGCTCCCCGATTTTTCCCGGGAGTTTCAAGCATTAAACGCTTTTTTTACTTCCCTGGCAGTGACGGGAATCATAGGAATATTGCTGGTAGCCAGTGTAGCGGTTATCTTGATTTCTTTCGGTATCAGTTGTAAAATTATGGAGAATAAGCAAGTATAGAGAGTGCTTTAAAAAGAAAGGCAGATGTCATGGAAGTACAGGACAGCGTTTATGCACAGAAAGCAATGAGATTATTCAGGGAAGGTTATAACTGCTCCCAGTCGGTTTTTCTGGCATTTGAGGATAAATATGGGATAGACAGGGAGACGGCTGCAAAGCTGGCATCCTCCTTCGGCGGCGGATTAGCCAGAATGCGGGAGGTCTGCGGCGCGGTTTCAGGTATGGCAATGGCGGCGGGAATGCTTTATGGCTATGCTTCCCCCACCGATTATGAGGCGAAAGCCGGGCATTATGCAAGAATTCAGGAGTTGGCGCAGGAATTTCGTGAGAAGAACGGTTCCTACATATGCAGGGAATTGTTGGGTCTGGGAAAAGGAAGTGACAGTCCCATTCCCGAGAAGCGCACGGAGGAGTACTATAAAAAGCGTCCCTGTCCGGAGCTGGTGGGAATGGCGGCTGCCATTATGGAACAGTACATTGCGGAGCATCCGGTGAAATGAGAAGAATTATTATTGGCAAAGTCCTGACCGACGTGTATAATGATATCAGAAATGGAGAAAAGGCAATGGATTTAAAGAAGCATATTATAGATACCATAAAGGAATGGCAGTTGAAAATCGGGTATCGGGAAGGAAATATGAAGCTGTATTATCCGGGGGAATCTCTGGAAGCATTGCTGGGACTCACAGATGCGGCGCAGGAACAGGCAGCGGAATCCCTTTCTCATGCGCTTTTGAAGTTTTGTGACGAGGCGGAACCCCAGCTTGGCAGAATAAAGATTACCGGAAGCTATGAAAGGTACTGTCTGGAGATTCCGCCAAAGGGCTGCGCCTATGTGGCGGGAATGGTGGCAGAACCGGAGTTTTTGAAGCGGTTTCTGAAAGAAATTACAAAGCCCGGAAATACCATGGAGCAAATGAGAGAGTGCTTTGCGGCATATGCAGCCGAAAAAGGAACTTCTTATAAAGAAGAAGGACATGCTTTTTATTTTACAGATGAAAATGTGGAGGAATATGTCTACTGGGTAGAGGAGAATGAATTCGGACTGACTTATCACCGATTTACCCGTGCGGACTATGAGAGACTGAAATGAAGAAAAAATTACTGAAAGCAGATTTATTACACGGAAATATTGTGCAGGCATTAATATTTTTTATGATACCGCTTCTGATATCCAGAGTTTTTCAGCAGCTTTATAACACTGTGGATACGATGATTGTGGGAAATTATCTCGGTGAGGAGGCTCTTGCAGCCATGGGTTCCGGATCTGCGGTTTATGAGCTGTTGTTGGGCTTTGCGCTGGGTATTGGCAGCGGACTCAGTATTGTTGCGGCCAGAAGCTTTGGAACGGGAGATATGGAGCTTCTGAAACGCTGTGTGGCAGGCTCACTGGTTATCGGAACAGGGCTTACTCTGGTGATTATGCTGCTGTCGAATGTCTTTCTTATGCCGCTTTTGCGGTTGTTGAACACACCTGAGGAGATTATAGACCAGTCCTATCAGTATGTTCATACTTTACTGCTGTATGTGGGAGTGATGTTTGCCTATAATCTTCTGGCGGGTCTGCTCCGCTCGATTGGCAGCAGTGTAGCGCCTCTTGTTTTTCTGATTGTGTCTGCAGTGCTGAATATTTTTCTGGATATTGCATTTATTACAGAATTTCATATGGGAATCAGAGGTGCGGCGGTAGCTACGGTTTTGTCGCAGGGAATATCCGCTGTTCTTTGTGTTGTTTATATCTTCCTGAAGCGCCGGATATTAATACCTTCCCGGAGACATTTCCGCTTTGATTGGGATTTGTATAAGGAGCTTTTAGGGCAGGGTTTTTCCATGGGATTTATGTCTGCGATTGTTTCAACGGGAACCGTTATTTTGCAGTCCGCAATCAACGGTCTGGGATATCTGACGATTGCGGGTCACACAGCGGCGAGAAAGGTAAACAGCTTTTGCATGATGCCTGTGGCAACGGTAGGTATGGCGCTGTCTACCTTTGTATCCCAGAACCGGGGAGCCAATCAGGGAGAACGAATCCGAAAGGGTGTCTATTACGCCAATGTTATGTGTGTGGTAATTGGAATTGTGCTGATGCTGATTCTGTATCCGGGCGCTCCTGCGATAATCGGTCTGATATCAGGCTCGGAGGAACAGGTGGTTTTGGATATCGGAACCCGGTATATGTGGTTTACCGCACCGTTTTATATTGTTCTGGGAATTTTGTTCAATCTGCGTTATTCCCTGCAGGCTATCGGGCGAAAGCTGCTGCCGCTTGTATCCAGTGTGATTGAGTGTCTGGGGAAAATTGTGTTTGCGGCTGTAGTTATTCCGAAACTGGGGTATTCCGGTGTAATTTTGTGCGAGCCGGTTATCTGGTGCCTGATGACAATACAGCTTATCTGGGCGTTTTATCGGAATTCTTATATCAGGCAGTTTGGAAGTAAGGAAAAGAGAAAATGACAGGGATGTCTGTTTGCCTGAACTTATGCAAGGGAGCTGATGCGTATGATAAGGGATTTGACAAAAGGAGAGCCGCGCAAAATTCTGTGGCAGTTTACGATACCCATGTTTATCAGTGTGGCTTTTCAACAGCTATATAATATTGCGGACAGTGTTATCGTGGGTAATTTTGCCGAAAATGGTGAGGATGGTCTGGCAGCAGTAGGCGCATCATATCCGATTACGATGATTTTTATGGCGATAGCCATGGGTTGTAATGTGGGCTGTGCAGTGGTGATTTCCCAGCTTTTCGGAGCAAAACGGTATCGGGAGATGAAGACGGCAGTGTCTACCACGCTGTTGGGTTCGCTTGGACTTTCTGTGATATTAACAGTATTGGGAATACTGTTTAGCCGGAAGATGCTGCTGATGATTCATACACCCGAAAATATTTTCGGGGATGCGGATTTGTATCTGAGAATTTATATCGGTGGATTTATATTTCTTTTCTTTTATAATGTAGTAACGGGTATTTTTACGGCTCTGGGTGATTCCAGGACGCCGCTGTATTTTTTGATAGGCTCATCGCTGAGTAATATTGCACTGGATTGGGTGTTTGTTGCTGTTTGTCACTGGGATGTGGCAGGTGTAGCATGGGCAACCTTCATTTGTCAGGGAATTGCCTGTATTTTGGCAATGCTTACCTTGCGGAGACGGTTAAAAGAGGTGGTCTGTGAAGGAAAGGCTCCGGTTTTTTCTTCCCATATGCTGAGACGAATTGCGATTTTTGCCATTCCCAGCATCCTGCAGCAGAGCTTCATATCTGTGGGCAATATTTTTATACAGAGCCTGGTCAATGGTTTCGGTTCTTCGGTTATTGCTGGTTATTCCGCGGCAGTTAAAATCAATACCTTCGCGGTGACCTGTTTTGGAACGCTGGGAAATGCAGTTTCCAGCTTTACTGCCCAGAATATCGGCGCAAAGAGCAATGAACGGGTGAAGCAGGGGCTTCGCGCGGGACATTTGATGGGACTGTTAATAAGCGTTCCTTTTTTCCTGCTGTGTTTCTTCCAGAGTCCGTTGCTGATTCACTTGTTTATGAACGAAGAATCAGCGACGGCGCTAGAGACGGGAGTAGAGTTTTTGCGAATTGTTGCGCCATTCTACTTTGTGGTCTCTTTAAAGCTGGCAACGGATGGACTGCTGCGCGGTTCGGGCGCTATGAGCTGGTTTATGGTGGCGACCTTTGCTGACTTAATTATCAGAGTGGTTTTGGGATATGTCCTTACAGCGCCCTTCGGAACAACCGGAATCTGGATGTCATGGCCGATAGGATGGGTCATTGGGACGGCTTTGTCTCTGGCATTTTATGCAAAGGGTGTCTGGAAAGTAAAGGATTAAAATAATACCATTGGATTAGCGAAAGCTATTTCAATGGTATTATTTTTAAGAGAATATTATTGGACATAAAAAAGTGTATGATGAACTCAGTTAAGAAAATTAATAATAGATTTTGAAAGGAGTTCACTATGAGAAGAAAAACGAGCAGTATAGGAGATAAGAGAATATCTGAGGGAGGCGGGTGAACTGTACTTTTTTCCATGAATTTCTTGTAACAGATTGACAAGAATAGCATGACATTTGTGAAAAGAAGGGTTATACTTTAATATATGATTTAGAAAGGAGCTCTTGCAGATGTCATTTATTCCCAAACCACATGAAATATATAAGCATTTTAAAGGGAACTTATATCAGATCGTAGCGATAGCAGAGCATTCTGAGACAGGAGAGACGCTGGTAATTTATCAGGCGTTATACGGCGATTTCAAGATTTATGCCAGACCGCTTAAGATGTTTACAAGTCCCGTGGACAAGGAAAAATATCCGGAGGCTACACAGGAATTTCGCTTTGAATTACAGGGCGCGGATGCGGACAGGCAGCGAAAGGAAACAGATATAACCGCATCTCAAAGAGAGGCTTCCCCACAGGAGGAGGCTGCCATGCAGGAAACCAATTCGGTACAGAACAGCGGGGAAGAACCAAACCTTGACCCGCTGGTGCTGGAATTTTTGGATGCTGATACCTATGAGGAGAGACTGAATATTCTTGCAGCCCTTCATCACCGCATCACGGACGAAATGATTACCACGATGGCGATTGCCTGTGACATAGAGGTGGACAACGGCGATACCGAGGAACGCTATGAATCCCTGAAAGGATGTCTGCTTACGTTGGAAAAATACGAGTGTAACCGCTTGAGATAGAGCGGACTGAGGTTGAACTTCTGAGATAAGCTCCGGCAGGAATTTTTGAATGCTTATGATATTCATATTGTATTCATGAGGAAAGGAGCCTGCAGATGTCTTATCGGTTAGATGATAAAATGGTTATCGGCGTTTCTACCAGAGCATTATTTGACCTCACAGTTGAGAATGATATTTTTGAACGTGAGGGAGTGGAGGCGTACCGCAAATATCAGATACAGCATGAAAAAAATATTTTAAAACCGGGTCCCGGCTTTCGGCTGATTCAGTCGCTGCTTGGGTTAAATGATTATTGTAAGGACAGGGAACTGGTTGAAGTTATCGTGATGTCGCGCAACAGTGCGGATACTTCCCTTCGGGTGTTCAATGCCATCAAGCATTATGGACTGAATATCACAAGAGCCGTACTTGCAGGCGGGGCTTCCCTTGCACCCTATCTTGCGGCATTTCATACGGATTTGTTTTTGTCGGCGTATGAAGACGACGTACAGTCTGCCATTGACAGCGGGATTGCGGCAGGGATTATCTGTACGCCGGAGCAAACGAAGGAAATGCAGATTTCCCAAGGCGGACGAACCGCGCAGATACGTATTGCCTTTGACGGAGATGCGGTAGTATTTACGGATGAATCTGAGCGGATTTTTCAGGAAAAGGGCTTGGGAGCTTTTGAGAAAAATGAAGAGATGAATGCCGAAAGCCCTTTGGAGAAAGGACCCTTTGCAAATTTCCTGCGGAAGCTGTCAGATTTGCAGAAGTTACTGGGTGTGGAGGATTGTCCCATCAGGACGGCGCTGGTTACTTCCAGATGTGCGCCTGCCCATGAGAGAGTGATTCGCACGCTGCGGGCGTGGGATGTGCGGGTGGATGAGGTCTTTTTCTTAGGCGGCGTGGAAAAGAAGGATGTGTTGAAAGCATTCGGTGCGCAGATTTTCTTTGATGACCAGTCCATACATACAAGCAGCGCATCACAGGCAGTACCTGCGGCGTTAGTGCCGTATTGCAGAAGCAGAAAGAGAGAAATTTTTACGAATGAAATACCAACATATCGTACAGGCTGAGTTTTTAGAGAGGCAAAACCGCTTTGTTGCTTATGTAAATTTGGAAGGAAAGCGGGAAAAAGTGCATGTTAAGAATACGGGGCGGTGTAAGGAGCTGTTGACGGAAGGCGCCAAAGTCTATTTGGAACAGAGCGACAATCCGGACCGCTCCACCGCGTTTGATTTAATTGCGGCGGAAAAAGGTGGCCGTCTGGTGAATGTGGATTCCCAGGCGCCGAACAGGGTTGTGGAGGAGTGGCTGCACACGAAAGCGCTCTTTCCCGACCTTGTTTTTGTGCGCCCGGAGACCACCTACGGCAATTCCCGGTTTGATTTCTATATTGAGACGGAGCATGAAAAAATCTTTATGGAAGTAAAGGGCGTGACTCTGGAGGAAGATGGTGTGGTCCGTTTTCCCGACGCGCCGTCTGAGCGTGCGGTGAAGCATGTGGAAGAGCTGGTTCTGGCAAAGGAAAACGGCTACCGGGTTTTTGTGTTGTTTGTGATACAGATGGAGGGCGTCCGGTATTTTACACCGAATACGGATACCCAGCAGGCATTTGCCGATGCGTTGGTAAAAGCCCGGGATGCCGGAGTGGAGATTCTGGCGTATGACTGTAAGGTGACGGCTGACAGTCTGCTTCTCAATCAGGCGGTTCCGGTAGTTCTCACAAAGGAAGAACTTTCAGATAAAAATTTACCTGAAATTAAGACAATCTTTAGAAAAGGTGATTTTTTTGCGATTCCAAATCCGCTGCTTACGTGGTATGATAGTAACAGACGCATTCTTCCGTGGCGGGAGGAACCGACTCCGTACAGAGTGTGGGTGTCGGAAATTATGCTGCAGCAGACCCGGGTGGAAGCGGTAAAGCCGTATTTTGAACGGTTTATGAAAAGACTTCCAAACATAGAGGCGCTGGCGCAGGCGGAGGAAGAGGAGCTTTTGAAGCTGTGGGAAGGTCTGGGCTATTATAACCGGGTGCGGAATATGCAGAAGGCGGCGCTTCAGATTATGGAGGAATATGGGGGCAGAATGCCGGATACCTATGAGGCGCTTATAGGGCTTAAGGGAATCGGAAGCTATACGGCGGGCGCCATCGCTTCCATTGCCTATGGGCGGGCTGTCCCTGCGGTGGATGGAAATGTGCTCCGCGTGATTTCCCGTATCCGGGCGGATGCCCGACCGATATCGGATGCGAAGGTGAAGCAGGCTGTGGAGCGGGATTTGCTTCAGGTAATTCCCCATGACAGACCGGGAGATTTTAATCAGGCAATGATGGAAATCGGGGCATGTGTCTGCATTCCGAACGGAGTCCCTCACTGTGGGGAATGTCCTCTGGCGCAGCTTTGTGCGGCGCATGGACAGGGCACGGAAGCGGAATATCCCAAGAAGGCTTCGCCGAAGCCCCGCGCCGTGGAAGAGAAAACCATACTGGTGATTCGGGACGAGAATAAGACGGCTGTCCGTAAGCGGGAAAAAAAAGGTCTGCTGGCGGGAATGTACGAATTTCCTTCTCTCAGCGGTTTTTGCACGGCAGAGGAGGTATGCCGATATCTGGCGGACAATGGCATCAGGACAATTCGTATTCAGCCCCTGCAGGAGGCAACCCATATTTTTAGCCATAAGGAATGGCATATGAAGGGGTATATGATACGGGTGGATGAACTGGAGACAGGTACACCGGGGAGAGAGACAAAGGACTGGCTGTACATTACGCCGGAGGAAACAAAAGAAAATTATCCCATTCCAAAGGCGTTTGCCGCATATACAAAGTATTTGAGCATAAAACTGGGAAATGAGAGATATGAGGAGGAAACATACCAATGAAGCTGTTATCCATAGCAATTCCATGCTATAATTCGGAAAATTATATGAGGAAATGTATTGAGTCTCTGCTGGTCGGCGGAGAGGATGTGGAGATTCTCATCGTTGACGATGGTTCAACCAAGGATCGGACTGCAGAGATTGCCGATGAATATGCAGCGAAATATCCAACTATTATCAAGGCAATCCACAAGGAGAACGGCGGACATGGATCTGCGGTAAATGTGGGAATTGCCAATGCTACAGGGCTATATTTTAAAGTGGTAGACAGTGATGACTGGGTGAAGGAGGATGCCTACAGGGAGATTCTGGATACCCTTCGCAGACTGGCAGGCGGCGACAGAGTTCTGGATATGCTTATCAGCAATTTTGTTTATGATAAAGAGGGGGAAAAACACAAGAAAGTAATGCAATACCGTCATATTTTGCCGAAAAATCAGATGTTCACCTGGGAGGATTGCCGTCATTTTACCAAGGGACATTATATTCTGATGCACTCTGTTATTTTCCGTACCAGACTGTTGCAGGACTGCGGCATTCAGCTTCCCGAGAAAACCTTTTATGTGGATAACATCTATGTGTTTGAACCATTGCCCTATGTAAAGAATATGTATTATCTGGATGTGAATTTTTACCGTTACTATATTGGCAGGGAAGACCAGTCTGTAAATGAGAGCATTATGATATCCCGTATTGACCAGCAGATCAAAGTCAACAAGATTATGGTAGACTATATGGTGGAAAATAAGACCAGGATTATGGAAAACAAGAGATTATATCAGTATATGTTCAATTATCTTGAAATTGTCACAACGGTTTCTTCTGTTTTAATGATTCGCTCTGGTACCGAAGAGAATCTGATGAAGAAAAAAGAACTGTGGCAGTATCTGAAAAATAAAGATAAGAAGCTTTACTATAAGTTAAGACGCGGCATCATGGGCGGCGCCATGAATCTGCCCGGCAGGGGAGGACGCAAGCTTTCCGTGGAGGGTTATAAAATTTGCCAGAAGATTTTTAAATTTAATTAAAGTACCGTCGTTTCAAAGAGAAAACTCCGTATCCATCCAGTAGGTGAATACGGAGTTTTTTTAGCTGATTTGCGGTTTCGCTTTCTTCTTTGCGCGGTTTGCACGAACTGTCATAATTAAGTCGTATCGGTATACAAGCGTGTACATGATGGCAGCCATCACAAAAGCGGTCAGCACATCATAAACAGAATGCTGCTTTAAGAATACGGTGGAGAGAATAATGGAGACTGCAAGTATCAGGGAACCGATACGGATGCCTCTTTTATTCTCAAACTCCTTGCTGTGCATGATTGCGAAATGGGCACCCAGAGAGTTGTACACATGGATGCTTGGCCAAAGGTTTGTAGCTGTGTCGATACTGTACAAATATTCTACCATATGGGTAAATATATTTTCCCTTGGCATCACGATGGGGCGCAAGTGATGTCCGTTTGGCCAGAATGTCGATACAATGAGAAAAACCGTCATTCCGGTAAAGAGGAAGAGACATACCCTGTAATAATCCGTTTTGTTCTTAAAGAAAAAGAAGAGGACAACAGCAGCTACATACAGAAACCATAAAAAGTATGGGATGATGAATACCTCACAAAATGGAATATAATCGTCAGCCGCCATATGTATTACCTTATAGTGCCTGGTAACCTTCTGCTCCAGCCAGGAAAACCACAACAAATAAATAATTCCATATATGATAAGCGGGAGGGCATGTTTGTATTTTACATACATATGTTTTGCCTTTTTCATATTAAACCTTGCCTTTCTTAAGAAACGAATCGCAATACTGTTTCTTATTAATTAAACAGTATAGCGATTCGTAAAGAAAAAGCAATGCCTTTTTTTGAATCCTTAAAGAATCTTAAGAAAACCTTTAGAATCCGATTATCTGTATACTTTGAGGTTCACAGACCACGGAAAATGCGTTGGTTCTGCGGCTCACCTCGCCGTCTGTGTGTACCCAGAGCGGGGTGGAGGTTTCAATGCGGACTTTTTTTGCCCGGTAAGGTCTGATACCCTTTACAATGTAATGCTTTCCCTTGAAGGCGGTAGGAAGGGCAAAAAGAATCAAAAGCCTTGGCACATCACCGACGGAACATAAATCTAAAAGACCGTCCGTAGCGTCTGCAGCGGGGCAGAACATAAAGCCGCCGCCCTCGAAGCGGTGCTGCATACAGGTGATAAAAAGCAGCTTTCGTATGGCAATCGGCTCGCCGTCATCCAGAGTAAGCGTGCAGGAGACGGATTTGGCAGTAAACAACTGTTTTAACGCGATGCCAAGGTAAGTAAGCTTGCCCAGACCGATTTTGTTGAACAATTTCTTTATATTGGAATGTAATGCTTCCTCACAGACTGCGGCATCAAAACCGATACCGCAGCTTACTGCAAAGCGGCGCTTTGTGCCGTCGTCATAGGTGACGGTTCCCAAATCCATAGGGTATGTCCTGCCGGTATGAAGAATCAACTGCAGCGCCTGCGCAGGTTCTGTAGGAATGCCCAGGTCTAATGCAAAATCGTTGCTGGAACCGGTGGGAATATAACCCAGAATCACGCCGGAGGTGTCCTTCATACCCTGTAGCGCTTCGTTGACCGTTCCGTCGCCGCCCAGAATAATGATTCGGATGGGACATTCTTCATTGTTATTTAAGATGTCGGCAGCAATACGCGCTACATCGCCGGCTTCTCTGGAAAAGTAGGAGCGATAGCTGATATTTTCCCGATGGAGCCCCGGTTCCACTTCCTTTTTCCAGACATCCAGGCCTTTCCCGGAACGGGAAGCGGGATTGATTATAATGTGGTACATTATTTTTCTCCTGTTTTTTAGGGTCATTTGTTTTTTATTCCATTCTATTGTAGCAGGGAAAAAGGAGTTAGTATAGACTTTTTTTCATCGGGGAAGTATCCTCACGGAAAACAATGCCTTGAAAAACGATAGAAACCGTGTTACACTTTAGGAGACTTATGTGACGCGTCAGCGTGTGAAAATAAATAATCCGGATGAACCCGGTAAGGCAGGAGGAAAATCATGTATTCATTGGACGAAGTGAAGAATGTAGACCCCGAAATCGCTCAGGCGATTGTGGACGAGCAGGCAAGACAGAACAGCCACATTGAGCTGATTGCA
The DNA here is from genome assembly GCA_944384205.1 of uncultured Acetatifactor sp. Lineage (GTDB taxonomy): Bacteria > Bacillota > Clostridia > Lachnospirales > Lachnospiraceae > Acetatifactor. The sequence goes on along the minus strand of CALWSL010000018.1, from coordinate 19,124 downwards.
TCGGAAAACTGGGTAAGCAAGGCGGTAATGGCGGCTATGGGAAGCCCTCTTACCAACAAATATGCGGAAGGTTATCCCGGAAAGAGATATTACGGCGGATGTGACTGCGTTGATGTAGTAGAGAATCTTGCCATTGAGAGAGCAAAAGAACTGTTTGGCTGCGATTATGCAAATGTACAGCCCCATTCCGGTGCACAGGCAAACATGGCGGTGCAATTTGCGGTATGTAAGCCCGGCGATACCATTATGGGAATGAATCTTGACCACGGCGGACATCTGACACACGGAAGCCCGGTTAATATGTCCGGTAAATATTTTAATATTGTACCTTATGGTGTGGATGATAACGGATTCCTTGATTATGATAAAATGCGTGAGCTTGCCATTGCAAATAAGCCCAAAATGATTATTGCAGGCGCTTCCGCATATGCGCGTACCATTGATTTTAAAAAGTTTCGTGAAGTGGCTGACGAAGTAGGCGCAGTGCTTATGGTGGATATGGCGCACATTGCCGGTCTGGTGGCAGCAGGATTGCATCCAAGCCCGATTCCTTATGCGGATGTGGTGACTACCACTACCCATAAGACCTTACGCGGACCCCGCGGCGGTCTGATTCTCTGTAATAAAGAAGCAAACGAAAAATTTAATTTCAATAAAGCGATTTTCCCCGGCATTCAGGGAGGTCCTCTGATGCACGTTATCGCAGCGAAGGCTGTCTGCTTCAAAGAGGCTCTCAGCGATGAGTTCAAAACTTACCAGCAGGGTATTATTGATAATGCCCAGGCTCTTTGCAAGGGACTTATGGACAGAGGCATTAAGATTGTATCCGGCGGTACGGACAATCACCTTATGCTTGTTGATCTGACTAATTTTGGATTAACCGGTAAAGCTGTGGAGAAGCTTCTTGACGCTGCACATATTACCTGCAACAAGAACACGATTCCTAACGATCCCCAGTCTCCGTTTGTAACCAGCGGCATCCGTCTCGGAACGCCTGCCGTTACCTCCAGAGGAATGAATACGGAGGATATGGACAAAATCGCCGAGGCAATCGCAATGGTTATCAAGGGCGGCGAGGAGAAGGTTCCTGAGGCGAGAGCGATTGTACAGACATTGACTGATAAATATCCGTTAATTTAATGATTCGGAATAAAAACACGCAAAACGTGTATACGTACATGTTTTGCCCCAATTTTCAAAATATGGATTGAATATGCTTTGCCATGTGTGATATATCATGGCAAAGCATAATTCTTCTTTTTTCCAATATCTATAATTTACTACTTGCATATCTGATTTTTCTGTGCTAAAATATCCCTCGTTGACAAACAAGTGTCCGCGATGCAAAAACGCTGCGTGATTTGTACATATATTTCACACAATGACTGCAATATCAGTGGAGAAAACATATGGGAGAGACAGCCAAATATTTTGTTGTAAAGCAGAGGGCAATACCCGAAGTATTATTAAAGGTAGTTGAAGCAAAGAGGCTTCTGGAGTCAGAAAAGGTTCTGACCATTCAGGAAGCGGTTGATGCTGTCGGCATCAGCCGTAGTTCTTTTTATAAGTATAAGGATGATATTTTTCAATTTCATGACAACTCACAGGGAACGACATTTACACTGACCTTTCAGATGGATGATGAACCGGGGTTATTGTCCGATGTATTGAAAATCATTGCAGAGTATCATGCGAATATCCTGACCATACATCAGAGTATTCCTATTAACGGGATTGCTTCGTTAAGCCTGAGCGTTCAGATGCTTCAGACCACAGGCGATGTATCTAAGATGATTGAACAGGTGGAAGAGCAAAAGGGCGTGCATCACGTCAAAATTTTAGCAAAAGAATAAGGAGAGAATTATGATTAACGTAGCTGTATTAGGATATGGCACTGTGGGAAGCGGTGTGGTTGAGGTAATTGAAAAAAATAAAGAAATGGTTGACAAAAAGTCCGCACAGGAGCTGAATGTAAAGTATATTCTGGATTTGCGGGATTTTCCCGGAGACCCCTATGAAGCGAAGGTAATTCATGATTTCAATCAGATTCTTGAGGATGATACGGTAGATATCGTTTGTGAGGTTATGGGCGGTGTGGGCGCTGCGTATCAGTTTACCAGACAGTGTCTGGAAAGAGGCAAGAGCGTGTGTACCTCCAACAAGGAGCTGGTGGCAAAGCATGGTCCGGAGCTGTTAAAGCTGGCAGTGGAGCATAATTGTAATTATCTGTTTGAGGCAAGCGTCGGCGGAGGCATTCCGATTATCCGTCCGCTGAACTACTCTCTGACCGCTGAGAAAATCGAAGCAATTACCGGCATTTTAAACGGTACTACTAACTATATATTAAGTAAAATGGAAAAAGAGGGCGCCGGCTTTGACGATGTATTAAAACAGGCGCAGGAAAACGGTTATGCGGAAAGCAATCCCGAGGCAGATATTGAGGGACATGACGCATGTCGTAAAATTGCAATCCTTTCTTCCCTGATGATGGGCAAGAATGTGGATTCCGAGAAAATTTTTACAGAAGGCATTACCAAAATTACGGCAGATGATTTCCTGTATGCCAAGGCAGCAGGTATGACCATTAAGCTGTTGGGTATGAGCAGGGCGCTGGATGAAAATACGGTGCTTGCGATGGTCGCTCCCTTCCTGATTAGCAGGGAGCATCCTCTTTCCATGGTAAATGATGTATTTAACGCCGTATTTGTAACCGGTAATATGCTGGGCGATTCCATGTATTACGGACGCGGAGCAGGCAAGCTGCCGACTGCCAGCGCGGTGGTGTCCGATGTGGTTGACTGCGCAAGGCATCAGGGCAAGAGCGTTATGTGCTTCTGGGATGAGGAAGAGGTTACGCTTGCAGATGTGGCTGAGACCAAAAGAAGCTTCTTTATCAGAGTCAATGCCGATGATAAAGAAGCTGTGGAAAAGGCGTTTCCCGGCAGTACGGCTATTATAGTGGAAGGACGTAAAACGGATGCGGGATATATCACTGCCGTGACGACAGAAAGAGAGTTTTATGATAAATGTGCAGGACTGGGAAATGCGGTTCTTTCCAAGATTCGTTTATTTTAATATTTCGGAGGAATAAGTTATGAAATATATTGTAGTTTTAGGCGATGGTATGGCGGATGAGCCGATAGCGGAGCTTGGGGACAAGACCCCGCTGGCATATGCCAAGACCCCGAATATGGATAGACTGAGCAAGCTTTCGGAGGTTGGTATGGTGCATACGATTCCGGACGGCATGAATCCGGGATCTGACACCGCTAATTTGTCGGTTATGGGATATGACCCCAAAAAATACTATTCAGGACGTTCTCCGCTGGAGGCACTCAGTATCGGAGTTCCCATGAAGGATACGGATATTGCAATCCGCTGTAATATTGTAACGATATCAGAGGACGATGTTCCGTTTGAGGAGAAGACCATTATTGACCACAGCTCCTCCGAAATCAGCACGGAGGATTGTGCAGTGTTGTTACATGCGGTTATGGAACAGCTTGCCAATGAGACTTTTCAGTTCTATGTGGGAACCAGCTACCGTCATTGTCTGATTTGGAATAACGGTCAGGTGGTTGAGCTGACGCCGCCCCATGACGTGCTCGGTCAGGTGATAGGGCAGTATCTCCCCAAAGATGAAACCCTGAGAGATATGATGAAAAAGAGCTATGACATTTTAGTAAATCACCCCATTAATATAGAAAGAAAGAAACGGGGACTGAATCCCGCCAACTGCTGCTGGTTCTGGGGAGCCGGCACAAAGCCGCAGCTTTCCTCTTTTGAAGAAAAGACCGGTAAAAAGGGTATGATGGTATCTGCGGTTGATTTATTAAAGGGAATTGCCGTGGGCGCCGGAATGGGCGTTGCACTGGTGGAGGGCGCCAACGGTGGTCTTCATACCAACTATGCGGGCAAGGTGGAAGCTGCTGTGAAAGCTGTCACCGAGGACGGATATGATTTTGCGTATATTCATGTAGAAGCACCCGATGAGATGGGACATCAGGGCAGTGTGGAACGCAAAGTACAGGCAATCGAGTATCTCGATTCCGAAGTAATCGGACCTGTAGTCGCGAAGATGGAGGCTGCGGGAGAGGATTTCAGACTTCTTGTACTGCCGGATCATCCGACGCCGGTTCGCGTGCGCACCCATACATCGGACAATGTACCTTATATGCTCTATGACAGCACAAAGTCGCAGAAGAATACGTGGAATTACACGGAAGCGGACGGACGGGAGAGCGGCAATTTCATTGCCGAAGGTCATAAGCTGATTGATAAATTTTTAAAAAACGAAGCATAAAACTAATTATGAGGAGCAAAGCATTATGTCAAAGGTAGTAAAATTCGGAGGAAGCTCGCTGGCAAGCGCAGAGCAGTTTAAAAAAGTCGGAAGCATTATCCGGGCAGATAAAGAGAGAAAGTATGTGGTGCCTTCCGCGCCCGGCAAAAGATTTAAGGACGACACCAAGGTAACGGATATGCTTTATGAATGCTATGATTTGGCTGAGGCAGGCAAGGACTTTAAGGCTGCTTTGAAGGCAATCAAGGAGCGTTACGAGGAAATTATTGCAGGCTTGCAGTTAGAGCTTAGTCTGGATGAGGAATTTAAGGTAATCGAAAAGAATTTCAAAGCAAAATTGGGCAGTAATTACGCAGCTTCCAGAGGTGAATATTTAAACGGCATCATTATGGCAAGTTATTTAGGCTATGAGTTTATTGATTCCGCAACCGTTATTTTCTTTGATGAGAACGGTGACTTTGATGCGGATAAGACCAATGAGGTGCTTTCCGCAAAGCTGACGGAGTGTAAGAAAGCAGTAGTCCCCGGTTTTTATGGTTCCTTGCCTGACGGGACGGTTAAGACCTTTTCCAGAGGCGGTTCCGATGTAACCGGATCTATTGTTGCAAAAGCCTGCAAGGCAGATGTGTACGAGAATTGGACCGATGTATCAGGCTTTTTGATTGCAGATCCCAGAATTATTGAAAATCCCAGAGGAATTGAGGTAATCACCTACAGAGAGCTTCGTGAGCTTTCTTACATGGGTGCAACTGTTCTGCACGAGGACGCAATTTTCCCTGTGCGCCAGGAGGGAATTCCCATTAATATTCGTAATACGAATGCACCTGAGGATAATGGCACCTGGATTGTGGGAAGCACCTGTCAGAAATCGAAATATGTGATTACCGGTATTGCGGGCAAGAAGGGATTCTGTGCCGTAAATATTGAGAAAGATATGATGAACTCTGAAATTGGGTTCGGCAGGAGGGTATTGCAGGCATTCGAGGAGAATGGCATTTCCTTTGAACATGTTCCTTCGGGCATTGATACGATGACTGTATTTGTGCATCAGGATGAGTTTATGCACAAGGAGCAGAAGGTAGTAGCGGGACTTCACAGACTTGTAAATCCTGACTCCATTGATATTGAAGCTGATTTGGCGTTAATCGCCGTGGTGGGACGTGGAATGAAATCTACCCGGGGTACTGCGGGAAGGATTTTTTCCGCGCTGGCGCACAGTAATGTCAATGTGAAAATGATAGATCAGGGCTCCTCCGAGTTAAACATCATCATTGGTGTGGCGAACGAAGACTTTGAAACGGCGATCAAGGCGATTTATGATATTTTTGTAATTACAAAACTGTAGGTGTGAAAGGGCGTTGTCTAAGTTTTATGATGTTCTGTAAAGAGGGCATCCGAAGTCGGGTTTGACGGAAGTCATACTGACTTTGGGATGCCCTCTTCCGATTGCTCCCCCGGAGTTTTTGTTTTTCCACTATTTCTTTTTCTGCAAGCTATTGTCCAAATACTTGACTGCCCGTAGCGTGGAATCCTAACTTTTCTGATTATTATATTTACTTGTATTCCAAAAAACACAGCTTTTGTCAAAAATATAAGAAAAGTCGGATTGATTATGACATTATTTTTCTTTGAATTATAGAAATTCTGTAGAAAATAATGTTTAAAGAGGAAAATAGTGTAAATAAATACCATAAAAGAAAAAAAGATGAAAAAAATAAGGAATATTTTAAAAAATGTGTTGACAAAATAAAGGAGGAAAGATATAATAAAATCAACAAAAGAGAAAACAATAGAAGACAAAAGAAAAATCTGTAGAAAGAGAGGTACGGACCACCAAAAACAGTAGCTTATTTTAAAAGAAAAAAATAATTCTTCCATTGATGTACAAATGAATAAAGAACAGAAGATGAATGATACATAGCTGAGTACACAGAAGAGAAAGTAGCGAATCACAAAGGATAGAAGAATTGGACGTTACAGTACCCTAGTACAGAAGAAAAGTGGAAAAAGCACAGAAGAAAAGATGGAAGGAAGAAAGAGAGGAAAAGTCCATTGGATAGCATAGTTTGAGAGAGCGTGTTGATTGAAGGTAATCGATACGCTCTCTTAATTTTTTCTAAAGAAATTTTTTCCTGTGGAAAAAACGCGTAAAGTAAGGTACAATGGGGAAGGGAAGAATATATTTGTGCTGCCCCTCTAATTTGCAGGTTATCGGCAGCATGGAGGAGTTTATGGATTACAACGAGCAGGACAGAAGAGAAGAGAGAAGGAAAAGACGCCGGAGAAATCAGATTGCTGCGTATGCAACGGTTATTGTACTGATAGCGATATTTGCAGTCGGGATTGTTACGGGAGTTAACTATCTGACGCAGACGGCGAAGGAACAGGATGCACAACGACAGGACAAAGTGAACGCAATGCTTGGAGAAGAGGAGACGATAGAAGAGCCGGATTCCACAGAGACGGTGGTGGAGCTTACGCCGGAGCAGAAGCTGGATGAGATTGTAAATGCGGGTATTGAGGTGATGCCGCTTGAAGATAAAGTAGCAGGCTTGTTTATTGTGACGCCGGAAGCCATCACAGGAGTAGGAACGGCAATACAAGCCGGGGATGGGACCAGAGAAGCGTTATCAACATATGCAGTGGGTGGAATTGTATATTTTTCCAAAAACATACAGTCAGAGGAACAGTTGAAAGAAATGATTGATAATACCCAGCTGTATACTAAGTATCCTCTGTTTATTGCAGTGGATGAAGAAGGTGGAAGTGTCAGCCGCGTAGCAGATGCAGGGTTAGGAACAAAAGTCGATACGGCACAGGCTATCGGTGCAACCGGTGATGCCGACAATGCTTATCAGGCAGGCAGCACCATCGGCAGTTATTTGAACGAGTTGGGCTTTAATCTTGATTTTGCTCCGGTTGCAGATATTAACAGCGTGGAAGGAAGCGCCCTTGGCAGTCGTGCTTACGGTTCTGATGCGGCTGGGGTAATACCTTTTGTTACCGCTATGATGCAGGGAGTTGAGGATCAGAACGTAACCGCATGCCTGAAGCATTTTCCGGGCATCGGCAGTTCAACTCAGGATACTCATGACGGTATGGCAACTACCGACAGGACGTTGGAGGAATTCCGTGCAAATGAATTTACCGTATTTCAGGCGGGGATTGATGCGGGAGCCAATATGATTATGGTAGGTCATTTGTCTGCTCCGGCTCTTACCGGGGATAACACGCCATGTTCTATGTCTTCTGCAGTAGTAACGGATATTTTGCGAAACGAGATGGGATTCAAGGGAGTTATTATCTCAGACGCTTTGAATATGTCTGCGATTACACAGTACTATGATTCGGATGAGGCGGCTATTATGGCGCTTCGAGCCGGCTGTGATATGCTGCTGATGCCTGAGGATTTTGAGAAAGCGTACAATGGCGTTTTGCAGGCGGTGCAGGACGGAACGATATCGGAGGAGCGTATTGATGATTCCCTGAGACGTATTTACCGGATTAAGTATGCGGATAAGATTGAACAGTAAAAGATAAGGGTGATGAAGGTTTTACGTGGACAGAAGTGGCGGCGGAGAAGATGGAACCTTCAAATCCGGAATTGGGCTCGAAAAACAAACGAAGCGATACCGAAAAGTACCGCTTCGTTTGTTCTTCGAGAGCGCGAGACGGGGATCGAACCCGTCACGGGGTTCCCGACTTTAGTCGGGACCCGTGCGGTTCCCCCGGCGAAGCCCCGAGAGGTTGGGGCTAGTATTACCCCCAACCTCTGTCGCAGTCGCAAAAACTCCGCAACCCCTTGTAAACATTGAAAAAAAACCGCGACACGAACCCCTTTAACTTCTGTCGCTGTCGCAAAATTGCAAGGGAGATGTAACAAAATGAAACAGAAAGATAATTATTCAAAACAATTCTTATTATTATTTATCAGTCCTCTAGAGCATGGGATTACTCATGAATCTATCAAAGAAATCCTAAAAAATTATAACGTAAAATTCTGGTGCTTATCTGATATGCGTCAAAATTTCACAGGATATTTACAAGCTACACATGTGTATATATTGTTTGATGATTTTGTTTATATCAAGAGAGTAAAAAAAGAATACCCACACGCTTATATAATCCCCCTGCATCAGGATTTTATGGAAATATACAACTATATCAAACATCCCTCTTTTTGGGATTATGAAGAAATATCATTGTCCCCTTCTGCATTCATTCAAAAAAAGAAATGATAACATTATTTAGAAAATGAAATAACGGAAAAATAATTGATAACATTATTTGGAAAAAGAGGGGGCATGGGGGAGAAAAAGACATTTGTCTCACCCGTTATATCATTCATAACCCCCCCCTGCGGCACTTATGCGGAGACAAGCGGAACGCAGAGTGAAGCACAGGCTGCGCATTAGTGCCGCCCAAAGATAGGGTTTGGGAAAGAAAAGGATTGTCTTTCCCAAGGTCTTAGTGGAGGTAGAGATGAAATGACGGATTCACAATCGCGCAAATGGTTAATAACAATCAATAATCCCATTGAAAAAGGATATACCCATGAAAAAATCAGATTGCAGCTGGCTAAATTTAAAAACTGTATCTATTGGTGTATGAGTGACGAAACGGGAGAGGATGGCACGTTCCATACACACATTTATATCCACTGTACAGGCGGTGTCCGGTTTTCAACGATAAAGAAACGGTTTGACGGCGGTCACTTTGACATGGCAAAAGGAACTGCACAGGATAACCGCGATTATGTATTCAAGGAGGGTAAATGGTACGGTACGGATAAAGAAGGCACGAACCATAGGGATTCCCATGAGGAGTATGGAGAAATGCCTGTGGAAAGACAGGGACAGCGCAATGACCTGACCGACCTTTACGACATGATAAAACAGGGCATGACAACTTTTGAAATACTGGAACAGTCACCGAACTATATTACCCAGATAGATAAGATAGACAAGGTAAGGCAGTCTGTTCTGGAGGAAAAATTCAAGGATACATGGCGTAACCTTGAAGTAACTTATATCTGGGGAATGCCCGGCACAGGCAAGACCCGTTCCGTCATGGAGGAATACGGCTATTCCAATGTTTACCGTGTTACGGATTATGAGCATCCCTTTGATAGCTATAAAGGGCAGGACATTGTGGTGTTTGAGGAGTTCCGCAGCAGCTTGCAGATAGACGACATGCTGAAATACCTTGACGGCTACCCCGTGGAATTCCCTGCCCGTTACAACAATAAACAGGCGTGTTTTACTAAGGTGTTCATCCTTACAAACATAGACATCCGTGACCAGTATCCCAACATACAGAAATATCAGGAGTTGACATGGAAAGCATTCTTGCGCCGCATTCATAAGATAAAGGTATTCACGGGAAAGGAAGTGGTAGAAATGGATGTAAAAACCTATCTTGACGAAAAATGGTATTTCTTTGTGAAATCCCCGTTTGAGGAAGAAGGTGAAACGGATGTGTAACGAATTTGTCTGTACACTTTCAAAATCCTGTATTTATGAGCCTGTCTGTGCCACGAAGCATTGTCCCTACCTGCTTGTTAAAGGCTGTGATATGTGCATAATAAGACGGGGATGTAAAAACTACAAAAGACCCTCCTCGGAAACTTCAGGCGCTCCTAAGAGCGCCGCCGACCCCTTATCGCGAAAGCGGTAAGGGGTCGCGATTTTTCCGTCAATCTGTACAAAAAAGTGCACTTCAAAAGTGATTGTTTTTGTTTATTGTGTACACAATGTTTGTATGTACACTTTCAATTATTTTGTACACAATGTATATTACTTTTGTCGCGTTTTGTGCACAATGTCAATATGCATTTCGTACACAATGTGAGATAATATACTTGTAAGGGAGATACGCGTATAACCTACAGATTATCAGAGAAAAAAGGAGATTGAAAAATGACTATTTTAGAAAAGAAAATGAGATTTGTAGATGTTTGTTGTGTAAACAATCTTTTTACTTGCGGAAGTGCTTCCCAGTACAGCGCAGTGATAGATTTATATGCACGTCTTTCCGGTTTGACGGACCCTCTTTTTCCCGCCGTAGTCTATATGACGTGGATTTGTTCGGATATTGATACATTTAGCATTAGTGATGTAAATGATATATTGTGTGATTCATTTGATGCAGAGTAAAGGAGGAAAAAAATGTGTGATTTGATTACCATAAATGACTTTGAAAAAGTGGTAGATATATTTGGGTTTGGGCATCCGGTAACTACATTGATTTGGAATACCGTTTCCATGTTTGCCGAATGCGATACTTACTGGGCGGATTTATATGAATTGATGAAGGCACGTTACACAAATTAATGGAAAAGCTGTCCTACTGGCTATACGGGGAGAAAGGAAAAAGGGTATGAAAGAGCTTGTAAAATCCAGCCGCGTCACTGGATACCTGGAAAAGATGTATCGGCAGCTTAACGCTGACAAATTTAATAACGAATTGGAAGAGCCGATTATAACAATAATGTCTACCCCCCGTGCTTACGGACATGTAACCTGTGGTAAGGTGTGGAAAAGCAAGGATACGCGGCGGTATGAGTTGAACATTGGGGCCGGTACTCTTGACAGACCGATTGAAAGTGTAGTCTCAACTTTGCTGCATGAAATGGTGCACATTTATAATTTACAAAACGACATTAAGGACTGTAGCCGCGGCAATACTTATCATAATAAGAAATTCAAAGAAAAAGCGGAAAGCGTAGGCTTAGTCATTGAATATGACAGCCGGATAGGATGGTCGGTGACTTCCCCCTCCGAATCCCTGATTGAATATATTTGTCTGCAGGGATGGGAGGATATTTTGATAAACCGTGATGAACGTATTCGTATCCCGATGGGTGCCACAGGCGGCGGTAAGTCGGCAAATGGTAGTTCTGATAGTTCGTCTTCAAAAAAGCCGTCCAGCACGCGTAAATATCAATGTCCCTGCTGTGGCATGTCGGTACGCGCTACAAAGACGGTAAACATCCTTTGCGGTGACTGTAACAAAAAAATGGAGGTGGTGGACAGGTGACGGAGATGCAGAAAGCCATAGCGGCTATCGGTTATATCGTATTTTTGATAATCTTTATGTCGATTTTAAGATATTTTGATTCCAGAAAAAAATAGAAAGGAGGTAGCTGAATAATGAATGTTAATATGTTTATCGAAGGTGTTATAATCGGTTCAGTGATAATATTTGCATGGTGTCTTGCGTGTGGTACAGGTGCGTATATCGGAGTTAAGTTAAATTCTATTCTTGATAAAATACATGATTATCGCAATAAGAAAAACTGCAAGAAAAAAAGCGATAACTAGTTCTGTTTTGTCGTATTTCTTTCCTCCTTCTGCCCTCTTAACTGGGGGCAGTCTTTTTTTTTGTCTCGGTTTTCAGCCGCCAGATGCGGGAGCGTTAGCGGTTCGCATACTGACCCCACTTAACGTATATTTTGTGACGGAATTATGACTATTGCATAGCGTTTCGTCAGCCAGTGCCCCCTCTTTTTTCCCTTTCATGGTGACAGGCTCAACCTACAGGAGCCAGTAACGGAGCTAATGCCTGACAGCCTGCCGTCAGCCAGTGTCCCCTCCGTGGAAGCTTAACGGCAGTGCCACGGTTATCCCCTCACAGCCTAGCACGCACAGCGCATGGCGCGTCTTAAGTGCGTGCGGAAAACTGCCCGTAACCTTGAAGGGGTAGGAGTGGCACATTTTTGCCGTCCTTACGTCCACAACCCCTCCGTGGAAGCTTTCGACCCTCGTCCGTGCCCGTTAAGCGCGTGCGGAAAACCTGCGGTTTGAAGCCGCGTAGGGTCGGACAACGCATACACGGCATAAGCTATCCGATATTAATGGAATTATCCTTCCCACTCTGCACGATATCACCAACAGAAATATTCTTTCCACCGTTCATATCTTTGTCTATTAAATATCTTATATAGTCAGTAAAAGACTTAAATCCTTTATTTTTCCAATGTTTTGTTATAGCTTCTTTTTCATCTTTTTTGAAATCTATTACTGCACGACTATATTTTTCTTTTTTGTATTCTTGAATATATTTGGTTTGATTAAAGTCACTCATAAGTTCTCCTTCATAGTACATTTTGTACACAATGAACAGAAATTTCTTTAACATTTTGTACACAATGATTATTTACATTACGTACACAATGGTTTATCATATAATTAGTTCCACGGAACACGTCCCCGTGGGACGGCACAACTACAAGGGCGGTTGTCCGTTTTAAAACGCACAACTGCCTGATACCCCGTATGATATTAACTTAACATTCTTTTCATAAGGTTGTCAAGTTGTTTCATCTCTTTTACCCTTTGAAACGCGGCGTAAGCCGCGTTGCAAGTAGCATCAGAAATGATGTAACTATAAATCTAAAAACCAAACGAAAACAGAAAGGAAACGAAAACTATGGACGAAAAGAAAATCTTAGGCTACCGGAAATTTAATTCAAAGACAGGAAAACCCTTCTGTATTTTGCAGACTGTAAGCCCCTTTACAGACCGTGAACTGGAACATGGTGCCTGTGGAAGTAAAATCGAGGAAGTGTGGCTTCCTGAAAACCTCCACTCCCTTGTAAACCCACAGATAGTCGGGAAAACGGCACATTTTTCTTACACCATACAGGGTAATAAAGCCTACATTCAGGATGTAGCATTCAAATAACGGAAAGTGCACTTACAAAAAAAAACGGGAAAGGGAGGTTGGAAACATGAAGTGTAAGCTTTCAAACATTCTAATCTCTTTTTCCTTTTTTGCATTCCTGTTTTTCATACTCCCCGTAACGGCATATGCTGACAGTGTACCCATGGCTCGTACGACCTGGGGAATTGATGAGCTAAAGGTGGTGACCGAAGGAAACGGGGAGTTTTCTTCCTTCCATGACGGCACTGTGAATGTATCCAAAAAAGGTTCGTATTTTATGGAACTGCATTTCAAGGTTACGGTAACCCGTACCTCCGGTGCGGCAAAGGTCTATTTAAATAATGCCGTGGTAAATATTTCGGGTCAGAGCATCCCTTGTACCAGCAGTTATTACAGCGGCGGCAGCTTTTGGCTGATGTTTTCCGCCCCTGTAGACCTGTATCTGACCTCGCAGAATTTCACCTTGCAATGCAACTGGACGTATAACACGGTAAATACCAATGAATCTACATCTGTTATTGAAGATATTACCATCCTCGACCCTGAGATTGAAGTTGAATATGGTCTTGTAAAAGATGGTACAGAGTGGAGAACTGACGTTACAGGTTACAATCTTGAAAATTTCGACCGCCAATATAAGGTTACAACTACTCCTTCCGTCAGTAACTCGACTTTTTCCATAGTGGCTGACATTCCTTATACGGACGGTGCATGGGGACGCCGCTTTATTTATCTGGGACCCATTGGTTACGCAAACGGTAATCAGGCGGTAGTGGATTCCATAACGGAACAGGGCGAAACTGCTCATGAGGATTCCCTTGCCCAACAGCAGTTGCAGGAAGAAAATAACCAGCTACTGGATGATACCATGAATGGCTATGATAACGGGTCGGGAAATGCGGCAAACGATAAGTTAAACAGCAGTCTTGATTCACTGGATAACGCACAGTCAGGAATCACTGACGGGGCACTTTCTGACCTTGACAGCTACACACTTTCCCCCACTGGCGTCCTTGGATATGCCGTGCAGTTCGGGCAGACCTTTTCCCTTGTGGCATCCATGCTCCAAAGCATCTATACATCAGCAGGAAATTTTAATATCATCATATCCGTGGTATTTACCCTTACCATATCCTGTATGCTGTTAGGGTTTGCAAAGTTTTTCATGAGGTAATGCAATGTTTAAGTTTTTTGATTCCATTTTCGGGTTTATCACAACCATTGTTGATTATATTGCAACTGCCATTGAATCTTTCATAACAGTGCTGAAACAGGTGTCTGCAGGCGTCCTTTTTGTCGGGGAAACCGTGATGCTCCTTCCGCCGTTTTGCAGGGGCGCGCTCGCCGTGCTTGTGGCTATCTGCATTGTATCGCTTTTGTTGAGCGTGTTTATTGATTTCAAATAAGGAGGAATACCATGATAGCTTTATTCAATGAATATATGCAGTGTTTTTCCTATTTTGTAACCACATATTTTAACAAACTTGAGTTTACATCCGGCATATCCATCGGCTGGATGCTTTTAACCATAACCTGTGCAGGTTATATCATTCTATATTTATACGGAAGGTTTCGTTCATGAACACATTAATGATGATAGCACTTACAACTTTTATATCGGTAAACGGACAGGTAATGGAAGTAGCGGAAGATTCCGCACTGAAAGCCGCCTATGAGGAAACGGCAGTAACGGATATCGGGAATCCCGAAAACCTTGAAAGTACACTTACAACAGAAGATATGGAATCGTCCGTTTCTTCCGGTGACGCGGCAGTCTATACCATACAGACGGATAACACGGAAGTGGTTGCCCTGTTGGAGGAATCCGTTGCCCTGCTTGCGGAAAACTCTTCTTCGGTGACAGGCTCCTTGAATTCCTCCGTTCTTGACTTAATGGACAGGATGGTGGATTCCTACCCCTCTTACTATAAGTACGCAGGGTTCCGTACCTCTTCCGATGATGCCTATAATGCAACGTTGTATTTGGCAAAGAAGGCGTCAGTAAACGGCAGTACGATTACGTTTTCCGATGATTGCGTGGCGGTGGATTTCAACCGTTATTATAACGGCTATAATTCCAGCTATATTTACTATACTGTCACCCCTTCCCCAAATGCTTCGGTGAATGTAAGCGGCAACTCCATTGTCTATACTAACGTGCTGGAGGGATACCCTTCCCTTGGCGATAAGGCAAAACTGCCCGAGGAATATGTCTGGATAACCGTATTTGTGATACTGGCGGTAATCCTGTTTGTAAGGAGGAATAACCATGATTGACAGTGTATTTTCCATTTTAGGACTTGACTATGGCGCGATGCAGATACCCGACACGGCTTTGTTGGTCGTGGTCGCTTTGGTATTCCTGTATTCCATTGACTGGATATTCCGTCTGATATCCATGGTGGTCGGAACATTAACGAAAAGGAGATAGACACAATGCTTTTGAAGGTTGCCGAATGGCTTGCGGAAACATGGATTTCCATATGGAATTTTTTAAAGGACGGCGGTTATATCGGCATGTCTATCATTCTTATCCCTATTTTGAGGAAACTTGTTTCTATCATGAGACAGTTTACTAATTAATAAACACTATATTTGAAAGGAGAAAAAACTATGTTTACTTTGCTTACTTCTTCGGCTGACACTGTGGACGGCTTGCTTTCCATGGCATCCAAAATCGTACAGTGGCTTGTTACCACAATGGGAAGTTATTTAGATTTTGTAACGGATAATCCCATTATCCTCATTATGGCGCTTATCATGCTTGCAGGACTGGGCGTGGGAATGCTGTTCCGTATCTGGCATTCCGTATAAGAAGGACGAACCGCGGAAGGGTAAAACCCTTCCGTGTTTCACTTTTAAGGGATACTTGACAGCTACACTTCAAAAAGGAAAGGAGATAACATGGACTATTTAAACAGTGTGTTTGAACTCTGGCTTCTGATGCTGACAAACTTTGTAAATGATGATAGGCTCGGTGCCATACTCTGGGTATTCGTCCTTGTCATGACACTGCTTTTAACGATTAAGATATGGAGAGGGGTTGCATCATGGAAACATTCATAAAACTGTGGGTTATCTTCATGCTTTTCCTGATACCCTGCTTTGTCCTGTTCTTCAAGTACAGGAACCCGTATAAGCTGATTATGGTATTCGGTAAGAAAGGAAGCGGCAAAACAACCTTTCTTGCAAAGACCGCTTACCGCTATATTAAAAAAGGCTGTCCTGTCTACTCCACCGTATATGTCCCGGGGGCACACCTGTTTGACGTAAACGAGATAGGGAAAATGTCCTTTCCTCCAAAATCCGTCATATTCATAGACGAGGTAGGAATGATATGGGATAACCGTAATTTTAAAAATTTCCGTACGGATGTAAGGGACTATTTCAAACTGCAACGGCATTATAACCATACCGTGTACCTGTTCTCGCAAACCTTCGACATAGACGTAAAGCTCCGCAACCTGACAGACGCCATGTACTTAGTCCGCTGTTATATGGGATGGTTCTCTGTTGCGCGGAAAATCAGAAGGGACATTGTACTGGTAGAACCACAGGGAGACAGTGAAGCGCGTATTGCCGATTCACTGGAATTTGAACCGATATGGCTTTCCCTCTTCGGTGCCAAGACCGTGCAGTTTACCTATATCCCAAAGTGGACAAAGCTTTTTAATTCCTTTGAAGCTCCCGAACTGGCTCCGAATGTGTCTGAATATATACCGATACCCGAACATCTGAAACGGTTCTATAAAAAAAAGGGTGGTTCCCATGACAAAAGAAGAATGGTTAAACATCGGATATCAAAACGGATTAATCGAACTGGAAAGCTGCGAAAAAATAACCTTTTCCGCCGCATACGTGGAATGGTTCAAAACAAAATGCAAGGTAAACAGGGGAAGTACCATGGACAGGATAGAGGTGACATGGAATAGATACTATCGCGGAACATCGTTTGTTGAAATGTGTACCTCAAGCATAACAGAGAAGGACATCATAGCATTTTTAAACTCTGCTATAGTGTCCAATGGCTCCATATCTTCCAAGGAACTGGAACGGATTTACCAGATAGTACATTCCGTCCTTGTGTACCTGCGTGACATGGACTATAAGGGGATACGCCTGTATGACTGGACAGTCATTAAGCGTAATATCCCACAGAATAAAATCACTATGGAAAAGAAGTCTGAATGTGCGCTTTCAAAAAATACGGTATCAACCATTTTGAAAGCGGTACTGATAGATAATGTCTACCCACTGAAACGCTCTGCCTGTCTTGCCCTGTGCCTTAACTTTTACCTCGGCTTGCGAATCGGGGAACTGGCGGCACTGAAATTCACGGATTTTGACCTTGACAGGAAAGTGGTAAAAATAATCTGCTCTGATTCAAAAATTTATGAAAGGGATGCGGACGGCAATAAGGGTTCCTTAACCTATGTAACAGGTGACACCAAAACGCAGGAATCCCACAGGGAAATCCCTTTACTGCCTGAAGCGGTATATATCTATGAAGCGGTTAAAAACCATCATCAGACGAACGGATACCATAGCCTGTATCTTGTATACGATGGTTCGGAAACTATCCGGATACGTTCGCTTGACAGGACGCTTAGGCGTTTGTGTACCCTGTGCGGTATTGTGCCTTTCCGCTCGCATCTTATCCGAAAGACATTTGCTACTATGCTCCATTATTCTAATGTACCTACAAGGGTTATATCCGACTTAATGGGTCATGTAGAGATAGGAACCACGGAAAAGAACTATATATTGTCATTTCATGATAACTATGGAATGTATTATCAGGCTATGAAAGACAGCCTTAACTACAACTGAATAGAAAAAAAAGACCGTTTCAAAAACGGTCACTTGCAAGGGATAAGCGCGAGACGGGGATCGAACCCGCGACCCCCTCCTTGGCAAGGAGGTGCTCCACCGCTGAGCCACTCGCGCATTTATTATTGTCCTATGTCTTATGGACAAGTAATAATATACTATAAGGAATCGGAAATGTCAACAATAAAATAAACAATTCAAACAATACTTTGTGAATTTCTTTTCTATCACATACCAGCTCACAAAGGATGCTCCCAGACACACAATTATGCTGATGACAACACCCAGAACGGAGAATGGAGTGCAGGAAGAAAAATCAAATATGGCACGGTCTAAAAACATGACCGGATAATAATGGATTAAATAAATTGAAAAACTCATGTCTCCAAGGCGGACAGTCCATGCCGGCATTCGGATGGCAAGACCTGCAGCAAAGAAGCAGAGCACCAGCGCCATTGCGGGAATGCCCCAGAGAAGCAGACGGCGGAAACCTAAAATATTGATAGCGGGCTTTGTGACTACCAGAACCGTAAAAAGGACGGCTGCCGTCACAAGGCACAGGGGAGCCAGAAAAGGTGGCATTTTTTTCTTCCGGTAATATTCATAAATTCCACGGGCAGCATAATAACAGAGAATTCCCAGTACAAATTCCAGCATCACGGAATCGCCATAGAAGCGCAATGGTGCAAAATCTATAGGTAATATCTGATTCAGCAGCACGAGTACCCCGAGAAAGATGCTGCAAAGCAGTCCACGATATTTGTGACTGATATGAAATGCGATGAAAAACAGCAGATAAAAGAAAATTTCACAGTTTACAGTCCATCCGATGCGCATGAGGGGCTGGAGAACGCCGTTTCCGATATCAAAAGGAATAAACAGCAGGCTTTTAATTAAAAAGACGGGATTTGCCGTAGTCTGTTCAAACATGGAAGGAAACAGCAGGAGCAGGAAAAAGGTTCCGATTGTCATGATGTAATATAACGGCAGAATGCGGATCAGTCTTTTTTTCATAAAATGTTTTGTGCTTTTATGAGTGGAGAACATAATCATAAATCCACTGATGCAGAAAAAAATATCAACGCCGAAGGCGCCGCAGTTTAAAAACCGCACATGTTCCAGGATAACGAAAATTGCGGAAACGGCGCGGAGTGTCTGTATGCTGTCAAAATGATTGTCGTGAAATGCTTTCTGTTCCATATCTTACCTCTCAAACTAGTTGTTAATCTCTATCATAACATGTAAATGTAAATTTGAATATCAGTAAATTATGACCTCTCAACAGAGGTTACAGTGTTTTAATAAAATCCTCCAAAAGCCTTGAAAA
>CALWSL010000017.1 GCA_944384205.1 uncultured Acetatifactor sp. | reverse complement strand
GTCTGTCAACAACTTTTTTCAATTATTTCCCCAGCGAAAATTTTGCTTTTTCGCGGTGGATTTTTATAATATCATATCTTTTTCCCATTTGTCAACAACTTTTTACAGTTATTTTTCATGGCTTTTACGAGACTTTTTCAAACAGGAGGAAAAAGCGCAAAAAAAGAAATCTCTACAAATCAAGATTTTCTTTTACTCCTATTGGTAGTAAAACGGAGAAAGAGGGATTTGAACCCTCGCGCCGCGTAAACGACCTACACCCTTAGCAGGGGCGCCTCTTCAGCCTCTTGAGTATTTCTCCATAATCTGAACCACGTCTCTACCAATATGATATTGATGCGCCATTTCGTGACGCAAAAGTTATTATACATAAGCCCACATAGTTTGTCAATTGCTTTTTTATCTTTTTATTTATTTTGTGTAACAGTTCAGCCACAAGCTGTATGACAAGCAAATCATGCTTGCATGAAGTTGCTTGTTGTGCAGCTTGTGAACCGAGCGCCTGATAATGAGCAAAGGGAGCTGCATAGCAGCGGAAAAGCGCCTCTGACGCGGCTTTGCGAATGGCGCGGGCTGAACTGTTATTATTTTGTAACATTTCAGCCATACGGGAATAATTGTGCAAGTTGCTCGCGAGAGTATGCTCACAAAGGGAGAACCATTATTTCCATAGGGCGGATACCCGACATGAAATAAGCCTGCTGCAAAATATACCAAAAATAGTATATTCACTCAACTTATGAATGGAAGGATTAAGCTGTTTCCTTATTTCCGTATTCTTGTATTGCAGTTTCAATTCTCTGCTTTACAAGCTCTGCGATGTCAGTCGTTTTCATGGAAGCGTACTCATCATAATAGATAGGTTCCAGATAAATCAGCTTCACGGTAACCGGTGCGATGGATTTTTCATCAAAAGGTTTGTAAGAATCTATCAGAGCACATGGTACAATGGGACATTTGGCTTTCACTGCGCTTTTAAACGTACCGCCTTTAAAAGGCAGTAATTTATTACCCATTTTACTTCTCGTACCCTCCGCAAAAATAAGAAAATTCCTTCCCTTCTTTACTTCCTCCGCCACCTGATTAATTACCTGCAGAGACTGTCTGATATCCTCGCGGTCAATCGAGATTGATTTTAACGCTGCGATAACCTGCTTCAGCAAAATAATATTACTTGCTTCTTTCTTAATAACAAAGGAGAAAGGAACCGGACAGGACTCCAAAAAAACCAAAACGTCAAACAATCCCTGATGGTTCGGGAAAAAGATAAAACCATTTTCCTTTGGAATATTTTCCAATCCATAAGACTCAATCTTCACTCTTCCTGCTTTATTAGCCGCCTTTGTCACTTTCTTTACTACAGCATAGGATTCTTCAAGACTGATATCATCTCTTTTGCCGCATCGCAAAATGCAGTAAAAATAATACGGAACCTTAAAAAAAAGCCGAAGTACCATTAAAACAATTCTTCTCATTTACTATATTCCTCAATAGCAGTCTCGTATAAATTATTTCCTTCTGCATCAATAACTACAATAACAGGGAAATCTTTTACGGTTAATTTTCTGATTGCTTCGGTACCGAGGTCATCATAGGCAATTACCTCTGATGCGGTAATAGAACGGGAAAGCAATGCTCCCGCACCACCGACAGCCGCAAAATACACCGCGCCATTTCGTACAATGGCATCCTTTACTTCCTCTGAACGTTTTCCCTTTCCAATCATTCCTTTTAAACCAAGATCTAACAGGGACGGAGCATACTTATCCATTCGACTTGCGGTAGTAGGTCCTGCCGAACCGATAGCTCTGCCCTCCCTTGCCGGAGAAGGTCCCATATAGTAAATAACGTTGTTACGCATATCCATAGGAAGCGCCTTACCTTCAGCAAGCGCTTCATACATCCTCTTGTGTGCTGCATCTCTTGCTGTATAAATTGTCCCTGTCAGATATACATAATCGCCTGCACGAAGAGAACTTGCATCCTCATCACTCAGCGGTACCGTAATATATTTATTCATTCTTATAACCAAGCCTTTCCGTATTTTCCGTTCTTCCGATATCATTACAAAACTCTTACCGCATGCCGGTTCACATGACAGCAAATATTAATTGCCACAGGAAGTCCCGCAATATGGGTTGGATAGGTATTGATATTAACTGCCAGCGCAGTTGTACTTCCTCCTAATCCACCGGGTCCGATACCGGAACTATTTATCTTTTGCAGCAATTCTTCTTCCATTTCCTTCACATAGGGAATCTCTGAATGTTCATTCACCGGTCTGGTAAGCGCCTTTTTTGCCATAAGGGCACATTTTTCAAAAGTTCCTCCAATCCCTACGCCTACTACCATAGGCGGACAGGCATTCGGTCCCGCATCCTTTACTGCTGTCAGAATTGCATTCTTTACCCCTTCTATTCCATCCGCAGGCTTCAGCATAAAGACACGGCTCATATTTTCGCTTCCAAAGCCCTTGGGTGCAACAGTAATCTTCACCTGTTCACCAGGAACCATTTCATAATGAATAACAGCAGGTGTGTTATCCTTGGTATTTTCACGGAAAATGGGGTCTTTTACCACTGATTTGCGCAGATATCCCTCTGTATATCCCTCACGGACACCTTCGTTAATTGCATCCTCTAGAATGCCTCCTTCAAAATGAACATCCTGCCCGATTTCCATAAAAACAACAGCCATTCCCGTATCCTGACATATGGGAATCATATCTTCTCCCGCTATCTGCAAATTTTCCTCAAGCTGTTCCAGAATCTGTCTCCCCAACGGGGATTTTTCCTCCTTTACCGCTTTATCCATTGCACATTTCATGTCATCTGAAAGGAAATGATTGGCTTCGATACACATTTCTTTGATATTCTGCGTCACATCATTTACGTTAATTGTTCTCATCCGTATCCCTACTCCGTAATCTGTTTTTTAATTTCTTCCAATTCTTCCTGTGACGGTTCTCCCGGTATCCAGTTAATCTTCTGACCGTCATTTTCATATCTGGGAATTAAGTGCATATGAAAATGCTGTACCGTCTGCCCTGCTGCTTCACCATTGTTCTGTACCAGATTAAAACCATCACATTGCAGCTTTTCAGTCATTATGGTCGCCATCTTCTTGGCGAGCACCAACGTCTTAGCTGCCAGTTCATCCGGCAGTTCATAGAGATTTGCCGCATGTTCCTTGGGCAGAATCAGGGCGTGCCCCTTTGTCGCCGGTCCCAAATCAAGAATCACACGGAAATCTTCATCCTCATATAATGCCTTTGACGAAATTTCGCCATTTGCTATTTTACAAAAAATACAGTCATCCTTTTTCATGCTATTATCCTCGCTATCTTTATTCTACAATGCAATTTATCGCAATTCCTCAAACGGGAATAACTGTTCTAACATTCTGAGGATTTTGAAATCCCCTTTCATTTTCATTGCTCCCGACATAAACGCCCTTTGGAATGTCATTCTGCCATTCACAATATCCTCCATCGCAGAACGGTTAATCTGCATCTCCGCGTCCGGTTGTTCTGCAACGCCGTAACTGCATTCCAGTCTGCTTCCCCTGACGTCAATAATTAAATTTTTCTTTTTTTCTTCTATATTAAACGAATAAATCGCTTTAAATCCCGGCTGTGGCTTAAACGCCTGACGGAATTTTACCAGATATTCCTCCTCACTGTCCGCGCCTTCATTATTCAGCATATCACGGAATAAACCTGCAAGCTCCTGAATATCCTCCTTCTGACGCTGTACATAATTATCGTCCGCTGCATACTGAGAAAGCTGTTCCGTCTCCTGCGGCGTTAAATCGATGCTTTGGGGTATGGAAACCTTTTGCCTTACTGCCTGATTGCTGGCAGGAAAACTTGACATATGCTGGTTAATGGTGCGGTACATATTTTCCGCCTTCTTCTCAATAATCAGGGCATATTTCTCATTCATTTCCAAAGTAACCGTATTCTCAATATAACCGCACAAACCTGTACAGGGAAGTCCTCCTAGAATTTCCCAAGCAGTTGTCAGATTTAATTTTGCCTCCCGTTCGCCATAAGTAGTTGACATAACAATGGGACACATATAAATTTGAGCTATTTTTTCCTTATCGCCAAACAGCCAGCAGGCATCTAAAAACTGCTGCATATATCCGCCAATACCATACCACTCCACCGTTGTAGCCAGAATAATACCGTCTGCTTCTTTCAATGTCTGTGGAAGCGTGGGAATGGTATTCTTATATTCATACAGGTTATAGCGCATTACATTTACGCGCAATTCCTCCAGTACTTCCTGCATTTTATTTATCACATAATTTGTAGGGTCGTCAATAATCCCCCTGCCGCCGTAATAGATATTAATATTCAATGCTGCACCTCTCGTTTCCTGTTAATTTTGTATTTTAATTTGTCAAAGATACACATAATACATCCCAGAAAAAATCCTATCAGCAAGCCGCCCACATGAGCCGCATTATCAATATTTTGTCCTGTAAATCCGCTATACAGAGAATACACAATCATCAATAACACCCTCATTGGGGTTACATTTTCCATCCTGCGTCCCGAAAACAACACCATGGCAAGCAGAACACCATCCAGTCCAAACACGGCACCGCTGGCACCGATAGAACACGCCATATCCCGTGTCAGAACCTTGGCGATTAACGAAACCATATTTCCGCCGATTCCGGAAAGGAAATAAAAAACCGCATATCGGATGTGTCCGATTTCTTTTTCTATCATTGCACCCAGAAAAAAGAGAATCACCATATTATTAAAAATATGGTTGATACCGCCATGTAAAAACATTGCCCAAAGAATTCTCCCATATTCCCTTTGCAAAATAACATTCTGTATTCCCATTTCTCCCATATTATATAACAAATCACCGGTAAAAGTACATATAATAAAAACAATTACATTAATGGCAACCAATACAACGCTGACAAATGGTACATCCTTCCACTTCTGCAATATTTCATCCTCTCCATCCTGCAAAATCCTCAGTAAAAGAGTAACACTCTTTGCCCCATCACGTCAACCTGCAAGCTTTTACAACAGTACGCTTAGCGATACATTAACTCCACCTTCCCTATCTTAATTTCATCCCCCCGTTCCAGCTTTTTCTTTTCATATGGCTGTAGTCGAATTCCGTTCTTGTAGGTACCGTTTGTAGAATTCAAATCTTCCAGATAAGTACTTCCTTCTTCTTTACTGATTCTCGCATGAATTCTGCTTACCGAAAAATCATCCAGCGCCAAATCCACTTCATCCTTCTTTTTCCCAATGGTACAAGTCTGCTGGGACAACTGCATTACTATTCTCCCATCCAACGTGTATAATTTTCCGTTTTCTTCCTGCGGATTCTTTGTCTCCTCTATGTAGACCGTTTTCCCGTATTCCTCATCCTCCATCTCTTCCTTTATCTCATAAAAAGCTTTTTCTGCCACCGCATAGCCCTCCATAGCCAGCTGCATATTCTGTTGGTAGCTCTCTCTTGCATCTTTCTGCTTCCTCCTTCTTCCATCCAGTAAATAGCGGATTCCTTTCCTTGCCGGATTCTCAGACATACCCTGCTTAGCCTCCTCTATTTTCACGGAATCTGGCATTCCCAGACTATCTGCTTGTGACTGATAATTGCTTTCCGTTTGTTTTTCAGCTTCTGTGACAGGCTTTTTGTCCGCATCTGTTTCCATGTCCAGAATTTTAGCATCCTTAAAAATCTGTGACTGCAAATAAACATCACCATTTTGCTCATACTGTTCATACATTTTGTAGACACATTCCACAAGCACTTCATCCTCATAATCCATATGTTCTACGAGATATTCAAGTAATTTGAGAAAACTGCTTTCTCCCTCGTAATACGGAATATACAGAAACGAAAAGACATTGCTTTCCAACTCCTGAAATATCTGTTCCGGATACCAGAGGATATTTCGTTCATCCAGAAGGAACCTTCCAAGCTCGGTCTGTATCTGACCCAGACTCCATAGGAAATCTTTAAACCACTCCCTTGTAATACAGCGTTTTCCATATAACTGCATAATACTCTGCTTAGAGGTGATATCATAGTACAAATACGCCAAACCGTTCAAATACCGCAGGCTGCAGGACAACAGTCCTTTTATCCCTCCGCGATTCAAAATGCAATACTGATACCTCTTTTCCTCCGGCTTCTTGTCCAAAAGAATTCTTTCATAATTACACTGCATACTCCTTACAAATTCTGTCTGCAACATTATTCTCCTCCTGATAGTTTTCGATAGCTGCGAACAAAGGAAACCGGCGAAATAATATGGTTTTCATACGCCGCCGTCGTCATCCACACCTGATTCCTCCCGAAAATTTCCCCGCTAAACGGAAAACGTAACTGACCGCTTTTCTTCACAGATATCTTACCTTTTTCTAATTTTAAAACGATTTCTCCATTATCCCATGCAATATATTTCTCAGAATATAATCCTGACGCCTGTTCTTTCAGCTGACGCACTCTGTCCTCATTATCTTCCGCCTGCAAAGCGGCGCCTCGCAATAACAGAATCCCCATATCCTGTTCCATCAGACACCTGTTATATTGAAAAAACTGCAAATAAATAACCAGTACAATTGTGAACAAAACCATGGGAAATATCATTGCCGCTTCCACTGTAAAATACGCTCCTGTTTCCTTCTTCATCTTAATCCTCCTAACTGACGCGCCAGAAAAATGATTGCCAGAAAAGATAAGTAAGGCATTTTTGTATTTTTATGAACCTTCCGAAACAACAGCAAGACAATGGAACAGACGGAAAGTAAGAGCAGACTAAAAGCAAAGAGCAGTATCACTTCCCGATATTCCAGACAGATACCCAACTGCGTCAATACCAGTCCGTCCGCATATCCCGCCTTTCCCGTCATCCTGGCTGCCAACAGCAAACACACTCCCGGTATTGCTCCAAACATTAGCTCTGTCCACTGCAGTTCTCCCTCTATGCACCTGTAAATTCCCGCACCCACTGCCGCCGCTCCGCCTATTATCAATAACCACAGCGGCACTTTTCGTTTTCGATAATCCCAGACTCCCAATATCAACAAATAAATCAAAATTATTATTTTTATCCACATTTTATCATTACCATTCCTATTATTTTTTTTATTCTCTATCCTGTCTGCAGCGGCTACATGGAGGATAACCCTGTGCTTGTGATCGTGGTACTTCATATACTGTACGCTTTAACCCCGTACAATCTCTTTTATAATGAATATTTTCGCCGTCCTCCGTTATATACACCGCACCTTGCAGCCCTTCTTTTTTGCACAACATACATATATCATATTTTTGCCCATTACAATTGCGGCTTACATACGCCTCCTGCAGGCTCACCTCACGAATAGCGAGAACCAGATGGCTGCAATTTCTGTCCTCATGATACACGCAACCATTTTCCGCAACATAAACCACATTATTTTCTTTCTTATTTTCCTCCGTATCCGGTATATGATAACCATTCCATAAGTGTCCGTAATATCTGTTTGCCATACGAAAACTTCCGAAACCAATGATACCGCTAAACGGCTCAACCTGATAAGTTACAACAATCTCAAAGCAGTCGTTATCCTTAAAAATATCACTCTCCCAAAAATGCAGTCCTTCCACTCCATTTACAATCGGCGCTTCCTCCAGATACTGCTCACCAACGTAATCTGCAATTTGGTTTTTGACATAGGTGTAAGAAAAGACAACATCGCCAAGCTCCGAGAACAGCATGTCACCCTCTGTCTGCTTTATTCCCGCCTGTTTCTCCATTTCGGACATAGCATAGCCATAAACTGCCATACGATTGCCAGTATTGCAGAGGGCAAATTCCAGATTGCCATGTAATCGGATTAACTCAATTGCACAGCCCAGATTCAAAAAAAAGAATAGAAACAGAGGCAGTACTACCGCCGCTTCCACCGTCATACCAGCTTCCAGTTTTCTGCAAAATGAGGTGAACGGCGATGCTCCCTCTATGGTACAGTTGAAAAAAGATTGAGGAACTGTTTGGGCATACTTTTTATGAACATCGTTATACTTCGGAGAAGGTCGTTTATGAATTATTTGTAGTTTCTTGTTCTGCTGAAATGTAATCATACTGCTCCATAAAGGGAACATCGCCATTCACCTCTCTCTCATTAATAGCCTTTCTTTCTTGTAATTTCATATTTGTATCCAAATTTACTGCTTACATGAATACGGAATTCAACCTTGTCATAACAGTTGTCCAGCCTGAAAAAAGCATTGCCTGACGTAAGGCGGATATCGGATTCCACCATATTCATCGCTCTTCCGGTCAGGGTATCCATCTCTGCAAATAACAGAAATATTCTCAGATAATCCTCATAGCATAGTCCGTTTTTCACCGTATCTTTCTTCTCCATGTCCTTAAGCGACAGCGCGCTGTCCAAATCATAGTGCCATGTAGTTTTATCCTTCATAAGCGGGATTTTGCCACCCGATAACAATTGCTCCACATCATACAAGCTTTCCGCATACGCCCAGCCTAAAAGCAAAGCTGTTTTTAACAGAGAAGCTATCTCCGGTACCTGTAAAAGCGCCGCCAACACCGTTGCAACCATTTCCGCCTCCGCGCACTTCTCTTTATCCGTAAAAATATAAACAGCGTTGGCAGCTTCCCGGATAAAACAAAGTTTATTGACAATTTCTTTTAAATTTTCAACATCCGTGTCATTACCTGCAATTAGATATTCTATCTGATAGCTCAATGCTCCCGTTTCCTTCTCTGCGCCATAATACCCCATGTATCGCATCAGATACTCCTGAAACAGAAATTTTTCCAAGAGCCGCTCAGAGTCCGAAAGCTCCTGAAGCCCCATGTTTCCCAGATTCATCTGTCCTCGCTCCATTCGCGCAGTAATCAGATTATCCTGCTCAATGCCCTTTGCGGACAAATCCTCCACATTCTCCACAACATACTTAAGTATCCCTTCCTGCCTGGTCTTCTCCAGGTTTCCTGTAGGGTTCTGCACCTGTACCGTTTCGGTCTCCGTCTCCGAAATCTGTATTTCTTTTCCGTTGCATTCCTGTATCTGTTTATCAACTATACTTTTTTCTTTTGCAACATCTCTTTCCAGAAGTCCGTTTACCTCAATTACCTTCATCCACTGCTGCAGATCCTGCAATAGTGTGAGATTATAGTCGCTTTTGACAGCTTCCACCGCCCTTCTGCGAAACACGGCGCCCGCCTCATCCGTCATAATTGACGCGCCTGTCATTTCTATTGTTTTCACTTCAATTGCCAGAAAATCACGATAAAGAACATTCGTCAAAAAGACATCCTCCAAAGAGAAATTCCTCTCTAAATACGTTTGCAGATGGCGCTTCATGTCCTCCGTTCCTGCACGCTGTGTACCATAGGAGGAATCGATTGCAAATAAATTGTACTGGCGAAACATCTCTCGGTGATACTCCGCCAATATACTGTTTAGTCCGATATCCGTAACGCATTCTGTCTCTATTCTGACCGCATTGCTTCTTGCGCCCTCTATCAACGCCAGACAAAGCGACAACAGTACCGTCAAAACAAGTGCAAGGTACACAGTCAGATACCCGCTTTCCGCACGAATCAACCTATCGCAAACCGTCCTGCCCTGAATTGTCCTATGTCGAACCGTCATATCCCGCATCATCAGATTTTATTTGTCTGAGTGGTAATTTTTTTGAAAATGCTTTCAACTACCCCGGTAATCTGTTCTTTAAAAATAATAACCAGACCCACCAGCACCACAATAATCAAAATAATCTCGACAGTCCCCATGCCGTCTTCTTCTCTCATAAAATCTTTCATTGTTTTTAATGTCTTCATACGTTATCCTTTCCGTCCGCCTATCCGGACTGTAAACTATTTTAATTAAGCTCCTATCGATGAAAATGCAGGAATCATAATCATCAGCATCACCACCAGTAGCATCATAACCATAGGCAGCAGCAGCTTTGTCATTGCCTCTTCTCCCAAACGTCTTCCATATTGAATTCTTTCCAAAGAGGATTTCTCCGCTTCCTCCCTCAGTCTTTGCAGCAATGTGCTGTTTCCCTTTTTTAAATTCTGCGTAAGCAATGTACTCAGGCGAATATACTCCCGAATACCTGTCCGTTTTCCAAAATGCTCATACACCGCGCCTTCCGATATCCCCGCCCTCAGTTCCCTGCAGGCGTATAATAATTCTTCATAGACGGGATTTTTCGTTTTTCCTTTGTCTTTAGACTGCTCATATTCCTCCGCCATTTTTTGAAAAGCTCCCCGAATTGTGGCACCCGCGCCAAGATAGAGCACCAGCTTATGTACTACGTCCGGATAATCTTTCTTCATTTTCTGCCGTCGCTTTTCCACATTGTCATGCAAATCCTTATCTGCCAGCAGAAAAATTAAAACAGAAGCCAACATTGCACCACCAAACAAAAACGAACCCTTGTCTTCTGTTTTTTCTCTCCAAATAAGTCTCTCTCCCTGCCAGCTATCCGGCAGTTTCCACACTTCCTCCGTACGGCTTTCCCTCTCTGAATCACGCAGCATTTCTTCTATTTGCCGATATTGCTGCTCTTTTCGGGATAATGACTGCGGAACTACCGTTATCGAAAACCTTTCCTCCCATTCCCATGTTTCATAGGAAATCGTTCCCTGAAGCTGTACTTCCTGCTCTCTGTCTGTTCCGTATACCCTGCCGTCACTGCGAACCACATCAGGGGCGGAGCTTTTCCATTCCACACAAAAGGGATATCTTTCATAGGCTTCTCTAAGGCACAAATCCTCGGACACCTGTTTCAAAGAATCATTTTCTCCCAAAATATACTTCACCAGTTCTGCGGAGAAAGCCATATATAGCTCATTAATCTCCTCCTCTGTATACACTCTTGGCTCCACGGAAACTCTAAACTCCTGCTTACCGTCCGGCAGAAGACACTCCACATCAACATCCTTTTCTCCCTCTTCATAGGTTCCTCTCTGCACCGCGCCGGTCTCATCAAGTATCCTGTTTTGCTTTGACTGCACACTAATCAACAGTCCAAGAAATACTCCCGCCGTACAAATCATCATAGATTTCGCCAGCTTACTTACATAATAATTCGTACATAACTGTTTCCTGTTTTCTCCCGGGTGCAGCTTTTCCAAGTCTGCCTCTACCTGCCTGTTTACAAAAAGAGGAAATTTATGAATCCATGTCTGTTTGTAAATATAAAGCGCTATCCGATAGAAGGGTCTCAGCAAAACGCTTACCTGCAAATCTACAGTCTCTTTCCGTGAAAAAATTCCCAGAATGATAAAGACTAATACTATAATTCCGGTCATTACAAACATTTCCCCACCTCCTCATGACATTTCCCTCGCTATCTGCTGCAAAATTTTTTCCCCCAACACATAAGCCGCCAGATACAACACCAGACATCCTGTCATAATTGCCACACCCTGCCAGTTGTGATACAGCATATCAAAGTAACCGGGATAGCTGAGTTCAATATATCCCAGAACAGCAAAGGGCATCAGCTTCATAACATTCTGCTCCATCCGCCTGCCGCTGAGTATGGTTTGCATTTCACATCTTGCATCCAGCCGCTGTCCTATCAGTTCAGCAGAGCTTGCAATTATTTCTGTAAGATTACCTCCATTTCGTTTTGCAATCGAAAATACCTTTGCAAATTGATTAATCTCTTCACTGTCGCTTCTATCCGCCAAATAGAATAACTGCTCTTCCAACGTTATGTTAATCACAAGTCCTCTGCGTATCACTTCCAGTTCCTGATATATCAAAGAGTTCTTTCCATACAAAAGCTTCATATCCGAGCGGCTTTCCATAAAAGCATTTTCTATGGCATATCCTGCCTTCAGGGAAGCCGCCACCGATAAAATGCACTCTTTAAACTGTAAGGTCAGTTCTTCCCTGCACTGTTCCTGTTTCCTGCGTTTCAGCATTTTGAAATATAGTACCCCAATGGCGGACATCGGCAGACATGCCGATACACTCTTAAAAAAGAACCATGATAAAAAAACAACAACGACAACGGATTGCGTCAGTGCAGCAACAAGCTCTTTCCTGCTCCAATGATATTCATGATAATCCCGCCGCTTTAAGCTTGTTTTCATGCAACAACGCTCCTTTCTTCTGAAGTTTTCCCACCACATTGCCATCGCTGTCCTCTCCTTCTTCTTCAAAGACAAACAAGGGATTTAGGCGTATCTTATTTTCCTTATATCCCGCCACCTCCGTTATCTCCAAAACACGTCTGGACTTGTCGCGAAGCCTCCCTAAATGCACGATGATATCAATTCCTGAAGCAATCTGCTGCCGGATTGCCTGCAACGGAATATCCATTCCCATCAGTACCATATTTTCCAATCGGGCGAGCATATCCATTCCACTGTTGGCATGTCCCGTTGACATACTTCCGTCATGCCCTGTGTTGAGACATTGGAGCATATCAATTGCTTCCGCCCCGCGAACCTCCCCGACAATAATGCGTGTGGGACGCATACGCAGAGAGCATCGAATCAGCTCACGAATGCCAATCTCCCGACAGCCCTCTACATTACTGTTGCGGGTTTCCAGCCGCACCAGATTCGGCAGTCCCTGCAATTGCAATTCTGCACTGTCCTCTATGGTAATTACTCTTTCTTCTGAGGGAATAAAGTCAGATAAGACATTAAGAAATGTGGTCTTGCCGCTGCCGGTTCCTCCGCTGATAAAAATATTATAGCCGGCCCGCACCATTTTTTTTAGGAATTCTGCGGCTTCCACAGTTATGGAATGATATTGAATTAACTGTTCCATGGTAATGGGTTTGGCAGGGAAACGCCTTATCGTAACAATCGGACCGTTTAAGGCAACAGGGCTCATCACAATATTAACCCTGGAACCATCGGGCAGTCTGGCGTCTACAATAGGTGATGCTTCGTTCACTACCCTATTGCAGCCTGCAACAATCTGTTGTATCACATCCTGCAGCTTTTCCATGGACTCAAAACCCACATCCAGCTCCCGCAGCCTCCCCTCACGTTCCACGAAAATGTGCTCCATACCGTTAATCATAATCTCCGTCACAGAGCTGTCCTCCACAAATATTTGAAGAATATCCAGACGTCGCAGAGAATCAAACAGCTCTTTTTTTATTCTTCTCCTCTGTTCCACGGAAAACAGCACAATATTGTCCTGCCCCAACAGCACATCGTCTATCACCGTCTCCACTTCTTCATCCGTGTAGTCCCTTCCGTAATCCAGTTGTTCCCGCACCTTTTGTCCCAATTCCTTTTTAAACTGTATATATTCCATTCCTCTTCCTCCTGTTTTATTCCTGTATTTCTTTTATTTAGCCGCGTATCTCCTTTAGCTGCCTTCTCACATATTCCGCCAGATCTCCTCTGGTATATTGCTCTAACTCCTGCGGAAGCTTTCGTATCTTAGGGGGACTGCATTTACAGGTTTTTCCCAGCACATCCTCATACTCATACAAAGCCAGTATCTGCTCATACTGCATTATCTTGCTCTGCGCAATAGGATCTGTCTGTGTCAGCGTAAATACTTTGGTGCATTTCCGCAGAATATCAAACAGTCCCTGCATACTCTCGCTTAAGTCCAGAATAACGTATTCATATTCCCCAAGCTCCGTTATCTTCTGCAAAAGCTGCATCCATTCACCCGCCGTAACCGTCAGCAGATTCTGTCCCGATTTCATGGGAGGAATATAATCCAGCTTTCCCCGGCGCTGTATTATGGTCTGCATACGCAGTCGGAACCTATCCTTTTCAACATTTAGAAAATAAAGCAAATCCGCCATATCTCTGGTCTGTCTGTCAGGGAATAAACCGCTTAATCCCGCGTAGTGTTCAAAATTCAGGTAAAGGGTATGTTTTTCCTCCGCGAGCATCTGGCTCATGGTAAGAGCAAAGGTAGTTTGCAGGCATCTGTGTACCGGTGAATACATACCGACAAATTTTGTGCGGCATCCCACTGTCAGCTGCGGAGGCTGAGCGCCTGCTATCTCCATATAAATCTCCAACAGACTTCTCAAAACATGATCTGCCCGCTGATATTTATTGATATGCTGCACGTTTTCACATTTTATCACGCCGCTTTCATTTAAAATTACCATTCGCTGCGGCTGCAGTGTTTTCAGTTCCGCCGTGTACACTGATTCTGCCACCAGAAGAATTGCAATTTCGTTTTTATGCTCCTCCCAAAGCAGTGTTTCCACTTTTGTATAGGTATGTATTTCCCATGGCAAATCCCTATGTGTTTTAAAAAAATCCGTCATCAGCCGCGCATACTCCTCCTCCGCATCACACAGCACCAGAATATCCTTTGTATCGTTTCTCAATAGATACCTCCCATGTATAACAAAATACTGCAGAGAATAGGTCCTGTCAGACAGATTCCTGCCCTTTTCTGCTCTTTTACACTTTCAAAATAGTAATGAAATCTTCTGTTTTGGATAACACTGATAAGATATTCACACAGATACGAAATTCTTTCTATGGCATTGGATTCCTTTATCATTTTTATCAGGGAAATCATCGCCGCAAACAGCAGCGAAAGAAAAAAGAATAACACGAATTTGTTAAGAGGAAGATAACCTGCGCAGATACCGTACAGCTTCACATCTCCGGCGCCCAGCACTCCGATTTTGAACAGGGGATACAAAAAAAACATCACCACACAGCTTTCCGCCGGAAACAGCACTGCTCCCCAAACGCCCCCGCAAACTCCTCCATAACCTATGCCGGCGGCAAGCATGACGCCCAGCAGCCAATTAGGAATCTTACCTGTGCAGTAATCGCACAAGCAGACAATCACAAGAAATATACATAGTGTCTCCAAGTCATCATCTCCTTTTGTACTTTATCTTTCATTTTTCTTTTTAGTGAAACCTGAAACGATACTTGTTTCAATGAATAAAAGATTTCTTAATCTGATTTATTGTAAAATGAATTATATATGCCTTTTTTAAAGTTTGCAAGTGAAAAAGATAAAAAAATATATTTTTAGTAATTTTTTACAACAATTGATAAATTCCAATCCCGTAAAGTGCTAAAAGCCCAGGAATTCCAAGGATTCCGGTTGTCAAAAGAGTCACTGCATTAATTCCAACTCCAAGCGAGATGCCCAAACCTGCCAATACCATATTGATAAAATAAATTGCAAGCGTCCCCA
Organism: uncultured Acetatifactor sp.; assembly: GCA_944384205.1. Lineage (GTDB taxonomy): Bacteria > Bacillota > Clostridia > Lachnospirales > Lachnospiraceae > Acetatifactor. Next base: position 47,475 of record CALWSL010000017.1, on the reverse strand, counting down.
AAATACTCCTCATAACGATATTCAGCAGCCATTCCAGACGTTTACGGACTGCACCGATAAGCAGAACGCCGGCACAAGCAATTACAATAAAAAGTGTTCCCATATAATGATCCAATTCGGAATCTCCTTATTTCTGCCTTTGCTATACTTTATGTCCGTTTTTTTAAAGTATTCATGGTATATTTTTCTTTTTTGATGGCTATACTGATATCAATAAAACCCGAAAGGTAAAAAAACATGAAAGTATTTTATCATCAAAATTTTGACAACTCGCAGCCCCTTACAGAGGATTTATCTCCTCTTGATTTGAAGGATTCCATAGAAAAAACCCGACAGGCATTGGAAATTGCCTATTCGGGCTTTGACAACGTTGTTGAAACCGAACTAATCGACAGCTATATTTTTGAAATTAATGCTCTGCAAAAAAGATATACACATCTGACCGATTTAGCCGCAATGCAAAGCACAGAGCAGCCGAAGAAATCATATCAGCATTCCCCGATTCGCGCCCTGGTCAGCCATGTTTTCGGTTAAGGTATTCCTTCCGTAAGTCAGTCCTGCATAGACCGCCTGAGAATTGTTCATTACAGGTCCCTGCTTATTTTGCGCTGCTATTTGCCGATACGCATCATGCAGGGGCTTAACAATTCTCCTGATCTCACCCGGCGCAGAGGCATCCTTTTTGATTTCCGCATTTGCCAGTCTCCTAAGGCAGAACATATATAGCTTTTTCAAATTCGGAGCCGGCTCATATTCCATATGCAGAGAAGCCAGCAACTCATTCAGGCAGCCTCGTGCTTTGCGGGCAGCCTCTTTAAGTCCCTGTGCATCCTCTGTTTTCAACGCCTCTTCCGCTTCATCCAGATAGCAAAGCAGCATCTCATACAGAATCACCACCAATTCTGTAGAATTTGCCTGACTGATTCTCAGTGTAAACTGTTGCTTGCATTCCTTTGTCATAACAATACTCTCCGTCTGTCAGAATTCTATTGTAACAACTGCAATATCTGAGCGGGTCTTTCGTTTGCCTGCGCAAGCATGGAAGTTCCTGCCTGTGTAAGTACCTGATAGGTACTGTAGTTTGTCATTTCCTCTGCCATATCCACATCCATCAGGCGGGAATATGCACCCGTCATATTTTCCTTTGTTACATCCAGACTTTCCGTTGTAGATTCCAGACGGTTCTGATAAGCGCCCAGCTTACCACGCACGCTGGAAATGTATTTGATGGCGCCATCAATGCGGGTAATCGCATCCCTTGCCCCGTCCTCAGTGCTTACATCCACATTCTCAATTCCCATGTTTCTAAGATTGGTAGCAGGGATATCCACTGCCAGAATCTGACCTTCATTTGCACCAATCTGCAGACGCATAGGTCCAATACCCATAACGTCAATCGTAACACCGTCTAATGCAAGCGGATTGGTTGTATCAAAATCTCCCCCTGCCAAATCAAGGGTAATTTCAAATCCGCTGTCCGCCTTGAAGGTAAGCAGACTGTCCTTCATTTCTACAGTAGTTCCATCGGGGAAATCGGTTCCTGCTACAAAACCCACATCATCCACAGTATAAACATACTGACCGTCCACAACATCCCTGGTTACCGACAGCGTGTCGATTGTATAGTTTTTCACAGGCACATACTTCGTATAGGAGTTTACCGAAACTCCCAGCATATCTGTATATCCTTTGTAAGAAAATTCACCGTTTAATAATTTCTGCCCGTTGAATTCGGTATCTTCGGAAATACGTGTAATCTCTTCTTTCAACTGTGCAATTTCCTGCTGAACAGTCGCTTTGTCGTCATCCGTCAATGTTCCATTGGCAGCTTGCACGGCAAGCTCATTCATTCTCTGCAGCATATCGCTCACCTCGGAAAGCGCGCCGTCTGCGATTTCAATAATGGATACGCCGTCACTGGCATTCTGATTTGCTATGGATACACCTTCAATCTGTGCATTCATCCGGTTTGCCATGGCAAGTCCGGCGGGATTATCCTTCGCGTCATTAATCTTCAAGCCTGAAGAAAGTCTCTGCAAAGACTTTGCAAGAAGGCTGTCACTGTTGGATAATGCGTTATTGGATAACATAGCGGATACATTGTAATTAATTCTCATGATATAACCTCCATCTGCTTCACTGCCTCTAAAAATACCCTGGCAATGCGGTAAAGCTCTGTATTATCAACATCCCTGTATGTTTCTTCTCCGCCGGGAACCTCCCTGTTCACAGACGTCTGTTTGCGCTGGAATATTGTGTTTTCCTGTCTGCTTACTATCGGCAGACTATCAATTTCCCACTCGCTCTCCCAATCATTCTGAATGGAACTGATAAATATATCGGCAGTCTTTTGAAGTTTCATAACCTCATTTTCTGTATTTCCTACCAGAAAACCTGTAATTTTCCCGTTCTGTGCATGGAAATGACCCTCCAGATGCTCCTCCCCGGTTATATCCACGGAAATGCTGACGGAGCCTTTTTCCTCCATGCCTCTCTCCAGTGTCAGATGTACCTTTGTAAGCTCCTGCCCAATGTACATGGGGAAAATGTATTCCTCCTCCCGTGCCATGCTTGCAGCCACAGAAAGCTGTTTATGAAGGAGACGCATACTGCGCACATCCATACTGGCATCCGCCTGCATACTCATCTCCTTTACCTCCGCATCTACCGTATTTACCATTTCCTGATAACGGGTCTGAAAAGTTTCTTTCTCTCCAAGACACTCTGTCAGGTCAGATATTGCAAAATCCGCCCCGCTGTTCTCCGGTTCAGCAGATTCCCCAGCCGTATCCGTATCTGACATCTGTGTCTTTTTTATTCTCCACTCTTTGAATGGATTATATCCTCTTGCAGAAAGCGCCTGTGCCGCCAAAAGATTTTCCGCGTTCTGAGGCAGTTTGCTCCGAATCAGCATCTCTATGCTCTCGGCGTCAACAACAGCCGCCTGCCGGAGCTGTTCTAATTCCATCTGTCCGTAAGCCGCATCTGCCTCATCACTATATGACACTTCTGTCAAAATCTTGTCTGTAATATTCACAAAGCCTTTGGCAATCTGGTCGGAAATACTTTGCCCTTTTCGGATTACTTCGACTGTTCCGCCAAACTCGTCTGTCACGGAAACATCCATGGATTTGAATTTGCCGCTGCGCACGGCAGAGAGCAGATTGGAGAAATGAATCTCCGCCCCCACATTCACCAGCGCGCCCACAGCGGCGCCGTCGGATACATCTATCTGGCGCAGCATACGGTAAATGCCGATATATGCCTCTCTTTCCTGCTCCGTAATCTGTTTGTTCTGCTCCAGTCCATAAAGGAAACGGCTGTAGCTCTCCGAGCTTTCCTCATATTCCGCCGGAAGACTGTCAAAATATGTTTCCAGCTCCTCAAAATTCATATCCAAAGGATTGCGTCCGTCGCGAATCATTTTCAAAATTGACGCAGGCGTCATTTTTTCAACAACTGACTGCACCTGCTTATCCGCCATCTGCACACGCCTGACGTTCGCCGCATCTATCTCCATACGATTGTATCCCAGAATACGCACTGCGCGTCTGTTCGCCTCGGTGATTTCCAGCCCCAAATCCTCCAGAATGGCATCCACATTGGCAAAGGCTTTGCGGATGCTGTCTCCCAAATCCTTTCTCGGCGCTGTCATCAATGTCTCATAGCTGGTCTGCGCCATTTCCAGAACACCCTGCAGCGCCTTACCCTCCGTATGGAACTCTGCCAGAGTACCGATACGGTCCCCTGCGCTCCAGCTGCCAAGCAACTGCGCCGGCAAAGACGGAATTTCGCCTGCCACCTCATTGGCAGTACGGTACAACTGATATTTGGAAACGGCCTCCGCATCCTGGGGGAAATACTTTGCAGCCACCTCCGCCTCAGCCTGACGCAAGGCTTCCACCAGTTGCTCCATGGGCGCGGTGTCAATGGAAAATCCGCTCTTAAGCAGCTTTACATTCACCTCTGCACTCATGCGCAGTCGGACTTCCTCAAGCTGTCTGCGGGTTACAATATCATTCAAATCGATACTGCCTTCGATATCATTCCAAAAATAATCCAGCAGTTCTCCTGCTTTTTTATATATATTATCCCCTTCGGCAAGATTGCTGTAAATGGGGTCTTTTCCCTCTGCAACCGCTGCTGCCGCAGCATGGGCAAAGGTTGTCTCTGATACCGGAAATTCCACGCTCTTAAGCTCCTGCAAACGTGCCAGATTTTCCTTTGTGATGGAAATACCGCCCTCCAGTAAGGTCTGTGCTGCCTGTCGGTTATCTTCATTTAATTCCAATCCCTCTCTGCCAAGCAGCTTATCAATTTCTGCCTGTAGGTTCAAAGCAGAGTCCTCTTTTGCACTCTCCGCATAATATCCCTGAACCTCCTCCGCATAGAATCTGGGCTGTCCCACAGGTCTGCCTCCCTGTCCGTCAGCGCCTCTTAGCATTGCTCCGCTGCTCTGGGACAGATAGAAATTCCATATTTCAGGCTCCATTGCATTATCTACCATATACTGATAGGAACCGTCCGTGGGAGCGCTCAACTGCGCCGTCATATCCCATGCTCTTTTCACATTGTCGATATTCTCCTCAGTAAGCGGAATGTCTGCCTCCTGAAAGCTGTTTGAAATGGCGCCTGCCAGCGCCTCGCTTCCCAGCGCCGCAGCCAGGGTATCCATATCGATATCATCGGTATAACCTGCAATATGCTGTCCGGAACGGGCAAGCTCCGCCTTAATTTTATCCAGAATTGTTACCGCAGTCTCAGGGTCCATACCGGAAAAATCGAATCCTTCCTCCTCCAACTTGGCATAATCCGCTGACGACATGGTATTAGACAGAACCGTCTTATAGTCCTGCTGTGTGCCCACATCGATAAATCCGGCCTCCTGCTGTATCTCTGCCATGGTTTTGCCTTTACCTGTTTTTGTTCCGGCAATCCAGTTTTCATCCAGATTTCGACCAAAAAACGCTCCGCAGGCATAACTCTTTGCACTGCTTTTTACTTCACTCTGTTTTGTTGTATTTTGCTTTCCGATTTCCGGAGATTCTGTAGGTTGAAATGTTATTTTCACGCTCTGCCCTCTGTCTTTTTTTTCTTATTTTATAAAGTGAAAAAGGTAAGCATGGCACACGCCGCACTTACCTTTTATTTCGGTATAAACTTTCCAATTCTTAACCTTCAAATTTAGAATACAAATACTGCTGCCGTATAAGGAGGCAAATCAAAGGTGACAGAGTAATCCTGATAATGGCAGGACTTCTTCTCTGCCGTAAGCTCAGTGGGAATCGTATTTCCCCAGCCGCCAAACCTTTCCTCATCGCTGTTTAGCAATAATCTGTATTTTTTCTTTTTAGGCACGCCCACAGAATAATTTTCCCATTTCATCGGCGTCATATTAATGACAAAAAGCAGACTGTTTCGCCCTGTGGAACTCTTGCGCACAAAAGAGTAAGTACTTCGTTCCGCATCATCAGCGTTCATCCACTCAAAGCCGTCCCAACTGTTGTCAAACTCATACATTGCCGGATATTTACGATATATTCCAAGCAGCTCCTTCATAAAGGTATGAATGCCCTGATTATTCTTCTCGCCCAACAGGTACCAGTCAAGCTCCCTTGCCTCGCTCCATTCTCTTTCCTGACCGAAATCCTGTCCCATAAACAACAGCTTCTTGCCGCAGTGACCAAACATGAAAGCATATGCCGCTCTCAAGTTGGCATACTTATCCGCCGGATAACCCGGCATCTTATTCACCATGGAACATTTCAGATGCACCACCTCATCGTGGGACAACGGCAAAATATAGTTTTCACTGTCATTGTAGCTCATTGCAAAAGTCATGGCATAGTGATCGCCCTTCCGGTAAATCGGGTCAAGCTTCATATACTCGCAAAAATCGTGCATCCAGCCCATATTCCACTTAAAGGAAAAGCCCAAGCCTTCGGTGCCGATGTCACTGGTCACATCAGGCCATGCGGTAGACTCCTCCGCTATCGTAATAAATCCGGGATAAGTTCCGCGGACTACAGAGTTCAGATGGCGGAAAAATTCAATGGCTTCCAGATTTTTGTTTCCTCCGTAAATATTAGGCAGCCACTCGCCGTCTTTTTTACCATAATCCAGATACAGCATGGATGCCACCGCATCCACACGGATTCCGTCAACATGAAACTCTTTCAGCCAGAACAGCGCATTGGCAATCAGGAAATTTTTTACTTCCGGCTTCCCATAGTTAAAAATTTTGGTTCCCCAGTCAGGATGCTCTCCCCTGCGAGGGTCGGGATGCTCAAAAATACACTGCCCGTCAAACTCTCCCAGCCCGTGCGCATCCGTTGCAAAATGTGCCGGTACCCAGTCCAGAATCACGCCCACACCCGCCTTGTGCAGCTCATTTACCAGATACATAAAGTCCTTGGGTGTTCCATATCTGGAGGTCGGCGCATAATAACCTGTCACCTGATATCCCCAGGAACCGTCAAACGGATATTCTGCAATCCCCATCAGCTCCACATGGGTGTAACGCATTTCCTTTAAATATTCCACTATTCTGTCGGCAAACTGGCGGTAATTATAAAATCCTTCCTCCGTGCCGTCAGGATGCTTCATAAAGGAACCGATATGGCACTCATAAATAGCCATAGGCTCTTTCGTCATATCCTTCCCTGCTCGTGCGGCAAGCCATTTATCATCCTTCCAGGGAAAACCTGTCAAATCGGTGACGATAGACGCCGTACCGGGTCTGTACTCCGCATAATTGGCAAAGGGGTCTGCCTTGTAAAGCTTTCTTCCGTCTTTGGCGGTGATGAGAAACTTATACATCTCTCCTTCTGCCACCTCAGGGATAAACAATGCCCAAATTCCGCCGTCCCCCAGCTTTTTCATCGGGTGGGAAGTCTCGTTCCATCCATTAAAGGAACCGATTACGTGTACATCCGCGGCATTTGGCGCCCAGACGCCAAAATAGGTTCCTTTCACCCCATTCTCCGTGGACAAATGCGCGCCCAGTTTCTTGTAAATATCATAATGGGTTCCCTGCGCAAATAAGTATTGATCCGCTTCCGAAATAAATACCGCCGGTTTTTCCTTTGCCATACGAATTCCCTCCTGTTACACGAAATCTTTCTCGCCTAATATAATCATGTCTTCATCATCATATCGCTTTGCCAGCAAAATATCGAAAAAATGCTTCACTGTTTTTTTGTTTGCGTTACGGATAGCGTTATCCACAATCTGTTTTACCTCCACTACCGTAACAATATGATCGCTGGTCTGCATTTCGGCAATTCTGGTATGAAGCGCCAGCACACCCATCTCGTCAATAGAATATTCCATCTCCCGTGCATACTGTCTGCCGAACGCCACCAACGTGTCATTGCTTAAAGCCTCCATATCCATTCTCGCCGTAAAACAGCTATGCAGTTCCCTGTTCTCTGTCAGGAAAAGATTGATGGCTTTTCTGGTATCTACCAACACAACAATAATTCCCATATTTTCCTGCTGCAGGGACTTATGTAAAGCAGCTGCAGTGTCTGCATCCATAGCCGACGCTTTTAAGATAATCAGCGCACCGTTTTTCAAATCTCCGATAATATCGGAAACATCTTTTCTGTTAAGCGCGCTTCCCGAAATCTTTGCAACCTTCCCGGAGAAATTACTGTCCTCCATCTGTACCTCGCGAATCATGTTTTTCGCCAGCGTCAGTGTGTCCATTCCCTCTTCACCGGTAATAATGATATTGCCCGTATAGGCTGCCATACTGATATTGTCAATAGCCTGTACCAGTTGCTCCCTTGCGCTTCTGCTTTGAACAAATGGCGCGTAAAGCTCTCTTTCTTCCCTTGTCAGGGCGCGCACCTTCGCTTTCTCGCGCTCCACTACAGGCTCCTCCGCCTCAGCTTCCGCCTCTATCTTCTCCGCTTCTTCTATTTCCGTTGTCTCCGGCTCTGCTTCCTCTATCTCAGCCGCCCGGACAGGTTGCTCTTCCTGCATGGTTTCTTCGCTTACCTCTGCGGATTCCTCAGAAAATTCTTCCTCAACATCCCATACGATGTCTTCTGTCTCCTCCGGCTCCTCTCCGGAGTATTCCTCCACCACAGGCTCCTCTTCAGCAGCCTCTTCTCTGACAGTTTTGTCATTTTCTGTCTCCGCTGCTTCTACCGCTTCTGCTCCGTCAATCTCGCCGTTCTCAAGCTGTTCAAGCAGTCCGTCTCTCACAGCCGCCTCAAACTCGGTAAACATGGTGTCCGTCTGCTGTAAAACATGCCTGCGGACTTCCTCCTTGCGTTTCTCCTCGTTCTCTTTCTTCATGCGTTCCCATTCCGCAATGATGTCTTCTATGCTCATCTGACCGGTAATCTGCTTCTCAACATTCTCTTTTTCCGGCATGACAAAACTAATCTGACCGTCTGATTCCTGAGAAAGCACACTTGCCAGCTCCCTGGGAGGTTCTGCGTTCAAAAGTTCCTGATTTTTCTCCTTTATCTCCCGGCGCATCTGTTCCATAACAATTTCTCCGGTCACATCTGGTACCGTCTGTGCTGTCGTGCTCTCTTCCGGAACATCCGCCGCTTCTTCTGTCTCAACCTCCGCAGCTGCTTCCTCTTCCACAGTCTCTCCAGCCGTTTCTCGTTCACTCTGACTGAGATCTCCAATTTCCCCGGTCTCACCAAAGAAAACCTCGGAGCCTTCTATCTCTTCGCTTTCCGGTTCCAAATCCTCTTCGGACACTTCATCTATCTGTGGATAATCAAGACTTTCCGTGTCGGAATCCATCATAGGCGACACAATGGAGCGGGTGATAGAATTTTGAATGTTATCCTGCACGCTTTCTTCTCCCAGCACTTCCCGAAGTCCTGCTGCCAGCTCTGCCTGCAGATTAATGGTGTTGTACTGTCCCACATCCATGGTTTTTACCTGAATATCCATATCGTCCGCAGTCTGCTCTTCACTCTCTGCCGCCGTTTCTATTGCATATCCTTCCGAATCCGCTTCGGCACTGCTTTCCGCATCATTCTCTGTATTGGTTTCCGCAGCCGGGGCTTCCTCTGTCTGTACCTGTTCTTCTTCCTCTGTACGAAAACGATTGTCATATTTCTCCTGCTGCTCCGGCGTCAACGGCGCATGAAGCATCTTTAGCTCCATGGCTTTTATGACATATCTTCCCTCACCAAACCACAGAATCATTTCATCGCATTCTTCCACACAGCGGGTGGCAAGTCCTACCCTGTGATAGAGATAAGCCAGCTCATACGCCCACTTCTCGCGGTAATCACGCTTCTTTAATTCTTCCAATACCTGAATACGTTCTTCAAGGCTTACATCCTGCGCCTCATACAGCTTGTACTGCAAAATGTATCTGCCGGGATCCTTCGGCGCCACCTGGACAAATTCTTTATAATATTCTACCGCCTGCACAAATTCTTCCGTCTTAATGCACAACTCACAGAGAGAATAACAGATGGTCCTTCCTCCGGGACGCCGTTCATATGCAAGCAGCAGCATATCTCTGGCATCCTCATATCTGCGGTTTATTTTGTAGAGATCACTGATGGTACAAAGCATCATTACGCTCTTTACACGACGCCAGTCGATAGTATCAGCTATCTCTGCAGCCTGAGCATAATCTCCCCGCGCTATTAATTCTTTTATTTCATCCGCTCTTACTTTATATTCATATTTATCCAAGGTAATTCGCTCCCTTTACTGGTTTTTCAGTATCTTATGTTGAAAGGCAGACTCCCCCACCTTTTTTAGTGTACCATAGTATATATATCCCTGTCAAAAGCAAACAATGAAAATTAGAACAAAAAATACAAGATATTGTGTTTCTGTCAGGTATTTCCAAACTATATATCGAAATCATTGTTTTTCTGTCAAAAGATTGGACAGCCGTGCAAATTGCTTCAGAGTAAGCGTTTCTCCTCTTACCGTGGCAGGAAGCCCCATCTGTTCCAGCGCTGCACGTACCTGCTCCTTCGTCACGGATAGTCCTGCCGCGTTGCCCAGTCCGTTCACCAATGTTTTGCGCCTTTGGTTAAAGGACGCCCGAATCAGGGCAAACATCCTGCTCTCATCCTTCACCTGTACCGGAGGCTCGTTAAATCTGGTCAGTCGGATTACTGCACTGCCCACATTTGGACGGGGAATAAAACAATTGGGCGGAACATTGGCTACTATCTCCGGCTTTGCATAGTACTGTACCCCCAGCGAAAGCGCACCGTAATCCTTCGTTCCCGGACCCACCTGCATACGGTCTGCAACTTCCTTTTGTACCATAATCGTAATGCTTTTCAGCGGTACATGGCTTTCAAACAATCCCATGATAATGGGAGTGGTTATGTAATACGGAAGATTCGCCACAACCTTAATGGGGTTCCCGCTGTTTTTTTCCTGAACAATTTTATTGATATCCACTTTAAGAATGTCGTCATTGATTACCGTCACATTGTCATATGCCGACAGGGTATCTTCCAAAATAGGGATCAGGGCTTTATCAATTTCAACCGCTACCACCTCCCGGGCGCTCTCCGCAAGATATTGCGTCATTGTGCCGATACCCGGTCCGATTTCCAGCACGCAGTCCTCCTTCGTAATTTCAGCAGCAGAAATAATCCGGTTCAGTACCGAGGTGTCTATGAGAAAATTCTGCCCGAATTTTTTCTGAAAATTAAAATGATATTTTTGCAATACCGCTATGGTATTCTGTGGAATTCCTAAATTTGCCATACATCCTCCCCTTCTGCCGTCTTACAGCTATGCTACTGCCCGCGCAGAAAGTCCCTCACTTCCAATAAATTATCAAAAACGCCAAAGCTTAAGCTTCTCATTTCCTCATCCGGCGCAATCAAATCGGGAACCATGACAGGCTTCATTCCGGCGGCATACGCGGCGCGAATACCGTTTGGAGAATCCTCAATGGCATATGCTTCTTCGGGTGCAACCTGCATCTTCTCACATGCTAACAGATAAATATCCGGCAGGGGCTTGGAATGTTCTACCATATCTCCCGTAACAATCACGGAAAAAAATCCCGAAATTCCTGCACCGGACAAATGACTGATTACAGACTCACGTCTGGAAGAGGACGCCAGCCCGATATGATATCCCGCTTCCTTCAGGTAGGACAGCAGTTCCCGCACACCCGGTTTGACCGGTACGCCGTTTTGCTCTATCTGCTCCCAGAACCATTCCGATGATCTTTGGCGGAAAGTATCATAGGGAAACTCCTGGCCATAGTGATTTAAAACCAATTCTTTTGTATCATTGGCATTACGACCTACGCACTGCATGAACACCTCTTCCATATCTTCTATACCCTGCTCCTTTGCCAGCGCAGTCCAGCTGGTCCTGCAAAGCTTCTCCGTGTCGAACAGTACTCCGTCCATGTCAAAAACAACTGCTTTCATAAATCCCTCACAATTTTCCAATCTATTTTATATAATAAAATTCCTCCAGGAAATGTATACAATTATAAAGTACCAGCACATCCATTCCCTCTTGTTCATATGTTTCCATAAAATCAAATAATTTTCCATTAAAGTACCGCAAATCAAGCACATAAACCGTTTCGTAATGCTGCGCCAGCATTGGAATCATACAATTTGCATAGGAGTCCTTTATCACAAACAAGGTTTTCCCATTGGGATAACCGGTCTGAATTTCCACAAAAGCATGATTATCATCCAAAAAATATCCATACTTATTCTTAGTATCCAGAAATTTTTCTTCATAAAAAGAATCCGCTGTCTGCTCAAAATCATAGGTTATGGTTACAGGATTCCGCATGGTATCCGTATAATACTGTATTTCATCGCCCTCCATCGGCAGATTTATACGGGAATGCAGGGTTCCCAGAAAATCCTCCGCCACGGTTTCCCTGCGTTCCGCATCCCTGATGACAGGAAATTTTCCGGTGGCATCCGCCCACGCACGGTATCCGTAATAGGATCCCAGACTGGTCCAATGATGGTCCGTCCGATAGTATATCTGTTCGTCTGCATGTTCACGCAGCGCCGCATATACATCCACATACCGTTTTTCTCCTACCAGTTCTCTTACTCTGGCAAGAAGACCTGTCTCGTCATAATAATCGGCATACTTCGGAAGCTTATCCGTCAGAATGTTGTCTGCTGTCGGCACAAGCATCACCGTTGCATCCCACCGCTGTACCAGTTGTTCCAAAAGCTCCAGCTTTTCCTCTTCCAGTTCTTCGGGATAGTCCTCCGGCTTATGCTGTTCCATCAGATAGTTGTCCTCGGCTAAATAAACACCGTTAATATCTTTTTTCTGCAAAAGAATGTCCATATAGGTTTTTACGGCAATCCACTTATCTCTGCCCACAAACTGATCCGTCACATAAGTCTCATAATCCTCTGTATAAGTTCCCTGCTGCAGTGCCTCGCCGGAAAATTCCGGCTTTGATGCGAGAATCCTGTTCTCTGTCTCTGAAAACAGTCTGTCCGGTGTCACGAAATCTGCCACTGTAAAAAACAATATTATAAAAATTATAACTCCGCTTGTAAAGATTGCATTGCGTTTCTCACTCATAGCATCCCTCTTTTCTGCACATCGTTTCCTCCATGTCCCGCCTTAAAATCGGAAATACAAGAATGGATTGTAGGAAGCATCCACGATATACGCAATGGAAAGACATAGAAGCACTGCGGGAATCACTTTTTCTCCAAAACGATACAAAGCCAGACAATAGCCCGTACGGGAACGCTCCAGTCTGTCGGCAATATACTTGACCACCGGAGTTGCAAAAAAAGCCAGTATAATAAAAAATATGAAATATTCTCTGCCCAAATACAAGCTTTTCCGGTCAAATAACGCCGCGCCATTTAAACCAAACATCGCCCGCAAAAATCCGGCAATTCCTTCCGGTGTCTCCACGGTAAAAAATACCCAGCCGAGCAGCACCACAAGACAGGTATAAACCCAGCCAAAGCTCCTCGGCAGTACTTCAAATACCTTTTTTAAGAACAGTTTTTCTAAAATCAGGAAAAAGGCATACCATATTCCCCAAAACAGAAAATTGACGCCTGCCCCGTGCCATATCCCGGTGAGCAGCCAAACAATCAATATATTTAAAAGCTGTCTGCCCAGTCCTTTTCGGTTGCCGCCCAGCGGAATGTAGACATATTCCCGAAACCATCCGCTTAAGGTCATATGCCATCTGCGCCAGAATTCCGTCACCGATGCAGAAATATAAGGATAATTGAAGTTCTCCGGGAATGTAAATCCAAGACAGGCGCCTAACCCGATTGCCATGTCGGAATATCCCGAAAAGTCAAAATAAATCTGAAAGGCATAAGCCAGTATACCAATCCATGCGGTCAGCACACTTATTTCACCGTAATCCATCACCGAAATTTCCGACCACAGAGCGCCGATATTGTTGGCAAGAAGCACTTTTTTGGCAAGCCCGGTGACAAACCGCTTTGCTCCATAGCTGATATTCTCTGCTTTTATCTGACGTTCGTGAAGGTCCTTCTCCACCTGCCTGTACTTTACAATGGGTCCTGCAATCAGCTGCGGAAACATAGTTACAAAGACGCCAAAATCCAGAATATTCTTCTGCACTTTCGCCTCTCCGCGATACACATCTATGGTATAGGACATTGTTTGAAACGTATAAAAAGAAATTCCGATGGGTAACGGAAGATTCAACAGAGGAAAATCCGTTCCCGCCAGTCCGTTGACGGTCTGAATCAAAAAATCCGCATATTTAAACCATCCCAAAAGCAGCAGATTAATTACAATAGAAGATATTAAAAACGCAGTTGCCTTTCTCTTTCCACGATAACGTTCAATCAATCTGCCATGAACATAATCGCACAGCGTGGAAAACAACATCAGCATAACATAAACAGGTTCTCCCCAGGCATAGAAAAACAGGCTCCCCACAAAGAGGATGAAATTTTTCATCCTCCGGGGAACCAGATAATAACATATCATAAATATTGGTAAAAACCGAAACAGAAAAATGACACTGCTAAATACCATTTTTACACTCCATTACTGCGGCAAATTCTCTGTAATTGTAGCAAGTGCCAAATCATTTTGCTCCGTACACTGCTGAATTACTGCTTCGTCACCCGTGTCCGATGCCTGTGTAGTATCTCCGCCAAGCTGGACGTAACATACATAATTACCGATTTTTTCCACATGTCCTGCCTGAATTTTACCTACGTTCATCGGATACTGCATGGTATCATCTATCATGCGCTGGTGATACTCATTCAGCGCTTTTTCCACTTCATCCGCCTTATCCTCTTTTGCTTTTATAATAATCATGGTATCCACATGTGTACTTATCATAGGCATCTCGCCCATATAATCATCGTACATATCGGGAGAAATGCCAAAATTAGACTCCAGTATTTCGGGATAAATCTGGGTCTCCGGCCAATAATTATCACCAAGGACTGATACAACAGCCTGTTTCAGACCTTCCATCTCCTCACTCCACCCGGCAGTCACGTCCATATATTCTGAAGTGCCCTCTGTGGTTTCTTCTGTAGATGCCGGCTCTGTTATAGCACCTCCGTTTTCCTCTCCTGTTGTATCGCTGTTTTCAGCCTGTCCATCTGCCGATTGCTCAACGCTTTGATTTTCTTTTTCCTCCTTGTTCCCGCATGCTGTCATTCCTACGGTCAGCATTCCCAAACATAATAAAACAAATAATTTTTTCATAAATAGATTATACACCTTTCCTTTCGTTTTATGAGATAGTATTTCCCTCTCATCAGTATCGTACACCTATATTACCATATTTCCTATTTTTTTCCAGTGGTATGATTCTTAATTTTTTATTTCGTGTAATCGTTCCACAAAAAACAACTGGCAGCTTATGCCTTGAAGAGATAAAAATGCCCGGAAGTTTTCCTCCCAGGCAAAATATCTTCTTATCTCCGGAAATCAATCGTTTTTCAAATAATACTGTTTACTTCCAAAATCTTACAAGATATTTCTTTGCCGCAGTCTGTTCCAGTTCAAATTTCTGCTTCAGCTTATTCAAAGTCTCTTCCTGCGTAAGACCTAATTCATGACAAGTTTCAATTAATGCCCGCATACCATCAATTCTTCCTTCTGCTCTTCCCTCTGTCAATCCTTTCTTTCTGCAGGCTTCCAATTCATCCTTCATTAATTCTTCTAACGCTTTACACATATCCTTCACCTCTTCAAATGTTTCCTTATTTGCCCGGACAATAATATCCATCACTGCCTGATAAAGTCCACTGTTTTTATGTTTTTCATATTCTGCGATCAACCTCTCTGCCGCTTGTGGTTCCGCTATACTATTTGTCATATTTCTTAACCAAAAGTTCTTTTCCCCGGATAGTTGTGAAGTCAAAATCAGTTGTATCGGTATCACATCCCCGTAAATATAATATATTCCGTCTTCTTCCCGTCTGACCTCATAACTTCTTTCCTGCTCCCAGTGACAAATCAGACTTTTCGGATAATTGTGACACACCAGGGTAATTGTCACATCCTCTATCTTGATTCCATCGGTCTTTTCCGTATCTGACTTATAAAAACAGGCATACCCATACACCTTGTAAAAATCATCTATACTCAGATAATCGCTGGGACTTTTATACTCCACAATATTATACTTACGAAACAGTTTTCCTATATTCGTATGCAAAGGCTTTTCCTTTTCCTTTTTTATAATCAGAACATCAATCTGTTTTGGCTTCGTTCCAAGCTGATGTTCATTTTCAAAAATGAGGCTGTCCAAATCCCGCTCCAGTTCAATCTGAATACCTGCGTAAAAAGCCGGATGCCACTGTAACACCTGTTTTTCCGTTTTTCGTACTTCCATAAAACCTCCTGTTTCTTTATCAGGAGTCAATCACTTCCAAAAACTCCTGCTAATATATGTGATATTAAGCATGAATTTTCTGAAGAAAGCAGAATATATCTGCATATTGAAATGTTTTCAGAGTACAAAAAAATGTACCGGATAGGCTCAAGAAAATATGCTTTCGGTTATCATATCACAATAAAACATCTATTGCAATATATCAAAACGTTAATTTTTCATTAAATCAAAAATATAGTTGACTTCCTTCTAATCTTCGGGTGTAATATTGGATAGATTGTGGATAGACTATACTTAATAAGGGGACTTTACAATATGAGTATTTTAAATGTAGAACATCTGACCCACGGCTTTGGAGACCGTGCCATTTTCAATGACGTATCCTTTCGCCTTTTAAAAGGAGAACATATTGGATTAATCGGTGCCAACGGCGAAGGCAAATCTACTTTTATGAATATTATTACCGGAAAGCTGACGCCCGACGAGGGAAAGGTGGAATGGGCAAAGAATGTCCGCGTGGGTTACTTGGACCAGCACACGGTACTTGCCCAGGGGCAGACCATTAGACAGGTCTTGTCCTCCGCCTTTGATTTCTTATTTGAGATGGAAGCCCAGATGAACGAAATCTGCGATAAAATGGGGGATGCCACACCCGAAGAGCTGGAAGTTTATATGGAGGATTTAGGCACCATTCAGGACCTTTTAACCATGCACGATTTCTATATGATTGACGCCAAGGTGGAGGAGGTTGCCCGCGCTTTGGGACTTATGGACATCGGCTTAGATCGGGATGTCACAGAGCTTTCCGGCGGTCAGCGCACCAAGGTGCTTTTGGGCAAATTACTGCTGGAGAAGCCTGACATTCTGCTGTTAGACGAGCCCACCAACTATTTGGATGCGGAACATATTGAATGGCTGAAACGTTATCTGAATGAATATGAGAATGCGTTTATTTTAATCAGTCATGATATTCCCTTCCTAAACAGCGTTATTAACCTGATTTACCATATGGACAATCAGGAACTGAACCGCTATGTGGGCGATTACGATAAGTTTCAGGAAGTTTATGCCATGAAAAAGTCCCAGTTGGAAGCCGCCTACAATCGTCAGCAGAAGGAGATTGCCGACCTGAAAGATTTCGTTGCCCGCAATAAGGCAAGGGTCTCCACCCGGAATATGGCAATGTCCCGTCAGAAAAAGCTGGATAAAATGGAAGTTATTGAACTGGCTGCCGAAAAACCGAAGCCTGAATTTTATTTCAAAGAAGCCCGCACTTCGGGACGAATAATTTTTGAGACAAAGGATTTGGTCATCGGATACGATGAACCGCTTTCCAAGCCCTTAACCCTTTCCATGGAAAGAGGACAGAAGATTGTTCTTGTGGGTGCCAACGGTATCGGTAAGACTACTTTACTAAAAAGTATCCTCGGACTGATTCCTCCGCTGTCGGGCAGCGTGGAACAGGGCGATTATCTGGAAATCGGATATTTTGAGCAGGAAATGACTCAGGATAAGGACAATAGCTGTATTGAAGAAATCTGGCAGGAATTTCCCGGATTTACCCAGTATGAGGTGCGTTCCGCCCTGGCAAAATGCGGCTTAACCACCAAGCATATCGAGAGCAGGGTCAAGGTTTTAAGCGGTGGTGAGCAGGCAAAGGTGCGTTTATGTAAGCTTATTAACCGCGCCACAAATGTCCTGCTTTTGGACGAACCTACCAACCACTTGGATGTGGATGCCAAAGCTGAGCTAAAGCGTGCCTTGAGGGAATACAAGGGAAGCATTCTCATGGTTTGCCATGAACCTGAGTTCTACGACGGACTGGCTACCGATATCTGGGATTGTGCAAAATGGACCACAAAGGTATAAGTATGACTCAAACAGCTCTGAATTTATTTAAATGATAACAGGAGATATACTGAAAATGATAAAACAATATTTTAAATATGTACTCCAAAGTGTAACCGGAATGATTGGCATTTCGGTCTATATCCTTGCGGATACTTTTTTTATTTCAATTTATTCGGGTGCGGATGGACTGACGGTACTTAACCTTGTGCTGCCGATTTACGGTTTCATTTATGCAATCGGCGCAATGATTGGCATAGGTTCCGCAACAAGATATACCATCAGAAAATCAAAGGGCGAAAAGGACATTGATTTCTATTTTACCCATTCTCTTCTATGGTGTGCGATTATCAGTATTCCGTTTTTATTACTCGGTATTTTTGCGCCCGGACAGACGCTTCAGATTATGGGAGCTGACCAGGTTATTGCAGAATTGGGAGCGGATTATTTAAGAATCGTGCTGATTGCTACTCCCTTTTTTATGATGAATTACACCTTTACTGCATTTGCAAGAAATGATAACGCTCCTACGGTAGCAATGTTGGGGTCTCTTGCAGGAAGTTTATTCAATATCATATTTGACTATATTTTTATGTTCCCGCTGGGGTTAGGTCTTGCCGGAGCGGCGCTGGCAACTTCAATATGCCCCATCGTAACTATGCTGGTGTGCTGCACTCACTTCTTCGGAAAACATAGCAGCGTTGCATTCCAGTGGAGATTTCCTTCCCTTAAGATTCTGTTCTCCTGCTGCCAGTTGGGAGTATCCGCATTTGTTGGAGAAATCAGCTCTGCCGTTACTACCATGATTTTCAATATGCTGATTCTTGGTATTGCAGGAAATACAGGCGTTGCAGCTTATGGCGTTGTAGCCAATATATCACTGGTCGCCATGTCAATTTTTAACGGTATTTCACAGGGAACACAGCCGTTGGTTAGCAATCGTTACGGCTGCGGGAACGCAAAAGATGTGAAAACATTGCTTAAATCAGGTATCATCATCTCCCTTGTAGTAGAAGCAGTTATTATTACAAGCGTTTGGAGCTTTACCGATCTGCTGATCGGAATTTTTAACAGCGAAGGCAATGAGGCACTTCTTGCTTATGCTCACAATGGCATGAGACTTTATTTTTTGGGATATCTTTTTGCAGGCATCAATATAATGCTGGTAGGTTATTTCTCTGCTACAGACAGAGCATTGCAGGCTTTTGTGGTTTCCATACTGAGAGGGGCCTTGGCAATAGCGGTCTGTGCAATTATCATGTCGAAAATTTGGGGAATGAATGGCATATGGCTGTCTTTTCTGGCTTCAGAAATCATCGCTTTCTTAGTCATTTTGATAACGGGCAGACCAAAAGCTTCTGCCCCTCACAGCATTCGTTCTAAAACCCAAACATGACAAACTCGGTTAAACATTTATAAAGTTTCAGCAAGGCGTTTATTTGTAATTATATAAAAAGAATATGATATTTTCTCACCCACTTATCGAAGGCAAATTCCCCAGATTGTTATCCTCTCTTTCATCGGGAAGGGATTTCAGGTATTCAGAATCCTTGCGATGTGCAACGCCAACACCCTGGATTTCTCCTTCTTTTGCCATAGCAACACCCTCTTCCTTGGAAACGGTTGAGCCGTCCGAGAGCTGATAGCCTGTAATACGGCCACTTGTTTTTACCAATCCTACAATTTCTTTTGCATCTGCTTTCGGATTCGGAATCTCATCGAGAGCAGCATAAGCAAGCTTTGCGCCTAAATCTTTTTTATCTGCATTCATCTTTTTTCTCCATGTTATAAAAATAATCCTCCGGTAACCTTCTTAGTATCTGAAAGGACAAGAATTTTATACCAAGAGATTTTAATGAATGGTAAAAAAATAGTTGGCAGTTTACATAAAACCGCCAGCTATCTCTATACGGAAACAAGATAACCGAAATACTCTATAAAACCAAGGCACACAGCAGCAATCATACATCCTCCCAAAAGCTGGGGCATTGTGTGGCGCTTGAGTTTCAGGCTTGAGATTAACACCGGAATCACAAGCAGTCCGCCAACCACAGCGGGTACATACATATGGAAATAAACAGAAAGCAGCACAGGACCAATAATACCGCAGGCATGACCGCTTGCTTTTAAATGAAATACCTTATTGAATACAAGCATTGCAATTCCACTGAGCAGATATTCAAGGTAAACGATACAAAGTGCGGATGATGCTTTCGTGACAAATGCCGTCAGCGTACCGAGTAAATATCCTGCAACACAGAAAATCATAGCAAGGCTCCGCTGCCCCTCGCGCCCTTTCTTTTTATAATACGGGATATATTTCTGTAAAGGATATCCGAGCATTGGCAAAATACCAAGGAAAAACAGCCCGCATAGTAACTGACGCACGGATGTAAAATATGCCGGTTTCAGAAAATACATTACAAATAAAAATGCCATTGCAAAAATTGGCGGTACGGTTATTTTTCTGATGAAATAAAATATCTTTTCCATTGTTTCCCTCATTTTAAGCAACCTTAAATCATTGACAAGGAAATCTTCCTGTCGGTATAATAATGTGAAACAATTGTATCATGTCCAATGTGTTGGAACAAGAAATCCACCTGATACAAAACAGTCGAAAGCTGTATCAGATGCCGGAAGGAGCCGATAATGGATAAGCGTAAGGAAGCAAATATCAGAGTTAAGGAAAGTATCACAACAACATTATTTCGTCTATTGGAGCAAAAGAGCATTTCAGAAATCTCTGTTTCCGAAATCATTGCGGGAGCGGGTGTTGCGCGCGCTTCCTTTTACCGCAATTATTCCTCAAAAGAAAGCGTGATAACAACCCTTATTGCTGATGTATTAGAAAACTTTCGTGAAACTATCCAATATGACGGAAATAATTTTTATACTTATGAGAATGTTCGCAGAAGCTTTGACTATTTTAGCCGGTACGAAGCGCAGGTCCTTGATTTGCATCGATTCGGATACGGCTCTATTTTGCTGGAAATGCTGAATCAGTTCCACGAGGAAGTGGCAGGGACAATGGCGCACAGGTCTATTGAACGATATACGCTGTACATATACATCGGTTCTCTTTACAATACCGCTATGATTTGGCTTCAAGGCGGTCAGAAGGAAAGTGTGGAGGAAATCTCTGATATGTTTTTTAAGACCTGTGCCATTCGCAATAAAGGTTAATGTATCTGTTCCCTCGCCAAAGAACTCCCGCCTATTCTCACATATAGACGGGAGTCCTCTTTATGATACCTGATGAAGCTTATCACTCTACTCAGTCACTGCATCCGTGTTGTAAACCATGCTGCTTACCACATACAATATCTCTCCGTTGTACTCCACCCGGGACCAGCCCGAATCCGGACTGTAGCCTGTCCGATGCACAACCGTACCATTACTAATCTGACATTTTGCAGTCGCCTCACCTTGGGAGGTGCTGGGTTCCACGCGCAAATTCACATATTCCTTGGGGGTAATGTAATCATCGCAATCCGTAAAGATTATCACTCTGCCATCCTGTGTTGTAATCCGGTTGGGATTAGCGGCTGCGACAGGCGGCTTATAAGTCAAATCTGTAGTAAGATACCCTGTTACGGCATACACGGTCTGTCCGTTGTAATCCAGTCTGGACCATCCTGTCGATTCATTTACTCCCGTTCTGCCGATTGTTTCACCATTTAAGAGCTGTGCCACCACATTTTCCGCATCAAGGGTGCTTGGAACAGAGCGCAGATTTGTCACATCCTTTGCCGTAACCGTATCGGAAACCTCCGTAAATTCCATAGCTTCGTTTCCGGAAACCGGCTCCTGTCCGGCATCCTCCGCAACGGTGTCGCCCACATGTTCCCCGTCAGCCGCTTCCTGATTTCCACTGTCCGGTTCATTCACACTCTGCTGCAGCCCCTCACCGTCCTCTGCTCCTCCGGCAACAGTCTCTGTCCCTTCTCCGTCTGCACCTTCACTGACCTGTGGCTCGTTTATCAACGCTTCCTTCTCCTGACTTTCTGTTTCCCCCGATATATCCTGTATCGCCTCCGTGGTATTTACAAGCTGCTCCTTCGCCTTATCCTTATGGGTGAAGCTCCACAAAACCCCACAGATAATCGCCGCCAGCACCACAAGTCCGAGAAAAACTCCTGCCAATACAAGGGGAGGTACCTTCTCTTCCTCATCGTCAAAGTCATCGCCGTCATCAAAACCAGCTTCCAAATTATCCTCCTGAAAATCGACGTTTGGTTCATCTATTTGTTCTTCAAACTGAAATTTACTTGGTTTCTTTTGCTCCGTCATATGCTTTTCCCTCCCATTTTAGTTACCACCGTTCGTAACTTTTATGGTATCATTCATCTTAAATCCTTTCAACCCTTATTCCCTTTCATTATCCCCTATTATCCTCAGTGCCATATGCCTTGAAATATTATAGGTGCGGAAAGAAAAATTATCACAGGATTTCTGCAGCTTTTCCAAATAATAATAACCAAATCCTTCCGCGGTATTCCGACCTGTGTACTGATTTTCAAGCGTTTCACTGTTCCGGATATTTTCCTGATAAAACACCTTCAAGTCGTATCCCAGTTCTTCCATGTAGGGAAGAATTATCGGCGCCGCATCTGCACTCAGGTTGCTCAGATATCGAAAATCATGATAATATTCACTGCTTTGAAAGAAATCCTCATCTGAAACCTCCCGCATCTGGGTATCGTTTTCTGAGGTATTTGCCACATTAATACTTGCGATAATATAATCAGGATGGCTGAAGGAAAGCAGCATATACAGCACCGTAACCACTGCCATACTGTACCGGAACAACGGAAATTTTTCTCTGTAAATACCGATAATCACACCCACAAACAACAAAAACAGAACCGCCAGTGTCCAGAGTACAAAGATACGCAGAAACGTCATATAGTAATACCGGATATAAATTATCATGCGCAATGCACTGGAAGCAATCATAATAAAAGTGCAAAGTGACATAATTGTCAGAATTACTTTTAAAGTCCTGTTTTCCTTAAAATAACTCAGAGCAACCAATACAATTACCAAATTCAAAATACTTACCGCCAACAGCTGAAAAAAACCTTCTCTGGCATACATGGCATAGGTATATCCTTCCGGGAGCTGCATTTTTCCAAGGAAAAGGTAAATAATCTGAATTCCGCTGAACAGCAGATAAATGACGGACAACAGCCCTGTAACGGTAATTGCCAGCACCGGCTCGCCCTTTCTTTTGTCCTTTACCTCCTCCTTAATGGATTTTTTGCACAAATACGATACAAGCATATAGGATGCAAAGAAAATGAATGCTATTCTAAAAAACACATTCAAAATATTTGCCAAATTCACATTTTCAAAAAACCTGTCTGTCCACTGGCGAAAGACTGCATCCGCCTCGCCAAGCAGCACAATCACAAGCGCAAGCAGCGGTATCGCAATCGTACCGCCTAAGATTACATATCCTGCGGTTTTATTTTTACTTCCCTTTTTCCTATAATATGCCGCTCCATCCATAAAGGGACGTCTGATTTCCCCCAGACTGCAGCAAACAAGCTCAACAATACTGCACAAATATTTTCCCAGTCTCCACTTGGAGGTGTCATAAAACTGATGAAGTAAAAGGCTCATCATCAGTAAAAAAATTCCCGTTTTGTTCAAGGCAATGATTCTTCCGTCGTCTGTACAGAAGGTTGAAACCGCCAGAAGCGTCATGCTCACCATATAAAATGCGCTGCCTTTTTGTAAGGAAATCTCCAGTTTTGATAAACAAAAGCACAAATACAAGAGACTTCCTATTATGAAAAAAGGGAACGTAATCCCCGATCCGTTCTGAAACATACAGAAGGCATACAACAACGCATACAGAAAGGTCGCTGGTCCGAAAAAACCGAAATTTTCCCTCATGCGGCTGGAGTATTGCGTTTGCGCCCCTACCGCTCCCGCTTTCTGTTCCAAATTATTTTCACTATGGTTTTCTGTCTTAACTTCACTCATAAAAAACCCTCTCTTTCTTTTATTCTGTCTCCTGATTGTCATCCGGTACATATTCCAGGATATCTCCGGGCTGGCAATCCAGCGCCTTACAGATTGCCTCCAGCGTGGTAAACCGTACCGCTTTGGCTTTGTTATTTTTTAAAATGGACAGATTCGCCAGCGTGATATCAACCTCACCTGCCAGCTCTGTCAGTCCTTTTTTCCGCTTTGCCATCATTACATCCAGATTTACTATTATCGCCATTTCCGCTCCTTGTCTCTTTGCTCCTACTGTATATTGCGATATCCTTTGCACATTATGTATACTTTAAATTGTCAGGTCATTTTCTTCCTTGTATCTGACTGCTTCCTCAAATACAAGCGCCAGCACCTTACTGAAGAGTCCGGCAATGATAAATACCAGAATTACAACCCCCATGGCAATCGTGGACCAGACAATACTTCTGACCACACTCATCCCTGCGATAAAAAAGCTCCAGTTTCCCATCTTGCGCAAAGACGCCACATTTTCCATCACAAAGCAGTTTTCGTCCAACACCGTGTTAAATATTTTGCGAAGCTCCTGTATCAGTACGATTGCTGACACACCCAACACAAAATAAATGATTACTGCCTCCTGATAATGATCCGCCAAATGTTCTCCGATATCCGGCAGATAATGAATCATCCACTTTATGCTAAACGGCAGGGACGCCGTTACTACAATCCCGCCGTAAAACATAAAATCCAGCATATACTTTGTCCATCTTGTTAAATTCTGTTTTTTCTGTGCTACACTCTTCTCCTGCATAGGAAACCTCCACAATTTTTTCTTTTGTTCTTGTTGCCACTATATCATCAAAAGAATTGAAAGTCAATATTTATTTATTGATTTTCAATAAATTATTATTGAATTGCATTTATATTATGCAGCTTATATTATGCAGTACAATGAGCGCAAACCATTCGGGGTTCCACAAAAATTTACCAAAAAAACAGCAATACCCGAAAGTCACGATGGTATTTTTAAAGTTGCAAATTCATATCTGATGTCGCAGACACTTTTAAATCAGATGAAATTATGGTACAATAAACAATGAACTAAGGGGGTGCCTTTATGTTTAATATTCTTGTTGTGGAAGACAATCCTGATATGCGGGAACTGTTCTGCACAGTATTGTCGGACAGCGGCTATCATGCCATTCCGGCAACAGACGGCATGGACGCGCTGAAGATTATGGATAAGGAGTACATCGACCTGATTGTTGCGGATATTATGATGCCAAATATGGACGGGTACGAGTTGACAAAAACCTTGCGTGATGCAGACTTTGATTTGCCCATTTTGATGGTCACAGCCAAAGACCAGTTTGACGATATACAAAATGGCTTTCGCGCCGGAACGGATGACTATATGATTAAACCCATCAATGTCAAGGAGCTGGTTTTACGGGTAAAGGCTCTTTTACGCCGCGCAAAAATCTCCAGCGAGAAGAAAATCGTGGCAGGCTCCACGGTGCTCAATTATGACGCCCTGACAGTCACCATTCATGGGGAAGAAACCATCCTGCCTCAAAAAGAATTCTATCTGCTGTACAAGCTGTTATCTTATCCGAACAGGATTTTCACCCGCCAGCAGCTCATGGACGAAATCTGGGGAATGTTTTCAGAGACGGACGAGCGTACCGTCAATACACATATCAACCGCTTGCGCGAACGATTCCGGGATTGCGAGGATTTTGAAATCATTACCGTGCGCGGGCTGGGCTACAAGGCGGTGAAGAAAGTTGAGTAAAAAAACACACTCCAAGCTATGGCTGTATTTTACCAGTGTGATATTGGCTATAATATTTGTAGTTCTCATTTTCATTACGCTATTGTGGTTCGTTTTGTATCAATTCGGTGTCATAGAGGCAGATCCACGGGTGAGGCATGTTCCAATTTTTGTTTTTGCATTGGGCAGCGTTTTGCTTGGTATTGTGATTGCACTGTTTGTCGGGAAGCTGATTATCCGCCCGATTCAGAATTTCAGCAATGCGTTTGACGAACTTTCCAAAGGGAATTTTAACATCAAAATTTCTGAAAATGAACCGATTGTGGAAATCCAGGAAATGGCACAGCGGTTTAATGCTATGGTTTACGATCTTTCGCATATCGAAACGCTCCGCAGCGATTTTGTTGCCAATGTATCCCATGAATTTAAAACGCCCATCGCTGCCATAGAAGGTTATGCCATGCTCTTACAAAACCACAGTTTGCCTCCCGAAAAGCAGGATCGTTATATTGAAAAAATCCTTGATAATTCTCGCAAGCTGTCCAGTCTTTCCGGCAATATTCTGATGCTCTCCAAGCTGGAAAATCAGGAGACGGTTCTTAACAAAACAGAGTACCGCTTAGATGAACAAATCCGCAAATGTATCTTAATGCTTGAAAATAAATGGACAGCTAAGAATATCGAATTTGATATGGAACTACCGCGACAAACCTACTATGGCAGCGCTTCGCTTTTGGAACAGGTCTGGAGCAACCTGATTGACAATGCAATCAGGCACTCTCCTATGGGCGGCAGCATCCATATTGCCATACACGAAACGCCGGAAGTGATTACTGTATCCGTTTCTGACGACGGCGACGGTATGACGGAAGACGTGCTAAAGCATATTTTTGAAAAATTTTATCAGGGGGATAAGTCCCGGGAAGCCGAAGGCAACGGTCTTGGTCTTGCACTGGTGAAAAGGATTATTGATTTATGTAAAGGAAACATTGAAGTAGAAAGTGCGCCCGGCAAAGGAAGCGTATTTCTAATCCGTCTACCGAAAACAGGGTAACGGGCAGAAGAATATATAGTTGCAACACTGCACGTAATTAGAATTTTGGCGATGTCTTATCTGCCAAAATTCTAATTATGCGTGTGCCAAGGTAGGAATCATTACCTTATATTGTTCAAATTCATCAAATCCCCTGCCCTTTAAAAACAGAGTTGTGTCCTCCTCTTTCCTTTCAGAAATCGTAAACCCTCTGGAATCAATCGGTGTAAACCCTAATGTCACCTCGTTGATATCCCTTCCGAATGCCTTTATCACCTCGTTGATATCTCTTTGTCTTCTGGAAAAAATATTATGTAGAAACAGATTTCCCTCTTCTATTTCAGCAATGACATATATGTCATTATTCTTATCATAATAAACATTTTCCCGCATAAACTTTGTCACATAAAACATAATCAATTCCGGATTCTCTACCATTTGTGGATTCCCATACGGAACGCTGCTCCTGATAGCTTGTTCCAAGGCATCCCATGCGGTCCTGTCCCCCATTGGTATCTGTACCATGCCGCTTGGTGCATTGCTTCCGCCGCACGGGGATACAATACCCGAAAGTTTTTTATGATACTGGAATTCTTTTGCCTGCCGAAAACCAAATCTTGGGTAAAAATCAAGAACACTGTCATTGGCAAACAGATACATCCCATCCGCCTGCTCCCCATAATCGGTTTCTATTTCCTCCATAATCCGGCGAATCAGTCCTTTTTTTCTATATGACACATCTGTCATTACTGTGCCAAGCTGAATAAAATGCTTCTTCACTCCACCCCAAAGGAAATCCGTCTGATTCACTGAAACATTTGCTACAACCTTTCCGTCCAGTACCACAGAATAGGGATTGTATTTTGCTCCCCAATACCCGTTCTGATACCAGTCTTCAAAATCCAAATCAAAGGTTTTCTTTGCCAGCTCATTAAAGCTGTTCCTCAAAGTCGCGTTATCTTTATAATGTTTTACAATCTGAATCTCCTGCATATCTATCCCCCTACTTTCGCGCGGTCAGCAGCGTCGCTCCTTCTATGCTGTCTATCAATTCAACATAAGAAAATCCTGCCTCCTGCAGCAGCTCCTTTTCATGCTCCAAGGTCAGTGGAATATCAAAATGTACAAACTGCTCCTTTGGAATCTGTGACCGCTCTCTTTTTTCCAGATAAACCTGCCGCAGAAGCGTTTCCTCTTCTTCGCAACAGGCAAGATAATCGCCCAAAATAAACAGACAATCCTTTTTCAACGCTCTATGTATTTTCTGATACAACTCCTTTTTCTTCTCCGGGAAAAAGTGATGCAGGCTTTCAAAGGATATCACCGCATCCCACTTATTTTCTCCCATATCATATTGAAAATAATCGGCGCAGACTGTCATAAGCGCCCTGTCTCCTTGCTTCTCATGCTTTGCACGCAATTTGTCAAGCATACTCTGGCACAAATCCACACCCGTTACAGCAACATCCGCATTCCGTTTCCAGATTTCATCCAACTCAAGTCCTGTTCCACAGCCCAAATCTAAAATGTTTCGGCATTCCATGGGCAGCAATCCGGCAAAGCTCTGATACGCTTTTTGCCATACCGCCATATGTGCCTCATATCCGTCTATCCTTTTTGCAAAGAAGCCATCCATATCCTCCAAATCATCATCTGCGGTCTCCGCAAGCCAAGCCTTAAGCTCCTGCATATATTTTTCTGTATTTTCCCGAATCATTTTCTCCCTCCCGTAGCACATACTCCATCTGTTCCTACTTTCAGCATACCATTTTGCGGCTTCTTTTACCACCTCAAATATCCTTTTAAAAATATATACGCCACACAAGGTGTTCCGGTTAAATCACAAATCACCGTGTGAAAAATCTATTTTTCACACTATCTCTCCCTATTATAATAATTGAATTCTGTCGCAAATCATTATTTCTCCTATAATTTCGTTATCTATCTTCCATCACAAATTATTCTAATCTGACCTTCCAATCCGCTATATCGTTAGAATTTTACCATAATTCCTGCCCCCCCCCCGCAATAAAATACTATATTCCTTCTGATTTCGTTCACCTTCCTTCAATTATTAATTTTCGATAAAATGCAAATTCGCGCTTGACAAATGGCTTTCTGTGTTTTATTGTTATATTGTAACATTCTTAATGCAATCACATTTTCAGGCAGTTTCTGCCACATTACCCATTTTTACAGGCAGAACCGCTATAACATAGAGTCCACGGCTCCGCCTTGAACGGTAACAAAAGAAAGGAGCCGCATGGGACAAAAAGATTTAACACAAAAGGATTTGGAATCCTGCCCCGATGTATTTGCTGATACGATTAACTCACTATTATACGAAGGAAAACAGGTTCTTTTACCGCAGGATTTGCAGCCTGCACCGACAGAAACTTTATACCACGGAACAGAAGCTTTTCTCCGCAATCAGTTTCATGATGTCAGTCAGTACGTAGTACAGGATGGCAGAATAAAGGCTCAATATACCTTAGAAAATGAATCTAATGCCAGCAGCAAAATGATTCTTCGCAAAGCAGGATATGAGGGTGCCGTCTACCGTAATCAGTATGAAAAACAAACGAAAGATATTTTCCCGATTATCAGTTCTGTGCTCCATTGGGGCAAAAGAAGATGGAAATCCCCCAACAATCTGAAGGATTTACTAAAGAAACAAACTTTGCCGGAATCCACCATAAACCTGATTGACAATATACAACTCCGCGTATACAACATGAGATTTCTCTCAAGGGCAGTGCGGGAACGCTTTACCAGTAACATGCGGATTGTTGTGGATTATCTGGCAGAGGAGGATAAATACATACCCACCGACCAGCCCATTCTTCATGTGGAAGCATTTTTGCGGATGATGACAGAATTGTCAGATGATTTCCGTTATGAAGAAATAATTGCAAATCTGGCAAACAGACCAACCGGGAAAGGAGCGATTACCATGTGTAAACTATTAGATAAGTATGAGGCAAAAGGGGAGCAAAGAGTAAATCAGTTAGTCTCTTTATTATTGAAGGAGTCACGTATAGACGATATTGCCAAAGCAGTAAGCAACAGGGAATATCAACAGAAATTATTTAAAAAATACGGTATTTAAGTATGCTTACATATGACCTGACACAAGCAAAGCCACCCAATCAGGTGGCTTTCATACTAAATTCCAAATATCAATTCTTATCGTTACCTAATCAATTCGCCCATTGGAGAAAAGACCTACCGGATGGTCAGAATCATCACTGGATTTGGAAGAATCTGATTGCTTCAAATCTCCCTCTGTATCTGTTGTCTGCGGTTTTTCCGATGTATCCGCATCCTCTGCTATTGCAGTTCCAAAGCTTTTACGCGTGGAGTCTGCTACATCCGCAATATTTATCGTTGCAGAATCCTCCGCACTGTCAAACGCTCCATCGCCAGACTCTTCCGCAACAGACTTCTCCTCGGCAGTCTTTTCCGCAGTCTCTTCAACATTTTTTTCATTAGCCTTTTCAGCAGTTTCCTCACCTGGCTTCTCCTCGTCCTTCGTCTCCTCCGGTGCAGGAATTCCTTTTTCCCTGCGGAAAATTTCCATAAATTCTTTTCCGGTAATGGTTTCTTTCTCAATCAGGAAATCTGCCAGCTTATCCATTACTTCGCGATTTTCACGAAGCATGGAAAGCGCTTTATCATAGCTCTCTTTAATGATAGCCACAACCTCTGCATCAATCTCCGCCGCCGTTTCATCGCTGCAGTTCAAAGCCGCTCTGCCGTCAAGATATTGACTCTCCACCGTTGCCAGTCCAACCAGACCAAATTTCTTGCTCATACCATAGCGCGTAACCATGGAACGGGCAATTTCCGTTGCCTTTTCAATATCGTTAGCGGCTCCGGTAGTTACCGTATCAAACACCACTTCCTCAGCCGCACGTCCTGCCACCAGACCTACCAGCATGTCACGAAGCTCTGCTTCGGTATTCAAGTACTTTTCTTCCTCCGGCACGTGCATAACATAACCCAATGCTCCCATGGTTCTGGGTACAATGGTAATCTTCTGCACCGGTTCGGAATTTTTCTGAAGCGCACTTACCAAAGCATGTCCCACCTCATGATAGGATACAATTCTTCGCTCTTCCTTGCTCATGATTCGGTCCTTCTTCTCTTTGCCGACCAATACCTGCTCTACTGCATTAAATAAATCCTGCTGGCAGACATACTCACGCCCTTCCTTTACCGCATTGATAGCCGCCTCATTAATCATATTTGCCAAGTCGGAGCCTACCGCGCCGCTCGTTGCCAATGCAATGGCATCCAAATCCACAGTTTCATCCATTTTTACATCTTTGGAATGTACCTTAAGGATTTCCACACGTCCCTTCAAATCCGGCTTATCTACGATAATTCGCCTGTCGAAACGTCCGGGACGCAGCAGCGCCTTATCGAGAATCTCAGGGCGGTTGGTAGCTGCCAGAATCAGAATACCTTTGGAGCTGTCAAAACCGTCCATCTCGGAAAGAAGCTGGTTCAACGTCTGCTCTCTCTCCTCATTACCGCCGCCGTACTTGGAATCACGGCTCCGTCCGATGGCGTCTATCTCATCAATAAAAATAATACACGGAGCATTCTTGGTAGCTTCCTTGAACAAATCACGCACACGGCTTGCACCCACACCAACATATAATTCAATAAAATCAGAACCCGTCAAAGAGAAAAACGGCACATGGGCTTCGCCTGCCACAGCTCTTGCGAGAAGGGTTTTGCCGGTTCCGGGAGGACCCACAAGCAGCGCACCCTTTGGCAGCTTCGCACCGATTTTGGAATATTTTCCGGGATTATGCAGGAAATCCACAACCTCCACCAGAGATTCCTTTGCCTCGTCCTCACCCGCTACATCCTTGAAGGTAACTCCTGTCTCTTTCTGCACATAAACCTTTGCATTGCTCTTTCCCACACCCATTGGACCGCCGCTGCCGCCCATTTTGCGGAAAAGCAGTCCGGCAACAAGCCAGATGGCAGCTATCGGCAGAACTACTGTCAACAATATCTCCATTAACAAGGAGGATGTGTTGGATATCACACGGGTAGCGGTTACACCATGCTCCTCCAGCCGCTCTGTCAGTTTGTTAAAATCCTCCATCATCAGTGTATAATACTGATTCGGCGACGACTGCTGGGAAATCATCAGGGAATAGATTCCCGGCAATGTCTGCGGATTCGTCTGCTCTGTCTCCTCACTTTTGAGGGTAACCAGTATTTTCGCGCTTTCTCCATTTACCTGAACGGATTCCACTTTGCCGGCTTCCAAATCCTCTAAAAATTGTGAATAGCTGACTTCGCGATTATTGGTATTTCCGCCCGTTATCATGCTGTACATCATATACACCATAAAAAAAACACTCAAGGCAGTCATAATCAAAAGCAGAATGCTTGGTTTTCTGGGCGGCTGGTTTCCGTTATTCCCGCCGCTGCCTCCTTGTCCGTTCCCCCGGTTATTATTGTTATAACCGTTTCCGTTTTCAAATTGATTCAAATTCTTGTCTCTCATCTAAATACTCTTTCCTTTTAAAATTGGTTCGCTTGTCAAATCTACTCCCAGTTTTCGGAATGTCTTAATATCCACGTCTGAAAGCATTACGGAAGTATGCACCTGACATCCCTTTAACTTAGGGAGCTGTTCTAATGCCCTTCTTGCATTCGGATCGCTCATCGCGGAAACCGATAGTGCAATCAAAACTTCATCCGTATGAAGACGGGGGTTTTTCCCGCCCAGATATTTTGTCTTCAGCTCCTGAATCGGTTCAATTGCATTACGGGAAATTAAATGAAGATTATGTTCCATTTTTCCCAGATATTTTAAAGCATTCAGCAATAAGGCTGCCGATGCTCCCAGTAAATCGGTTGTCTTGGAGGTAATGATTGTTCCATCGGGAAGCTCAATCGCCGCTGTGGGAACCCCTAACTCCTCTGCGCGCCGCTTTGCCGCAACCGTCACTTTTCTGTCATCAGTGGAAATCTTTGCCTGCTTCATCAAAAGCTCTATTTTGTAAATTTCATTTTCCTTGGCTTTTCCTCTGATGACATCATTCAACGCCGTATAATAACGGCGGATAATTTCCATATGGGAGGCTTCCCGGCATGCTTCATCATCTATAATGCAGTTGCCCGCCATATTGACGCCCATATCTGTGGGGGACTTGTAGGGATTTTCCCCGTAAATCCCTTCAAAGATAGCATTCAGCACGGGAAAAATCTCAATATCCCTGTTATAGTTTACAGTCGTCTCCCCATATGCTTCCAGATGAAAAGGGTCAATCATATTCACATCATTCAAATCCGCTGTTGCCGCCTCATAGGCAAGATTCACAGGATGCTTTAACGGAATATTCCAGATAGGAAAGGTCTCGTACTTTGCATAACCTGCCTTGATGCCTCTCTTGTTATCATGATAAAGCTGGGACAGGCAGGTTGCCATTTTCCCGCTTCCCGGTCCCGGCGCGGTAACCACTACCAAAGGTCTGGTGGTCTCGATATATTCGTTTTTACCAAATCCCTCTTCACTGACAATCAGTGGAATATTGGAAGGATATCCCTCTATTGTATAATGCAGATATACCCTGACATTCTTTTTTTCCAGCTTCTCCTTGAACTCCGCAGCCCGCGTCTGACCTGCATAATGTGTCAGCACCACGCTTCCCACGTATAAGCCCCGATCCTCAAACTCTTTCATCAGGCGCTGTACATCTTCATCATAAGTGATGCCCAAATCGCCACGCACTTTATTTTTTTCAATATCAGCGGCATTTATTACAATAACAATCTCCGCTCTGTCGGAAAGCTTCATCAGCATACGAAGCTTACTGTCGGGTTCAAATCCGGGCAGAACTCTCGATGCGTGATAGTCGTCAAAGAGCTTGCCGCCAAACTCAAGATATAGTTTATCTCCAAATTTGTTAATCCTTTCTTCTATATGTTCTGACTGCATTTTCAGATATTTTTCGTTGTCAAATCCCATCCTCATAATTCTAAATCGTTCGCTTTCCTTTTGCTGGTTGCAATTTTTCCATTTTGTATATATCAGTGATTATTGTAGCACAACATAATCAATTATTCCATAAAAAAGGAATGAACAAATATCAATTTTTTATAAAAAAGACCTGTGAAATGCTATTGACAGCGAAAAAATCTAGTGTTAGAATCCATTTATCAAAGCGAAGACGCTATGAGTGCGGCTCATAGTGTCTTTTTTCTGTTTTTAAGATAACACATTTTGATGAAGGAGTTATTTATGGCGGTAAAATACGTATTTGTCACCGGCGGCGTTGTTTCCGGACTGGGAAAAGGAATCACTGCTGCCTCACTGGGCAGACTGCTCAAAGCCCGCGGTTACAAGGTAACCATGCAGAAATTTGATCCTTATATTAATATTGACCCGGGAACCATGAATCCCATTCAGCACGGCGAGGTGTTCGTCACAGAGGACGGAACCGAAACCGATTTGGATCTCGGACATTATGAACGCTTTATTGACGAAAATCTGGACAAAAATTCCAATGTTACTACCGGCAAGGTATACTGGTCCGTACTGCAAAAGGAGCGCCGCGGAGACTATGGCGGCGGTACGGTGCAGGTTATTCCCCATATCACAAACGAAATCAAAAGTCGTTTTTACCGCAATTTTACAGATTCGGATACCCGCATTGCCATTATTGAGGTGGGTGGAACTGTGGGCGATATCGAGAGCCAGCCCTTTTTGGAATCCATTCGTCAGTTCCAGCATGAAATAGGACACGACAACGCCATTCTGATTCATGTAACGCTGATTCCTTATTTAAGCGCCTCCCAGGAGCTGAAAACCAAGCCCACTCAGGCGAGCGTAAAAGATTTGCAGGGAATGGGAATTCAGCCCGATATCATCGTATGCCGCAGCGAACACCCCTTAGATCAGGGAATAAAGGATAAAATTGCCCTTTTCTGTAATGTACC
This sequence comes from uncultured Acetatifactor sp., assembly GCA_944384205.1. GTDB lineage: Bacteria > Bacillota > Clostridia > Lachnospirales > Lachnospiraceae > Acetatifactor. The sequence continues at coordinate 13,050 of CALWSL010000017.1, read as the reverse complement.
CAGCAATCGCGTACTGCAGAATCTGGATGTGGAATATTTATATGAAGCGCCTCTTGCCATGGAAAAGGAACATCTGGCACAGGTAGTATGCGAATGTCTGCACCTTGCCTGTCCCGAACCCGATTTGTCCGACTGGACCAGCATGGTGGAGGACTTAAAGCACCCCACCGACGAAGTTCAGATTGCTCTTGTGGGAAAATATGTATCCCTGCATGACGCCTATATCAGCGTAGTGGAAGCCTTGAAGCACGGCGGTATTTCCAACCACACCACTGTAAATATCAAATGGATTGATTCCGAGACGGTAACACCTGAAAATGTAGCGGAATTGCTGGGCGACTGTCACGGCATTCTTGTTCCCGGAGGCTTCGGCTCCCGCGGTATTGACGGCAAAATTTATGCCATTGAATACGCCCGCACTCATAATATCCCTTTTCTGGGATTATGTCTGGGTATGCAGCTTACCATTGTGGAATTTGCCCGCAACGTAGTGGGTTATAACGATGCACACAGCATTGAACTGGACCCCAACACCACCCATCCCGTCATCGCATTGATGCCGGACCAGAACGGTGTGGAGGACATCGGCGGCACTCTGAGACTGGGCGCATATCCCTGCTTGCTGGACAAAACCTCCAGAGCCTATGAATTATATGGAGAAGAAACGATTTACGAGAGACACCGTCATCGCTATGAGGTCAATAATGACTATCGTATGGCGCTCACGGAAAAGGGACTGTCCCTCTCCGGCACCTCACCCGACGGACGCATTGTAGAAATGTGTGAATTGCGGGAGCATCCTTTTTATATCGCAACTCAGGGACATCCTGAGCTGAAATCCCGCCCCAACAGACCGCATCCGCTGTTTAGAGGATTTATAGCGGCGGCGCTTAAGCAGAAAAATTCACTCTAACCAACCCAGACTCGCTTTGCTGGTTTCGCTGGTTATCACAACAATCATTCGTGGAAGTTTAAAGGGGGCATCTCGCCCCCTTTACAAATATAATCGCGTATAGATTTCCTCTAAATCCTCATTCTTCCCGGCAATGTTTTCTATCCTCATATCCTTCAGAAATAAATTGCGGTCTGCAATGGAATTCACAAAATCAAGTATATGGCTGGATATTACCACAATACTGCCTTTTTCCTTTGCCTCTATAATATTTTTCTTTAGCTCCAGAATACCGTGGGTATCCATTCCGTTGGTCGGCTCATCCAGAATAATCAAATCCGGTGTTCCCATAAATGCTATCAATATCCCGATTTTCTTTTTGGTTCCCATTGATAATTTGGAAAACTTTTCATTGCAGTACTTTTCCAAATGATAGTTCAAAATGCCCTTGTCAATTTCATCCTTATAGTTACCGCCATATTTATAATCCGATACCAGATGCAGTAAATCCAGCATCCTGATATGAGGACTTACGGAAATCTGGTCTGGCAGATAGCCTATATTCTTTTTGGTCTCTAAATCGCTGACATTCCTCTGATGCAAAAGTATCTGACCCTTATCCGGACATAAAACTCCCGATATCATGTTAAGAAGCGTACTTTTGCCTGCTCCATTCGGACCTATCAGCGCCAGAATCTCTCCGCCCTCTGAGGAAAAAGAAATTTCCTTTACCCCCGCACCTTCCGAATATATTTTATCAATATCCTTTATCTCTAGCATGATGCTTTCCTCCAAATAATACGCGCTTTCCTGTAAAATAAAATTCCTACCCCAAGGTTGATGATAGGAATGAACTCCAAAATCAGCGCAACAACAAAAAGCAGCAGTTTTAATGGCTCTATCTGCCCCGCTTTGGAAAGATATATATACAAATACGCGGAAATCCAGTAGCACACAAAACACATGGATAGGAGCAGAAAAACAATTCCGCCGGAAACACTGCGACTTGCCAGTCCATACAGCAGACTCATCAATGCCGAATAAAAACAAATCCCGCTCATTAGATTAGTACGGAAATACTTTCCAAGAGCAATGCCCATACTTCGCAACAGAGGTGTATTCGCTATTTCCTTTTTCCAATAATCATCATCTACAAGAATGAACAGGAGAAACATAAGAAAATAAATCAAAAAATATGTGGATTCCGATAACTTCCATCTCAGCGCAAAGATACCCAGTCCCGTAGCTCCAGCCTTGCAAATCAGGTTTCCCGGATAAGCATACCTGTATTTCCAGCTAAGAAAAATTAATTCTATATTAGGGCGGTTTCTGAATAGCCGACAGTCTTTGTGTCTCGCACGCTTTTTCTGTTTTGCCTGAATTCTCCTGCTTCCCCGATAGATGGCGGCATCTTTTTCTGTATATATCAGATATGTCAGGGTTATGTACAGTATAGTAAGTAAAATGCAGAGTAGAAATTTATTTTTGCATAAATCTCCGCTGACAATGTACATCAAAATAAGAAAGAGATAATACCAATATATTTTCTTTAGGAAAATATAAATAAAAAATTCCTGTCTGGACAGAACCAGCCAGTATTTGATTTGATGCTCGCTTTTTACAGTCTCGCCCAGCACATTCACCATGGTCGCGGTAAATGCCACTAATACAATAAGGCTTCCCAGCATGTATATTAGTTGTTTATTTTCAAACGGTACAGTGTTAATGTGAATGATATACGCTGGTTCTACTATGAAAATAACTATTACAAAGAGTATGCTGCTCAATAGTAACGGGGTTAATTTCATATAGGTGTCTGTCATTTTGTTCCAAAGGTTAAATCCTCTTTTCAACACTGTCCCTCTTTTTCTCTTGCTGCTGCAAATAGAACATTTCTTTCTGCATTTCGATTTCTGCCCGAAGTTCTTGCCCCGCAATTCGATATCCCAAAAGCCAATTGCGTTGAACCAATGCAAGGCTTATATCTGCCCACTCAGGCATGATATCCTGCACGTATAATTGCTCTTTTGTAAGCATATTTCTCTCCCGATAATGATATAAAGTCACAAAAAGCGTCTGTATCCGGGATACAGACGCCCTCATTACTCTAATTAGGATAGCGTATCGTTTATACGATAATATTCTATGGCTATTATTTGCCCCCAATCAGGAAGTAGGCTATCCCGTCTACTTTTACTTCGCTTTGCAGCAGGCGTCTCTCCTATAATTATCTTAGATTGTATCGTTCTAAAAGTCAAGTAATATAAAAGAAAATTTTCTTTTCTTCTACAGCTTCTTCAAATAATGCCCATCTACACTGACCCCTTCATTCACCACAATAAACGCATTGGGATCGTGCTTATGAATGATACTTTTCAGGCGGTTTACCTCATATTTGGAAAGCATGATATACAAAATATGCGACTGCTCATAGGTATACGCGCCAATCGTAGACCATTTGGTGATTCCTCTGCCAAGCTCTTCAAAAACTTCCTTTTCCAGAGTGGAAGTATCAACCTTGCTGATAATGTTGACCTCCACATTGATATTCTGAATATGTACCTTGTCCATCGCTACGGCATGAACAGCCGCATAAATAACGGAATATACCACAATTTCCACGTCAAACAGGAAAAGGCAGGCAGCGTATAGCACCAGGTTCACCAGCAGATTAACCTTGCCTACGCTAAAATCCCTTTTCCATTTGGTGAGCAGTACTCCCGCTACATCCATACCGCCGCTGGAGGAACCCATTCGCAAAATAATTCCTATCCCAACGCCGGATACGATACCGCCGACCACGCATGCTGCCATGACATCCTCCACGATGGCAATGGGCGGTATCATGGAAAGGAACACAGTGCTCATGGTAACCGTTATCAGTGTTTTGACAAAAAATTTCACCCCAAGTTTCAGATAGGCGAGAATAAATATCGGAATATTAATCAGATAGTAAATAATACCTGCAATATCCATTGTTCCGAAATTCATGTGCAGGTTTTCCACCATCAGGGTACGAATGACCTGACAAATACCCATGATACCACCGGTATACAATCCGGCAGGTACTATAAAGAGATTGATACCCGCCGCATACAGGAACGCGCCTATAATTCCTCCCAGTGTCCTTTTCCCTTCCTCCAGATATAACTTTCGTTTATCCATGCTTTCACCCTATTTTAACGCCTGCTCAACCTGACTGTACAGCTCGTCCGCAGACATCGCTCCCACAAAATTTGCCACGGGTTGTCCGTTCTTAAATACAATAAAATTAGGAATACTCGCCACACGGTACTTCTGGGCAATCATCATGTTTTCATCCACATTACATTTACCCACCTTACATTTACCCTCAAGCTCTTCGGCAAGCTCCGCTATTACAGGTGCCATCATTTTGCAGGGATTGCACCAGTCTGCATAAAAATCCACCAGAACAGGCAGTTCTGATTTCAAAACCTCTTCTTCAAAATTTTGTGCAGTAAATTTGTACTCCATAATGTCCTCCTTTTCTGTGCTGCTGTTTCCGTGTAACTTATTTATCTGTAAATAATATACTTACAAATGGGATTCCCGATACTGGAAAATTTTTCTTCATACTCCGTCATAACATTTCCTTCCATCAGCTTTTCATCGCTGTGAAGGTCATAGGTGATGACTTCTGCCTTCCATCCGGCGGGCTCCAGCTCCTCCACCGCAAAATCAAATAACTCCCTGTTGTCCGTCTTGAATTCCAGTCGGCTGCCCTTCTTCAGAATCACATCATATCTTGCAAGAAACTGTCTGGAAGGCAGTCTTCGCTTTGCATGGCGGTCTTTGGGCCATGGGTCGGAGAAATTCAGATAGATTTTATCCACCTCTCCCTTGCCAAACACTTTTGCAATATCCTCTGCATCCATGCGGATGAACTTCAAATTCGGCAATTCTTCCTCCTCCATCTTCTGAATGGCACGAAGCAGAACGCTGGAGTATTTTTCAATTCCCACATAATTGATATCGGGATGTTCCTTTGCCATGGCGTGAATAAATTTGCCCTTTCCCATTCCGATTTCAATATGAATGGGATTGTCATTTCCAAATATTTCACTCCATGTCCCCGGGCACTGCTCCAGAATGGATTCCTGTACCACGTAATCACTGTCCGCAATCACTTCACGGGAACCGGTTATATTTCTTAATCTCATTTTCCTGACACTCCTTATTTACATTCCCACTATCAATTTACTTTATCCGGAGAATATTGTCAATTATGAACGATTTTTCCATATACTTTTTTACTATGGTTTTTGGAAAAAATAGTGTATGATAAGTGTGAAGAAGAAAACAGAAAGGCTTTATCATGTTAAATAAGAAAAAACTTTTATATAAATATATTACCCGCTCTCTGGCGCTTCTGTGCGCAGGCTCGCTATTTGTTTCGCAGGGCATTTTTGCCCGGGCTGACACTAAGGAAGATAACATTGCAGCTCATCAGGCGATGCCAATAGAGTCCAACGAAGTGGACAACTGGCCACAGGGTCCTGTGGTCAGTGCAGAATCCGCTATTTTGATGGAGATAAATACCGGCGCCATTCTTTATGAAAAAAATATCCATGAGCATCAATATCCCGCCAGCACTACCAAGATTTTAACAACTCTGATTGCTTCGGAGGAATGCTCTTTGGACGAGGTCGTTACCTTTTCCCATGATGCGGTGTTTGGCACTCCCCGCGACAGCAACCATATCGCCATGGACGTGGGCGACACGCTGACGATGGAACAATGCCTCAATGCCATTCTGATTCGTTCTGCCAACGAGGTGTCCTATGCGGTGGCAGAGCATATCGGCGGAACCTGGGAAAACTTTGCCGACATGATGAATCAGCGTGCCAAAGAGCTTGGCTGCGTGGATTCCAACTTTGTAAATCCAAACGGTCTGCCGGACGAAAATCACTATACCAGCGCTTATGATCTTGCCATGATTGGCAGAGCTTTTTTTGCCAATGAAATGCTGTGCAGGATAACTACGACGCAAAGACTTGTGATTCCCAAGGAAGAAGAAGACCTGATAGAATGGAATCAGATGAAATTGCTGCCAGGTTACGAATATGCCTACGAATATCTGGTAGGTTGCAAGACCGGGTATACCGACACAGCAAGAAGTGCTCTCGTTTCCTGCGCCGAAAAAGACGGACTAAAGCTCATCTGCGTTGTTTTAAATGACGAAAATCCTTATCAGTATGAGGATACCATCGCTTTGTTTAACTATGGTTTCAGCAACTTTGAAAAAATAAATATTTTTCAGACAGAGACAAAATACAATATCGATAATGTTGGATTCTTTTATAGTGACAACGATATTTTCGGCAGCTCCGAACCTCTTTTGTCACTGAACAAGGAGGATTACATTATCCTTCCCAGTACGGCAGACTTTTCAGATACCGTTTCCCGTATTTCTTATGAAACGGAAAACGAAAATCAGGCAGCTGTAATCAGCTATACCTACAACGACGTTTTTATCGGCTCCGCCTCCGTTGATTTGGCGTTATCCAAGGATGAAAGCTATACCTTGAATTCAGATTCGGAAGAAGCTGTTGCAACGGAAACTTCTTTTATCTTTATTAATATTGTAAAAGTATTCGGATGGATTGCCGGAATTGCCGCTGTCGTTTTCGTGATATTCCTGATTCGCTCGTTCCTGAAAAACTACCATTTTACACCTCGAAGCAACAGGCATAGCTGGCGGCGGAGCCGCAGAAGGCGGGTAAACAGATATCCGGTTAGAAATGTCAGCCTGCGGACAAAACGAAAAGCCGAAATAAAAGCTGCCAGAAAACGACGGAAAACAAACAGATCATATAAATTCAGGGATTATGACTAGAATCATAATCCCTGAATTCTTCTATTCATCAATGTCTCTATTCTGCTTGTGTCTTTTGCGCAGTTCTTTTGCATGAACCTTACGCTCCCTGATGCGGTCTGCTTCCTCCTTGGAAATCAGCTTCGTTGTTTTTACAATATAAATCTTTCCATCCTCTGCTTTGCGCACCCGGATTTTACCTTTCAGATAACCATGCTTCTCACAATACGCCACACAGTAATAATTTCTGCCGTTGGGAGAAAACCATTTTATCTTTTTACGGAGATTGCAGCAACACAGATAACATTTGCTGGAAACAACCTCCCTGTCTGCAAATGCCTCCTTCTTGTCCGCAAACACTCTGGAAATATACTTCGCATAGGTAGCAAACTGTGCCTTTACCTCGTCCGCCCTTACCTTAGGGGGATTGAAAACATCATAGGATACATTTCGCAGCACTTCCCTGTCATACTCTATAATGCAGGACAGTACCTTCGCCGTATAGTAGGCGTCGCTGAATGCCCTGTGAAAAGGAATGTCCTTTTTAATTTTCAGGTAATCAATGGCATATTCCAACGCTCTTCTGGTTTTTCTATCCTCATAGGCAATACTGAATAATTTCTGGACATCCAGAAAGGCAAAAGGCTTTTCTGATAATGGTGTCATTTTATAATATTTCATATTGCGCTGGAGCTCCACTAAATCGAGACATCCCCAGGTACAGAAAACATACTCTTCCTCACCGCACCATTCTAAGAAGCGCGCCGCCACCTCCGGAAAGGGTTCACCTCTTTCCAGTTCCTCCATCTGCATATGAATCAGATTGCCGGTAATGTGGTGCATTTCATGATACACCTGAGGCTTTACCAGTTCACTAAATTCGCCAAACATGACACACTTGTCATTTAGTTTAATGGCGCCGATTTCAATAATTTCAAAGGGCAGCTCTGGCTCTGCGTCTTCTTTCCCCATATTGCTCTGGTTCCATTCTAAATCCAATACAATATAATTCATTCGTCCATCCTCTGAATGATACGATTACTTAGTACGCTCTTCCCCAGTATACCATCTTTTTGGCAGGTTTACCACAACATACGCAGGTATCTGCAATCTGCTCCTGCTCAAAAGGCATACAACGGCTGGTTACGCTCAGCTTTTCCTTGATTTTATCCTCGCACTCCTGACAGCCGCACCACATAGCTTTTACAAAGCCGGATTTCTCTTGAAAGGTTTTTTCAAACTCTTCCATAGTGGTTGCGGTGTAGGTGTGTGCATCCCTGTGTGTTCTTGCCCGTTCCAGCATTTCCTTCTGCATGGTCTGTAGTACTTCTCCTGCCTTTGCTTCCAGCTCATCCAATGCAACCTCAATCTTTTCTCTGGTATCGCGGCGGCAGATAACACACTTTCCGGCTTCTATATCCTTGGAACCGATTTCCACACGCACAGGATATCCTCTCATTTCTGCCTCAGCGAACTTCCAGCCGGGAGACTTATCGGTATCATCCACCTTCACGCGGAAATTCTTCTTTAAGGTATCGCGCAGCTCATATGCTTTTTCCAGTACCCCTTCCTTCTTCTGCTGAATCGGAACGATACATACCTGCACAGGCGCTACTCTGGGAGGAAGTACAAGACCCTCGTTGTCGCCGTGTACCATGATAATCGCACCAATCAGACGGGTCGTCATGCCCCAGGAGGTCTGATGTACATATTTCAACGTATTGTCCTTATCCGCATACTGGATTTCAAAAGCCTTTGCAAATCCATCCCCGAAATTGTGGCTGGTACCGGACTGCAATGCCTTGCCGTCGTGCATCAATGCTTCAATCGTATAGGTAGCAACTGCACCCGCAAATTTCTCTTTCTCCGTCTTTTGCCCCTTGATAACAGGGATTGCCAGCACTTCCTCCAGAAAGTCTGCATATACGTTCAGCATCTGGATGGTTCTTGCCTCGGCTTCCTCTGCGGTAGCATGTGCAGTGTGTCCCTCCTGCCACAAAAATTCTCTGGAACGCAGGAAAGGTCTGGTTTCCTTTTCCCAACGGACAACAGAGCACCACTGATTGTATACCTTGGGCAAATCTCTGTAGGAATGAATGTCATTTTTATAAAAATCACAGAACAATGTCTCGGACGTGGGACGCACGCAAAGTCTCTCCTGCAGCTCATTCATTCCGCCGTGAGTAACCCATGCAACCTCAGGCGCAAAGCCTTCTACATGGTCCTTCTCCTTCTGCAGCAGTGATTCAGGAATGAACATAGGCAGATATACATTTTCCACGCCCGTCTCCTTAAATCTTGCATCAAGCTGCTGCTGAATCAGCTCCCAAATCGCATAACCTGCGGGTTTGATAACCATACAGCCCTTCACGCTGGTGTAATCAATCAGCTCCGCCTTTTTTACAACATCCGTATACCACTGGGCAAAATCCTCGTCCATAGAGGTAATCGCTTCAACCATTTTCTTGTCAGCCATTTGTTTTCTCCTTCTTACAATTAAGTTTTTCTCATATAAAAAAGAACCTTCCATCCCAAAAAGGGACCGAAGGTTCGGCGGTACCACCCTAATTGACGCATCACTGCATCCGGCTCGAAACCGTTAACGCCGGTTTTACGCTGTGCTTTCACAAAATGCTTCACACAGAACTCCAAGGCAGGTTCCAAATCTTCCGCATAAGGACCTCTCAGCCGCGCATCTGCGCCACGCCCTCTCTCTGGAATGCTTCCCATCTGTACTAATCCTCTTCCACGTTCGTTTCTCTTTATTTCCGCGAGCAATGAGTCAAGCGGAATCGAAGCATCCATTTGACTTCATTGGGATGACTTATGTTCTTGAAGAGATTGTAGTTCATCCGTGACGGGTTTGTCAACCCTTAAGTTTCTTCGCATAATTTTCTGTCTTTTCCGCTACCAGCCTAGCACACTTCCGTAGCAGACTGTAATCACCATCTGCACTGCCACCGCAAGGGCATAGGGAATTTTTTTGCGAAATGCCGCCAGTCCGCTAAAAAGCGCCAATCCATAACCGCCCAGAATCAGCAGATTCCACAGCCAGTCTGCCGCATTATCATAAATTTCACCCGTATAAGGGTGATAAGTCATCCATCCGAAAAAGGACTGTACGCCTCCGCCGCAGATTCCATTGCATACCAATGCACAGCCTGTTACTGCTGTCAAAGCAATCGCAAACTGTTTTCCGGAACATCTCTTGTGATAATATCCATAACAAAAATATACCACTGCCGCCACAATCGCACAGGGATACAGGGCAATACCCACTCCTGCCAACAGCACGGCGCCCACCTTCGCCGCTGTTACAACGCCTTTTTCCCACTGCGCGCTCTGCTTCGGAGCATCCTGACTTTCCGCAGCCTGATTTCCTGCATGACGGCATATCACACCCCGATACAGACACAATGCCCCCAGCAGCAGCGCAAACGCCACAGAATCAATCTGCGCCCAGACGCTTCCGCGGAGATACAATGCGGGAGCAAACAGACAGCCCGCATAGAGCAATAATAATTTTATTTTGTCATAGGAAGTAAACGCACCGCCCTGCATCCCCATCTTCTGTCTGCACAATAGCACGCAGAAGGCAGCCACTCCAAAATCAGCCACCGCTGCCAGCCATTTCATACCGTGCATGGGAATGTCAAACCAATAGCTTAACAGTCTGACTACCAGATAATAAGCGGCAGACTGTATATTTCCCTCATGACTGTCAAAATAATAGATATAATCCTGACTATGATACCATATGGACTGTCTGCGCACGAGAAATGCCAGTCCCGTCAAAAACAGCGCCACAATCAGTATGATATTTTTTTCCACAAATGTAATCAGTTTTTTTTCAATCTTTGTCATATACCATATCTCCTAAGAGTCCTCTGACAGAATCCAGCGACAGCCAGACATACACACCGATATTACATGCTGCCAGCAGATAGGGACTGACATAGGGGAAATTCAAAAAGCCCTGTCCATAGCATTGCAGGGAAGTCAAAATCAGTACAACCGCAGGAAAACGCATTCTTGGTCGCAGTACCGCCAGTGCCAGTATCAACAGTTCTGCCATATAATTATAACGCTCGTGCATACAGGGCAGGAACATGGCACAGGTCATTGCCGTCCACACAAAATATTCCAGATAATCCTCCGTCCGGTGCGCTCTCCTGCTCTGCACCACCAGCACACAATACAAAAGCAGCAGCACAAAGGTAAACGCAATAGCAATTTTTCCAAACACATAGTAGGGCATATCCTGAAAATAGGTCCACACATTCGGATAAAAGTAATACATAAAAGGATATTCGCCCATCAACTGTGTGTAAACCCGGATTGCGATATCCACTCCGCAGCCCGCTATTATCGCAGGAATGCACAGCACCTGAATCGTTACAGGTATCCATACCAGATGCAGTGCGGAAAATTTCTTCCGGCACCAGTAAAGGATTGCCAGTATGGGAGCCGCAAAAACCGCCTGCAGCTTCATGGCAAGGGCACACCCGAACGCCACCATTCCCTTTATGGGTTTATCCCGAAGCACGCACCAGAAGCTGAGCAGTGCCAGCGCCGCATAAATACCGTCACTCTGCGCCAGATATCCGCTGTTGATAACCATAATAGGGCAGCACATCACCAGTCCATAGGTAATTAACGCATTTCTTTTGGGATTCTTCGCTTCACATTTCATGACCACAGCCGCGAGAACACCGCCGCTTAAATAGTCGAAAATAATGGACAGCATCTTAATTCCGATAATCGGCTCCACCGGAAGATAAGTCAGCACCAAAAGCGCTGTGGCATAGGGCAGATTGTAATTCCCTTCAAACTCTGCCAGCGCTTTCAGCGATCCTGCTTCCTTTAACTGTCTGTACCACGCGGACAGGCACATCTGATAGTCCACGCCTTCAAACCGGATACCCGTCCAGCGCAAAAGCATTCCCACAACGGATAATATGATAATTCCATACCAAAAGGTCTTTTTCTTCATCTAAATTAACTCCAACCAGTGTACTGCACTATCCTTCAACTACAATTCGGAAGCCATCCTGCCATACCTTCCCTGCGTCCACATGATTGGTATAAGGGCGCTCCTCCAGCGTTCCCTGATACCCTTCGCTGTCGCAGATGCCCCACCATGGCTCAATGCACACATAGGACGCATCACTGGCAGGCATGGACCAGATTCCCCATACCGGACAGGTCTCCGCCTCCATGCGGACATACTCTTTTCCTTCGCTATCCAGAAAAGCCACCGCCGTCACGCCCTGTTTCGCAAATACAAGGGCATCGCTGTCAAAAATATGATCCACAATCGGGAACACGCCGTCCTTCATCTTCACAGGAAAAGTCCTTCCGGTCAGTAATCCAACGGACACATTAATTTCTGTGGAATCCAGAGTTTCTCTGCCCTCCACACCGTACAGCTTCACAAAGCAGTCGGTACGCTTGCCGCTTCTTATGCCGTTCTTTACCAGCGGACACGCAAAGGCAGGATGTCCGCCTAAGGAAAAATACATAGTCTGGCTACCCTGATTATACACTTTCACCCGCTCCGTCAGGCTGTTTCCCTCCAATCGGTATTCGACCTCCAACCGAAAAGGAAACGGAAACTTCTCCAGTGTCTTTTCCGTACTTTCAATTGCAAACACAACCCTGTCTTTTTCCTGTGCTGTCACGCTAAAATCCATATCTCTCGCAAATCCATGCTTGTCCATTTCATAGGTTTTTCCGTTGTGGCGAAAAACGCCGCCTTCTAATTTCCCGATAAAGGGGAACAAAATCGGAGATGTCTTTCCCCAGAATGCCGGGTCAGCCTCCCACATGTATTCCTGATTGGTATCCTTTTTCTTAATGGACTTTAATTCCGCGCCAAAGCTCTCAATTTCTGCCTTTAACTGTTCATTTTCAATACTGATACGCATTCATTTCCCTCCATTGCCGCTTCTGCAACCGTTTTGTTTTGCAGACCCATACTTACTTATGTTCTATCATACAATTTTTGCCGAAACTCCACAATATCTTTTGTAAAATAATTATTAAGGTTTTGCCAGACCATCTTCCACATGCTATAATCACCGTATCACAGAAACTGCAGGCATACCGCATACAATAATGCCAGACAGAGTATGCCAATACCCCCCAACACGCAGCACAAAACACACAACCGTAATAGAAACGAGGCACCCATGAACCGTACTTTGACCTACTCCATCACCGAAGCCGAACAGGGCTTACCTATAAGTAACTGATATGTAATGACCTCTTGTCAAGTGCAAATTAACAGAAATCACCACAAACTTTTATTTAATTGTTTCTG
>CALWSL010000016.1 GCA_944384205.1 uncultured Acetatifactor sp. | reverse complement strand
CAATGTTCTTGACAAACTTTAGTATACAGGTAAATCCACGAACCTACAATGCGGAGGTCATTACATATTGTCTAAAACCCATATCTTCTTTTTCATTTTTCTGTTGTATTTAAGAAATTAATAATACCAGCACTTTCTTTACTATGTCCCTCATCATAAACAAGCACTGAAACATATTTATTTTTACATGTAATTAATAATTCTGCATTCTTAAATATTCTCTCCGCCTTATTTTTAAAACATAATTCTAATTTGAAATATTCAACAAGCATTTCTTCAATAGAATCCATACTTTGCTTTCGTAATATATATATTGTATTATTCATCAGTAACATCCTTTTTTGAAAACTTTTGGTAATTAGATTTATACAAACTGTCTAAATTCATCAAATCATTAAATTCTAATTCCTCTCCAGCAAAATACTTTTCTTCGATTTTTTGAGATATTATTTTTTCCTTCGGATGTCCATATTTTTTTACTACATTCAACACCTTAACCAGTGTTTCTGAATCCATTTTCTCCATAGATTTTTTTACAAGAATATTCTTTTTATCATCCAACTTAGCTTGCTTAGATGCTAAGTCATCAAATTTTTTCATTGTACTCTTATCAAATAATGAATCAATCATATCACATACCATTTTCTTCTGTATTTTATATAAATATTATACAACAGTCATGTATTTTTTTCTATCTATTATTAACTATATCTCTTCTTTCTTAATCTCTCAACAAGATTATACACCCACACCGATACAACCGCTGTTATAAACCGTGGCACAATCAATATCGGCAAACCTACACCTAGAACCAAGAAATTAGCAGTTTCTTGTATTATGGAATGCATAGAACAAATGGACACATTCAATCTACGAATTTCTTCTTTCTCCAAATCCTTGTTTTCATTTGCAGTTATTAGTATGCCCGCTCCATAAATCAATCCTATAACATTAGCAATCAGCCAGTACGGTGCCGACTCTTTTCCCGATCCGAAGATAAACATAATCGGCTTTAGCAAACTGCTAAGTTTATCTATAATGTGGAATTTAATCAAACATTTGAACACTACACTAATCACAATATTTATCACAAAAATCTTGATAATTGTGATAACATTATCTTGCACCCATGATTTCAACACTATCGCAAAAGAAGTTGTTGCAACCGCTGTAATCGCCTGTGTTTCAGAAGCTAGCACTACATCTGCATTAGGTAAAATTATATTTAACACTATTCCTGTTATGATACTGGAGCCTACCCTAATCAGAAACAGTAATCCCATATTTCCGCCAGCCTTCTTCTGTATAGAAAGTTCTACCGGAAGCGTGTGACTCAACAAAACCATACTGGATAATATGGCAATCTCTTTCATTGGCAATTCCAATGATATCATCAAAGCGATGGCAGAATATGTATTTATCAAATATCCGGAAAGCAATGGCAAAATTGCTTTACCACTAAGTCCTAAAAGGTTCGTAATCGGCTGAAAAAGCACGCTTAACCAATCTACAATGCCAAGATAGTTTAATATTGCCATCAACAGAGAAACCGGCAACATAATCTTAAATATACCAAGACTTGATTTCACAGCTTCCTTAAAGCCCACACAAAATATTTCATAGAATACACTTTTTCTCTCTTCTAAATGTTGTTTCTCTTTTCCCATAAAATCTCCTTCAACATGCAAACCAAAGATGTCAACATCACTCTTAGTTCAAATCAAAATTAAGTTCAAAATAAAGTTCTGCATGTTGATTATCATTGTATTTATCAGTTTCTTTAAACCCTACACTTCGATATAAGTTTTGTGCTACCGAAAACTGTTTTCTGGTATCCAAACATATTTTTTTGTAATGTTGCTCTTGCGCATAATTAACTGCGTATTCCAATAACATTCTGCCATAACCATTTCCTTGATACTCAGGCAACACAAACATTCTCTTCAGTTCAACTACCCCATTAACATTATCAAGCGTTCGAATTGCAATTGTTCCTATGACATTATCATTATCTAGCAAACACCAAAAACATCCATTTTTCATATAATGGCTGTCTACATCTGCAATATCTATATGTCTATCTTTAGGTGAATACGGTATACCAACAGCCGTAAAACATTTTCTAAAAAAACAATCCACCTGCTGTTGCATATCTTCTTTAAATGTAACGATATCCATCCTTATTCCTCCATAAACTCATCAATTTCTATCAAAATTTCTCCATCGCTTTGATACCCAAAATCTGTCGCATCAATACGAATTACTTTACCAGGTATATCTATGCGTTTCAAATAATCCGAGCACTTTTTAAAATCCTCAAATTTATCTATGGTTGTACTCAAATGAACCGAATGCCTATTTTCATTCATCATTCGATTCAAGTACCTTGCATGCAACACTTCCACATCACCAAAGAGAGCTATTGTAAGCACATCATAACCATTATCCAGTGCCATTTTTTGTAACCGTTCCAGTTCCGCTCTATGAAAATTAGATTCCAAAATCAGCCCTTTTCCCAACTTCGCAAATTCCGAAAAAATAAAGAACATCAATTCCATCGAAGCATTTGATAATTTTTTATTTTCCTCTCTGTTAGAAAAACCTATTGTATCTCCCAAAACTTCTTTGATTGAGTCCTTGAAAAACACATTGGTATTATATCTTTGTGAAAGAATATTGGCGAAAGTAGATTTTCCTGCCGCAATATCCCCTGTAATAAGCAATAATTTTCTATTCTTTTCCATGCACATCTCCATTTCTCGCACCATTGGTGCGATATTTACAAACTCAAGGGACACATCTCCAATTTAAACTTTATCTACTTCTTTTAAATTCATCCATATTCTTTTTACAAGCATATGCTTCCATTAGTTTTTCATCTTCCCAAGTCCATTGCTTTTCAACCTCTATTTTTTGGATAGTTTCTTCCGGTGTTGGCTCTGCAGGAAAGATAGTACACGGATATTGTTCACAATACCCACAATGTATCAACCCTTTTTCTATCACACATTTTCGTGCTTCACACAACGGACTAAATAATGTTGCTCCATTTTTTTCACAAGAACAACCATCACATATAACTGTATTTGGGTCAGGATCAAAGCCTTTCCATATCTTTTTCCACACATTACAAATTTCAATACGTCTATCTTCTTTTTCTACATTAGGACGATATATCAAACACAAATCACATCGCATGCCACATTTAGAAAATATCTTCTCCATCACACCACCCCAACTTCAAAATTTGCCCTTGTCGAACACACCAATTATATCATGATATATACAATTTCTCCACCGAATTTTTATGCTCCCTTACAGTATAAAAGTGGAGCAGTTTCCCACTCCACTTCTAATACTACCTTGCTCCTCTGTCCTTCTTGTGCTGGTGGCTCTGTCTGTTATTTTCCCGTTCCTGCACTTCCTGTTGCTTCCTTTGCAATCTCGCCTTCATGCTGTCCGATTCCGCCTTATTTCCGGTCTGCTGTTCCCACTTTGCAACTGCCGACTGATAATCGCTATACTCTGCTTTGGACGCTCTGTATTCAGCTAGAAACTCCTTCACATTCTTATATCCATACCCCTGCACGATACTTGATAGGTACTGTTTCATATTGGCTATCTGTGTCTTTAGCTGTTCTGCCTGCTCCTGCAACTCCTTACGCTGTTTTGCCTTGAAGATGCCCTTTGCTCCAGCAAGCTCCTTCTCCACGCTGACAAGCTGCTGTTCCCTCTCATAAATGGCTGTATTTTGTTTCTCCAGTTTATTATAAATATCTGCAAGTCTCGGATACTTGGAAGCAAGTGCTGACTTCTTAGGCATTTCCGGCACAGGCTCACTCTCTGCTTTTACAAATGATTTTATCTCCTTAACAGGTGTCTGTTCTGGTTCTGCTTTAATAACTGTTTCTATGCCCTTATCTGCTTTTTGTGAAACCATTTTGAACACCTTGCCAATGAGAAGCTCCAACGCATAAATAGCGGTCATAATCAGGCTTTTTAGCAGTGCCGGATTTCTTCCCGACTTCTGAATGGAAGCCTTTACTTTTTGTCCGATTTCACTCTGCTTCACTTCCAAAATCTGTCCCTCTGGCACACCGCTAATTAATGCTCTATCCACCGTCTGATTCCACATGACACGGTACTGGTTATCAGTTTTTATCTGCTCCGCTTTTGGGTTGTTCTTGCCAATCTTTTTCGTAGGCAGATACACACCGTTTCTGTCAAAAACCTTGAGCTTTTGCCTGTCATCTTTTACATAAATATTAATAAGGTCAGTGTAGGAGCGTTTCACTTCATCAAGAAAGCTGTCGCTCTTAAATCGGCTGTCTTTTATGGTAAAAAGATTACGCTCATATACCTCGCCCTTGGGAATGATTTTACAGCCTTTCCGAAGCTGTCCGGCTTCATCCAGTATCTCTTTTTTGGTTCGTACATGCTTTCCGTTTTCGTCATAAAACATATTTCTTGTGGCAATCTTCTCCACAGGCTCATCAAGCAGCTTTCGCTCCGAAAAGATAAGATGGATATGATAATTAGTCTTGCGTTTATTATGATGCAACGCTGAAATACACTCCACACCATAATTCTGTTTGAAATGCTCCGTAAAAAGTTTCAGTAACTTGTCCGGCTCATAATCCACAAAACTTTCCGGCAAAGCAATGATAAGCTCCCTGGCTTCAATGCAGGTTCCTTCCGTTCCACTTTTCTTAAATTCCTCCTGATTGCACCTAGCAAGTTCTGTCCAAAATTTACGGTCAGTTGTTTCATAAACTGCGTACAAATTTTCCTGTCTTGCTTTGCTCGATATATAACTGATTCTGCCTTTTACATTTGGCAGTTTTGACATCTGTATAAATGAATTTCTTACAATAGGCATTGCCCCCTTTCTTTGAAAAATGATAGCGGTTTTTGCTATCGTGAGTGGACACTTAGGTGCCCGTTTACGAACCAATTGCCGTATCCGGCATAACCACAAATGCGTCAGCATTTGTAAGGACAGCCACGCTGTCCTTTGCCCCCCGCAAGGGCGAAATTCACAGAACATAAAACGAAGTTTTGTGCGATGGGTGTATTTCGCTCTCAAACGCCGAGGGCTTGTGAGTGTAGTCCGATTTTGTCATTACACCCTCATCCGGCTTTCTCCTTAACTACCATATACAGGAGCGTGGCACGCTCCCGTCCTACACACTGAAGGGAAAAATTTACCATCGGAAGCTTCGGTGCATTCCCACCTTTTCCAGATACTCCTGTCGTGCTTTTTCTCTTTCTTCCTCAGTTGGAGCAGTCTTATATTTTGTGTATAAATCCCGCCTTACCATAGCTTCCAATTTTTCTTCCAAACCTTTCTTTATCTCCGGTAAAACATCATCTATTTCCACCAAGTGATATTTAAGGAGTGCAATAAATAATTCCTCTGAAATCTGCACATTTTTCAATCCTATCAATCCATCCTTTCCATCAAGACCGCAACAACGCAATGTCTATAAATTTTGCAACCTTGCAAGGTTCATCACCGCAAATTTTATATAGTCTGCATTGTTGCGTTCTTCCCTTAAATCTGCTTTATCTTATCCAGTTCCCAATACCATGAGTTATTGATTTTTCTTGCCCTGATGCCCAGCTCCTTTTTGGCATTTTCCAATGTTCTTTTAGAAATTCCCTGTTCCTCAGCCATATCAAAAATCTCATTACTCTGTACCGCATTAGCAGTCTCTGCCAGTTCCCGAAGCATCTGCTTTGCCTGCTCCAATTTATTTGCTTTTGGAGCAATACCGCCAAGTACTTCATCTGCTGTAATCTCATAATCTCCCAGCCACTTAAAACCACTTTCCATCAGTTCAAATGCCTTGGGATGTCCGAACTGTGCCAAATTATTTTTTATCTGAACAACTGCTCTGATATTTGGTTCTCCTTCCACTCTGCCAACTAGCAACACGCTCCTTGCTACTGCAAAGAAATCAATGGAACCCATGCCCCTATAAGCCGCCTTATTGCCGGATGCCTTATTCATATGACCGATAAGAATAATGGCACATTTATATTTCTCTGCCAAAGCTCCTAAACGCTTCGTCATATCCCTTGCTTCATTTGCTCTGTTCATATCCATGCCACCACCCAAGTAAGCCTGTATCGGGTCTAAAATCAACATCCTCGCTCCGGTCTGTATAATAGCTTCTTCCAGCCTTTCATCTGCCATAGAAAGAGACTTGTCGCTTTCATCAATTACCACTATCCGCTCACAATCTGCACCTGCCTTTTCAAGCCTTGGCTTTACAGTATCTGCAAGCCCGTCCTCGGCAGTCTGATAAATAATGTTCATTGGTTCCGTCAGCTTCATATCATTATCCAGCCCCTCTCCTTTGGATAACTTGGCTGCAATATTTAATATCAAGGTTGTCTTTCCGTCTCCCGGATCACCTTGTACGATTGTCAGCTTTCCATAAGGGATGAATGGATACCAAAGCCACTCAATCTCCTGAGACTGTACTTCTGACATCTTAATCATTTTCAGTTCTGTTCTCTTTTCTTCCATAAAGTCCTCCGTTTCCTAAAATCTCATTGTCACACAGAAGAACCTCTGTTATACTTATGCTGTGATTACATAGATGACAGAGGTTTTCCTGTTATCACAAGTCCTAGCAGTTGCCGCTGTTAGGGCTTTTTTCTTTTTCAAAATCCAACATATCCGCTACTTTTCTTTGTTGGTTCGGATATAAGTGTCCGTAAGTATTTAATGTGATACGGATATCCTTGTGTCCAACCCTCTCCTTTATCAGAATAGGCTCAATTCCTTTATTGATTAAGTACGCCACATGAGAATGTCTCAAATCGTGAACTCTGATTTTCTTTACTCCTGCTTTCTCCATTTGGTGTTTCATCTTGTGTTGTACTGCTTCCTGCACAATGGGAAAGAGTCTTTCATTCTCCGGCATCCCATAATGACCATCTATAAAATCCTTAATCTCCTGTTTAAGAAACTCCGGTATTTCTATCAGTCTTACAGATTGCTTCGTCTTAGGCTCCGTAATCACATCCTGCCTTTCTGTCCGGTAGTAAGTCTTGGTAATGCTGATTTGATTTCTCTCAAAATCAATGTCCTTTGGTGTAAGTGCTAACAACTCTCCAATTCTACATCCCGTCCAAAAGAGGATTTCAAAGATAAGATAGTATCTGCTTCCCGGCTCCATCGTTTGTATGAACTTTTGGTACTCATCCACTGTCCAGAAGTCCAAACTTCTGTTATCCGAACTTCCCATACGCTTTACTTTTTTACAAGGATTTGTGTGTAAATCGTAAATTCGTGAAGCATGAGTGAATAAACTAGTTAGCTGATTTTGTATCATTCTTAAGTATGCTTCCGAAAATCCTTTGGTCTGCATTTCATTCTGCCACTGGATAATCTGCCCGGCAGTTATCTCACTCATCATCTGATTACCGAAGTATGGAATGATGTGTTGCTCCATCATATACCGCTTGTTCTTCATGGTGCGTTCCTTCAACTCATTCTGCTTATCTTCAAAATAAACTTCCATGAATTCACTCAGCTTCATATCCATACTTCTGCTGTTATTTAATTTCTTTTGGCGCTCATACCCAAGAGCTTCACGCTTTGTCTCAAAACCTCTTTTTCTTCGCTTTTTCTTTTCGCCCTTGGCATTTGTTTCAAACCATTGGGCTGTCCATTTCTTTGTGTCTTTCTCTTTATACGCCATAATGACCTTCCTTTCCTTAATTTGCTACCAATTCATAGCCAAACATCTTAGTTGCCCAAAACGCTCTTGGAATTCGCCCAGGCATTGTCACATAACCCTGACTATCCAATTCCTTGTTCATTGACTTAATAAGCTTATATGCGTGAGATTTGGAACAATTCAGTTCTTTTGCAACATCTTCCGCACTCATCATATATTGATAATTCGCCATATATTCGTCCTCCCTTCTTCATTTCTAATTTCGTTACATCTCTTGTATTTTGTTTGTGTACGAATTTCGTAAGCTTATATTAGCACCATATCTTTCCTTTGTCAACACTTCGTAAAATTATTTTTACGGTTTTCGTAATTAATATTTTTTGTAATTTCCTCTTTTATGTTTTTCGTAAATATGCTAATATGGATATTGTAATTATGTTTTTCGTGTTTTTTCTATGTATGAATATAGGAGGTTGCTTATGGGCGATGGAAAGAAATTAAAAGAACACATTGATAACAAAGGTACCAATGTGCGTAAGATTGCTAAAGAAACCGGCATCAGTGCCACTACACTTTATACTATTATTCAAAAGGATACCAACATCAGATTTGACTTTGCTCTCCGTCTGGCAAATGCCTTGGAGATTGATGTGAATGAGATATGCTCCGCAAGTCCGTTCTCCGGAGCCATTACGGAAGACGAAATCTACCCTACCCTTCCGGATGGTTTGAATGGTGCATTGGATTCCAGCAGAATAAAAACATACTTAAAATATTCTCTCTATCCACTTATGCACCTGTTTGGCAAAAACAGTATGCCGGATGTGGATAATCTGCTTACATCCTTTTATCAGTTGGATGATGAAGCCCGGAAAGAGGTTGTGGAAACGATACAATTTAAGCTACAGTATCATAGAGATGCAGAGAGGGCAGAACAGGTAAAACAGATTAAGGGATGGTAAAAAAATAGCTCCAGTGAATCATTAAATTCACTGGAGTTTCTGCTTTACTTTATTCAATTATTTTTCTTTCCTAACACCCTTAAATGGTTTGTTGTCTGTGGTTTTCACATCCATAAATTTTCCTGTTTGCGAATCCCTCTTAACCCATTTGTCTGTTTTAGGATTATAAACTTGGGATCTGTCTTTTACAGCACCAACTCTTGCATTATCACCGTATGGTTTATTCACTGCCATATACTTTACTCCTTTACTGATTCTCTTCACGTCTTTTTACATCATCAATAATCATCTTCATAACCGTCTGATTATCCACACGCAAAGAACCATTCGCCTGCAATTCCAAAATCAATCTACCATTCAGCTGGTTAACTAATCCTCCTGCTGCAACCCAGACTTCTTCCGTCTTAGCTTTTTGATCAAAATACTCTTTTACCAAATAAAGATTTCTAAATTCCGTGGGATTATTTTGTTCATAGACTGCACCAAGCAACACCTCAATATTTTCAAGGCGATCATCTTTAAACTTAATAACCATTTCTCTATGTTTATTGAGTGTTACTGTTTGCGCTTTTCCACATAAAGTTGTCATTATTCCTATATCCGATGTGGATACTTTATATCGACGTCTCATCCTTCCATGAACACCGTCTTCTCCTTCATCGCCATATACAATACGACCACCAGCAGCTGTTTCAACTGTTGTTGCACCAGTTCCTTTTCTCTGACCAGTATTTTTCTTTTTATTGTCAGAGTTTTTGTCCTTTTCTTTTTTAGGCTGAACAGGATTCATATAGTCGTTAGAAATACGTCTCACTGCATCATTTACCTGCTTTTCAGTAAAAACGCCATCCATACGTACACTTGACATACGTTCTTGATAATTTCCAATCTTGTAATCACAATCCGGATGATGTTGTTTGTCATCTACAGCCTTCAAAAAACAGGTCTTTCCACCATTTTTAGAACTATGAACTAAGCACAACCTAGCATTACATTTTTTACCAGGACATAGGAATTCTCCTTGTGTTTCGTGCTTTTCAAGTTCTTCGGTTGACATATTCGTGACATCCATATCTTGAACAATGCCATCTTTTACATATTTAATTATCTTGTATTTCATTAATTTACCTATAGCTACATCACTACAAAGGCGTTATTGCATAACATAGCGAACAATCATTGTTATGGAGGAATGACCAACCTCCTGGGCGAATGTCAGTTCTGGATTGTATATTAGGTTCAGTAATGTTATAATTTCAATGTATATCACTGTAGTCATTAGCACTACAAAAACGCCTGAGTTGAAGCTGCAACTTCAACTCTTTTGTTTTGCCTTCCTTTCCAGATAACTTTCCCTCCTTTCACTGACACATCTTTTTACTAACCTTTTCTTCAATATATAGATAAAAATTAGTTTTTCGTTTTAATGAGTTTGTACTTGCTCTAATAAAATCCCATGATTCTGTGTAAGATTTCCCTGAAAACAATTGCTCATCATCAAAAAATTCTGCAAATTCTTGGGGTTTATTTATGAACGTATCTTCAAACTTCTGCGCTAATTTATCTTTCTCTTGCTTCGATAAATTAGCTTGGTTATGTAGAACATGATCCATATTGCACGAGAAAAAATAAACACTATACGGAATACATGTCCAAACTTTTGATATACTAAGCATTCTATTAACCACTTCTTGCTTCTGATAATTTCTCTTTTTGATTCCTGACACATCCTTACATCTTATTGTATCAAGTTCGTATATCAATTCACCATCTTCTGATTCACTTATATTTTCATCCGGAACAAAAGCACCATCCGTATCTATCAAATGAACAACCTCCAAATAGTCACTTTGTTTAAATACTCTTCCACTGTGCTTTTTTACAATATCTCCAACTTTGGCTGCTATATTTGTCGGATTCGTACCAATCCTTGTTGTTATATCTCCATCTGTGATTTCAAAATGAATTTCATCATCGTTTAATAATTGACTAAGACACAATGCCAAACTGGTTTTATCATTAATTCCTTCTACAATAAACAAAATTATCTTCTTTCTATTCGGCATTTTCATCACCAGCCAATCTAAATGCTCTAGCAATCATATATGGATTCGTTGCTTCGTAAATACATTCATTCTGTCCACCAAGTACAATATCGTGAAAGTATACATCTCTAAAATTATTATTTGCTTTAACATTCTTAAATCTAATATAACGATTATTTTCATTGGTGGTTGTAAACATGATATTTTTGTTATTTAGCACTTCCAATGCTCTTAAATTGTGTGATGTAAAAATCAATTGTCCTTTTCCTGATTCTTCAACAACTCGTAAAATCTCACCTAGCAGGTACTCAAAAATCCCCGAATCAAATTCATCAACTACCAGTGTCATAGAACTATCATTAAAAACTAAAATCAAACAATATAAAATTGACACTAATTTCTTCACTCCATCTGACTCATAACGCAACGGAATTTCTACATTCGCTCTTTTAGCAATAATCTCAGCTTTAACTATTTCTTCGCCTTTCTTATTTAGGCTAGTACTCAATTCTTTCAAGTTTATGGTTAATCCGGGAATAATTTCTTTTAATACCAAACTTATCGCATCCATCTTTGTCTGAATATCTCCAAAGAACTTTCTAGGTATTGGCGATACTCCATCCAGATTCAGACAGCCTTTTAGTAATGATATTTTATCTTTTTCTTTGGACACAATCGAAATAGGTAATGCAATATTAGCATTAATTATTCCAGTATCTTCACTACTAAACACATGAAGATTATATATTGCATATTCCGTTAATACTTTAAAAATAAACTTATACTCCTCTTCCCATTTCGAATCACGAATAATCTTCCTAAGCTCTTTAGAAAACAAAAAAGAACGTTCTTCTTTTGCTGCCAGCAATCTCAATACCCTCAGCTCGTCTATTAATTCCTGCTTTCCCTCGGTTAATAAATTGTATCTATTTTTTGGCAAAATTTCATTACTGCCAGCATTATAATACAAAATAGGGGTCATCTTTGTCCATTTATCATTTATCAACTTTGCCATAGATATTTTTTCTGATACAAGATAAGCCCCATTACGCTTTTCATGTTCCTCTTCATCAATATCATCATTTTCTTCGATATGTTCATCTACATCAACTACTTTTCTTACCAAATCAAATTCATAGATGACTTTATACAAATCATCTGTGCTACTTGTCACAGAAAATTCAATAATAGCTCCAGCTGTTGATTCATCAATCTTAATATAATTACCTAAATCTTGTACTAGACTTTTCCCTGTTAAAAGATCCTTAAGCATATCAATCGCATATACCAAGGTTGTCTTTCCAGATCCATTCTGCCCATATAGTCCTAATATATCGGATGCTGCACTATTCTTAGACGCAAATTTAACGCATCCATATCCTACATTTTTCAAATTTTTTATTTCTACTTTTTGAAGCCTAACAATTTCCCGTTTCATACGTATATACTCCTTCAATTGTATTCTTCTTACATCTATCATAATATACCATTCAGTCTCACTTGTCAATCATATTTTTATTTCGGTACAAAATGTTCCGATTTTTAATTTTAGTATATTCACTTTTTTCGATATTATACATATTTGAGATAATAACAATTTTTACCCTTATATTGCTCCTATGCTAATGTGAGACATTTTTCTTCTTGGCACCGTTTCGGCACCACTTACACTTATTTTCATTCTTTCTGCACGTAAAAAGGCTCCCGAGAAAATTCTCGGGAGCCTTGAAATTACTGTATTATTTACAATTATTCAATAATTGTAGCAACTCTACCAGAACCTACTGTTCTACCACCTTCACGGATAGCGAAGGTAAGCCCCTGCTCCATAGCGATAGGATGAATCAGTTCGATAGTCATCTCTACGTTATCACCAGGCATGCACATCTCGGTACCTGCAGGAAGTTCGCAAACACCGGTAACGTCAGTTGTTCTGAAGTAGAACTGAGGACGATAGTTGTTGAAGAAAGGTGTATGACGACCACCTTCATCCTTGGTCAAAACGTATACCTGAGCGGTAAATTTGGTGTGGCAGGTAACAGTGCCGGGTTTTGCAAGAACCTGTCCTCTTTCAATTTCAGTTCTCTGAACACCACGAAGAAGTGCACCGATGTTATCACCAGCCTGAGCCTCGTCAAGCATCTTACGGAACATCTCGATACCGGTAACAACGGTCTTCTTGGTCTCTTCCTTAATACCAACGATTTCAACTTCGTCGTTCAAATGAAGAACACCACGCTCTACTCTACCGGTAGCAACAGTACCACGTCCGGTAATAGTGAATACGTCCTCTACAGGCATAAGGAAAGGCTTGTCAGTATCACGCTGAGGATCAGGAATATAAGAATCAACAGTATCCATGAGCTCCATAATCTTGTCGCCCCACTCGCCGTTAGGATCTTCCAGAGCCTTCAAAGCAGAACCCTTAACGATAGGGCAATCTGTGAAGTCATACTCCTCAAGCTGCTCAGTGATTTCCATCTCAACCAGCTCAAGCAACTCAGGATCGTCTACCATATCACATTTGTTCATGAAAACAACAATGTAAGGTACACCTACCTGACGGGACAGAAGGATGTGCTCCTTGGTCTGAGCCATAACACCATCAGTTGCAGCAACAACGAGGATAGCGCCATCCATCTGAGCTGCACCGGTAATCATGTTCTTTACATAGTCAGCATGACCGGGGCAGTCAACGTGTGCATAGTGTCTCTTCTCAGTCTGATACTCAACGTGTGCAGTAGAGATAGTAATACCACGCTCTCTCTCTTCGGGAGCCTTATCGATATTCTCGAAATCTACCTTCTCGTTTCCGGCAACTCTCTCAGCCAGAACCTTAGTGATTGCAGCGGTCAGAGTAGTTTTACCATGGTCAACGTGTCCAATGGTACCAATGTTACAATGGGGCTTAGTTCTTTCAAATTTAGCTTTAGCCATTATTAAAGTCCTCCTTAAAAAATTGAAACTTGTTCTTATTTTTTTATTCGCCGAAGTGGTATTTCACGCATTCGGCGTTCATTAACTCGGCTACCTCTGATTATATTAAATAATCAGAGGTTTTTCAAGTTATTTTTAATGAAATACAGGCAATTTATTTGCGGACTGAATTTATTTAGTTGGCTAAGTTTACTTAGCCTTTGCAGCCAATACCTTTTCCTGTACGTTCTTAGGCACCTGCTCATACTTCTCGAAGAACATAGAGTAGTTACCACGACCCTGGGTTTTGGAACGCAAGTCTGTAGAGTAACCGAACATCTCAGAAAGAGGAACGAATGCTCTTACAATCTTACCACCGCCAAGATCGTCCATACCTTCAATACGTCCACGACGAGAGTTGATATCACCGATAACATCTCCCATGTATTCTTCCGGCATGGTTACTTCTACTTTCATGATAGGCTCCATCAATACAGGAGCTGCCTTCTGCATAGCATCCTTGAACGCCATGGAACCGGCGATATGGAATGCCATTTCAGAGGAGTCAACCTCATGATAAGAACCATCGTATACGTTAGCGTATACACCAACCACAGGGAATCCGCCGAGGATACCTGCATGAGTTGCTTCTTCGATACCTTCACCGACTGCGGGGATATATTCCTTAGGAATAGCACCGCCGACAACGGAAGACTCAAATTTGAACAACTGCTCGCCGTTGGGATCCATAGGCTCGAATCTAACCTTACAGTGACCGTACTGTCCACGACCGCCGGACTGCTTAGCATACTTGGAATCAACCTCAACAGCCTTTGTGATAGCTTCCTTGTAAGCAACCTGAGGAGCACCAACGTTAGCCTCAACCTTGAACTCACGAAGGAGACGGTCAACAATAATCTCAAGATGCAGCTCGCCCATACCGGCAATGATGGTCTGACCGGTTTCCTGGTCAGTGTGTGCACGGAAAGTAGGATCTTCCTCTGCAAGCTTCGCAAGCGCTTCACCCATCTTACCCTGACCGGCTTTGGTCTTAGGCTCGATAGCCAGCTCGATAACAGGCTCAGGGAACTCCATGGACTCAAGGATTACAGGGTGCTGCTCATCACAGATGGTATCGCCGGTTGTAGTGAATTTAAAACCGACTGCAGCTGCGATATCACCGGAGTAAACCTTATCCAGCTCTGCGCGCTTGTTGGCGTGCATCTGCAGAATACGTCCGACACGTTCCTTTTTATCTTTTGTCGCATTTAAAACGTAGGAACCGGAATTCATAGTACCGGAATATACACGGAAGAATGCAAGTTTACCTACAAACGGATCTGCCATAATCTTGAATGCCAATGCTGCAAAAGGCTCATCGTCAGAGGAATGTCTCTCAATTTCATTTCCTTCAAGGTCAGTACCCTTGATAGCAGGAATGTCTGTAGGAGCAGGCATATACTCAAGAATCGCATCCAGAAGCTTCTGAACACCCTTATTACGATAAGCAGAACCGCAGCATACCGGAATTGCAGCACACTCACAGGTTGCTTTACGAAGAACTCTCTTCATATCTTCCACAGAAGGCTCTTCACCTTCCAGATACTGCATCATTAAATCATCGTCTAATTCGCAGATTTTTTCAACCAATTCAGAACGATAAAGGTCCGCATCATCCTTCATGTCGCCCAAATCATCGGTTACAGTGATATCATCACCCTTATCATCATTGTAGATGTAAGCCTTCATTTCAAACAAATCAATGATACCTTTGAAATCATCTTCCTTACCGATAGGAAGCTGAAGAACAATGGCATTTTTGCCAAGTCTGGTTCTGATCTGCTCTACTGCGCCATAGAAGTTTGCACCAAGAATGTCCATCTTGTTGATGAATGCCATACGAGGTACGTTGTAGGTATCAGCCTGACGCCATACGTTCTCAGACTGAGGCTCTACACCACCCTTTGCACAGAAGACGCCCACAGCGCCGTCCAATACACGAAGGGAACGCTCTACTTCAACAGTAAAGTCAACGTGGCCAGGAGTATCAATAATATTGATACGGTGCTCCAACGCGCCGGGCATGGGCTTGGTCTCTTTTTCCAAAGTCCAATGGCAGGTTGTCGCTGCTGATGTGATGGTAATACCTCTTTCCTGTTCCTGCTCCATCCAGTCCATGGTAGCAGTACCTTCATGAGTATCACCAATCTTATAGTTAACACCAGTATAATAAAGGATACGCTCGGTCAATGTGGTTTTACCGGCATCGATATGAGCCATAATTCCAATATTTCTGGTTCTCTCTAACGGATATTCTCTTCCAGCCAAGATTTTTTCCTCCTCAATTTAGTCAAATGATAACAGACAAACTAGAATCTGTAATGAGCGAATGCCTTGTTTGCCTCTGCCATCTTGTGCATATCTTCTTTTCTCTTAACAGCAGCGCCGGTATTGTTAGCTGCATCAAGAATCTCGTTTGCCAGTCTGTCTTCCATGGTCTTTTCGCTTCTCTTACGAGAAAACATTGTCAACCAACGAAGTCCCAGAGCCTGACGTCTTTCAGCTCTGACCTCGATAGGTACCTGATAGGTAGCACCACCGATACGTCTTGCCTTAACTTCAAGAACAGGCATAATATTGTTCATTGCCTCTTCAAATACTTCGAGAGCCGGTTTTCCGGATTTCTCTTCAACTTTAGCAAATGCTCCGTATACAATTTTCTGAGCAACACCTTTCTTACCATCCAGCATAATGTTGTTGATAAGCTTGGTAACTACCTTATTATTGTATAAAGGATCTGCTAATACATCTCTTTTCTGAATATGTCCTTTACGTGGCACGGTTCTTCCCTCCTTATTAATGTCACTCCAAATTTGCTTCGCAAATTTTGGGTCGCGCACATTCGCCAAATGCTGCTTTGCAAAATCCGGCTGATTGTGTTCGCGTAAATAAATCATCGGTACTCACATGTGTTTCCCCAAGTGTTCGCGCTGTATATCTGTATCACAGAAATTCCAACACTTTTCTTAGTTTCGTTATTGTGGTACAAAACAAAAACATAACGTTTTTGTTACTCACGCTACCGCATTATATTATGCAGTACTTAAACGCTGACGCCTTATTTCTTTGCGTCCTTCGGTCTCTTAGCGCCGTATTTGGAACGAGCCTGTTTTCTGTTAGCGACACCTGCGGTATCAAGAGTACCACGGATAATGTGATATCTGGTACCGGGTAAATCCTTAACACGACCACCACGGATCAAAACAACGCTGTGCTCCTGCAGATTGTGACCTTCGCCGGGAATGTAGCTTGTAACTTCGATTCCGTTGGAAAGACGTACTCTGGCGATTTTTCTAAGAGCAGAGTTAGGCTTTTTAGGAGTCGCTGTCTTAACAGCAGTACATACACCACGTTTCTGAGGAGCAGAAACATCAGTGGCTTTCTTGTGAAGGGAATTGTATCCTTTCTGGAGAGCCGGTGCAGTAGACTTCTTTACAGTAGTCTGACGTCCTTTTCTTACTAACTGGTTAAATGTTGGCATTTCAGTTTCACCTCTTTCTGAATGTAAATAATAGTAATTGTTTGGTACATACGCAAAAAAATACATCCGCGTACGCATAGTGTGCGTACTCGCACACTATGATAGTATACTTGTTTACGGATGTATTGTCAATAATATTTTCTTTGAATTTGCGCAAAAAAGCTTACGCTTCCTTCAATGCGGCAAGATACCGTTTCAAGGCGTCCTGCCATGTAGGAAGTCTGTCAAAACCATTCTCCTCCAGCTTGTCCTTGCTCATTCGGCTGTTGTAAGGGCGTTTCGCCTTTGCCGCATACTCTGCAGAGCTGATGGGAAGGACATTCATCTCGATGCCTGCTTCCTTAAAGATTGCACAGGCAAACTCATACCAGGAACAGATTCCTTCATTGGTCGCATGGTAAACACCATACTTCTCGGTCTGCACCATATCCACCAGAAGCTTTGCCAAATCATAGGTATAGGTCGGCGAGCCGAACTGGTCGTTAACCACAGTCACGGTATCACGGGTTTTTGCCAGATTTAACATGGTCTTTATAAAATTCTTGCCGTTGATTCCAAATACCCATGCAATTCGCACAATAAAATATTTTTCCAGAAGTTCCTGTACAGCAAGCTCTCCCTCGTACTTCGTCTGACCGTACACACTCTGGGGCTCCCGCTCATCCTCCGGCTCCCAGAATCTCTCACCCTGTCCGCTGAACACATAATCTGTACTGATATAAATCATCTTGATATCCAGTTCTTTGCAGACCTCTGCAATATTGCGCGTACCGTCCGCGTTTACTTTGCGGCATACGTCCTCGTTATCTTCTGCGGCATCCACTGCGGTATACGCTGCACAGTGAATCACGGCATCCGGCGCCACTTCCTTTATCACTCTGTCCACGCTGGCGGAATCGGTAATATCCATCTCTTCAATATCTACGCCCACCGCTTCGATGCCGCGCTTTGTAAGCTCATTTACGACATCAAAACCGAGCTGTCCTTTTACGCCTGTTACCAATACCTTCATATTCTATAGCCTTCCTTTATTTTTTCATTTCTGCTATTATACTACACTCTTTTGAGGAAAGTAAACCTGTGCCCGCCATAATTTGGGAAATTATTTCACCTTCTTCATAAAAAATTCCACTAACCGCCAAAGTCAGTGGAATTTTTATTTATCATACATTATAATTTAGCACAAAAGCAAACCTGCCGATTGGTCTTAGACCTCTTCCATCACGGCTTCTTCTGCCTCAGCGCTTTCATTCTCAGTCAAATCAGAAGCTTCTGTCTCAGAATCCAAGCCCTCGTCGAAGCTGATTTCCGCCTCTTCATCATAAACACCCTCGTCAAAGGAGATGGTTTCCACCGCATCCGTACTGAGTCTGGTGGTACGGTATCTCTTCATACCGGTACCCGCAGGAATCAGCTTACCGATGATAACGTTCTCCTTCAAACCGATTAACGGGTCTACCTTGCCTTTAATCGCCGCTTCGGTCAAAACCTTGGTGGTCTCCTGGAAGGATGCTGCTGACAGGAAGGAATTGGTCGCCAGAGCCGCCTTGGTAATACCAAGGATAATCTGTTTGCCTTCTGCAGGCTCCTTGCCTTCTGCGATCAACTGCTCATTCATATCTTCATACTCAAGCACATCAACCAGTGTGCCGGGAAGGAAATCGGTATCACCATTGTTCTCGATACGAACCTTCTTAAGCATCTGGCGTACCAGCACCTCAATATGCTTATCTGCGATATCCACACCCTGCAGACGATATACGCGCTGCACCTCGCGGAGCATATAATCCTGAACCGCACGGACACCTTTAATCTTAAGCAGGTCATGAGGGTTTACACTACCCTCGGTCAGCTCGTCGCCCGCCTCAAGAATCTGACCGTCCACAACCTTGATACGGGAACCGTAAGGAATCAGATATGCCTTGGATTCACCGGTTTCGTCATTGGTAATAACCACTTCCCGCTTCTTCTTGGTATCACGAATCTCTGCTTTTCCGCCAAACTCCGCAATAATCGCAAGACCCTTCGGCTTTCTCGCCTCGAAAAGCTCCTCTACACGGGGAAGACCCTGTGTAATATCATCACCTGCAACACCGCCGGTATGGAAGGTTCTCATGGTAAGCTGTGTACCGGGCTCACCGATAGACTGAGCGGCGATAATACCGACTGCCTCACCTACCTGAACAGCTTCACCGGTTGCCATATTGGCGCCATAACATTTCGCACAGATACCGTTGCGGGAACGACAGTTCAAAATATTACGAATCTTAACCTCTTCAATCGGCTCTCCCTTGGCATTTACGCCAACGCTCAAAATCTTAGCGGCACGGCTGGGCGTAATCATATGATTGTGTTTTACAATCATGTTGCCGTCCTTGTCATAAATATCCTCACAGGTATATCTTCCTGTAATTCTGTCTTTCAGGCTTTCGATAGTCTCTTTTCCATCCATGAATGCCTTTACAACCATTCCGGGAATTTCCGCTTTTCCTTCACAGCAGTCAACCTCACGGATAATCAATTCCTGTGATACATCAACCATTCGACGTGTCAGATAACCGGAGTCTGCGGTACGAAGCGCGGTATCGGACAGACCCTTACGTGCACCGTGAGCGGACATAAAGTACTCCAAAACGTCCAGACCTTCACGGAAGTTTGACTTAATGGGCAGCTCGATGGTTCTACCGGTTGTATCAGCCATCAGACCACGCATACCTGCAAGCTGCTTAATCTGCTGGTTGGAACCACGGGCACCGGAGTCAGCCATCATGAAGATGTTGTTGTACTTATCCAGTCCTGAAAGCAGTACCTCGGTCAGCTCCTTATCGGTCTCATTCCAGGTTTCCACTACTGCACGATATCTTTCTTCCTCTGTAATCAGACCTCTGCGGTAGTTTACGGAAATCTTATCTACCGTCGCCTGTGCTTCTGCCAGCATCTCAGGCTTCTTCTCAGGAACGGTCATATCAGAAATAGATACGGTCATGGCAGCTCTTGTAGAGTACTTATAACCGATAGCCTTTACATCATCCAATACCTCAGCAGTCTTAGAAGCGCCATGGGTATTGATAACCTTCTCCAGAATCTGCTTTAAACCCTTCTTTCCTACATGGAAGTCAACCTCCAGTTTCAGGAAATTCTCAGGTACGCTTCTGTCTACAAATCCGAGATCCTGAGGCAGAATCTCATTAAAGATAAAACGTCCCAGGGTGGATTCTACATTGCCGGTAACAGTCTCACCGTCTGCATTTACCTTGCTCATACGGACCGTAATTCTCGTATGCAGGGTAATTGCCTGATTTTCATATGCCAAAATTGCTTCGTTTACGTTCTTAAAGAACTTGCCTTCGCCTAACGCACCGGGTCTCTCCTGTGTCAGATAGTAGATACCAAGTACCATATCCTGTGAAGGAACGGCAACAGGACCACCATCGGAGGGCTTTAACAGGTTGTTAGGAGACAAAAGCAGGAACCGGCATTCTGCCTGCGCCTCTACGGACAACGGAAGGTGTACAGCCATCTGGTCACCGTCGAAATCAGCGTTGAACGCGGTACAAACAAGCGGATGCAGCTTGATAGCCTTACCTTCTACCAAAATAGGCTCAAATGCCTGAATACCTAATCTATGCAGGGTAGGAGCACGGTTCAGCATAACAGGATGTTCCTTGATAACCTCTTCCAGAACATCCCATACCTGGGTATCCAATCTCTCTACCAGTTTTTTTGCATTTTTAATATTCTGACTGATTCCCTTTGCAACAAGCTCCTTCATAACAAAGGGCTTGAACAGCTCAATCGCCATCTCTTTGGGCAGACCGCACTGATATATCTTAAGCTCCGGTCCAACGACGATAACGGAACGTCCGGAGTAGTCTACACGCTTACCTAACAGGTTCTGACGGAAACGTCCGGATTTACCCTTTAACATATCGGACAGAGATTTCAGCGCTCTGTTTCCGGGTCCGGTAACAGGACGACCACGTCTGCCGTTATCAATCAGCGCGTCAACCGCTTCCTGAAGCATTCTCTTCTCATTGCGGACAATAATGTCGGGAGCGCCCAGCTCCAGCAGCTTCTTCAAACGGTTGTTTCTGTTGATAATTCTTCTGTATAAATCATTCAAATCGGAGGTTGCAAAACGTCCGCCATCCAACTGAACCATAGGACGCAAATCGGGCGGAATGACAGGAACCACATCCATAATCATCCACTCAGGCTTGTTGCCTGAACCGCAGAACGCTTCTACTACTTCCAGTCTCTTGATAATACGCGCACGCTTCTGTCCTGAGGACTCCTTTAAACCGGTCTTCAGTTCTTCCGCTTCTTTCTCCAAATCAATCGCCTGCAACAGCTCTTTGATTGCTTCGGCGCCCATACCTACACGGAACTTGCCGCCCCATGTCTCTCTGGCATCCTGATACTCTCTCTCGGACAGTACCTGCTTGTATTCCAGATTGGTCTCCCCTGCATCCAGCACGATATAGGAAGCAAAGTAAAGAACCTTCTCCAATACTCTGGGGGACAAATCAAGGATTAATCCCATACGGCTGGGAATACCCTTGAAATACCAGATGTGGGACACGGGAGCTGCAAGCTCAATGTGACCCATACGCTCTCTGCGGACACTTGCCTTGGTAACTTCCACACCACATCTGTCGCAGACTACGCCCTTATATCTGATTTTCTTATATTTACCGCAGTGACATTCCCAGTCCTTGCTGGGTCCGAAAATTTTCTCACAGAACAAACCGTCTCGCTCAGGCTTTAAGGTTCTGTAGTTGATTGTCTCCGGCTTTAACACCTCTCCATGGGACCACTCACGAATTTTCTCCGGTGAAGCTAATCCAATCTTTATGGCATCAAATGTCATAGGCTGATAGGTTGTTTCATTCTTTGTTTCTGACATTAATGGCACTCCCTTTCTATTAATAAGTCATCGTAGCTCTTCCTGACTTTAGAATTCATCTTCGCCGTCAAAGCTATCTTCACTGAAGTCTTCCTCGTCGAAGTCTTCTTCCTCCGCACTCACAAGCTCGCCGCTCTCTTCATCGAATTCCTGTGCCTGATAGCCCATCTCGCCCAGAGAATTATTGTCATAATCATCGTACTTATGATCGCCTTCCATCTCGTAACGGTAATCCGTCTCAGCGTAATCAATGGTCTCCATAATTTCAACTTCGGTCTGATCCTCGCGAAGAACTCTTACATCCAGACCAAGAGCCTGCAACTCTTTCAGTAATACCTTGAAGGATTCAGGAATACCCGGCTCCGGAATATTGTCTCCCTTGATGATTGCCTCATAGGTCTTTACACGTCCTACCACATCGTCGGACTTCACAGTCAGAATCTCCTGCAGCGTGTAGGATGCACCATATGCTTCCAGCGCCCAAACCTCCATCTCTCCGAAACGCTGTCCGCCGAACTGGGCTTTTCCGCCCAAAGGCTGCTGCGTTACCAGGGAGTACGGTCCGGTAGAACGGGCATGAATCTTATCGTCTACCAGATGGTGCAGCTTCAGGTAGTGCATGTGTCCGATTGTTACAGGGCTGTCAAAGTACTCGCCCGTTCTGCCGTCGCGCAGACGCACCTTACCGTCGCGGGAAATGGGAACACCTTTCCAAAGCTTTCTATGCTCTCTGTTATCAGACAAATACTGCATAACCTCAGGGAGCAGTTCCTCGCCGTGTCTGCTCTCAAACGTATCTCCGCTCCACTCCTTGCCGTCTGCCTTCCATTTCTTCGCCTCCTCAGCGTCAAAAGGAAGATTCACATAATCATTCGCCAAATCCAGCGTATCCATAATATCCTTCTCGTTTGCACCGTCAAATACAGGCGTTGCAACGTTGAAGCCAAGCGCCTTGGCAGCCAGAGAAAGATGAATCTCCAATACCTGTCCAATGTTCATACGGGAAGGCACACCCAAAGGATTCAGCACGATATCAAGAGGACGTCCGTTAGGCAGATAAGGCATATCTTCAACCGGCAATACACGGGAAACAACACCCTTGTTACCGTGACGACCTGCCATCTTGTCACCTACGGAAATCTTTCTCTTCTGTGCAATATAAATACGAACCGCCTGATTTACACCGGGAGATAATTCATCACTGTTTTCACGGGTAAATACCTTGGCATCCACTACGATACCATACTCGCCGTGAGGCACTTTCAGGGAGGTATCTCTTACCTCTCTCGCCTTCTCGCCGAAGATTGCACGCAGCAGTCTTTCTTCTGCGGTCAGCTCTGTCTCGCCCTTGGGAGTTACTTTACCCACAAGGATATCGCCGGCACGAACCTCTGCACCGATACGGATAATACCTCTGTCATCCAAATCTCTCAACGCATCGTCGCCGACGCCGGGAACATCACGGGTAATTTCCTCGGGACCTAACTTGGTATCACGGGCTTCCGCCTCGTATTCCTCAATATGAACGGAGGTGTATACATCCTCCTGAACCAGTCTTTCACTCAAAAGTACGGCGTCCTCATAGTTATAGCCTTCCCAGGTCATGAAACCAATCAGAGGGTTTTTACCCAATGCCAGCTCACCCATAGAAGTGGACGGACCATCTGCAATCACCTGTCCCTGTGCCACGCGGTCACCCTTGAATACGATGGGCTTCTGGTTGTAGCAGTTGGACTGGTTGCTTCTGGAAAATTTAGTCAGATGGATTTCATCCTTTTCTCCGTCATCATAAGTCAGTCTGACTACATCGGACGATACATATGTTACCGTACCCGCCTTTTTTGCCACAACACAGACACCGGAGTCAACGGCAGCCTTAGGTTCCATACCGGTACCTACAACAGGCGCTTCCGTCGTCAGCAAAGGCACTGCCTGACGCTGCATGTTGGAACCCATCAGCGCACGGTTCGCATCATCATTCTGCAGGAATGGAATCAATGCTGTTGCCACAGAAAATACCATTCTCGGGGATACATCCATATAATCAAACATAGCCTTAGGATATTCCTGTGTCTCCTCGCGGTAACGACCTGATACGCTGTTACGGACAAAATGTCCCTCCGCATCAAGCGGTTCACTCGCCTGTGCTACATGGTAATTATCCTCCTCATCAGCAGTCATATACACAACCTCGTCCGTTACACGAGGATTCTGAGGGTCTGCTTTATCAATCTTACGATAAGGCGCCTCGACAAAACCATATTCATTAATTCTTGCATAGCTTGCAAGGGAGTTAATCAAACCGATGTTAGGACCTTCGGGAGTCTCGATAGGACACATTCTTCCATAGTGGGAATAGTGTACGTCCCGGACCTCGAATCCGGCACGGTCTCTGGACAAGCCGCCGGGACCTAACGCAGACAAACGTCTCTTGTGCGTAAGCTCACCGAGAGGGTTGTTCTGATCCATGAACTGTGACAACTGGG
This sequence comes from uncultured Acetatifactor sp., assembly GCA_944384205.1. GTDB lineage: Bacteria > Bacillota > Clostridia > Lachnospirales > Lachnospiraceae > Acetatifactor. The sequence continues at coordinate 41,698 of CALWSL010000016.1, read as the reverse complement.
AAGAACCGAAGAACTCCTTCACAGCCGCAGTGACAGGCTTAATATTAATCAATGACTGCGGAGAAATGTCCTCTGCGTCATGTGTGGTCATACGCTCTCTTACCACTCTCTCCATTCTGGAAAGACCGATACGATACTGGTTCTGCAACAGCTCACCAACGGCACGGATACGTCTGTTGCCCAGATGATCGATATCATCATCATTGCCCAGACCATACTCTAAGTGCATATTATAGTTAATGGAAGCAATAATGTCTTCCTTGGTAATGTGCTTCGGAACTAATTCATGTACATTCTTTTTGATTGCTTCTGCCAGCTTCTCAGCATCATCGCCGAACTCCTCAAGAATCTGGGCGAGTACAGGATAATACACGGACTCGTGAATGCCAAAGTCTCTCGGATTGCAGTCTACATAGCTGGTAAGGTTTACCATCATATTGGAAAGAACCTTTACCTTTCTCTCCTCTGTCTGAATATATACAAAAGGTACTGCCGCATTCTGAATGGTATCGGCAAGCTCAGCCGTCACTTTATCTCCTGCTGCGGCGAGAACTTCTCCGGTGGAAGGATCCACTACATCCGCAGCCAGAATCTGATGCCTGATTCTGTTCCTCAGAGCCAGTTTTTTGTTGAATTTATATCTTCCGACTTTTGCTAAATCATATCTGCGGGGGTCAAAGAACATAGCATTGATTAAGCTCTCAGCGCTCTCAACGCTTAACGGTTCGCCGGGACGAATCTTTTTGTATAACTCTAACAGACCCTCCTGATAATTTTCAGCAGTGTCTTTCGCAAAGCTCGCTTCAATCTTAGGTTCATCGCCAAACACTTCACGAATCTCATCATTTGTACCGATACCAAGTGCACGAATCAATACCGTAATGGGAACCTTACGTGTTCTGTCTACACGTACATAGAATACGTCATTGGAGTCTGTCTCATATTCCAACCATGCGCCACGGTTGGGAATAACCGTACAGGAAAATAATCTCTTACCGATTTTATCATGACCGATTGCATAATAAATGCCGGGAGAACGTACCAGCTGGCTGACGATTACACGCTCTGCGCCGTTGATTACAAAAGTACCGGTTTCGGTCATAAGAGGAAGATCACCCATAAAGATTTCATGCTCGCTGATTTCTTCTTTTTCTTTGTTGTAAAGACGAACCTTCACCTTCAAAGGAGCTGCATAAGTAGCATCTCTCTCTTTACACTCTTCAATAGAATATTTTACATCGTTTCTGCACAATTCAAAGTCTACGAATTCAAGACTTAAAGAGCCGCTGTAGTCAGCTATCGGAGAGATATCGTCGAAGACTTCTTTTAAGCCTTCGTCCAAAAACCACTGATAGGAATCCTTCTGGACTTCGATCAGATTGGGCATCTCTAAAACCTCTTTCTGTCTTGCATAACTCATACGCATAACCTTGTTACCGGCAATCGGACGAATTCTGTTCTTTTCCATTGACATTTCACCCCGTTCTTATAGATTTAAAGCCGCAAATAAGCATAACACTGCACAATAGTGCACTATCCATACTAGCACAAAATGGAAAACGGGTCAAGGAAAAATTTGAAATGTTTAAAAAAATTGAATAAATTAAGACAATAGAACCATGCACTGTCGAACAGTACATGGTTCTTAAATTCAAAGAATAATTCACCTAAGCAATCTGCTTATTTCAAAGTAACCTTAGCGCCAACTTCTTCAAGTTTCTTCTTGATATCTTCAGCTTCTTCTTTAGAAGCGCCTTCCTTTACAACCTTAGGAGCGCCGTCAACTACATCCTTAGCTTCCTTCAGACCAAGACCGGTTACTTCACGAACAACCTTAATAACCTTAACCTTCTCAGCGCCAACTTCGGTCAACTCTACGTCGAACTCAGTCTTCTCTTCTGCTGCTTCTGCTGCAGGATCTGCTGCTGCAACTACAACGCCTGCTGCTGCGGATACACCGAACTCTTCTTCACAAGCTTTTACAAGATCATTTAATTCTAATACGGTTAACTCTTTGATAGCATCAATAAGTTCCTGAGCTGTTAATTTAGCCATTTTCATTTCCTCCATTTTTCATTAACTATAATTTATTGTTCCGTTTTAAAATCAGGCGACGGATTGCCTGATGACCGCGCCTACTCTTCGGTAGCTGCCGCTTCTTCTGCAGGTGCTTCTTCAGCGGCTGCAGGTGCTTCACATGCGGACGCACCGCCTTTTTCCGCCAACTGGTTCATAACACGTGCGAAGTTGGTGATAGGGCTCTGTAAGCTTCCAAGCAACTTGGAAATAAGTACGTCTCTGGAAGGAATAGATGCAATGTTTGCAATTCCTTTAGCGTCGTAAACAGTACCCTCTACTACACCGGCTTTAATCTCAAGCTTATCAGCAGTTTTAGCAAACTGTGCCAATGCTCTTGCAGGTGCGGTTGCATCTTCTGTAGAGATTGCGATAGCGCTGGGACCGTTCAGATACTCGGACAAGCTTTCAAATTCTGTACCCTTGAACGCAAAGTTCATCATGGTGTTTTTGTAAACCTTGTAGGTAACTCCTGCTTCACGCAAGCTCTTACGAAGCTGAGTATCCTGCTCTACAGTAAGTCCGCGGTAATCAACCAATACTACAGACTGAGCGTCTTTGATACTAGCAGAAATCTCTTCAACAATGGGCTGTTTTAATTCAATTTTTGCCATTTCTTTACCTCCTTATAGAATTATGCCTTGGGGAGAATAGTGTGAAAAATAAATTTTTCACACACGAAAAATAAATTTTTCACACACGAAAAATAAATTTTTCACACACAAATTTGTGCTAGCGCCCAAATTTCGGGTTTGCGACAGAATAAAGATTACTATGCAATAAACAAAAAACTCCCTGATGCCTCAGAGAGATAATGTAATCATACGCAAAATGCTTTTACTCTTCTCCTCGGTAGGATTTACGTTCGGCTTCTCCTCACACCTACTGTCTTCGGCTTTGGTTTTTACAACCTTTGTGATAATAACACAAGGGGCTGACTGATGTCAACCCCTTGTATCACTATTTTTTATACGCGGGATAGATATTTCCTTAGAACTTCGCTACGCTTACCTTTACGCCGGGTCCCATGGTGCTGGTCAGCGTAATGCTTCTCAAATACTGACCCTTTAATGCGCTGGGTTTTGCCTTTATGATAGCTTCCATCAGTGCGTTAAAGTTCTCCAGCAAAGCTTCTTCCGTGAAGGAAGCCTTTCCAACAGGAACATGCACGATGTTGGTCTTGTCAAGTCTGTACTCAATTTTACCTGCTTTGATATCTGCAATAGCCTTGGCAACGTCCATGGTTACGGTACCTGCTTTGGGGTTAGGCATTAAGCCTTTAGGTCCCAGAACCTTACCCAGACGTCCAACTACACCCATCATATCAGGAGTAGCTACTACTACGTCAAAATCAAGCCAGCCTTCGTTCTGAATCTTAGGAATCAGCTCCTCGCCGCCTACATAATCTGCGCCGGCAGCTTCCGCTTCGTTTACTTTATCACCTTTTGCAAATACCAGAACTTTTACAGTCTTACCGGTTCCGTTGGGCAGTACAACCGCACCGCGAATCTGCTGTTCTGCGTGACGTCCGTCACAGCCGGTTCTGATGTGTACTTCAATCGTTTCGTCAAATTTTGCAGTTGCTGTTTTCTTAACCAATGCAATTGCATCGTCAGGCTCATAGAATGTAGCGCGATCTACAAGCTTAGCAGCCTCTGTATATTTTTTACCATGTTTCATTATCTTACCTCCCAGGTTCCAGCGGCAATATTGATTGCCTCCCAATTATTGAGGAAACAAATTATCTGCTTCCCTGTTATTAACTCATTCGCGAAAATTACTTGCAATTTCCCAGAGTAAAATATAGAAAATCTTAGACACGGTACTTTCGTGTCTTAGTTTTTCTTTTTACTCTAGTCTTCTACAACAATACCCATACTACGCGCAGTACCGGCAATCATGCTCATAGCTGCTTCCAGGCTTGCTGCATTCAAATCAGGCATTTTCGTCTCAGCAATCTCCTGAATCTTAGCCTTGGAAATGGTAGCAACCTTAGTCTTATTAGGAACGCCTGAACCGGATTTGATATTGCAGGCCTTCTTTAACAGTACTGCTGCAGGAGGAGTTTTGGTAACGAAACTAAAGCTTCTGTCTGCATATACAGTAATCACTACAGGGATGATAACGTCTCCCTTGTCTGCTGTTCTTGCGTTGAACTGCTTTGTAAATTCAACGATGTTAACACCATGCTGTCCAAGTGCAGGACCAACTGGTGGAGCCGGTGTAGCTTTGCCGGCAGGAATCTGTAACTTAATATATCCTTCTACTTTCTTTGCCATTGTGGCACCTCCTATAATGTGGTAAATCGGCGCAGGGTTACGGTAAGTCCGCTCCTGCTCCCACCGGAATGTGAAACACACTCCCTTCGTGCTGCATCCTGTCGCTTCAGACAGGAGGGCTTTTTGCCCGTTTATATTTCATCCGCGCTCCCTGATGGAATGCAGAAAAAATATCTTAAATTTCTAAAGCTTCCTGACCTCCGCAAAACTGATTTCAACAGGGGTCTCTCTGCCGAACAGTTCAACATTGATAGTAGCTGTCTGCTTGCCGTAATCAAGCTTCTGCACAATACCGACGGTATCCTTCCAGACGCCCGCTACCACTGTAATGCTGTCTCCCTCCGCAAAATCAATGGAGACATTGTCCGTCTTGATACCCAGCGGTTTCATCTCAGCTTCGGTAAGAGGAACCGGCTTGCTTCCCGGTCCGACGAATCCCGTAACGCCTCTCGTGTTACGCACGACATACCAGGTATCGTCGTTCATCTCCATATTAAGCAGTACATACCCCGGGAACATTTTTTTCGGAACGGTCTTTTTGACGCCATTCTTCAGTTCCACCACATCCTGCATCGGGACTCTGACTTCCAGAATCTGCTCCGCCAGATGCTTATTGTTCTCAATCGTTTTCTCAATATTGGCTTTGACCTTGTTCTCATATCCCGAATAGGTATGGACTACATACCACTTTGCCTCTGCCATACAATCACCCTCGCTCTATATTGATGTTAAGAAGTTCACCCCATACTGAACTATATAATCCAATACGGCAATGATAACTCCCACAACAACCGATATTGCAACAACTGCAACAGATTGATTCAGTGTAGATTGTCTGTCCGGCCATGAAATCTTTTTAAATTCTGCCTTCACGCCCCTAAAAAAGCTTGGACGCTCCTGCTTTTCTGTGGAATCTCCCATTTTTTGTCCTCCAAAAAACTATGACCTGCAACGCCAAACGAATGGCTGATTAATTGCTGATTTATTTGGTTTCCTTGTGTAATGTATGTGTCTTGCAGAATCTACAATATTTCTTGGTTTCCATTCTGTCAGGATGTGTCTTCTTATCCTTGGTAGTATTGTAGTTACGCTGCTTGCACTCGGTACATGCTAAAGTGATTTTTGTACGCATTTCTCTACCTCCACGTGTTTTCTGATGTCTTTGATAAAGTAAGTTCTTTATTAATTTTAAGCATAAAAAAAAGACCTGAATCTTATCTCGCCTGACTACTATAACACAGAACCCTTTCCGCGTCAACAGTTTTTCAGGAAATTTCACGGCTTCGGAGATTTCCGCATCCTGCGGCTCCCCGAAGCCTGTCCAATGTCAATCCGTTACTCTGTATACAAAAATTCTGTAATAGCTGTCCTCCGTCTCAAAGGGCGTTTCATTCAGAAGAAACAAACCGGAATCCCCCGCGTTCACCACATAAGCCGCCGAAAGGATATATCGGCACCCGAGTTCCTTTAGCGCTTCCGCGTCAAGCTGTAAATCATAGTAGGCAAAACCGCCTTTTTCCACCGTATAATAACCGGGACACTCGGAGGAGAACAGGTAGCATCTGTTTCCCCAGTCGTCAAAATACGCTTTCAGATAATCACTCTTTTCCAGCTCCGGCGCAATCACCTTACGGAAGGCATGCTTATATTCCAAATCGTAATTGTTGGAATATCCGTCAATACAGTAAAAGCCGTGATACAATGCCGCCGCCGGATCAATCCCCAGACTTCCCACGCGGTATTCCTCTTTTTGCAGCCCTTCCGACTCCGCAATAAATTCTTCCACCTGCTCCATCACGCCGATTGCCAGATAATCCGCATAGCTGATTGCCCCGTAATCGGGATTCAGAAGTTTCTGGATACAGGGCTTTACCAGAGAATCCTTAAGCGTCACAACCGCAGCACAGGAGAGCAGGACAAAAGAGCCCCCATAGACAAACCACACCGCCTTTTCTCTTACGCTCCACAGGATATCAAGGCAAAATGCCAATACCAGAACCCACAGCATCGGCGCCAGCCACAATACGCGATCCATCTGGAAGGAACCGAGAGACCCCATATGCTTCCGCAGTGACACGCCGGAAGCGCTCTCCCACGCCGCCGCCACAAAACACAGCAAGCAGATAAACCCAAACGTCCCCAACAGATATTTCCCCTGCTTTACCGCTTTTTCCTCCCATCTCTTTTTAAACAGGAAAACAAACAGAAGCAATGCCGCCGCAAGGCAGGCAATCCACAAATGATTGTCCCCGCTATGCTCCCCGTTGTACTTCAAATAATTCCAAAAAACAGATAGAAATTCGCCGCCGGAAAGTACATACTCGCTTTTATGGGAAACGGTACTGTCCCCCATTCCCAGCATCTGACCAAGCAATGCAAGATTTTCCAGCACATACACCGATACAAGTATCAAAAAACCTGCTGCCAACTCCTTATGGAACCCAAGCTTTTTTCTGACTGCCAGTGCAAAAAGCGCCGCCGCCCACAGAATAATCCATGCAAAACCGCAAAGCGCCAAGGAGGACATGGAAGCATAAAACGCTACGTAGCAAAGGCTTCTTCTCACCTTCTCTCCCCGATATAAACAGCAGATGCACAAAAGCAAAAGTGGCATTCCGTACTGGGAAAGCCCATACACCGGCAAAAAGGGCAGAAACGCATACAACATTGCCGTCACAAATGCTATCAACTTTTTCTCCGTAATAAATCCCGTCAGCAGGAACATTCCCACATATGCCGTTACCTGTCCGATTACCTGCATGGCAAGCAGCGCGGCAAAAGGAGGCAGCACCCGGAACAAAAGCACCGCCAGCGGTGCGGGCGGCAATAAAGCCGTCTTGGAAGCGCCGCATAAAAATTCAGGAATCACACTCTGCCCGCTAAAAAGATACTTCGCCTGATAAAGATAGGCAATCAGCTCACCGTCCAACTGGTCGTGATAGGGAACTACCGACTGTTCTCCCAGTATCAGATACGGTATTACAGACAGGAATATCACCGCCAATCCGGCGGGGAACAGGTACTTATTTACTAGTTTTTTCAACAATTCTTTCATTTTCTGACCTTGTTTCTACCTATTACATGTGTTACAATTAGTCTATAAAAGTGGATTTTTATGCACGGTGAAACGGATTTCAAGTACTTCCACCTGGTTTATGATAACACAGCATGTCACTATATTTCAAGGAAGAAAGGAGGCGTGACAATGAGTGCTGCTTTAGCTTCTGCGTACAATAATTATCTTACGGCTTATACCCCGAAAAGCCTGACACGTTTCGACACTCACAAGAAAAGTGAGCTGCGCAGCGTATATAACTCTATTGTCAAATTAAATAAAGAGTCTCCCTGGTATCTTCCGGTAACAAGCAGAACTACCCAGCAGTATGCGGTCGATTTGAAGGAGAATGCCCGCAAACTGCACAATACTATCGCCCAATTAGGCGGTCTGGAAGAAAATAATCTCCTGAACAAAAAAAGCGCCTTTTCCACCAATGAGGCAGTTGTCACCGCGTATTATATCGGCGCTTCCAACCCGGAGGATATTCCTCCCATGTTTGATATGGAAGTGACTGTTCTCGCTTCCCCCCAGGAAAATATGGGACTGTTTTTGGAGGATACAAAGGTGGAGCTTCCTGCAGACACTTATTCCTTTGATATCTCCATTAATGATATGAACTATGAACTCCAGTTCTCCCTCGGCGATTCCGAAACAAACAGGGAAGTACAGGAGCGTCTGGTCCGGCTCATCAACAATTCCGGTATCGGTATTAAAGCCACCTTGTTGGAATCCGGTTCACGCACCTCCCTGCGCATGACCTCTGAGGCAACAGGACTTCCCGCCGGTAAGAACAGCATTTTTTCCATAAGCGACGACCACACGGGCAAAACCGCCGGTACCGTTGCCTATTTCGGTCTGGATTATGTCAGCCACAGAGCTACGGATGCGCATTTTTCCATTAACGGCGAAAAAAGAACTGCTTCCGCCAACCATTTTACGGTTGGCAAGTTGTTTGAGATAGAACTAAAGAGCATCAGCGCCGAAGGGGAGAAAGTCCAAATCGGTCTGAAGCCCGATATCGAATCCCTGACGGACAATATTACCCACCTGATTGGCGGATATAACTCCTTTCTTCACGCAGCGGCATCCTATCTGGATTCCCAATCCGGCAGCAAAAGACTGGTTCATGAAATGCGGGGAATTGCCTCTCTGTATGAGCAGCCGATGAAAGACATGGGACTGAACATTCAGGAGGACGGCACCATGACAATTGACGATAATAAATTAAAGAAAACCGCATCCGAAGCGACGGATATTTCAAAGACATTTGATTACATCAAGGCGTTTTCCGGAATGCTTCTGCGCAAAAGCAGACAGGTATCCTTAAACCCGATGGACTATGTGGATAAAACCATGGTCGCCTATAAAAATCCGGGACACAACTTTGTGAATGTTTACGCATCCAGTCCTTATACGGGCATGATGTTCAGCGGATATTGCTAAACACACTGTTAAAAAACCCCACTCCGGCATACGGAATGGGGGGTTTTTTTGATTATTTATTTTTCTTGCCTTTTGCTTTATATTTATCAATCTGCACAAAGTCATCCATCAGCTCAAGAATCTTATCCCTTCCGCTCTGATTCAGCTTCACATAATACTGCATAACACGGTTCTCCAACAACTGCGCGCCAAGAGAAGTATCTCTCTCCAAAGAAGAGAAGTCCACAGGGTTCAGACTTAATTTGTCACACATTCTGATAACCGTGCCATAAGCCATACCCTCAATACCACGCTCCAACGCCGTCACCAAAGTACTATAAGGAATATTCATTTCCATTGCGAACTGACGCACACTGCGATACTGTCTCAGAATTTCTTTTTTCAAAATTTCTGCTTTTGTCATTTTTCATCCTCCAATCCAGTCAAAATAAGTCTACCCTTGTAGTTTACGATATTTCGTATGCCATTTCAAGTCCCATTAAAAAAATTAATATTTTTTACAATTTTTTTATTCGTTATTTACATTCCTGCGGATTGAGTCCATAAATCTGCACTATTTCCAGCAGAGGGCTTTCATACAAATCCCTGGGTGTTACAAGCAATCCGCCGTCGCTGTCCAAATCATAACCAAACTGTCTGTAAGCGTACCAGATCAAATGAGCGCACTGTGTCCCTGAAATTTCCGACGCTGCGCCATCCATCTCCGCAGTCTCTTCCTGCGCACCAAACGCTGTGGACTTTACGCCAAAGCCGCCGGATTCCCATATCCCCGCACTCAGACGGTAGGGAAGCTCTACCAGCTCCTTTTCGGCATAAGATGCTATCTCTTCCCGCTCTTGCTTTGATGCGCCGGATAATCGCAGAACGGCAAAGGAGGGACGATCCATCCAATCGTCTACTGACAGAATGGCAGAGTCCCTCCCAAGCGTCAGGGCTTCCAGCGTCCGCCCCGCTTCCGCATCCACCACAATCGCCGCATGACCGTTGCGCCAACCGAAAAAATGACTGTTAAAGGTAATCAGAATATCTCCGTCCTCCAACGCAGGAAACGCTTCCGCATTATTCTCCGGGTGCCGCAGCGTCTCCCCGAAGATAAACCAGTTCCACTCACAGGTTGTCTCTACTTCGGCAAAAAATCGTTCCTGCACTGAAAGCAGTTCCTCACTTTTATTTTGTTCCCGCAAACAGTCAACCGCAAGCGCCGTAAGACCAGTCTGCCAATACAAAATTTCATATTCCGTCTCGCCAAGCGTCTCTTTCTCCAAATAAGGTGTAATATCCTCCATCGGGTAATCCGGTGTGAAATGCACATCCTTTTCCGCAGAATAGCTCCAAAGAACCAAAATGCCTCCCAAAAGGATTCCGGCAGTCGCCACTGTCACACCTGCCCTGCATTTGCATTTCCGCACACCTGCTGCCTCCATCCATCGTCTCTTTTAAGAGTTTACCCGATTATGGAAAAGTTATACTTTTTATGCTTCCATGCGTTTCGCAAAGTACCGTCCCATATCCGCAGTGAGCCTTAACACGGAAGGATGAAGCTCACTTGGAAAGCCTGCCATACTGCGAAATGTCTCAAAACTGAAAACGCCCTCATAATGAATGTCCTTTAATCCCCGCAAAAATCCGTCCCAGTCGGTGGCAAGACCGCTCCAGCTTCTCATAAAAGTGTAGGGAAGCGTGTGCAAATCACTGATACCGTCATTATCATGAATGTGCAGAATCTTTAATCTGCCGCCCATTGTAACAACGGACTGGTACATATTCTTGCCCAATACATTCGCATGTCCCACGTCAAAGCAGAAACCGAACCGCTCCTCTCCCGCAAGTCCGTTCAATTCATCAATCATAGCCGCCGCCTCCGCAAAATCGGAGCAGATACCTTCCGTCAAATGATAATTGCTTTCCCAAAACATATTTTCCAGACAGATTATCTGGTCGAACTTCTTCGCCGCCGGAATGATTCTTTTATACATTTCAATATTAAACGCATGCTCTTCCTGCTTGCTGCACTCATATGCCAGCGTAACCGGATGCACCACAATATAGCGTGAACCCATTCTGTGACTGAGTTCCATGGTATTTACGGTAATGCGAAGCATTTTTTCGCTGATATCATCCCTGCCTTTTACCATTACGGGGAAGGGCGCATGGGTCTGTCCAAAGGTCAGACCGTACTCCGCCGCCGCGTCCGCATGGGGCTTAAAATCCGCCCATATCTCTTCCATCGGGCGGTCAAAAATATCATTAATTTTACCTGCATACACGTCATTGACGGAAAGATAATCGTCAAAATTAAAATCAACACAGTCGAAGCCTGCTTCCTTTATCATACGGTAGCCGTCTTCAATATTCTCTTTCTGTATTACGCATTGGGTCTGCATTCCTATTTTATTCATAATAAATCTCCTTTCGTCAGCTTCATCGTTATCTCTCCATAGGATAAGCTTTCCATCTCTCCGTCATCATACCTTACCTGCAGGCGGCACCCGTCGTCAATACCACAGGCATAGGCACTGCGGGTCTGCCTGCCGGAAATTACCGAAATCCGCTTGCCGATGACGAAACAATAGCTTCTGTATTTTTCAATATATTCCGTTTGATTCTGCGCTTTATAATATCTCATGAAACGGTTAAGAAAGGCAGCCGCCAGACGATTTTTCATATCGTCCTGCGCGCTTTCCAGAACGGGACCTGCAATCCCATCCAATTCCTTAGGAAATCCTTTCTGCGGAGGATACACATTTAATCCCAAACCGAGCACGGCATATTCCAACAATCCGCTTTCCAGTCCAAAAGATGCCTCCGTCAAGATGCCGCAGACCTTTTTCCCTCTGACATAGATGTCATTCACCCATTTAATCCACGCCTTTTCACCGGTGGTCTCCTCTATCGCTTCACACATGGCAACGGCTGCCATTGTTGTTATCCTGACCGCCTGACTGGCGGAATAATGAAAGGGTCTGAGCAGCATACTCAGATAAACCCCGGTTCCATAGGGCGAGAAAAACTTTCTGCCATAACGTCCCCGTCCTGCCGTCTGCTCGTTGGCTATCACGGTATAGCCCTCTGCCAGTCCGCTGTTTGCTTTCTCGCGCACCAGCGCATTGGTGGAATCAACGGTCAGCAGCACGCTGATATCCAGCTTCCCCCACTCCGGCTCCAGATATTTCTGTATGCCCTGGGGCGACAGGATATCTGTTTTTGCAGAAAGGCAATAGCCCTTATTGGTAACTGCATCTATGGCATATCCCTGGTCCCTGAGACTATTTACCGCTTTCCAGACGGCGGTCCTGGATACGCAAAGCTGCTCTGCAATCTCCTCGCCCGAAAGATAATTTCCCTTATTGGATTCAAATAATTGTAGTAATCTTTCCTTCGTCGTCATTTTTTCTCCGGCTATCATACAATCTTAATTTGACTGACACAATGAATTCCCCTTCAGATATACCACATTTCAGGAGTACTTGTCTATCATATTCCGCAACCTTTTCTCCGGCTGTGCAGATTCCTTTAAAAAAGTTAAGGCACATCCCATGGTGCGCCCTGACTGTAATTGATATTCTTTCACAAGCATACCTTCATGCTATCTTAATCGCCGCTGAAAGCCTCTTACAAATCGCCAATGCCAGCACGATTTTTATCACATCCGGAATGATATAGGGGAACACGCACCATCCAAGCGCCGTCATAAGTCCGATTGCTCCTGTATTCTTTGCATAGACTGTCATAAACCAGACCGTTCCGAACGCATAGCATACCAACAGTCCCACTGCCATGGAAAGCGTCAGTACCCAGGTTTTTTTGCCCAAAAGCACTTCCATTGCCCACATAACAAGCGCTGAGAAAAGAAATCCTGCTATGTAACCGCCCGTACTGCCCAAAATAACGGTAAGACCGCCTGCAAAGCCTGCAAAGACCGGAACCCCAATCGCTCCCAATAAAAGGTAAATCAATACGGATAAGCTTCCTCTCTTCCCTCCAAGAACACCTACTGCCAGAAATACGCCGAAGGTCTGCAGCGTAAAAGGTACCGTCGCCGGAATGGAAATCCAGGAGCATACTGCCATGATAACAGCAAACATCGCTGTATAAACCATATCCAGCGTCTTAAATTTTTTTGTTTCCATTGGTATTACCTCCAAATTGGTATACTGTTTTATTGAAAAAAGTATAGCATAGTCTGTTTTGCATTGTCAACCCATAGCAATTTTAGGTTTACAATCCATTCTATAAGACATGCAGGTAATCTCAAATCTATATTTGCATTTTCAGGCAGGAGATACACTATAAATCCCTGTATTTCCGCTTCAGATTTTCTATTTTTTTGAGCTGCTTTGTGGCATCCGTCTTCATCTTTTCCGCAAGCGCAAGCACCAGCATATCTACCATCGCTGCCGCTGCTGCCATGGAATGATATTCGCCCGATTCCCCACGGTAAACATAGAGACTTACATCTCCCTTCTCGTCATCAGGCATATGATTCCGGCTTGTAAATGTCAACACTTTATATCCTGCGCTTGTCCGATAATCCAATATCAGTTTGCCTTCTTTGGAAATTTTAGAAAAGCCGAACAGAATCACTAAATCCTGTTTTTCGACATGGGACAGCCCTTCTACAATCTCCGAGCCTCCTGACGGAAGAAGGGATACTTCCATTCCCATACGACGGAGCCTGAAAAAAAGAAGCTGCGCCATGGAAGCGGACGCATTTTTCGCATAAATATAAATACGCCTTGCCTCCGCCATACAGGCGACTGCCCGGTCTAAGTCCTCCTGTACAAGCTTCTCCGCGGTACGCCGTAAAGACTCCTGCTGGCACATAAACCAGTTGTCCGGGGCAAAATCCTCCTTTGCCAGCGTGCCCGCCATTTTACCTGCGGCGCCGCCGCCTGCCTTTTTAGAAACAAGATTCTTCTTTAAGTCCTTAAAATCCGAAAAACCCAGATGCCGCACGCTTCTGGACACGGTGGCTTCCGACATCCCCAGTCTCTCCGCTACCTGTCCGATGTTCATAAACAGGATTTCCTCACCGGATTCTTCAATCCATTCCGCTACGCGCAAATCAGAAGAGGTATAATCCCTTACATCCTTTAACAGTTTGATTGTCATCTTTCACCTATACTGATAGAATCATCTGCTCTGTGAGTACAGAAACGTAATCCCCGCCCAGCGCATGTATTTCCTTTAACGCTTTTTTCAGGATACATGCTGTTTTCACCTGAAAAGCGGCATTGGGAGATACAACAATGTTATAATCCCCTTTTTTCATTTCCTCATAGAGCTGCTCTATTGAATTTATTGTTTTGGAAAATTCCGTGCGGACACATCCATACTGCACTGCCTGATGAGTATCGCTTCCGCTGACCATGGGAATTCCCAGCTTCTGCGCCAAAGCGCCTGTCTTCTCCTCAAAACATTTTCTGTCCTGTGCCACGTCTTTTCCGTTCAAATCAAGAAAATGAAATCTCTTAAGCTGCTCCGCGGAAAGCTCAGGGATATGACCGCCCTCGCGAAAGGGATGCGCCGCTCCCACAATGACCGGATATTCATCAAAGAAATCCATCAGTCTTTCAAAGGGCAGAAATTTTTCTTTTTCTTTGTACGGTTCCAAACGGGCATTTAACTCCAGAATGGTTTCGGGAGTTCCAAGGGATAAGATATGACCGCCTTCTGCGATATCCGTTTCCATTCCTGCAAAAATGCGAAGCCCTTCCCTTGTGACAAGCGTGTCTTTCTCTCTCTCGCATCTATCTAATAGATAACCATATAATTCATCAAATTGCAAGGTATTAAAATGTTCTGTCAGACAGATGGCGTCCAGACCTGCACTGTGCGCCTCCCTCATGAGCCAGTCCGTATATTTTGTAGAAAACGGCAGTTTTTTCGCCAGTTTTCCGTGGGTATGAAAATCAATAAACACTTTTTGTTTCCCTTTCTTACATATATGACATTACCACGGCGACAATCGCCATCCAGAGGAAGGAGACTGCCAGAAACAGCAGGTCATCATATGTTATCTTTAAAGCTGAAAGCTTCATCTTCTTTACTTCTTTATTTGTCGCCGCATAGCGGTACCCTCTCATCTCCAATGCTTCCACCGTGGTACGGGACCTCTTCGCCGTATTGAGCATCAACGGATAAAAGGAATGTATGATTACCTGTATCTGATAAACCAGATATTTGATTTTTCCTATAAAGCCGTTACTTTCCGGCGCTTTTCCCCTCAGGCGATAAGATAAAAGCACGTTCTGAAATTCCTCCATCAGCATAGGCAGGATACGATAGGCATAGGAGATAGAAAAGGATAAACGTTCCGGGCATCCAAACCACATTAAGCCGTTGGACAGCCTGTCCGGGTCTAATCCGGAGAATACGGTAATGGATGCCAGAGAAACCGTTGCCACTTTAAGGGTCAGCACAAGCAGCGGAATAATGGTTTCTGCATTTCCGCCAAAGAAGAGAGAAACTAAGAATAAATATCCCGTCTGCGAAAATACCCCCACTAAAAACAGAAACAAAACCAGTCCTGCCACCTTTGCCAGAATCGTCGTCACCGCTACAAGGAGAAAGCATCCCCCAAGAAATATAATATTATTGGAAAACCAGGGCACCAGACCAAAGAATAGATACCAGACAAGCAGAATTCTCGGATCCAGCTTTGCAATGACGGTATCATCGTTGCCATAAGCATTTTTCAATACCTGATTCCGCAAAAAGTCCATGGACAGTTTGTCAAAAATATTTTCCGAAAGTTTTTTCATCATATTTGTCATATCGAAAACTCCATTTCTACCATTTACACAAAGCACTGCAGAAACTCATCTACCGTATAGCAGAATGCGTCGTCGTGAAGCGCTTTCCCCATAGAGAAAATCTCCGGTGGTCTGATTCCCACCTTCTCTACAACCTCTTTGTTTCCAAAAATTTCATTTCTGCTGCCATCCGCAATGACATTTCCCTGATATAATACAATGATTCTCTCCGCCCATTCCGATACAAGCTGCATATCATGGGTTGCAATCATAACCGTATCCGTCACATCCTCCATATCCTTCAGGGTTCTCATAATCTCTTTTCTGGTGGCGATATCGAGATTGGCAGTGGGTTCGTCCAGCAATAAAATTTCCGGGCGGAGCGCCACACCGATAGCAAGGCTTGCTCTGCGCATCTGACCGCCTGACAGCAGTCTGCCGTCACGATCCTTTAATTTTGTCAGGCGAAAACGTTCCAGGAGGGCTTCCGTTTTCTCCTGCCATTCCTCCACCTCTCTCACCTGCATTGCGTAAGCAATATCCGCTTCAATGGAATCCTTGATAAACATATCTTCCGGATTCTGGTATACCAGAGAGATATATTTTGATAACTGCTCCGGTTTCGTCTCATGAACCGGCGCCCCTTTCAGAAAAATCCTGCCTTCGTTCGGCTTAATCAGACCCGTCATCAATTTCATCATGGTGGATTTTCCGGCGCCATTGGAGCCAATCAGAGCGATTTTCTCTCCCTTGTGCAAATCAAGGTTCAAATGCTGGTAAATCTTTTTGGGTTCCCCTTTCACGGAACGGTAGGAGACAGATACATCCTGAAAGGATACGGACACTGCTTTGTCCTGTGGTTCCTTTTCCTGTGTGTTTTCCGACGTTTCCGGTTTTACAAAGGTCAGATTTCTGAACGCTTCTCGCCCCGCTGAAATGGTGGAGGGAAGCATCCGCTCCCGTGGCAGTCTGCCCTGACGCTGCAAGCGCCAGGCAGCCAGCGTTACCTGTGGCGGAAAAATATTGCTTGCCTGTAAATCCTCTACTCTGTCCAAAGCCTCTTTCGTGGGAAGCACCCACTCTACATGCCCTTCCTTTAACAACATGACATGTTTACAATAATCGGCAATATATTCCGTGTGATGTTCAATCACAATAATTGTTTTTCCCAGACGCTCATTCAAATCCTTTAAGATGCCGTAAATCAAATCCGCATGTCTTGGGTCCAGCTGTGCGATTGGCTCATCCAAAATCAGCACTTCCGGTTCCAGAGAGACCGCTCCCGCCAATGCCAGAAGGTGGGTCTGACCTCCCGAAAGCTGCCATATATACTCGTCGTCCCTGCCCTCAAGACCGCAGTCTTTCAATGCCTGTCTTCCCCTGTCAAGATAGTCCGGCATGGCATAATTCATACACGCATAGGAAGCGTCATCCAGTACGGTGGGACGGACAATCTGATTCTCAAAATCCTGATAAACATAGCCCACAACCTTTGCCAAATCTCCGATTTCCACCGTTTTGGTATCTATGCCGTCAGCCAGAACAGTCCCTTCAAAATCTCCGGTGATAAAATGCGGTATCAATCCGTTCATTACTTTGCATAATGTAGATTTACCGCAGCCGTTGTTGCCAACGATTGCGATAAAATCACCTTTTTCAATCTGAAGTTCTACGTGCCTTAAGGTGGGAATACCCGCTCCCGGATATGTAAATGTTACATCTTTTACTTCTAAAATATTCATATCCCTTTATACCTGAACCTGCGTGTCTCCTGCTTTTTTCTTCAATATTACCAATACAATCACAGCGATTGCCGCAGCCGCTACCATGCCGACTGCTATAGAGCCCGTACTTTCCGCCCACTCTGCTTCCCAACTAATTAGTTCAAAACCGCTCTCTGCAAGAAATTCTGCCGCAACAGCACAAAGGAAGCCTATTACACATCCGATTACCATTTTGCCTCCGATAGAAGGAAGCGCCGTACTCTCTGTTCTTGGCTGCATACCAAGAAGGGGTTCAATCTTGCCGTAAAGCTTAGGAACCAGAAACAGGGTCGGAAGCAGACAAAAAAGAAATCCCGAAAACAGCAAATCATTCAGGAAGGCAAAGCCCTCTGTTGCAAATACAGATTCCGGAAGACCAGCCACCGCTTCAAAGTCTTCCACCGCAAACTGAACCTTTAAAATATCTACCAATGTACCCATAAGCAGCTGCGCTGCCGTTCCGGTGAATGCAGCAATACCGACCATCTTACGATTCCCGGGATTTCGCACAAGACGTCCCGCAATGTAGACGCCAATGGTAACTGTGATGAACTTCTCAACTTCACCGAGACCGCCAAACTGCCCCAGCATAATTTCGCTGAATACCAATTCCCCGGTTGCCGCACCGAGCGCTGCGGACAGGGGATCAAAAAGCATTGCCAGCACCAATGGAATAAACAAGAAGTATTCTACGGAAATCTCTACAAGACCTATCTGAAATTTGGGGATTAACTCTGTAAATAAGGTTGCCAATCCATAAAGTGACATGGTTAGAACAAATACCATTAATTTTTGCGACTGTGTTGCCTGCTCTTTTTTCATAACTGTTTCTCCTTCTGTTTTTGATAGTTCCAGCTTAACAGTCGAATGTAAAAAGAGATACCAGCAAATCGTAAAATGAAAGTAAATTTTCTCTTTTGTCAATGTTGAAAATTTTCTTTCATATGATTATCCTCTCCGGGCGCGCTCCCATGCGGCTTAAAATCTCATTCGTTATCGTTCCCGCCTGCTCCGCCAGATCACAGGCTGTAATCTCCTCGCTTCCCGACCTTCCGATTACAACAGCGATATCCCCTGACTGCACATCGGGAATGTCACTTACATCCACCAGCGTCTGATCCATGCAGACCGTTCCAATGACAGGCGCCTTTTGCCCATGAATCAGGACTGCGCCTTTCCCGTTTGACAGAGAGCGTGGGAAACCGTCCGCATATCCGATGGTTAGCACCGCTACTTTCATCGTATGCTCCGCGATAAAGGAAAGACCATAGCCTGCCGCTTCTCCCGGGTAAATTTCTTTTACGACTGCAACCCTTGTCTTGAGCGATAAGACAGGATGCAGCTTCTCCTTCCAACGAAGCGTATCTTCTTTGGTACTCAATACCCCATAAAGCGCAATTCCCACTCTGGCGTAATCCCCTGCCAGCTCCGGGTAATTTAAGATGCCATAGCTTGCCTGCAGATGAACTTTCGGGCATTTGATTCCCCGCTCTTTCAGCACCTCCAAGACCTCATAAAATGCGGCTGCCTGACGGTCCGTAAAGACTTTTTCCTGCCCCTGTGCCTTTTCGTCCGCCGATAAATGGGTCATTACCCCATCCACAATCAAATTCTCCATCTCAAATATTTCGCAGATTTGCCCGATATTCTCGCAGCGTTCCCCCAAGCGGTGCATTCCGGTATCAACGCCCACATGGACATGAAGCCTCTTTCCGTATGTTTTTAACTGCTCTGCATAGGCATAATCAATCACTGTTTGGGATAACCGATATTTTCGGAGTGCGTCAAACTGTGTGGGATGGGTATATCCAAGAACCAGGATTTCCCCCCGGACGCCCGCCCTGCGCAGCGCAATCCCCTCCTGTATACACGCCACGCAAAAATGCTTTACTCCTATCCGCCACAATTCCTTTGCCAAAGGCACTGCACCATGACCATAGGCATTCGCCTTGATAACCGGCATCAGTCTGCAATGCTCCGGCAGGAATGCCTTGAAAAAATTAACATTGTCTCTCAGGGCATTCCGGTCAAGCTCTATCCATGTGCGGCTTTTCTGAACATGCTTTTTTTCTATATGTTCCGTAAACGCCCGCTGCTGCAGGACCGCAATCAAAAACGCTGCCGCCACCGTAAGTATTACGACACTCACATAATGCAAAAGGCTGTTATCTATAAATGCTGTGATACCGCTTACCTTTGCGACGCCCCGCACCACCACAATTATTGCCGGATGAAGGATATAGATACCCGTGGATGTGCTTCGCAATAGGCGTAAATCTTTTGCATGGGCATTTTTCGTTGATTCTGATACTATCAACAAAATCTGATACAGAAAAATTACCGTTGGAATCAGCATCACATACATACTGTCATGCCGCTGGATTTCAAACCATCTTAAGAGAAACGCCTCCACGGTCATCAGAAGAAAGGAGCAGACAAATCCCACAGAAACAACAGCCTTCTTACTCTTGTCATATCTTTTACCGCTCCCCATAACAGCGCCCAGCATCAGAAAGATCGGCGCCATAAACAAGCCGTTGCGGGTATAGGACCAGAGCGAAAAACCCTTTTCGTAAATTGCAGCAACTCCGGGAAGCTTTTCTGTCAGCCCAAAATAGCTGTCTCCAAACAATCCGATGAAATAAAGAACTCCCGCCGCGGCGAGAGCACCCTTCCCTTTCCATAAACGACAGAACAGGCAGACAAGCAAAACTCCTAAGATGCAAGCCGGAAAATACCACAGGTGATAAAAGGTTCCGTCAAAAAGCAGCATCCGCAGCGCTGCCCCAAACGTCAGGTTCTGATAATGCCCCGCATAAATTCCCAAAGGCAGATATAATACTATTGAGATACCATACAGAAGCAGAATTTTACGGAGATAGCGCAGGATGGGATACAGGCTCTTCTTTTGCCGATGATTTTGTCTGCTCCATAAATAATCCGACAGGACGAACTGTCCCGTCACCATAAAAAAGAAAGGAACCGCTATTCTGGCAAGCACCCTTGTCAGAAAAAAGTCCGCCCCTTCACTCCAGGTTGTAAGCGGCGAGGTATGAATCGCCACGACAAAAAGCGCCGCCGGTATTCTGAAAAAATCAATTCCCGCATACGTTTCTTTTGTCTTCATCCGACTACCTCCACTCTGTAAGGATAAAACCATCCACATTATTGCCGGAAATCGCATAGGGATGGGTATCGTCAATTTTCAGTTCCGTAACCGCGCCTTCCGCTTTCACGAAGGATACCGCGATTTCCCCGCAAGGCGTCTGCGCCATGTATGGTTTGTTCCCATAGGGGTAATCTCTCAGAAACGCAATATATTCTTCCAGCACCAGTCCCTTTTCGGTCATAATCGCCGCGTGCGGAACGCCTACATATCGGAAATGCCAGGGTTCGTGCCCAATCCGCGTAACAAGCTCCCTGCCTGCCGGATAACGCTCCACAAATCCATAGGCAGCCGCTTTTTCACGAAATGTCTGACAAATTCCCTCATAGGGAAAATCCGGGCGGATAAAATCTATTTCCGCCTGCTTTAACCCCAAGTCGATGGCAAGTCCTGTCTGATGCTCGCTGTGTCCCGGAACAGCCACATATTTTAACGTAAATTCCGAACCGTTTTCCGCAAGAGAATCCGCCCAAATTTGCTTCTGTTCCTGCAGGGAACGCCATCCGCTGACAGGAACAATTTGTTCCCAGCCGTTTATTTCCGCCATCAGCCGATTCAGTAAAATCCCGGCTCTGTAGTCGAATAAAATCTCCGCATTTTTGTCTCTTCCCACAGCAGCCAGACGAGTTTCCTGCTCCCGATATCCATATTCCCGATTGACTAAAATCAAATCCCCTGTATGAACCTCTTCCTGCTTTCGTAAAACTCTTTTCAACCTTCCACCGCCTGTCCGATAATCAAATCAAGAATCTCCCCGAAGGTATAACCCGCCGCCTTCATCATTCCCGGATAACGGCTATGCTCCGTAAAGCCGGGGATGGTGTTCACTTCATTAAAGACAATTTCGCCCTTCGGTGTGAAAAACAAATCCACCCTTGCAAACCCGGAGCAGTCTAACGCACGGTATATCTTCTTTGCAGTCTCTTTGATTTCCTCCGCCTTCTTAGCCGTAATTCTCGCCGGCACATGAATCTGTGAGGTTTTCAGAGTATACTTTTCCGTAAAGTCAAAGAAGACGCCTGACAGCTCTATCTCATCCACTTCTCCGGTGATAAGCCTGTCCTTTCCCAGCACCGCACAGCCAACCTCAAAGCCCTCAATGTTTTCTTCCAGAATTACCCGATTGTCGTATTGAAACGCCAAATTGATTGCAGGAATCAGTTTTTCTTCTGCCTCTACTCTTGTTACCCCGTAAGAAGACCCAGCCTTGACCGGCTTTACAAACAAGGGATAGCCGACCTCTTCCGCAAAGGCTTCCGCCCTTTCCTTTTCCCTGCTGCTTCCGAGTACAATTGCCTTGGGTACACGTACCCCGGACAATTCCGCCAGTCTGTGCGCCCTGTCCTTGTCCATGCAAAGAGCGGACGCCAGCGTACCGCAGCCTGCCAGGGGAATCCCCGCCAACTCTACAAGTCCCTGTACGGTTCCGTCTTCTCCGTTCCTTCCATGCAGCACCGGAAAAACTACATCAACCGGAATTTCCTCCCGGGATTTTTCCGTGCCCTCCTCCCGCAAAACAAGCAGCTTATGCTCCGTCCTGTCCGGGGACAGCACCGCCGGAATGCAATCTGCCGCGTTACACCAGGTGTCCTTTTGTATTTTGGAAATATCTCCTGTGAAATAAAACCATTTTCCCTGTTTTGAAATTCCAATCATCAGCGGACGATATTTCTCCCTGTCCAGATTCCTTATCACCGCATAAGCCGATTCCAATGAAACTCCGTATTCCGGGGAAGCGCCGCCGAAAATAACCGCAACATTTTTCATTTTTCTTTCTCCTCTCATTCCGGGCAGCAAAAATGCCCTGTTTTGATAAGAAAAATTATATCAAAACAAGGCATTTTATGTTTTTAGGCTTCCTTTGTATTTTATTACGGCTTTCTTTTCAAAATCATAAGATTTTCTTACGGTCCACAGGAAGCGTCACCAGAAAGGAAATACTCTCCTCCTCACTGGCTGCGGTAATCGTTCCTCCGTGCAGCTCCACAATTTCTTTTGCAATGGCAAGTCCCAGTCCGGCTCCGCCGGTTACAGACGCCCGGGAAGCGTCTACCCGGTAGAACTGCTCAAATATATGCTCCAGCTTATCCGGCGGAATGGTTTTTCCGTGATTTTTTACCTGTATATTTACCCGGTCCTCTACGACCTGTGCCGAACAGAAAATCTCTGTTCCGGCATAGCTGTAATTTGCGGCATTCCGAATCAGATTGTCAAATACTCTCGAAAGTTTGTCTGCATCGCCCACTATCTCTATCCCCGGCGCAATATCCGTCTTCCACCGAAGCTCCTTTTCCGCCAGTATCGGATCAAATTCACTGATAATCTGCTCCAGCATCCGGCTGAAATGAATCGTTTCTGTCTCCAGCGTCAATGTGGTCAGGTTAAAGCGGGTAATATCGAAGAATTCGTTAATCAAATCCTCCAGACGCTCCGCTTTTTCCAGTGCAATTCCCGTGTAACGGCATCGCAGCTCCTGTGAAATCTGCGGTTCCTCCTTCAGTAAGGTCAGATACCCAATCACACTTGTCAGCGGCGTCTTCAGATCGTGCGCCAAATAGACAATTAAGTCATTTTTCCGCTGTTCGGCAAGCTGCGCATCCAACTTTCGCTTTTCCAGCGTATGCTTGATGGCATTTATTTTTTTCTCTGTGGCAGCAAGCTCCTGAGAGAGAAACACATCTCCGGTATCCTCCTTCATCAGTGCATCAATTCCACGATTGATTTCGTTAAAATATTTTGTAAAATGATTCAGATATATCCGCATCACAACTGCAAATATGATAATAATACCGCCCAGCAAATACAGGTCCATATAATTTCGGAATACATTCTGGTATGTTTTTAACACCCAGCTTCGAGCGGTATTGACATCCCCCCGGTAAACAATCTTCTCCAGAAATGCCACCATCCAGTTTGCAAAGTTTCCATAAAAAACATACCTGTACAAGAGTGAAATACCCAAAACGGCAGCCGCTATCATAATTATCGTATTGAAAAATATCTTTGTCCGCAGCTGTCTGTAATCACTGCTGATTTTTTCTTTCTTTTTTACTATTCTACTCAATCGTATATCCCACTCCCCAAATTGTTTTTATATACCTTGGCTTTCTCGGCGGCTCCTGCATCTTTTCGCGCAGTCTTGCAATGTGTGTCATAACGGTATTGTTGTTGTCAAAATATTTTTCTCCCCAGACGGCTTCAAAGAGTTCTTCGGAAGAAACCACATTGCCTTGCTTTTTGCAAAGATACCACAAGATATCGAACTCAATCGGGGTCAATTCCAACAACTTTCCGTTCAGAGAACATTTATGGTTATCCCGGGAAATATGCAGCCCCCGAATGTCCACTTCCTTCTGTTCCGTCACACTTTCCCTGCCTGTATTATACTTGTTATATCTGCGAAGCTGCGTTTTTACCCTTGCCAGCAGCTCCAGCGGATTGAAGGGCTTAGTCATATAATCGTCCGCCCCGACTGTAAGTCCGTTAATTTTGTCAATATCCTCCACCTTTGCCGTCAGCATAATAATGGGAAACAAATGCTTTTCCCTGATTCTCTGACACAGGGTAAATCCATCCATATCCGGCAGCATTACATCTAAAATGGCAAGTCCTATTTTTTCCTGCTCCACACACTTTAACGCCTCCGCGGCATGATAGCAGGTAACTACCTCATAGCCGTCGTTTTTCAGATAGACCGCTACTAAGTCCGCAATCTCTTTTTCGTCGTCAACAATCATAATTTTTTCCGGCATAATGTTTGTCCTTCCCTGTGTTTCGTCTGTGGCTTTGTCTGTTTCCATATTCCAGTTAAACACATTATTGGAAACTGGCAGACGGTACCATTATAACTCTGCCGTTTTATAAATCGTATATCCCTCGTAGTAATAACTGTGATCTATGCCTTTCATATAAACTTCTCTATCGTTAATTTTATCTGTAAGCGCCTGCTTGAAAATATGTTTGATTTCAATATCCTTGATTGGGCTTCTCTCCATTACAAGAAGGTAATCATCTTTCTCTACGTTACTCCAATCGATAACCCTGCCTATTTCTTTCTTTAAAATAAGATCAAGCCAAATTCTTGTACTGCGACCATTCCCCTCACGAAATGGGTGTGCCACATTCATCTCAACATACTTTTCAACAATTTCTTCAAAAGTAGATTGTGGCATTTTTTCTATATTTTCTAACGCAGCCTGCAAATACATAACCGGTGCAAATCTAAAATTGCCCTTTGCAAGATTCACGTCCCGCATTTTCCCTGCGAACTCATAAATTTCATCAAACAGATACTTATGAATTTCCGCAAGAGTTTTATATGTTCCGGCTTTTAAATTATCCAAATAACCACTTTCAAACAATTCAAGAGCTTTTCTTTTGCTCATCTTCTCCTCAACTCGCGCAAGCTCTGCCGAATCGGTAATGCCTAATTTATTCTCAAGCGTCATAGTTATTTCCTTTCTATAGTTGTATTATATCTGTAACATTCAACACTGATAAAAAAATCTCGTATTTAGCATCTTAAATATATAAATGATTATAGTTCCATAAAAATATTATATCGTTGACATATGAGCAAATGAATGGTAATATAATATTATAAAAGGTACTGCCGATAGACGGCTAGTCCGCATTTATAGTGTTATAAAAATAACCGCTAAGTTTGCGACGCTTGGGCGGTTATTTTTGTGTCTTGCTATTCTTACCAAGCGAATAGCCAAGACTGAAGCATGTCAAGCATAGACTAATGACAGCTATCAAGCTTTCGATGGTGAGCATAAGCAATATCCTCCTTTTCAAGATTTCTGCAAGCAGATTTCTATGTAATCGGAGGTCACAGTCCTCCGTTCAAGGACTAACCGCCTACCGTTATGGCAGTACCCATAACGGTATTATAACAAACTTAGGACGGTAAATCAATTTGAATTTATCTGCATATTAAGTTCTACTTTGTCGTCAATCATCGTTAAATAGCGGGCAATTTTTTGCTGCATATTAAAATCGCTTGGAATATCCACTTCTAATCCACAGATATCATTTCTATTAACAGAACTAAACACCGTTCCACTTTCCTTGTTTAATAACTGCCGCATATAAAATTTCATCATATAATACAAAAACTCTTGATTTCCATTTTTCATTCGCAATGAACATACACCACGCCCCAAGCACATATCTACTGGTGTAATGTTCAAATCACCAACAGGTGCTCGAACACTCATTATCACATCACCTGCTTTGGCAGCTTTTGTGACTAATGTTGTGTATGTGTCAAATGTAGGTTTTTTATATCCAAAAGTTCTATTCCCTTGTAAGAACGGCATACCTTTCCCTTCAGAATTGTAGTATTCTGATTTCGGCGATTGTCCCATCGTTACTTCAACAATCTCTTCTAATTTATATTTCATACCCAATCGCCCCCAATTTTCTACGTATCTCCTCTTCCAAATCGTGAGATTTAGCAAACATTCCAGCTAACTCATTAGTGAGTCTTGTCATTTTCTCCTCAAAGGGTTCTCCATCATCTTCTTGCTCCTCAATTCCTACATACCTGCCTGGAGTTAAGATATAATCCTGCTTTGCAATTGCTTCAATATCAGCTATTGCACAGAATCCTTTTACTTCTTCAAGTGTTCCATTTTGAAAATCCTCAAACGTTTTTGCAAGTAAATCAATATCTCCTAATGTTCCGTCCTCTTGAATTCCTTCCGTAAAATCTCTGTGCTTGCGATCAACCATATACCCCATTTTACGGGCATCAATAAACAAAGTTTTTCCCTTTTGCTTTTTGTTCTTACTGATAAACCAAAGTGTTACCGGAATTGTCACACTGTAAAATAGCTGTGTCGGCAAAGCGACAATTCCTTCAATCAAATCATCCTCTATGATTCCTTTTCTAATATCTCCTTCTCCACCAGTCTGTGAAGATAATGCACCATTTGCAAGAACAAGACCTATTTTCCCATTAGGCGCTAAGTGATGAATCATATGCTGAATCCATGCAAAGTTAGCATTTCCTGCGGGTGGTAGCCCATATTTCCAACGCTTATCTTCCTGCAATTTCTCCTGTCCCCAGTTAGATAGATTAAAGGGGGGATTTGCCATAATAAAATCCGCTTTTAACGTACTGTGAATATCATTAAAGAAAGTATCTGCATGATATGGTCCAAAATCAGCATCAATCCCCCGAATAACCATATTCATTTTTGCCATTTTCCATGTGTCTGGATTAGATTCTTGTCCATAGATAGAAATATGATTACGATTTCCACTATGAGCTTGTAAAAATTTTACAGACTGCACAAACATACCACCAGAACCACAACAGGGATCTACTAATTTGAGGTATTTGATACAATCACATTTTTTCATTTTGGAAATGAACACCTTTGAACACCCCCTGCGGGAGACGAAAGCCCTGAGCAGCAGTGGCGATTGTTCGGCAACGGGAAGTTATTGATCTCTCGAAATGTTTGAAAGAAATTCTTCAATCAAATCGTTTATCCATTCCGGCTTATCTGTATTAGAGTTATGCCCCGCATCTTCAATCCATTTCAATGGAATATGCGTGTCTCGATGCCATGCCTTATTATAACGTATACATGAACCAGCATGATCTTGTGTACCGCATAGCAACATAGCTGGACATTTGATTTCATAAGGTAAATTCTTTTCCATCGCAGCTGCCAGGATACGAAATCCATGCCCGGCAATTTGTGCATAACGTTTCTGGTTTCCCTCGTAAACCAACATCATTTCCCGCATTAGATTTCTGCCGTAATCAGAAACAGCTACACCTTCCGTTCCTGATTTCAAAAGTAATTTCCACGGATAGTGGGTATATACGGGTTCCATTCTTTTCAAAAGCCAAAGTTCAGCTGCTGTCACATATTTTCTCTGTAACGGTGCAGAGTCAACAGAAATAAACCCTTTCAGTTGGTCCGGATAAAGCTGCGCAAAAGCTTGGCCCACATATCCGCCCATTGATTGACCGATAATAACAGGTTTGACAATTTTCTCTCGCTCCAAAATTGTATTGAGCCATTTGGCTTTATCGAACAGGTCAAAGTTGAACTGAAAAGGCCATGAAGCTGCATGTGCAGGCGCATCCCATACAACAATGTTATACTTGTCGTAAAAGAACTCAATTTGTTTGTCAAACAATCTATGATCCGCAGTCAGCCCAGGAAGAAAAACGAGCGTGATTGCATCCGGAGTTAAAACACTTACCCAATAATGAATTGGTCCGCAAGGAGACTGATATACATTTTCTCTCAATGGATTCACCTCCACATATTCCGATTTTCTTTTCTTTCCAGTCAGGATAAAAAACAAGGTTTTTCATACATCATCACAAAATTAGTCAGTAGAACCCCCTGCCTTTCCACTTCCTGCCTCTTTACCACTCTGTATCCTCTCTTTTCAAAAAATCCTTTTGCCGTAACGGATGCATGAGTGATGATTTTTCCTGATACTGCCTGTTCCAGATGATCACAGAGCACAGAGGCAATTCCCTGCTCCTGATAATCTTTATGTACATACAGGCGGTCAAGATATCCTGTTTCGTCTATGTCTCCAAAACCCACAATCCTATCATTCAAGATTGCCACCAGACTATAATGCTCCTGCAGCGACTTGTTCCATTTATCCATATCTACCTGTCCCGTGGCCCAGGCATTTAGCTGCTCTTTGGAATAATCCCTTGCATTGACGGTATGCACAGTATTATAGAACATCTCCGTTAATTCCTGACAGTCGGATGGTTGGTATCTTCTGACTTCTACTCTTTGATTTCTCATAACTCACACACCATGATATATTCCTGCTCATTTTCATCTACAGTCCGAAACCCTACCCGCTTATACAATTTTACAGCATAGTTGGCTTTCTGCACTGCCAGTGACGCCCTTTTAAAACCCTGATTTTTCAGCAACTCCAGCATTTTCACCATCATCTGTGTGCCAATGCCTTTTCCACGATACTCCTTATACAGGGAAATTGCAAAGGATGGCGTATCATCATCCACATGGCCGTAATCGTTCATGATTCTTGTCCACACAGCGCCCACTACTTTTCCGCCGCAGTCAGCCACCAGGCAATGATCCCCTTTCCGGGAACCGAAATCGTCTATATATACTCGAAGCTCCGATTGTTTGAGGATACTTCTCGGTGGCGGAGTTACGCCCTCCGGAATATAGATTGCTTCATATAAAAAATCTTTTAGCAGCACAACCTCATCTTTGTGGATTTCACGGATCATAAGTAATTCTCTCCATTCCTGTGATATAACAGTATGCCAATTCCGAATGCTTCTTTAACAGTCCCTAATTTATAGCTTACATATCAACGAATAAATCATTTTTTGGAAAGTAAATTCAAAGTATTTTTCGCCACTTGTCGTATCTGTTTATTACCCACCACAAATCCCCCTGCCGCTAAAATACACAGAAACGTTCCGACAATATTTTTATTTGATGTTTCTCTTTCGTCCTTCAAAAAAAGATCATGCTGGTTTTGTGCTTCCCCTTGGTTTCGATCTAATTCTCTCAGTCTATTTTGCGCCCATTTTATGAGTTCGTTGTCCTTGCTTGTCGAAATAATATCATAGAGTCTCGTACGCTCAGACTCTTGTGAAGCTGCCACAGTTTTGGCGTACTCATTAGAAGCGTCAACTGTTTGTTTATGAATCATCCCTATAGAATCCATTCCCTTTTCGCCAGCATTTTTTACGGCATTCAACTTGTCCATAAACTTTTGATGAGCCTTATCACTGCGTGTAAGTTTTGCGCTATTTGTAGGTATTTTTGCCATAATCCCCCTCCTGACTATTCGCTATCTCTCTTCACATAAGTTAATTCCACATCATACCCTAGTGACTCCATGATCTGAACAAAAGTCTTATTCAGCACCTTATCGCCGCTGTTTACAATCCGGCTCACATATGGAGCCGACGTTCCGATTTCTTCCGCAATCTTTGACTGCGGCTTACTCTGCTCGATACATTTTATCTTTACGTCCAATTCGATATTGTTTCTCAGCATATTCTCTTTCTCCCGAAAATGCGTTCACTTGTTTCACTAATCAGATAAGGTATTATAACATAAGATTGACGAAATTTCTACAAAAAAAAGGACGCCCCACCCCAAAAAAGTGAAGCGTCCGCTGTTGCTTTTCATCAGACCCCGATCTCCATGCCGCTGGTCATGGTAAACACGATTTTGTCCTTGCTGTATACCGTCACCTTTTCTACCAGGCTGCCCCAGAGTGCCTCGTCAAACTCGTGGATCATCTCCGGCAGGTTCTCCACCGACTTGATAAATCGCCCGAACTCCCGCCTGCGGACGCCCTTCATAGCGATCTCTGCAGTGACCTGCTCGTACCGTTCCTTTGTCTTGTCAAAGCGGGAAACCAGTGCATCGTATCGGAGATTGTACTCGGTCTGATCCTGCGCCACCCGTGCATTCTGGGCAATCAGCTCCTGCACCGCATCGGCATCCGCATTCATCTGCTCCGCCAGCTGTTTCTGCTCTGCTTCCAGCTCATCGGTACCGGTGAGAGTCTTCTGGATTTCCCGCAGTTCCTTCAGCACCACCGTTCTGTCCGTGAGCAGCTTATTTGCCGCCCGGACAAAGGCGGCTTTGATCTCCTCCTCCGTCAGGTGGGGAGTGCTGCAGTGTTTCTTTTCTATGAACTTGGCGTTGCACTGCCAGATCACCCTCCGATATTTGTCCGTGCTGTGCCAGACCTTGGAGCCATAGGCCGCACCGCACTCTCCGCAGTAAATCCTGGAAGAGAAAATCGTCACTCCGCTGTATCCCCGTTTGGCAGCCCGCTGCTTGATCATATCCTGCACCCGGTCAAAAATTTCCGGCTCAATGATGGGCTCGTGACTTCCCTGCACATAATATTGAGGAACCTCGCCATTATTGACGACCTGCTTCTTGGTTAAAAAATCCGGTGTGTAGCTTTTCTGCAGCAGGGCATCTCCCTTGTATTTCTCATTCTGGAGGATGCTCTTTACCGTGCTCTGGCTCCATTTTCTTTTGCCTCCGGGCGTTTGAATGCCAAGAGCCGTCAGCCGGTCGGCAATGGCGTGGTAGGAAAGCCCCGTCAGGAACTCTCCGTAAATCAGCCGGATGACCTTGGCCTCCTCCTCATTGATCACCATGCTGCCGTCTTCCCCCTTATCGTAGCCGATGAACCGGCTGTAGGCCACCGCCACCTTGCCGTCCGCCATCCGCTTCCGGTGTCCCCAGGTGACGTTCTCCGAAATGGAGCGGCTTTCTTCCTGGGCCAGGGAGGACATGATAGTGATCAGCAGCTCTCCCTTGGAATCGAATGTCCAGATGTTTTCCTTCTCGAAATAGACCTCTGTGTTGTGCTCCTTCAGTTCCCGGATGGTGGAAAGGCTGTCCACCGTATTTCTGGCAAAGCGGCTCACGCTCTTGGTGATGATTAGGTCGATTTTCCCTGCCAGAGCATCGGCCACCATTGTCTGGAATCCCTCTCTTTTTTTGGTGCTGGTCCCGGTCACCCCTTCGTCAGAATACATCCCGGCAAACTCCCAGTCGTCATGGCTTTTGATGAGGGTGGTGTAATAATCCAGCTGTGCCTCATAACTGGTCAGCTGCTCGTCATGGTCTGTGGATACACGGGCATATCCGGCGACTTTTCTCTTTTTCCGGCTGTCGATAGGAGATGCCGTAAACTGGCTGACCGTTGCCGGGATCTTCATTACCTTTTTCGCCATTCGCTTCCACGCTCCTTCCTCAGCTTTTTCATCCTCTCACTGGCAGCTTTGCGCTCTTCTTCTGTAAAACTTCTCCTTGGCTTTCTTGCAAAAGAAGCTCTGCGCTCTTTCGACCAGGGCGGCATCTGCCTCTTGTATTCCCACGCCCTTGTCACTTCCCGGCCATCGCAAAACACAAAAGTCAGTTCCTTTTCCTTATTTACGACAATCCGGTCAACCTGCTCCAGGAATCGTTCTTCGTCAAATACCTCCGTTCCCATCACTTCTGCGGCGAGCTTCCGAAGAAGGTCGTCACGCAGGCCGGGAGTGCCGCAGACGGCAGAGCCGCTGCTGCACCGCCAGTGCTTCATTCTTCCGCTTTCTGAAGATACACTTCGTTGTGTATGTCCCCGGAAGTTGCAGCCGCACTCCGCGCATTTGATTTTGGATGTAAAACAGGATGCGCCTTTCTTTCCCATCGCCGCATGCTCCCGACGGTATGCGGAAGCTTTCGCCTTGTATTCCGGCGTCCAGCAGTCCTGATGCCCGGTGTTTGGCGCAGCCTTGCGAACCACTGTCCCGTCTTTTAGGAAGAAGTCCAGCGTGTAGCTTTCCGGCACCTCGATGTGGTCAACGACTGCAAGAAACGCCTCCTCGTTAAAGCCCTCCAATCCGAGGACTTCCATGCATGCCTTCTCCAGAGCCTTCTGGCTGATGGAGCCGCTTACCGGACATCCATCACCCACCTTCTTTTTCTTCCTGCTGCCGCAGGTCCAGTACTCCTGATAACTGCCGTTCTTTGTACGCCGGTTGTGCATGTAGCTGCAGCCGCAGTGGGGACATTTCATCCTGCCGGTAAAACAGCAGGTATTCAGGCTCTTGTTCGCCAGCGCTCCCAGTTCCTTACGCCGTTCCATTTCTTCCTGCACATACCGAAAGGTCTCCCGGTCAATGATGGCCTCATGGTGTTCCGGCACAAAATACTGGGGAAGCTCCCCTCGGTTCTGCCTGCGTTTTTTATGGATGGGATCGGAAATGTACTCCTTCTGCAGGAGAAGGTCTCCTGTATATGTGCAGTTCGTGAGCACCTTCTTGATGTTGGAATCCACCCATCGGCACCCGTCCCTTGTGGTGATCCCTTCTTCGGCAAACTCCCGCTCCGTCTCAAGCCGGGACTTCCCATCGAGGAAGTTCCGGAATATACGCCGCACCACAGCCGCTTCCTCCGGCACAATGAGCAGCTCATCTCCCTCCCAGCGGTATCCGTAAATCCTGAAATGCCCGTTGGGAATTCCGTTTTCAAAACGCTTCCGGATTCCCCACTTGCAGTTTTCTGAAATGGATCGGCTTTCTTCCTGGGCAAATGAAGCGAGGATGGAAAGCAGCAGCTCGCCATCCCCGTCAAAAGAGCGGATGTTTTCCCGCTCAAACCAGACCTCCACACCGATCTCCTTCAGATGGCGGACCGTCTCCAGAAGGTCTACCGTATTCCTGGCAAACCGGCTGATGGACTTGGTCAGCACCAGATCAATCTTTCCTGCCTCGCAGTCAGCAATCAGCCTGTTGAATTCCTCCCGCTTTGCCGTCCCGGTGCCGGAGATTCCGTTGTCCGCATATACGCCCGCAAAGAGCCACTCCGGATTCTTCTGAATCTTATCGTTATAGTAGCTGATCTGAGCGGAGAGGGAATGCTGGAGACGCTCCGTATCCATCGACACCCTGGCATATGCCGCCACACGTCTTTTCTGTTTTACCACGGGAGCTGTCGGCTCAATTCTTGTTATCTTTCTCATACGCACATGCCTCCTTTCCATGTGACATGTTCGCTCTGTTTTCCGCATATATCAAGAACTTTCCGCTAAGTAAACTGCCGGTTTTCGGCTCCCATTTTTCCAGATTTCTTGTATCAATCTGACAGTATTCCTCCTTGGAGATCAGCCCTTCTTCGAGGAGTTTTCTCACGAAATGCATCACGGTCTGGTACTGCTTCTCCCGTTCAAATTCCCCGACTGTCATTCTCATCACGCACCTCCGAATCTGCCTGCGATATAGCAGGCGTGGGAGCAGTACTTGCGGTTCCGGTTGCCGTAGGCATAAAACGTCTTCCCACAGGATGGGCAGGTATACAGATACATCGCCCTGCGCTTTACCTCAGACAAGTGGGCGTTCCACCATTTGTTCCTGCAGGCATCCGAGCAGAACTTCTTCTCCTTGCGTCCGGGATACTGGATAATCTCTTTCCCACAGTTTTTACAGGTATGTGTGGTGACTGTGGAAGGAGCCGATTCTGCAGTATCCCCCGTCAGGCCGTTTCTGCGGCAGAAGGTAGAGACTGTATTTTTGGAGATGCCAAGTTCCTGGGCAATCTGGTTATAGCTTGCGCCTTCGCTGCGCAGTCTGGTGATTCTGGTTTTCTGGTCTGTATTCATAGCGCCGCCTCCAATCGTTCACCTTCCTACGCCCAGAAACAGACCGAATTTACAGAAGAAAAAAAACAAAAATAAGGCGGCACTGCTCCGAAGAACAATGCCGCCAATTTCAAGACCCGCTCGCGGGTCTTGGCGCGGGATTCGGGTCAGCTTCAGCCGACATCTTCCTCACCGAATCCCTGCGCATCCCCGCGGAGCGTTTATCAGATGGGGGATTGACTCCCGCCACTGATACAAGTTTGTTATACTCGCCGCCTGCAGAGGCGGGAGTCTTCCCACATCTGATAAATTAAATCCGTGCCGCATACTCAAGCGAAATCCAGCCCGCACCGGATTTGAGCCGTCCCCAGCCCGCCGTGGAGCCCTTGCCGGACTTCACCTCAACGATGGTGAATACCCCGATGCCGGTAAACCTGCCTGTCCTGGCATGGTCTGTCCCCGGTCCCGTCCGAATATTCAGATCCGTGATACTGACCTTCACAGGGAAAGGCACATCCGCTGCTGAAGCAGCCGGTGCATATACCACCTTTCCGGATGCATCAAAAACCTTATATCCCGGATTGGCATCCGCACACTTCTTTGCATTCTCCAGAATCTTGAATGCACCGATCTGCGACTTGGAATCCTCCCAGGTCTTGCGAACACGGTACCATTCGACTTCTTCCTTCACATCGTACTGCGTGAGGTTCCACCTCTCGATGACGGAACAAAGCTTCTCCACATAAGTCAGGCTGGTGGCATAGCCGCCGTCCTTGATGATCTGCACCGCCTATCTCGGTAAAAGAAACTGCTTCCGCTGCAGGATTGGGAAACGGCTAATGCTTGATTCCGCCGGTTTCATAAAGCGGTTCCTTTCTTCGGAACAAAAAAGGATTCCATATCCGCCTTTTCCAAACGCAACAGCTTTACTTTCTTATCAATTCCTCCCGCATAGCCTGTCAGACTGCCGTTTGTTCCGACAACACGATGACATGGGACTATAATGGAAATTTCATTGTGTCCAACCGCACTTCCTACGGCTTGGGCAGACATACGCGTCAACCCTCTTTTAGCTGCCATCTGCTTTGCAATCTCTCCGTAGGTCATAGTTCTGCCGTATGGAATCGAACAGAGAATTTCCCATACCTCATTCTGAAAAGCCGTACCTGTAAAATGAAGCGGCACCGTAAAATCCGGTTCTTTTCCCGAAAAATAAACAGCAAGCCATTGTTTCACTTCTGCAAACAGAGGGATTTCTTTTTCCTCATGCTCTTTATCCAGACAGCGGGCAAAATATTTCTGCCCCTCGAACCATAATCCTGTCAAGCCAACATCATCTGCCGCTAAAAGGATGTCGCCGATAGGCGAGCTGTAATAACTGATGTACTGCATATTATTTTTTCCACACTCCACTAAAATTTATTTTGTCTATCGTCATTTTCCCATACCACATCTATCGTCATCCAAACGTGTCCGCAATCTGTTCACCGAACTTAATTATACAATAATTCCCAAATTTTTTCCATTATAAAAAACTTCTCTCCTTTGACTCCCTTACCAACCCGGGCTGTATTTCAGGATATGACCATGCTTCCTGCAGCTTATCCGTAATTACAATTTTCTCAATTTCACTGTGTAACTCTTTTTCAAATATTTGATATCAACAAATACAACAGCTTTTCTATCATGATAACAAAATTTTTTATTCCTTTACCATTATGGATAATATGGCAAATGACAGATAATCCATAGACTACCTGCCATTTTAAATAATCTGTATTAAAATTGGAATTATTCGAACTCGATGTGTTCTGTGTTATCATTAACTTTATTTGTTTAGGTTTTGTGCAAATACACGCCGCTTTTTACTTCAATTACATCATTTATTCTGGCTTGCTGATTTTCTGTTGCCAAAATGTTGCCAAATTCTTTCCCTCAATAATATACTACAATCTTAAAATATTTTCTATTACTTGAGTATCTCGACTATTTGTCGAAATATAATAATCCATATTCATTCCATTTTTTATTTGGCTTGACAAATAATTTACCAGTTGAGTACCTCTTTCTATAATAAAAATATTAACAAAATCCATATCATCAACTGTGAGCAACAAAGTATCTCCTGCGTTTGCCATTTGCAGTGGCATAGCAGAATCATAATAAAGTCTATATTCCGTTCTATAGGAATGATTTTCCCTTGCATCATACCATGTTAACGATCCATTCTCCTGACTTTCAATTCCTGCATTACTCATATAGACAAATCTCGCATTAAAAAATTGTTTCTTTGTTCCAAAAAGCCTCTTTAATGAAGCAACACCATTAAATTCATGTTGATTACTTACCATATAGTTTACTTCAACTTCACTCAGAACTTTTAATGCCAACCCTACTATCATTAATTGTCACCTCCACATCATATTTCTGAAATAATTTTATCCACATTGTCAACTATATAACTCGGAACAATGTTAAATTTAATAATATCCAAAAAATGCAGATAATCATTTTCAATATGATACGTTTCGTCTATAAATTTATACCAAGCACCATCCATTTGCGTAATTCTAACCTCATTGTGAGTTAATATTTCGTTCATTTCTCTAAATAACTGCACTTTTAAGTACGCATTAGTTTCAGTGTCATATAAATTTTTAATACCTTCTTTGGTATAGATATTATTTTTAAGTTCATCATAATCAAAATCCGGAATATACTCCTTAATCTTAGATACTCCAATAGCAATATCTTCCGGATCAATGTCAATATATGTGTTATTCCCCAACTTTCTCTTTATTTCATTTGCATGAATGAGACAAGATAAAATTTCATACACCAAATCCCAATCTCCATTCCTTCCATTTAATTCACTTAACTTTCTTAAAAAAGCCACACGGCTAACTATATTTATATCTGTATTTTTTGCAATCTCACTACACTCTATTGTAATAAGTTTCACATCAGAATTTGGATCTATCTTGTGCGCTTTAACACTTCCATGTTCATTACAAATAAAAGAAGCTTGTGCCTTTTCTTCGCCTAATTTTCCTACTACGATAAAATCCGTAATAGGTTCAAAGTCATGTGTTAAAAGCAAAACTGTTTTTCCCTCCAAAGAAACATCCCGTTTTCCAATATTCTTAAACATCCTATGGAGAATAGCATACTTTTTATTAGTGTCAAACGATGAGATTGGATCATCCAGTATGATTAAATCCGGATTTTGCATAACAGCATAATACATAAATAGGATTAATGCAAAAGCATTTTTCTCTCCCCAGCTTAAATGATCTCGTATCTTTGTCACATCTGTTCTTTCTTCGCTAAAACATTGTTTTAATATTGTACGACTGTTAGTTTCATCTTCGGCAAGTATCACTAATTCGTAGTTTATGCCCGCCGTTTTTAAGAACTCATTAATATCCGTTTGTGATGCTTGTATAGTTGCTTGCATTACGCCTTTCAATGCACCCATTTCTCTTTTTAATACTGCTGCTTCCGAACGCAATTCAAGCACCTGATCATTTATTCGTTCAATAACATTTTCAATTTTTTCTCCGCCAAAAATCTCAAAGAAGCTTTTCGGAATTTCAATCTCATTAATCTGCTGGTCAAGTTTAGATATATCTGCGAGTACAATTCTCCTGTTTCCAAACTCAGCAATAGCCGCAAACCGTTTCAGCATTACGTCCAATTCTAATAATAATTTTTCAAGAATAGCCGATATAATATCTTCCGGAACATCTGTTTTTACATAAGACACCAATTCATCATACTTCTCAGGTTTAACATAGACCCTCAAATTTTCAAGCAAATCTAACAAATCCTTGAGATTTTGCGAATCAGCCTTTTTATAAGTTTTTTTAAATACCTCTTTCCTCTGATTATGTACAGACCTGTTTAATGTTTCTGAACAATATGGACAGCCATCTCCAATATCAAACGCATCTCCTTTAGACTTCCAATCTATCCAAGGAATATTGATTTCTGTATTTGTAATAAAAGGTCTGTAACTATCCAGTTCTTCTGGTATATTATACAAATTACTTTTAGACAACACGCTTTTATATACACCTGTTTTACTAAGTTTTCCATTAGCATTACGTTTGAATTTGCCTGCAATCTGATCTAATAATCTTTGCAACTCTTGTATCTCTTCATCTTGTTTCATAATATTATGTAAGGATTGAAGATGTTGATCAAGCTGTGCCTTTTTTTGGGAATAATTAGGTGTTTTCAAAAACACTTCAAATGAATTCTGTATTACTTCATCTTCTTTAAAAACAATATCTCTGACGAAATCTTCATTAAACACCAATATCTTTCCAACCTCCGGACTGATTGAAACAGATGCCGGATTCTCTGTAAAAAAAGACTGCAATTCTTCTATTTTTTGTGGTTCCTTTGAAAACTCTATTGCTTTTGCAATCGTTGTTTTTCCAGTACCATTTATCCCATAAAGGATATTAAGTTTCCCCTCCTCAATAGTTAATTCTCCCTCCGCAATATTATTACAATTTTCTATTTTAATCTGATACATTAATTCCCTCCTCATTTGCTATTTGCGAAAATCATTAAATATTCTTTCATTCAACACAGTATATTAGATTTCTAACAATGCCTGATTGCTTTCTAAAAATCTTTCTGCTATTTTCAAGTATTTTTCGCAATCCTCCTGATTTCTTTTCATCCTTTTAACCGTACACTCCCACACAATCAGGCACTTAATCCCCTTATCCTGCAATTCCATCCTGACAATATAATCTCTTTTTACATTCGCTTCAAATTTTTTCTGCCAGAATTCCACTCTTGATTTCGGCATATACGCATACTTACAACCGGAATGTCTGTGCCAGAAACATCCGTGAATAAAAATCGCAGTATTATACTTACGAAGATAAATATCCGGGTGTCCGGGTATCTTTTTGGAATTAAGACTATATCTGTATCCATGTGCAAAAAGTAATTTTCTGAAATATATCTCCGGCCTGGTATCCTTTGAACGGATAGCCGCCATATTCCTGCTTCGTTCTTCCGGGCTTTTTATATCCATCTTATTTGCCCTCAATCATTTTTACATATTGCACAAACCGGGCTAATGTCCATATCCTGTCTCTGCGGTCTTTAGGATATGTCACTATGTAGGGTTTCGGTACAACCAATATGACATTTTCAGCCTGCATTTCATCCATCTGAGCCCCGGATATTCCCTGCTGAAGTGTACAGAGATACTTTGGTTTATCCCTCAGCCGATCCGCTTCGTTTAACACCTGCCTCCACCTGTCCTTGCAGGTTGTTTTTGCCGCCAGAGAAATGATATTATCCGTTGAAAAATTATAATCATGGTATGCCTCCTGAGAGGGAAACAGAAAATCCGGCTTTTTATTACCCTCTGTAACAGCCTGAGATGAATACTCTATACCATTGCCATCAAATATCGCTGACAAATGATGTTCAAGGCTTTTACCAGCGCGACTTTTTCTGCGATTCAGCACTACATTTGCAACTCTTACAAATTCATCCACCGACTGAAATCCTTTTGTAATTATAGCGCCATATCTTGCATATTCCAACGCTCTGAAAAGAGTATATTCCATATTCGTCCAACTGATAATTTTTTCATCAGGATTGGTGAGAATATATTCTACATGATCATATGCTTTCTCTTCAATCGTTCTGGCCGCTGCAGACATCACATCAGATGTCGGGAAATCTACATCAAGGCCACTGATAAACTCCTGTATTGCCAACTTTTCCTGCGTTTCTGACGAAATCTTTCCTGTATCAATAAGACCATTCGTCTCTGTAGGGCTGATACCAAATGTATCAAGAAACTCTTCTATTTCCTCATCTGTTTCCAGAAAGTATCCACTGTAATCATCATCCGTCTGTTGTGTAAATACAAATAATGCGCCCGTTTGTTCTGGTTTCAAAAATGGAAAACCTCTTCCAAAACGGGTAATCCTTAATTCATTTTTACTCTCATAGTATGTAAAACAACTTTCTGTCTCAAAATCATCCTGCCATCTGATTTTTACCGTTCTTTTGGGAATTGTATCCTGTTCGAGTTCCTGTCTGCTGAACATCATATCTACAGCCGATTTTGAAATCAAAATACCAGACTGGTGACCACCCGTTGCTCCTGTGTCATTTGCAGAAAGAAATTTACAAAATCCATTTTCACTGTTAAGAACAGATTTTATCGCCTGTCCCGCATATCCTGTAGACATCTAAATCACCATCCTCTGTAACTCTTTTCCCTCTGTTTCGTCCATATCTTCCAGTTTCTTTACTATCAGTTTCGCCACATCTTCCATCAATGGCACCACAACAGAATTTCCAAATTGCTTATACGCCTGTGTATCAGATACCGGGATTTTGAAATCATCAGGAAATCCCTGCAATCTTGCACATTCACGTGGAGTCAGCCGCCGTGGATTTTTCCCTTTCTGCTCAATCAGTATCTCCGAACCATCCTTGTAATATCTCGCACTGATTGTTCTTGATATGCCATCCAATGGAGCAATGCCATATCCAAATCCATTACCTGCCGCTTTATGTTTTGCTGCATAATTTTGAAGATATGTCCAGAGTTTATCGGATAGTGTGTATTTTTCGTCAACATTTTTTTCCAGAATATCCCGCATAACAGGTTTTGGATATTCAGGTGTCAGCTTGAAATCAAACTCTATATTCTTTCCATACTTTTTGCGGTCAAATCCTACAATAATGATTCGTTCTCTGTGTTGTGGTACATAGTTCTGTCCATCCAGAACTGCATAGAATACACTGTAATCCAGTTCATCCAGAGACTCTAATATTATTTTAAAGGTTCTGCCCTTATCATGACTGCACAGATTTTTTACGTTCTCCAGCATAAATGCTTTTGGCCTTTTTTCTTTTAATATCCTGCAAACATCAAAAAAGAGTGTCCCCTGTGTCTTATCCTCAAATCCTGTTGCCCGTCCAAGGCTGTTCTTTTTTGAAACACCTGCAATGGAAAATGGCTGACAGGGAAATCCGGCTACCAGAATATCATGATCCGGGATAGACGAAGCTGGCACCTGTGTAATGTCTCCCTCTGGCTGCTCGCCAAAATTAGCAAAATATGTCTGCTGACTGTATTTATTCCACTCATTAGAATAAACGCAATGCCCGCCGGCTCTCTCAAAAGCAATTCTCATTCCGCCTATTCCGGCAAACAAATCAATAAAAGTAAACTGACGGTCTTTCACTTCCCGCTGTTTTTTTCTCATATCAGTAACATAATATGCAACCGCTTCTCTCACACAATCCTGCATTGTCTGCTCCGTCATTACAGAATACGCATTTAATTCATTATATAACTCATCATCAACTCTTAAATGTACCTGTTTCATTCACATCACTCCTGGGAAATAATTTATACCTGATTTTTCCCTTATTATACTATCAAATCTTCCTAAAGGCAAGCACTTTTATCGAACATACATTCTTTTTATTTTTTCCAGACAGCCGGAAGTAAACCGAAAAGCTACACACCGTCCGGCCTAATCGCAGTAATTTGCTTCATGACAGCTAAGAGGGCTTTAAACAGCCCTCTCCTGTCATCGGGCGTCCCTGTTATGCTTTCTCCTCGCAGCCCGTTTCTGCTCAGCTTCTATCCGTTCCTGTTGCTTCGCCCGGTTAATCACAGCATTCACCTGTTCAGAACCGACAACCGCCTTTATACGTCCAAAATCCGCCGCCACTATCCGCAGTTCCAGATTTTCCTCTAAGACTTCTTCCAGCCTGTTTGTCAGCCGCTCGTTTCCGCTCCGTTCCCTGTTATAAGCCGCTTGTAGCTTTGCAAACTTATTTGAAATATCCAGATACGCCGAATAAACAGAGCGCATGACTTGTACGATTTTCTTTACCAGCGGTTTTGCTTTCTTCTCCCGATACGACTTTGCAGATTCCATAACCGCCGCTTCTGGAAGCGTCTGCTCCGGGTCTGCGGAAAAATCTGCCGCCAGCTTCTCCATGTTCTTTACCATAGG
>CALWSL010000015.1 GCA_944384205.1 uncultured Acetatifactor sp. | reverse complement strand
CCAGGGATTCCTGATATACATCTTTACTTTTTGCCATCACACCGTTTGGTGCATCCAGCCAGTACCATGCGTCGGAAGCTCCGTCATAGATTTCCTTACCGCGTCCTTCCGTTCCCTGTTTTACACCGTTTTCATACCAATATCTCAGACCGTCCTTTTCATACCAGCCGTTTAACGGAGGTGTGTCTTCGCTGTCGCCTGTATTTCCGCTGTCTCCGGTGTTACCGCTTCCCGTTGCAGGAATCGTTGTACCGGCAGCAAGCTTCGCCCCACAGTCAGCGCAGTAGGTATCTCCGGTATAGCCATCGGTAGTAGCGGTTGCTTCCACTCTGCCACGAACTTCTGTTCTGCCTGTATGATTTGTGCTGTTAACGGTACCATACTCTTCTCCGCATATCGTGCAGACTGCCTTGTCAACGCAGGTTGCCGTACCGCCGGTATGCGTATGGGTATCTCCGCTTCCGGTATTATCTTCGGTAATCTCAACTGCCGTTGTAAGAGCCACCGCTGCGGAAGACTGTACCAAAGTATAATTGCTCTTATCTGCTCCGGTAAGCGTCAATGTCGGCAATGTAACGCTGCTATACGTTCCCGCTTCTGCACTGCTGACAGTACCTGTCAGATTCGTACAGACAACGGCTACATCATCTCCGTTTACCTTTCCGCCAAGTGCTACGTTACTGATTTGTACGGTTGTTGTACCGTCGTAGGTTTTATCAACCGCTGTCGCTCCTGTTACTGTCAGCGACGCCTGTTTAATTTCAAAGTCATCAGTCGCAGTTACCTCGTTATAATCCGATGTGGCTGCAAAAGTAGCTTTTACCGTATACTTTCCGGCAGTTGCAGGTACCGTACCTGTATAAGTGCTGTCTGCCGCGCCCTGAGCCTTATATTGATAAGTCACATTTGCTGTGCCGTTCGTAGCGGACTGCGGAACCGGTTTTGCGGATGTTGTGCCATAGGTCCAATCCGCAATGGTGACGCTTGCCGTTCCGTCCGTCACCACCTTCGTCCACTTGGCATATAAAGTCACAACACCTGTCTGGGTATCCGAAATAGAGGTAACTTTGTTTGTAAAGCCGCTCTCCGTGTACCAGCCGTCAAAGGTATATCCCGATTTCGCTGCATCCGACAGATTTAAGCCTACACCGTACACATAGGTGGATGCGTTAGAATTTGTGGCGTCGTCCACATTTATATACTGAATATCATAGCTGTCTCTGTCATAATACAGTGCAAGCACCAACTTTCCGTCTGCAAGAACCTGTCCGCTTACCGTAGACTTACCTGCATTATAGGTAAAGCCGGTATAGGAATTTGCAGTGGCATTTACCGTTTCGCCTACCAATCCCTCATTCTCAGCGGAATCCTGTTCCGTATAACCGTTGAGCGCGGTATTCTGCAGATAATGTTTTACCGTATATTTTGCAGTCGTCGTGGTATCTCCGCTTCCGGTATTATCTTCGGTAATCTCAACTGCCGTTGTAAGAGCCACCGCTGCGGAAGGCTGTACCAAAGTATAATTGCTCTTATCTGCTCCGGTAAGCGTCAGTGTCGGCAATGTAACGCTGCTATACGTTCCCGCTTCTGCACTGCTGACAGTACCTGTCAGATTCGTACAGACAACGGCTACATCATCTCCGTTTACCTTTCCGCCAAGTGCTACGTTACTGATTTGTACGGTTGTTGTACCGTCGTAGGTTTTATCAACCGCTGTCGCTCC
The DNA here is from genome assembly GCA_944384205.1 of uncultured Acetatifactor sp. GTDB lineage: Bacteria > Bacillota > Clostridia > Lachnospirales > Lachnospiraceae > Acetatifactor. The sequence goes on along the minus strand of CALWSL010000015.1, from coordinate 65,853 downwards.
TGTTACTGTCAGCGACGCCTGTTTAATTTCAAAGTCATCAGTCGCAGTTACCTCGTTATAATCCGATGTGGCTGCAAAAGTAGCTTTTACCGTATACTTTCCGGCAGTTGCAGGTACCGTACCTGTATAAGTGCTGTCTGCCGCGCCCTGAGCCTTATATTGATAAGTCACATTTGCTGTGCCGTTCGTAGCGGACTGCGGAACCGGTTTTGCGGATGTTGTGCCATAGGTCCAATCCGCAATGGTGACGCTTGCCGTTCCGTCCGTCACCACCTTCGTCCACTTGGCATATAAAGTCACAACACCTGTCTGGGTATCCGAAATAGAGGTAACTTTGTTTGTAAAGCCGCTCTCCGTGTACCAGCCGTCAAAGGTATATCCCGATTTCGCTGCATCCGACAGATTTAAGCCTACACCGTACACATAGGTGGATGCGTTAGAATTTGTGGCGTCGTCCACATTTATATACTGAATATCATAGCTGTCTCTGTCATAATACAGTGCAAGCACCAACTTTCCGTCTGCAAGAACCTGTCCGCTTACCGTAGACTTACCTGCATTATAGGTAAAGCCGGTATAGGAATTTGCAGTGGCATTTACCGTTTCGCCTACCAATCCCTCATTCTCAGCGGAATCCTGTTCCGTATAACCGTTGAGCGCGGTATTCTGCAGATAATGTTTTACCGTATATTTTGCAGTCGTCGTGGGTTCCGCACTTTCAGAGACCGCCTGTCCTACATACCAAGTACCCAAACCGGTACTGGTGGAGTTGAACGCATATACCAGATATTTGCCTTCTGCAACGGTACACTCATACTTATGATTTTCATCCAGATTATATCCTGCCTGACCTTTTATATAATCAAATCCGGGTTTATCCGCATTTGCTTTTGCCGCATCTGCTTCTGCCTGTTCCAAATCATCGTATATTGCATAATATATGGTATTGGTGGTGTTATCGTTTGAATAGAACGTTACCGTTCCGTTACTATAGGTAAATCCCTGTGTCTCATCGGACGGGTCCGTTGTTCCTCCGCCATTCTCCGTCCACTTCGCATATAAGGTTATAATGCCTGTATCCGATGCGGAAATTGCAGTAACTTTATTTGTAAAGGTTTCTTCCTTATACCATCCTTCAAAGGTAAATCCCGGTTTTGTCGCGTCTGCCAGCGGTAATCCCACTCCGGCTACATAGGAAGAAGCATTAGGATTCGTTGCACCGTCCACATTCTTATACTCAATGGTATAGGTGGTCTCTCCCGGATCCGTACTTGCAGAAGCCTTTGCCTCACCAACATACCATGTACCCACTCCGCTATAGCCGGGATTGAAGGCATAAACCATGTATTTTCCTTCTGCCACAGGATACTCTGCTTTTGCATCATTACCGTCTGCATTCAGCGTATAGCCTGCATGTCCGGTTACCGCATCAAAGCCAGGTGCACTGGCATTTGCCTTTTCTGCGATTTCCTCTGCCTGCGCTAAGGTATCATAGGTTGCAATATATACAATACCGGTGGTTACACCCTTGTAATAGAAGGTTGCTTTTCCGTCACTATAAGTAAAGCCCTGTGTCTCGTCGGATGGATTGGTTGATGCATTGGGATCCGTCCACTTAGCATATAAGGTAAGGTTACCTGAGGTTGTAGCAGTAATGGATGTAATCTTCTGCGTCAATCCTTCATTGATGTACCATCCGCCAAATACATAGTCATCCTTAGTCGCATCTGCCAGAGTCAGACTGCTTCCGTATACATAGCTGGAAGGGTTGGAAACATCATTGGTTCCGCCATCAGTGTTATAAGTAATACTGTAGGTCTCTCTGTCATAATACAGCTTCAGTACCAGACTGTTATCAGCAGTTGCCGTTCCCGAAAGGACACTGCCGGATGCGTTCTTATTAAAACTAAATCCTGTATAGCTTCTTACTAAGGAAGCATTGGTACTTTCCACATCAATAACAGTATCCTTCACTGTGTTATAAGTTGCCGTACGCACCAGGTCATAACCGTTCTGTGCAAGATTCTGCTGATAGTGCTCAACCTTGTAGGTTGCCTGATTTTCACTTGCTTCACCATTTCCGGTTCCGCTCGCTCCCGCATACATAGAATTCGCCGCCACAGTGATGTAACCGCCGTCACTAAAGTTGACCGTGATTGGTGCATCGGAAGCATTGTATGCTGCATAGGTTTTCTCACCGTCCTGCACAAATACGGTACTTAATGCGCAGTCGCCTGTGATGGACGTCTCCGGCGTACCGTAACGGCACAAGGAACGGATAAAGTGATAGGTATGCGCCTTGGTCTCTCCGCCTTCCACGCCGTAGTTAGCAGCCTCTGCCGCCTCCCATCTTGTAAGAGCTGCTTCGGGATCAGCCAGCGCCTGATACTCACACCAGATATCAATCCATGAATCTTCCGCCCATGCGCTGCCCGTTGCAGGGTCTCTGCCCTCCGCCGCATATTTGTATGCCAGACGGATGTTCTCTTCTATGTATTCTTTATTGCCCGCCAGATAAAAGCCTGTAGGGTTCATTGGCAGTAAGTTGATTCCCTGAATGTAAAGAGGGTTAGCGGAAAACCAGGTTGCATAGCAGTAGGAACCACCCCATACAATTGCTGCCGAATTATATTTTACTTCCGCAGTATCTTTATTAATGGAGCCTACCTGTGAATTAGGCACTCCATAACGATATGCGTCACTTAATACATCCTCATCCACGTCAAACCAATAGTTGTTTACCGCTTCCGACTCTGTAGTGTAAAGGTAAACACCCAAATCTCTCAGTTCTTCATTTCCGGTTGCTTCACCAAAGAGGATAATTCCCGCCCAGGCATTCAATGCCTCGGAGCTGGACTCTTGATTGTTGCCCATACCGAAGTTCTGGTGTCCTGATGCCCAGGAATGTCCCTCGTAAGGAGCAAACGCCCTTAAGTAAGGATACTTGCTGGTACTGCTGTTTCTTTCGGGACACGCAATATCATAAATCAGTTCCTTTACCATTGCTCCGTACTGATCATCATCTCCCCAACCGTCCACTCTCATGGCAACCTGTGCTGCCGCGTAGATAAAATAGCCGTAATGGAAATGATGGTCGTTCATCTGGTCAACGGAGTTATAGCTCTGCGGAAAACCAAACAGAGAACCTACGCCTTCATCATAATAAAAGTAGGCATCGTCATCTTCTCCTGAATAGGTAAACCAGTTTTCCAAACGGGTTTTCAACGCATTCAACAGCTTTTCCGCGGTCTCGACATCACCTGCATCTTCTGCGGCAATCATAGCATTCACCAGACGGTTTAACCCCTTACCGTCCCAGTAGGTATCTCCGCTGCCTTCATAGTTTTCAAAATAACTGTCGCCAAATCCATCAATATACTCTTGCAGATAAGCGGAAAGCTCATCATTATACTCATCCTCAATATCCGGCATCCAAGGCAAAATACCGCTGTAAGTCTGCACTGTGGTAAAGTAAGAGCCTATGATAGTCTTCATAGTACCGCGGATGGTCTGATAGGTATATTCCGCAAAGTCAGTGCCTGCATCCATATTTTTATACTGGTGGGGCAGAATTCCCATAACAGTACCGTCTGCGGTACTCTCTGCTTTTTTATCAAAAGTATAGGTATACTGCGTTGTTACCGTACTTGCGTTCTCATCATAGGAATAGGTTGCCCTGGTATCCGTAATGAAATTATACGCATAAGCATAATATGCTTCTCCTATTCCGATTGCCCAGGCATCATTCGGAGTAAGATTCGGCGTTGAACCCAAATATGCCATTGAAACATATTCTTTTCCGGAGGGCAGATTTGCCACTATGTTGGTAAGGTGGGTGCCTGTCGCCGTAATATCCCAGCTTGTTCCGTTCGCCGCATAGAAAGCATAGTAATCGTAATCATTGTCTCCGTTATCAAAGCATCTGACAATCAACCAGCTTTCGTCATCGCTCTGATAAACAACTGAGGCAGGAAGTCCGGACTTTCCGCCTCTCTCCACGGTAAGCTGAGTGGTTCCTGACATCTGGAAGTACGCAAAGGGAATTCCCTGCACCAGCGTTGCCTTCATCTTCTGTGACGCATTCGAAGAATTCTCCCAGACAATATCATAGGACCAGTCGGTCACTGCATCCACCTTTGCACTGGTTGATGTAAAACCGGTCTTAATATAGAAATCCGTTATCGTTCCGTTTTCTGCCATCTGCATGGTATAAACCTTATTTGCAGTGTCAGACAGGGAGGAAGGCGCCGTAACCTGCAGACCATAATCCTCTCCCTTGAACGCAAAAGGAATCGCATACACCTGATAAGAATAGGGCTGGCTCCCGTTCAAATCCCACATAAAGGAGGTTGCCCAGTTCGTCGTGTCAAATGCACCGTTGTTTGCATCATAATTTTCCGTTGTGTAACGATAAGCGCTTCCTTCATAGGGGAGCTTATCCGTGAGGGTGGAGTTGTTCACATATACGGTAGTAGTTCCATTCCAATAGGAATACTGACCTACTACCTCCGTAGAATAGCTTCCTGCACCTTTGGCAGTGGCTGCAGCTTCTACCGTCAGCGTTCCTATGTCACTTACCATAGGTGACAATCCCAAAATGGTAGCTAACGCGCCCGCGCATAGCCGCTTGCCTGAAATCCTTTCCTTCTTCATAAGTAAATCCTTCCTTCTACAAAAAATAACTAAAAATGACTTATAATTTGAGTATATCAATCTGTTTACGCAAATTCAATTTTTTTATTTTTCTAAAAACGTTTTTCTCTGTTTTTCATATGATTAAGGCAATTCGGATAATTTTAAAACGATTTTATTTGTCTTTTTTTGTGCATTTTTATCTTTTGTTGTTCATAACCAGACAAAAAAGGCTTTTCAGACAGCAGCCCTCATTAAAAAAAGGAATGTACCATGTACAGCACATTCCCTTCAAAAAATAATTACATTCTTCCCCATATCGTCTGCATTATCCCGTCCGCAATCGCTTGTGCAATGTCATAGAAGCGTTCATCAAACAACACATTATCTGCGTCCGTATTGATAAATCCAACCTCCACAAGCACAGCCGGCATCTGTGTGCTGTTCAGCACCACCAGATTAGGACGTTCACTGATTCCCAGATTAATAAATCCGATCTCCTCCAACTGCGCATTGATATTATATGCGAGTCTGGCTGCCTCACCGTAACGATTGTAAACAAGTGATTCGACACCGGAATACTGGTTGGCATATGGACTGGAATTGCGGTGGATGGATACAAAATAGTCGGCTCCCACCTCATTTCCCTCTGTCGCTTTCTGATAAGGTGTCTCATAAATATCCGTTGTTCTGGTATAATAAACATCAATACCATTCTGCTCTAAAATACTTCCTATTGCCAAAGTCAGTGCCAGTGCATCATCTTTTTCCTGTCTGCCGTTATACACTGCGCCGGGGTTCGCTCCTCCATGACCGGCGTCTAATACCACAAGAGCCAAAAAAAACACCTCCTGCATATCCGTATACATCAGGACTGCATTTTCCCTTTTGTATATAGTATGCAGAAGGCATATATTCGTTCATACTGCAAATTAAAGCGCAAACTGACTGTTATACAGCTTTGCATAAAAACCGCCCTGGGCAAGCAGGCTTTCGTGATTCCCCTGCTCAATAATATTTCCGTCCTTCATGACAAGAATCACATCCGCCTCCTGTATCGTGGACAGACGGTGGGCTACAATAAAGCTGGTTCTTCCCTCCATCATCCTTGCAAAAGCGCTCTGTATCTTAAGCTCTGTACGGGTATCAATGGAGGAGGTCGCCTCATCCAGTATCAGCATCGGCGGCAGACAAAGCATCACTCTGGCAATACACAAAAGCTGTTTCTGCCCCTGGGAAAGACTTCCGCCATCCTCTGTAATCACTGTATCATAACCGTTAGGGAGACGCTTAATAAAGCTGTGGGCATGAGCCGCCCTTGCCGCTTCGATTACCTCTTCCTCCGTGGCATCCGGTTTTCCCATGCGGATATTATCGCGGATGGTGCCCGCTCTCAGCCAGGTCTCCTGCAGCACCATACCATAATTGGTTCTAAGGCTTCCTCTGGTAATCTCGCGGATATCCGTGCCGTCCACTTTAATACTGCCCTCATTCACGTCATAAAAACGCATCAGCAGATTGATGACCGTGGTCTTTCCGCAGCCTGTAGGACCTACTATTGCCACTCTCTGTCCCGGCTTTACCTTTAGATTAAAGTTCTGAATCAGCTTCCTTTCAGGCACGTACTGGAAATAAACCTTTGAAAGCTCCACATTGCCCTGCGCTTCCGTAAGCACCCTTGCATCCTCTGCATCGGGAATCTGAGGCTCCTCCTCAATCAGTGCAAAAATTCTTCCCGCACAGACAATGGCGTTCTGCAATTCCGTAACAACGCCGGAAATCTCGTTAAAGGGCTTGGTGTACTGGTTCGCATAGCTTAAAAAGCAGGACAGCCGTCCGACACTGATGCCGCCCCTGATTGCAATAAACGCACCGAAAATGCCAACTCCCGCATACACCAGACTGTTGACAAAACGGGTCGCCGGGTTGGTAATCGAGGAGAAAAAAATTGCCTTCAGGGAGCATTTCTCCAATCTGCCGTTAATCTCGGCAAACTGCTCTTTCACCGCCTTTTCTCTGGAAAAGGTCTTTACAATTTTCTGATTTCCCACCATCTCCTCAATGAGGGAGGTCTGCTCGCCTCTGGTCTCCGACTGCTCCTTAAACATGGTGTAGGTTTTGGTCGCAATAAAACGCGCCACCAAAAAGGAAACCGGGGTAATACATACCACCACAAGCGTAATCGGGACATTGGTCACCAGCATAAAGCCAAGGGTTCCCAGAATCGTCAGAACACCTGTGAAAAGCTGGGTAAATCCCATCAACAGTCCGTCCGCAAAGGTATCCACATCCGCAATGACACGGCTCACCACATCACCGTAGGCATGGGTATCCATATATTTTAACGGTAAAATCTCCAGCTTATGAAAAGCATCCTCCCTGATATCGCGGACAACATGATACGTAATGTAGTTATTGCAGGTATTCATCACCCACTGGGATATGGCTGTAATAATCATTACAATGCCAATCTTTTTCAAAATGACAAAGATGCCCGGCATATCCACCAGTCCCTTGTCCACAATCAAATCCACTGCATCACCGGTCAGAATCGGTACATAGAGGGTAAGGACTACGGTCACTGTCGCTAAAACGATGGACAATACCACCATAAACCAGTACTTACTAATGTAAGCTAACACTTTTTTCATTGTCTCTTTCTGGCTCATCCCAAACTGCCTCCTTCCATACTTACTTTTTGGGTCATGCTGCTATCCGTTTTCTTTTCCTTTTCTTCGGGATATTGGGAATAATATATTTCCCTGTATACCGTACAGGTCTTTAACAGCTCCTCATGGGTGCCAACACCAGCCATCTCACCGTCATCCAGTACAATAATTTTGTCCGCATGGCGTATAGTGGATGCTCTCTGTGACACGATAAAGGTTGTCGTGGTATCCTCCAGTGTGCGCAATGCACTGCGAAGCTTGGCGTCCGTCGCATAGTCCAGCGCAGAAGCGCTGTCATCCAGAATCAGAATTTCAGGTTTGCGCACCAGCGCCCTTGCAATGGTAAGACGCTGCCTCTGTCCGCCCGACAGGTTCTTGCCATTCTGGGTAATCTCCGCATCCAGCTTCCCGGCTTTTCCCTCTACAACCTCTCTTGCCTGAGCAATATCAAGGGCATTCCACATCTCTTCCTCTGTGGCATCCGCCTTTCCCCACTGTAAATTGCTGCGGATAGTTCCCTTAAACAATACTGCTTTCTGCGGAACCACTCCGATACGGTTTCGCAGCTCCTCATCGGTCATATCCTTGATATCCCTGCCCTCTAGGTAAATGGCTCCTTCCGTTGCCGGATAGAACTTCGGAATCAGATTCACCAGAGAGGATTTACCGGAACCCGTACCGCCGATAATACCAACCGTATCTCCTTTGTTCACTGTAAAATGGATATCCTGCAAGGTTGCCGCACCCGCACCGCTGTAAGTCAGGGATACATGATGGAAGACAAGATAAGGAGCCTGTGACGGACTCATATCTGTATCGACTTTCTTTTGTATCTCAACGCGCTTAGCCGCAGACACCTCTTCCCCGCCTGCAATCTCAAACACAGAAGCCACACGGTCTGCACTCGCCAATGCCTTCGTAAGCAGAATAATCAGGTTTGCCAGCTTCACCAGCTCCACCAGAATCTGCGACATATAGTTGATAATGGCTACCACTTCACCCTGGGTTAAGTTACCCACATTTACCTGAATGGCACCAATATAAATCAGTACAATCGTAGCGCCGTTTACAATAATATAAGTCACCGGGTTCATGACAGCGCTGATTTTTCCCACAAACATCTGCAGGGAAGCAAGCGTACGGTTACTTTCCTCAAAACGCGCCTCCTCGGTCTTCTCCTGATGAAAAGCACGAATCACACGCACACCGGTCAGATTCTCTCTGGTGATTCCCAGCACCTTGTCAAGACTTGCCTGTACCTTCTTATACAAAGGCATCGTCCAAAGCATGATACCGAATACCACCACTGCCAGAAGGGGAATTGCCACGACAAAGACAAGGGCGCTTTTTACGTCTATGGTAAACGCCATAATCATAGCGCCGAAAACGATAATCGGGGAACGCAGGAACAGACGAAGCACCATATTGACACCTGACTGCACCTGATTGATATCACTGGTCATACGGGTAATCATAGTGGAGGTTCCCGCTTTATCAATATTGGTAAAATTTAAGCTCTGGATATGGTCAAACAAAGCCTGACGCAGCTTGGTGGAAAAACCCACTGCCGCCTTCGCCGCAAAAAACTGCGCCGTAATGGAGGACACCAGTCCCACAACGCCAAGGGTCAAAAGGCAAAGCCCCATCTTACCGATGTATCCCATATCTGCATCTGCAATACCCTTATCAATGATATTCGCCATAACAAGGGGCACCAGCAGTTCAAAAAATGCCTCCAGCAGTTTAAAAAGCGGCGCCAAAATCGACTCTTTCTTATAATCCTTCAAGTAAATCATTAATCTCTTCATGATAAAAATACTACTCCTTTTCCCGGATTCGTTTACAGATGGCAAGCTGATAGCCATCCAAAATCTCATAGTCCTCCCAACGCACAGAGAGGCTGTCTCCCGTTAAAACATCCACCGAAGCCGCTTTCGCAATTCCCTCCCCCGTCAGCTTTCCGTAGGCTTCCTTTCTCGTCCATAGCCGGTAAAAAAGCTTTTCTGCTTCTTCCGTGGAGGAACAATTCTCCCAAAGCCTCCGTTCTGCCTCCGCAAAAAAACGCCTTACGATGCGGTCACTTGTAAGGGGGGTACGATATTGAATATCCACGCCAACTTCCTGCCCGGAAAAGACACAGCACACATAATGCCCGGAATGAGAAAGACTAAAAAACACAGGGATATCCTGAAAAAAAGGCTTTCCTTTCGCACCATAGGTATAAGTAATCTCCATCGGCTCTCCAAGCACCGAAAGTGCCTGAGATATGGTCAGTCGGCGCACAGATTCCGTACCTGCAGCTTCCACATTCCCATTGCCCTCTTTATGAACGCCTGATTTTTCCCTGTATAGTTCCTGCACTCCAAGCTGTAGCAGCAGTCCTCCGCCAAGACATTCTGCATACCTTTTCTTTGCCTTTATGCCCTCCAGCTTCCGCTTCCGTTCACTGTCCAGCATCTCATATGCCCGCTTCGCAAGCTGATCTGACGCCGGATTGTCCCACAATTCTTTTATGGAAAGAAGATATCTGATATCCTTCATATTCCCTCGTTCTTATAATTCTTTATAATACGGAAGCTGTCATGGCATTCTCTGCCATGACAGCTTATTTCTATCCTTTATCCCTGCTGCCCCGCTTTTTTAATCTGCAGGCACAGCTCTTCCAACTGAACATTGTCTACCACATCCGGCGCATTGGTCATCAGACAGGAGGCATCCTTCACCTTCGGGAATGCGATAACCTCGCGGATACTGTCCGCCTTCACAAGCAGCATAACAAAACGGGCAGGGGGAACTCCATCACCCACAGAAAGTCAAACCTGTCATTGTCAATCATCTCAAGCTGTTTTGCAATTTCACAGCGAAGGGCGCCCAAAACGGAGCATACAATTTTCAGCTTGTCTGCCGCAAACAATAATAAGTCGCCGGGTTGTCCGTCCATAGCCTCAACCAGAGTTTTCAACTCCTCCTTAGTCATGAATTTTGCAAAGGAGGATTTATAGCTGCCATCCGCCTGTCCTTTTACATTGATACCTCTTACACTTCCGCCGTTTTCCAACGCAGAAGTAAAAACACCGAAACCGCAGCCTGCAACGACTTCAGATACATCGGTAAGCTCCATGCCGAAACGGGTATCCGGCTTATCGGAACCGAAGCGGTTCATTGCCTTAAAGGGAGGCGTTTCCGCCTCAGAAAGAATACGCACCTCTGTGGCACGCACCTCAATCTCACCGGTAGCCAGATGCCCGTTTACCGCACCGGCACGCTTCTCTACCTTACCCACAACTGCTGCCACATATTCACTTCTTAATTTCTCTGCCTTGGCAAAATTATCTGCTCCGCAGTCGCTTTCCTCAAATATAACCTGCAAAATTCCCGCACAATCTCTTAAATCCACAAAGATAATGCCGCCCTTGTTTCGCTGTTTCTGAACCCATCCCATGACGGTAACAGTCTCACCTTCATTTGCCGCCGAGAGCTCGCCGCAGTGGTGTGTTCGTTTCAGCCCTTTCATTGACTCTGCCATTTTAAACCTCGACCCACCCCTCTCAGGGAATCATTTCTTCACCAAAATTTATTTTAATTCTTCAAAGGATTTTTGTAAAATTCCACAAATTCCTCATAGCCCTCCTTGTTAAGCTGTTCCTTCTGAAATTTTTTATTCTTATTCATACGGGCTACCAGTACCTGCGTTCCTTCCTTGCGGGCATCCTGTGCCTTTGCAATGATATCGCACAATTCCTTCCCATTTACGCCTCTCTCAATTAAATAAGCGACCTGCTTCGGTCTGGCGGGCACTTTAAATCCGCTTTCCATTAACAGCAGCACAATACGCTCAAATCCGATGGAAAATCCGCAGGCAGGAACATCATTACCGGTAAATTTTCCTACCATCTTGTCGTAACGCCCGCCGCCGCCGCAGCTTCCGCCGAATTCCGGCATGGCAATCTCAAAAATAGTTCCTGTATAGTAAGACATTCCTCGTACCAGTGTTGGGTCAAATACCAGTTCAAAGCTGTCTGCTTTGGTCGCACGTACACTTTCCATAATCTCCTGAAAGGAATCCATTACCTCAGCATCCAGATAATCACCCAGCTTCTCCCTTAAATAAGCGACTGCGTCACTTTCTTTCCCGATAGCTGCAAACAGCTCCAGATACCTGTCACACTGTTCCCCGCTGTAACCGTTTGCAAGCAGTTCTTCCTTAACGCCGTCCATGCCTATCTTGTCCATCTTATCAAGGGTGATGAACACGCTGTCATAGGCATTTTCCGCAAATCCTGCATAAGCCGCCATTGCCTTTAAGATTCTTCTGTCATTTATACGAATCTGAAAATTTCGGAAACCAAGCTTTGTCAGCGTGGTCGTGGTAGCCAGAATCAGTTCGATTTCCGCCAAGTTGGAGGGTTCCCCCAGAATATCAATATCACACTGCATAAACTGACGGTATCTGCCCCTCTGAGGTCTGTCCGCTCTCCACACATTTCCCATCTGTAACGCCTTGAAGGGCGAGGGGAGCTGGGCTGCATTATTGGAATAAAAGCGCACCAACGGCACGGTCAGATCATAGCGGAGTCCGCTGTCAACCACTTCCGCTTCGGTGGTTGCCGCTTCCACATTCAGCTTCTCGCCGCGTTTTAAAATCTTAAAAATCAGTTTCTCGTTGTCTCCGCCCTGCTTACTGCTCAAATTCGCAATATTTTCCACACATGGAGTCTCAATGGAGGTAAATCCGAATTTGCCATAGGTTTCCCTGATTACGCTCATCACATAATCACGAATCTGCATTTCCTCCGGCAAAATGTCCTTCATGCCCGTTGTCGGCTTTTTGCTAAGTGCCATTTTATCAACCAAACCTTTCGATTTTTCATTTTTTACATCTTATACATCATATATTTTTTCGCCGAAACTGTCAACTGTCAGAAAATACGGATATTCTCTGCTCCGGCAAGGATATTTAATCCGACAAGGCAAACAACTGACGCTTTCGTTCCACCATTTCATCAATCTTCTCAATATAAAGACCTACATCCTTCACATTATCACAGCGTTCTATCCTTCCTCCGGGCAGAACCAGTTTGGTAATGCTTCCGGCTCCCAATGCCACGATGGTCTGTTTTTCTTCCATTATCAGAATATTATATAGCCCCAGCTTCCCCGGGCGGGCATAACCCACATTCTCAAAATTTCCCGACATATTTTTCTGGCGATAAAGATAATAAGGCTCCATCCCCAGCTTCTTTGCCCCATCTGCCGCAATACGCATAGTCTCGTCCGTGTTGCGCAGCATGGATACGCCATTTTCCAAAATCCACTGATTCAATCCCGATGCACGCTTGATTGCCAGAGAATGCACGGTAAGGCTGTCCGGATTCAGCTCAATTACTCTGTCTATGGTATTCTGCACATCTGCTTCCAGCTCTCCCGGCAGTCCCAGAATCAAATCCATATTAATATTGGTAAAACCCGCTTCTCTGGCAAGCCGGAAGGCAGTATACACCTGTTCGACGCTCGCCCTGCGTCCGATGATATCCAGTGTTTCCTGTTTCATGGTTTGGGGATTTACGGAAATACGGCTGACGCCGTGACGGTAGAGAACCCGTAATTTTTCCTCCGTGATACTGTCTGCCCGTCCCGCTTCCACGGTAAATTCCTTCACAGTGCCAAAGTCAAACAGTTCTTTTAATGCGGTAATCAGCCGGTCAAGCTGTTCCGCCTCCAATGTAGTCGGCGTACCGCCTCCGATATAAACGCTGTCCAGAATTTTGCCGGCATAACGCCCGGAAACATATTCCATCTCCCGAATCACACAATCAATGTAATCCTCCACAAGCTTTCGGTAAGCAGCTATGGGATAAGAGGTAAAGGAACAATACAGACAAGTAGTAGGGCAAAAAGGAATTCCTATATAAAGACTATATCCGCCCTCATAGTGCACACCTTTTAACAGCTCCCTCTCCCGTTTAGCAATCTCAATACTAAGCTGTGCCTTTTCCCGGCTGACATAATGCTGATTTTCGTAAAAGGAAAGTATTTCGCTCTCGGGTTTCCCCTCCTCCAGCATACCATAGGCAATTTTTGTAGGACGAATTCCTGTCAGATTACCCCAGGGAAGCGTTTTTCCGGTAACTTCGCTCAGGGTTTTATATAAAAAACGCTTGAAACCGTCCTTGTAGGTTTCCGGACTTTCGTAACCGCCGCCTGACCGCTGCCCGGTGTACTCCCACAAAAAGCTCCGTTCCTTCGCAGCGCTGTCTTCCGGTAATAGGAAAACGCTCTCATCCACATCAATGTCCGCTCCATCCATCCGGATATTGATGCGAATGCGTACTTCCTGTTCCATGGCGTTCCTCTTCTCTTCTTTCGTCTCCGGCGTCAGTACACTCACGGTTTCTCCGGACCAAAATGCTTTTACAATGGAATTCACATCATATTCATAATTTACTCTGTTTAAATCTACTGCAAACATAACATCTCCTGAAAATTATCATACTGAAAATACCTGACATACATCCTAAGCGTTTTCCACTTCGACAATCCTGCAATAACTTCTGAGAGAATACTCTCCGTCATGTACCTCTCCCGGCGTCAGGTAAGACATATCCCCGGCTTCCGCAACTCTGGTAATGCCGGCCTTCACCAGCAAATCCGCAAGTGTCTCCCGCTCCTGCGCAGGACAGATAAGCCCCACAGTCTGTAAATACTCTCTGTTTCTCTTAAGTATACGGACAATATTTTTTCTGGCAAGTGGTCTTATCCAACAGTTTTTATAGCGATAGGACGGGGTAAGATCCTGCTCCATCGAAGCAATTACGCTTACATCTTTGCCTTTCCGTATTTTACGTCCGGTGAATCTTGTCTGCAATTCCTCATTATAAAGCTCTATGCTCCTCTTTCCGCGGATGCCAATCGCATCCCGGGGATATCTGGCGCTTACCTCCTCCAGAATTTTCAAAAATTTTTCTGCTGCCGTCAGAATCACTTCCTCATCCTCGCTGTCCACAAAAATTCCCTGACAGGAGCTGCACAGAAGCTGCTTCGTATCGCAAATATGCTCTGCCAATGCGTAAAGCGCATCTTTTTTTGCATCATCTCCGTCTTCAAACATATCAGGCGTTACATAAGCAAAGCTGATTTTATGTCCCCAATTCATAATCTCCGTAGAAGGATCTGCCATATTCCGCATCGCACGGACAGTTTCATCACCGCCCCACACCACAATTCCGTCAGCCATTTCTGCAAGCGGCTTCATCTCCGCAAGTTTAGTAAATGGTATATCTAATACGCATACATAAGGCGCCAGTATCGGTTCCTCCTGCACCATCTCATGAAAAAGCCTCACTGTCAATCCATTATCCATATAAGGCAGTTTCAATATGTTTACATTACCCGCAATCATCCCTTCCAGCACGCTGTAAAAAGGAAATCCATTCACATTTCCCACGGCAATATGAAACAGAATCCCCAAAGGTTCCAACCGTTTTGTCATATTACACTCCCGTCTTAACGTGCCAAGCTCCATCTCATACTTTAACTGCAGATGTTCCCTGTCAAGACGGGAAACCGCCTCTTCCAACTGCTGCTCAGGAAAGGTTCCGCTGCGAAGAAGCTGCTGTATGATGTCGTCATACTCTCCCGTCTTTATTTTCTCTGAAATGCGTCCGCAAGCCTCCATTACACGCACAGAAATGTCCGTCCGGTTCTCAATAGCATTCAGGCAGGAATCCCATAACTTTTCAAGCACTATGTTCAATTTTTCTTCCGGTAAAAGTTTTCCTTCAAATAAAATCATTTTATACCTCCCCCAACATATTCCGGTCAAGTTTTTCCACTTCTTCGGCATAGGTAGGAATGTCTTCGGCTCCCACTCTTCCCAATATTTCAAGATAAGGCGTCTCAATACCACATCCGCACTCGGCACCGTCATGGAGAATTCCCAAATCATCCGTCATAATACTTAACATGGGGGCGCTGTTCACCATGGGCGTTACAAGATTTACCAGTCCCGGCGTACCGTTTTCCACCGGTTCAAAGGTATCCACATCACGAATAATTACCCTGCTGTAAACCGGCACATGAAAATGATGCTTCGGACAAGAGCAATACAAAACGGGATGCTCCACTGCTTTGAAGAATTCCATGCACCTGTCCTCCGAAATACCCAGAACCTCCTCCGCCAGCCGATACAGGGTCTTCTTGTCCACACTGGGAGTATAGTACTCCTTCCTGCCTCCTCCAAATGCAATCATGGAATTCTTCGGAAGAATATACCTGACATTTTTCTCTTTCATCATGTCAAGCAGCAAATAAGCAAGAAAGGGAGCTCCTATAATTCTTACAGGCGTCCTTCCTCTCATGAAATAAGTCAGTTTATCCTTTATATCATCCAAATCCAGCTTATATTCACCGTTTACATTTTTCAGTGCATAGGTTCGGGATTTCGCCGGTGCAAAACAGGAAAACCCATATGCCGCTTCGGCAACCGCTTTTTTCCTATTCTTTTTCCCCTTCTGCGATTCAATCTTCGGCTCGTATCCCAAAATAATATAGTGACAGGGACGAAGTGACCGCAGCTTATGTACTTTGCCCATCGAAAGCGACATTCCTAAACCATTCCACTCAAAGTCGAAAGCGCTTTTTTGACCGCCGGTTTCGGACACCTTTTTTCTCGCCGGCTTATCAAGCGGAACAGAACGCATTTTATGATGCTTTAAGTATGCGGTGGACATAAACGGAATATCCTTTACGGACGAAACCTTTATAATCCTTTCGGCGTCCCATCCCTGCGCCGAAATCATCAGACGATACGCTTTACACCATACATAGTGATAAATGAAATTTTTTTTCATGTTATCCCAAAAATTTTTTTCTGTTTTTTCCGTATCATATGGATTCCTGTACCCAAAAAGTGACATTTCTCTACTCCCTTTACTATATAATATATTGTTACAAAAAAGAGCTGTTTAAAAAAACAATTGTCCGCTATCTCAATCGTCCCAAATTTCTGCGAATAAAATTTCACCGTCTCTCTACCTTATCACATTAAACGCAAAACGGATTGTACTTTTTCTCATTTCCAATAGTGGTACTGTCACCGTGTCCCGGATAAACAAGAGTTTCGTCCGGCAAAAGAAACAGTTTGTCTTTGACGGAGCGAATCAGTGTTCCCATACTTCCCGTCGGAAAGTCCGTACGTCCCACCGATTCCTGAAACAATGTGTCACCGCTCAGCAGGATTCCTGCTTCCTCAAAATAATAGCAGCATCCGCCCGCCGTGTGCCCCGGTGTTGCAATCACCCTGCAGGTCATCCCCGCAAGAGTTATCTCTTCTCCGTCTTTCACATAAACATCTGCCTCACAGGTGTAGGGTCTGTTCATCTGCCGGGAAACATTCATATGAGCGTCCATCATAAGTTCCCTCTCCTCCTCGAGCGCATACACCTTCACCGGTTCTGTGCCTCTCTGTGCCGCTGCAGCATTTGCCGCCTCCTTAAGCTCCTTGCAGCCCCAGATGTGGTCAAAATGCCCGTGGGTAATCAAAATACCCGCCACCTGAAAACCGTTGCGCTCCAAAGCCGACGCAATCTTATCCCCATGGTCGCCAGGATCCACAACAATCGCTTCGGGCGCTCCCGCCCTGTACAAAAAGTAACAATTTGTCTGGCACACGCCAAGCACCATGCGCCCAATCTTTATCTCTGCCATTAACCGGTAGTCCTTTCTATATCAATCACACTTTCAATACTGCGAATTTTGTCAATTACCCTGTTCAGTTCCTCACGACTGCTGACTTCAAAGGTGGTCTGCATGGTTGCAAGTCCCTGTTTGCTGGTGCGGGTGTTCATCGATATGATATCAATATTTTTTTCCGTAAGGGCTCTGGAAATATCTGCCAGCAGACCGTTACGATTGTTGGCATAGATGATAATCTCGGTAGTATACTTCTCTGAAGCCGTATGCTCCGGTGCCTGCCACTCTGCGTCAATCAGTCTCGCCCGCTCTATCTCCGGCAGATTCATCATGTTTACACAGTCCGTCCTGTGAATGGAAATTCCTCGCCCTCTGGTGACAAAACCTACAATCTCATCACCCGGAACAGGAGAACAGCACTTGGAAAAACGCACGGAGAGGTCTGCAATACCCTTTACCACAATTCCACTCTTGGATTTCATCATAGGAGGCTTATGAGCCGCAGCATTCCCAGCCTCGGCAATGCTTGCCAGCACCTCCTCGTTGGTCATCTCCTTCCTATGGCTTCTGTCATACAGCTCCTGCATCTTATTGACAATCTGTCCCTCTTTCAGCGCACCGTGTCCAATTGCCGCCAAAACCGATTCCCAATCACGAAAGCCGTATTTTCTCATCACTGCATCCATATATTCCTGTGTAAGCAGATTGGAAAAATTAATGGATTTTATCTTACAATACGCTGATAAAAGTTCTTTTCCCTTAAGGATATTGTCTTCCTTCAATTCCGCTTTGAACCACTGATTGATTTTATTCTTCGCCTGAGTACTCTTTACCACATTCAGCCAGTCGCGGCTTGGTCCTTTGGAGTTCTGGGAAGTGATAATCTCAATGCGGTCACCGTTCTTTATCTCATAATCAATGGTCACCAGCTTTCCGTTCACTCTCGCCCCAACCATCTTGTTGCCCACCGCTGAATGAATGCTGTAGGCAAAATCAATAGGCGTTGACCCTGCCGGAAGATTTTTGACTTCTCCGCTGGGAGTAAAGCAGTATACATTGTCCGAAAACAAATCCAGGTCATTCTTTAACAAATTCATGAATTCCCTGTTGTCAGACATATCACGCTGCCACTCCAGAATCTGACGGAGCCATACTAACTTTTCTTCCTCCTGCGCCTCAACCTTCTTGCCATCCGAAGCCTCTTTATATTTCCAGTGCGCCGCAATACCGTACTCAGCAGCCTTGTGCATTTCAAAGGTTCGAATCTGAATTTCAAAAGGCTGACCGTTGCTTCCAATCAATGTAGTATGCAGAGACTGGTACATATTCGCTTTTGGCATAGCAATATAATCCTTGAAACGCCCCGGAATAGGCTTATACATCTCATGAATTACTCCCAGCGCTGCATAGCAGTCTTTTACGGAATCCACAATAATACGAACCGCAAATAAATCATAAATCTGGTCAAGTGTCTTGTTCTGGTTCTTCATTTTCTTATAGATACTAAAGAAGTGCTTGACACGACCATCCACCTTTGCCTTAATTCCTGCATTGGCGATATGCTCGCTGACCTCGTCAACGATACCCTGGATATATTTCTCGCGGACACTCTTACGTACAGCTATTTTATCTACCAGATCATAATAAATATCCGGCTCCAGATATTTTAAGGAAAGGTCATCCAATTCGATTTTCAGTTTGCTGATACCAAGACGCTGTGCAATGGGACAGTAAATTTCCAGTGTTTCTTTGGCGATACGCTGCTGGCTTTCGGGGTTTTTGTACTTCAGAGTGCGCATATTATGCAGTCTGTCCGCCAGCTTTATCATGATAACACGGATATCCTTTGCCATCGCAAGAAACATTTTTCTAAGGTTTTCCGCCTGCATTTCCAGTTTGGCATCGGACTGCTCCCCACTGCCGGAAAGAGGTATTTTTTCCAGCTTGGTAACACCGTCCACCAAGAGCGCTACATCGTCGCCAAACTCCCTCTTCAAATCCTCCTCAGTCATGATGGTATCCTCCACCACATCATGAAGAATGCCTGCCACAATAGTCTCCTTATCCAGTTCCAAATCTGCCAGTATAATCGCTACATTCAGCGGATGAATGATATAGGGCTCTCCCGATTTTCTGAATTGATCCTTATGAGCATCACCGGCAATCCTGTATGCTTTTGCAATCATGGATATGTCATCACTGGGGTGATATTTTTGCACACGCTTAATAAGATCCTGATAGAGCTCATCAGGATTCACAAATTCCTGTGATTTACTTATTTTGCTATCATCAAAGATAACATCCACCTTTTCTTCTGTCATAAAATTATACTCTTTTTATTTTTATTGTAATCGCTCCTCAAGGAACGCGTTTACTTACCCGGATAACAAATTGCGGCATCCAGACGATACTCTGCAATACGCTCTCTACCCTTCAGCCCTGCAAGCTCTATTAACACTACCACACCTACAACCTCGCCGCCCAGAGACTCTACCAGCTTAATCATAGCCTCTGTAGTTCCGCCGGTAGCAATCAAATCGTCGACAATCAGAACCTTCTGTCCCGGTTTGATGCTGTCTTTGTGCATTTCAATGGTGGCTTTCCCATATTCCAAATCATAAGAGGTTTCCACCGTCTCGCAGGGAAGCTTACCCTTCTTCCGAATCAACACAAAGGGTTTTCCCATATTATATGCAATAGGGGTGCCAAAAATAAATCCACGGGATTCCGCACCTACTACCACATCATAATCCAAATCCTTTACCAAATCCTGCATTGTGTCGATTGCAAGATGCAGACCCTCCGCATCCTGCAAAACACTGGTTACATCCCGGAAAATAATACCCTTTTCAGGGAAATCCGGTATACTCCTTACGTATTCTTCTAACTTCTTCATATACTGTAATTTATCCTTTCCAAATACTATTCCTTTTTTTTCGATAAATTATACGTTAGATTATATATGCTTTCCGCCGGAAAGTCAAAACTTAGTCTTTCACACTTTCCAATTGTTTCTTCACAAAATATTTGATAATGTCGCCTCTTGTAATAATTCCAATAAATACATTTCTGTCATCAATGACCGGAACAAAATTCTGATACTGCGCCTGCCCCAACAGCTGCTCCATATCCGTATCAATACAGACAGCCTGTATCCTGCCGCTCTGAATGATGTCGCGAAGCGTCAGCTTTTCCAGCCCTTTTTTCGTAATCTTCTCTATGCGCTCATTATATTCCAGAATATTCCACAAAAAGTCTCCTTCACTGACAACTCCCACATATCTGTCTTCCCCGTCAATTACAGGTATTGCAGAATATCCGCTTCTTCGCAGCTTTTCTAAGCCCTGCCTGACGGTCATTTGATCATGCAGATATGACACTTCTACTTTCGGTAACAAAAAAGATGCAATATTCACCGTAATACTCCTTTGTACATTTCAACTGATTCCTCTTCCTGTCAAACATATCCAGTATACACCTTTTATCAAAGATAGGAAACCATGTAAACAAAAAAATATTGAAACAAAAATGAACAGAGGCTCTTAACCGGAAAAGCTTCTCTGTTCACTATATTCAACTATTTACTTCTTTCCACAGCATTTCTTATACTTCTTGCCGCTTCCGCAGGGACAGGGATCATTGGGATAAACTTTCTTGTCCTTCACGATGGTGGTAGAAGATTTCTGCTCTTTATAAAGCGCTTTTCTGGTATCCTCATCGAAAATGTCATTCCACTCTTCCAAATTGTACAGCCAGTCAGCCTCTGCCGCTACCATGTTCTTGTAAAGCAGCGCCTTGTCAAAACCAAGATTAACAACGGTATCCTCTTCCATTTCCTCGATAGGGTTAGCCTCTACAAGGCTCTCGTCAATACCATCCAGAAAACCGGTCATTGTCATGACTGAAACATTAAACTTCTCAGCAAGTTCCTTTACCGTGCCCTTTACGACCTCGTCAGGGTTTTTCAAAAGCTGGGCATAAATGTCCTTCTCCTCCTGAAAATACTTCGCCCAAAGCTGCTGAAGCTTGTCCCTGCCTGTTGTTTCATTATATGCAATACTTCTCCACTGTTCTAATAATGCCATACTGTTACCATCCTTAATTTTTAATGATATTGCCGGACAGCCCCAAAATATTTGAATTTCAACAGCTATCCGATGAACCTTTCGCCTTCTGCGGCGATTTTGTTTTCACAAAGGATAGTATATAACAGATTGCAAATTTAGACAATATTTATTTTGAAATATACGCGAGGAAAAAACTGTTCATTGTATACATGCAAAAACCCCGAACTCAAAGCAAATTTTAAGTCCGGGATTCTTAAAGGGGAGGATTAAGTATTATTTTTATCATTGGTTATATCAAAGGAGGGGGTTCCAATGATAGTAGTAGTATGCCACAGGATGAAGGGTTTATACATTTATTTTAAATTTTTTTATTATTACTTGTATTGCTTCTATTGCTTGTAAAAAAGCACCCAAAATGTTATCATAGTAACAATACATAAAATGATACGCGCCATGCGCAGAAATGAGGAAATATGAGTCGGAACGATAATAAATCAGAAAACAAAGCAAATAAAAAAATAACCTCCAAACAAATCGTTGCCATCGTCGGCGTTGTCCTGCTGGTACTTCTGTATATCGTCACGCTTGTCGTGGCTTTTGTGGATACCTCCGCATCCGGCAGGCTGTTTGGCATGTGTTTATTCGCCACCATCGCTGTTCCGGTGCTGGTCTGGATTTACACCTGGATGTACGGCAGACTGACAGGCAAATCCACCATGGCAGACCTGAATATCGGGGGTAAGGATCATATGACCGACGAGGAAATTCAGGACTTTTTAATCAGGCAGGCAACAGAAACAGACGGCACGGACACCAGTGATAAGGCTTAATACTCTACGCCAAGCGCACGAAGCTGGCAATCCACCTGTTCCTTCGTCTTAAAATGAATGCCGTGTATTCCCACCTTTTCGGCAGCCTCCACATTCACCAGCGTATCGTCAATAAACACACTCTCCTCTGCCACCAGCCCGTAGCGTGACAAAATCAGCTTATAAATGTCCGGATTCGGTTTAATCAGCTTATCCCGATAGGACAAAATACCGCCGTCCATGTAAGGCATAAAGTTCAGTGCATCCGCGCATTCCACTTCTGCCTTACGGGAAAAGTTGGACAGATACAGCACGCGATAGCCATTAGCTTTCAGGCTTTGCAGCCAGGGAATCGCATACTCCCTCGGCGTCACCATACCCGTGAAATCATCAAACGCCATATGGAGTTCCTTTTCAATGGCAGGATCGTTCTTTACAAATGCCTCCATCAGTTGTTCCTGCGTCCATGCGCCTCTGTCATATTCGCACCACACCTCACTCAAAAGCGACGCCCCGGCGATACGGTCAATCATCTCCTCATCAAAGCCCTTCTCTCTGAGGAACTCTCTCCAACGGAAATCTGTTAATACATTTCCAATATCAAATATCACGTTCTTTATCATTTCGCTTCTCCTATCCTATATTTGCAATTCCATAATTTCCAATAATTTTCGCGATGCCGCAGACAGGGGTACTTTCATATTCTGTACCACACAGAAGCTGCGCTTGGGAATAATTTTGTTAAACCGCAATTCAAACAGCAAGCCGGATTCCACATAATCTCTGGCAAAGTCCTTTACCACGCTGCCCACACCGAGACTGCGCAGGGCAAACTGCACAATCATATCACTGGTAGCCAGCTCAAACTCCGGCTGTATGGAAACATTGTTCTGTCTTAAAAATTCATCCATATAGCTTCTGGTACTGGTATTTTTTTCCAGGCAGATTAACGGGAGCTTTTCTAACTCCTGCAAATCCAGGGTCTTATTCTTATAAGAAATAAAACGACGTCCTGCCACAAAAACATCCTCGATTTCCCGTACTGCTGTAACCTTCATATCTGCCATTTCGGAAAAAGGCGTGCTGACAATACCGAAATCAATGCTGCCCTCCCGCAGAAAGATAAGCGTCTCCGGCGTGGGGGCATTGGTAACCGTGACCTTGATTTCAGGATATTTTTCGTGAAATTTTTCCAAATAGGGAAGCAGATAGTATTGCAGGGTCATATCGCTGGCGCCGATGCGAATCTCGCCCAGTTCCAGATTCTCTAGCTGCCGGATCTTTTTTACCCCCAATTCTATCTGCTCATAGCCTTTTTCCACATAGCTGTAAAGCAGTTGTCCTTCGCTGGTAAGCTTTACGCCTTTCGCTGCCCTGTAGAACAGCGACACCTCCAGCTGTCTCTCCAACTGCTTTATCGCCTGACTTACCGCCGGCTGGGAGATTGCAAGCTCTCCCGCCGCTTTGGTCACACTTTCTGTTTTTGCCACATAATAGAATACCTTGTAATATTCCAGATTGCTAATCATAAATCCCCTTTATTACTTTTTCAACGGACTCTCTCTGTAGATAATGTCATCACGGCTGGGACCGTTGCTTACCATGGTAATCGGATAGCCAATCTGCTCCTCAACGAACTCCACATATTTTCTGCAGTTCTCAGGAAGGTCCTCATACTTCTTAATGCCGCGGATTTCGCACTTCCAGCCGGGCAGGGTTTTCAGTACAGGTTTTGCCTTCTCTAATTTACAGGTTACAGGGAAGTCTGTCGTAACCTCTCCGTCAATCTCATAGCCCACACAAACGGGAATCTCGTCAAGATATCCCAGCACGTCAAGCACGGTAAACGCTACGTCGGTAGTTCCCTGCAGACGACAGCCGTATTTGGATGCAACACAGTCAAACCATCCCATACGTCTGGGACGACCTGTAGTCGCGCCGTACTCACCACCGTCACCACCGCGGCGGCGAAGCTCGTCTGCCTCATCTCCGAAGATTTCGGATACAAACGCACCCGCGCCTACTGCGGAGGAATATGCCTTACATACCGTAATAATCTCCTTGATTTCATAGGGAGGCACACCTGCGCCGATAGCGCCGTAAGCAGCCAGTGTGGAGGAGGAAGTAACCATCGGATAGATGCCGTGGTCGGGGTCCTTTAATGTGCCAAGCTGTCCCTCTAACAATACAGTCTTGCCCTCTTTCAATGCTTTATCCAGAAAAGCGGATACATCGCACACATAAGGCGCAACCATATCTCTGTATTCCTGTAACGTATTTAACAATTCTTCGGTATCGATTAACGGCTTGTGATACAAATGCTCTAACAGCACGTTCTTGGTCTGGCACACGCGCTCAACCTTTTCTTTTAACAGCTCTTCATCAAAAAGCTCACTTACCTGAAAACCGATTTTTGCATATTTATCAGAATAAAAAGGTGCGATACCGGACTTGGTAGAGCCGAAGGACTTACCGCCCAGTCTCTCCTCCTCATACTGATCAAACAAAATATGGTAAGGCATTACAATCTGTGCACGGTCGGATACCAGAATCTTAGGCATCGGTACGTTTCTGTCCGTGATGGACTTGATTTCTTTAAACAATAAAGGAATATTCAGTGCTACACCGTTACCGATTACGCTGGTGGTATGATTGTAAAATACACCTGACGGCAAGGTATGCAGTGCAAATTTACCGTAATTGTTTACAATCGTATGACCTGCGTTGGCACCGCCCTGAAAACGTACAATAATGTCCGCTTTCTCCGCCATCATATCTGTGATTTTTCCTTTTCCTTCGTCGCCCCAGTTTGCTCCTACAACTGCCTTAACCATAAACTTAATCCTTTCTTTTCCACCGCATTCGCGGTGTGCATAAACATTATTTTAGAATTTTCGTCGATAAAGAATACTTTTATCCATTCTCTGCTAACATGAAAAGTATACCTCAATTTGTTTTATAAGTAAAATTAATATTTTTTATATGTATGATAATTTTTTCTTATATCTTCACAGATAGCATTGCTATTTATTTTTACTTCCGCTCTAATTCCTCAATACGCTTTTGTAAAGCCTGAATCACGGATTCTTTTTCCGTGAGTTGCTTCTGCTGAGCATCGATCTTACTTTGCTGGTCATTGATTTTACTTTGCTGGTAATTGATTTTACTTTGCTGGTAATTGATGGTTTCATTCTGTTCATTGATCGTGTTCTGCCGCTCCTCCATAATGTTGTTCATTTCCTCAATCGCAGCTTTATGATCGTTAATCTCATCCTGCATCACATCCATCATGTACTGCACCGTATTCTCATCCAAAATCTCTAATTCCTTTGAAAACAGTCCCATAATCTTCTCCGTATCCATACACAGCCGGTACATCTCTTCATACATGGGTTTGAACTCCGGGTAATCCGTTATCAGCCGGATGATATCCTCCGGCTCATCCATGCACAAAAACGCCAGCCATGCGTCCACTCTATCGGTTACTCTTTTATTGTGATAAATTTTACGGAAGATGTCAAGTGGAACAAAGAGAAATTTCTGAAGTAAATTTAACGAAATTCCGCTATCCGATTTTGGTTCGATATAGTGAAGATAGATATCCTGAAACTGTTGAAATTCCTTCGGGCTCTGTTCAAAAAGCACAATAGTATAAACAGGCTTAATATCCTGATAACGGAATTTCTTTTTCCGCTCGTCACGCACCCTCTTGTACTGCCGCAGCAGGAGATCCGCAGAATAGCAGGACGCCCGCTCCCCCGGAAACAGGTAACCTATCTTCTGGATTTCGATATTAGCAAGGCTGCCGTCCTCAAGCTCCACCACCAGGTCCGTAATTAACAGACTGTGCTCCGCAGCAATTCGCACGGAATCATTAGGTAAAACCTTTACGATTTTCACCTGCTGCTTTAAGAGACCTGACAGGAAGTTCTCCAGACGTCCCGCATCATACTCCGGGTTCATGATTTCCTTGAAAAAAGAATCATACAAAAGCTTCACGCCCCGCACGCCCGTACAGAAATCCAAAAACTCCTCCTGCTGTTCCGTCTGCCAGCCGTTAAAAACAGTTAACAGCTGCCGGTTTTCATATATCCCGGCAAGTACCTCGCTCCTTTCCCGAATCATCGGAAAATACTCTTTCAATCGATTCTGCATACGCATAATCCTCCTCATTGTAAATTTTAAAAAATGGGATTCCCCGGCAGAGATTGCCGAACAGAATTTGATGATATGTTTAGATTATCATGTCTTTCAAGAAAACACAAATAAACTTTTATAAAGTTTTTCCAAAATATTTAAAAAAACAAAAAGTTCCGATGATTATTTTCACAAACAATTCATCGGAACCTAACTTACTTTTTCTTATTTACTTTTACTCTCTTCCATCCCAGCAATAGGTACAGAGCTTCTCTCTGTCAATTCCCACGGATGCAATCATATCATCCAGCCTATGGAAACGCAGACTGGTGAAATTAAGCTGCTTACGGATACGTTCCACCATATCGGCATATTCCGGCGTATCCGGGTCCACATAAGCCTTTAAGTCAATCTCCTTACCCTCCTGTTCAATCTCCTTCAACACTCTTCTGGTAATCAAATCCATCTCCGAAGAGGAACGGGAGAAGTTCAGATACTTACAGCCAAACAAAAGCGGAGGACACGCCGGGCGGATATGAACCTCCTTTGCGCCGCTCTGATAAAGGAACTCCGTAGTCTCACGGAGCTGTGTGCCGCGCACGATGGAATCGTCTATCAAAAGCAGGCTCTGATCCTGAATCAAATCATGCACCGGAATCAGCTTCATCCTGGCAATCAGATTACGCTGGGTCTGAATCGTCGGCATAAAAGACCTTGGCCATGTGGGAGTGTACTTGATGAACGGTCTGGAAAAGGGAATTCCCGAACGGTTCGCATAACCGACTGCATGAGCAGTTCCCGAATCCGGCACCCCTGCCACGATATCCGGCTTCACATCATCCC
The DNA here is from genome assembly GCA_944384205.1 of uncultured Acetatifactor sp. Classification (GTDB taxonomy): domain Bacteria; phylum Bacillota; class Clostridia; order Lachnospirales; family Lachnospiraceae; genus Acetatifactor. Next base: position 39,006 of record CALWSL010000015.1, on the reverse strand, counting down.
TCTCTGCAAGCCGGGAACCACAGTTATAACGCATCTTCTCTACGCTGATTCCCTCATAGGAAGAAGAAGGATAACCGTAATATACCCACAAAAAGGTACAGATTTTCATATCCTTCCCGGGATTTACCAGCGTGTGCACACCGTCCGGCTCCACTACCACGATTTCGCCGGGTCCCAACTCCCTTACCGGAGTATAACCCAGATTCAGATACGCAAAGCTCTCAAAGGAAACGCAGTGCGCATCATCCTTTTTTCCAATCGCAACAGGCGTTCTTCCCATGCGGTCACGCGCCGCATAAATTCCTTTCGGCGTCATAATCAGAATCGTCATGGAACCATCTATAATCTCCTGTGCATACCGGATACCCTCCACCAGATTATCCTTCTGGTTCACAATGGCAGCTACCAGCTCTGTTGCGTTGATATCGCCGCCGCTCATTTCCAGAAAGTGGGAATGTCCTTTTGCAAAAATATCCTTCAAAATCGCGTCCGTATTATTGATTTTACCAACGGTGCTGATTGCATAGGTTCCGTGATGGGAACGCACCATCAGCGGCTGCGGCTCATAGTCGGAAATACAGCCGATACCGATATTTCCGCTCATTTCATTTACATCTTTATCAAATTTCGTACGAAAAGGCGCATTCTCAATATTGTGAATTGCCCTGTCATAACCCTTTTCCTTGCTGTAAACAGCCATTCCCGCACGCCGCGTACCCAGATGGGAATGATAGTCTGTTCCAAAAAACAAATCAAATACGCAGTCTTCCTTTGCTGCGACTCCAAAAAAGCCACCCATGATTTTCTCTCCTCTGGTCTTTAAACATTGATTTCTGCTTTTATTCCCAAAAGTTCTTTGTTCTCTTCCAAAATAGGATGAATCACTTTTGTAAGGAATGCTTCCACCTGCTCCTTGGAGCATCCGATATATCTTGCAGGATCCATGGTTTTCTGTAAGTCTTCCAGAGACATATTGAATGCAGGATCAGCGGCAATCAGCTCTAACAGATTGTTGTCCTTGCCTTCTACCTTTACATTGCGTCCCGCTTCCATAGACAGCTCACGGATACGCTCATGCAGCTCCTGACGGTTTCCGCCCATCTTTACGGCATCCATCATAATATTCTCGGTTGCCATGAAAGGAAGTTCGCTCATCAAATGCTTTTCAATTACCTTAGGATATACTACAAGTCCGTCAACCACATTCAGGCACAAATCCAGAATCCCATCAACAGCAAGAAATGCTTCTGGAATGGAAAGACGCTTGTTTGCGGAATCATCCAGGGTTCTCTCAAACCACTGTGTCGCTGAGGTAATGGCGGGATTCAGCGCATCAATCATCACATATCTGGACAGAGAAGCAATTCTCTCACTTCTCATGGGATTTCTCTTGTACGCCATAGCGGAGGAACCAATCTGACTTTTCTCAAACGGCTCTTCTACTTCCTTCAAATGCTGGAGCAGACGGATGTCGTTGCTCATCTTGTGTGCGGAAGCAGCGATACCTGCCAGCACGTTTGCCACTCTGGTGTCCACCTTGCGGGAATAGGTCTGACCGGAAACGGGATAGCATTCCTGAAAGCCCATTTTTGCCGCAATCATGGGATCAATCTTGTCGATAGTCTCCTGGTCGCCGTCAAACAACTCAAGGAAGGATGCCTGGGTACCCGTAGTTCCTTTGGAGCCAAGCAGCTTCATATTGTTAAGCACATGATCCAAATCCTCCAAATCAAGGGCAAATTCCTGTAGCCAAAGGGTTGCTCTCTTGCCCACGCTGGTAGGCTGTGCGGGCTGGAAATGGGTAAATGCAAGCGTAGGCTGTGCCTTGTATTTGTCTGCAAAATCAGCCAGCTCCTTCATGACATTAATCAGTTTTTTCTTCACCAGCTTCAAGCCTTCTGTCATAATGATGATATCAGTATTATCGCCGACATAGCAGGAAGTTGCACCGAGATGGATGATTCCTGCCGCCTTGGGACACTGCTGCCCATAAGCATATACATGGCTCATAACGTCATGGCGCACTTCCTTCTCTCTTGCCTTTGCCACATCATAATTGATGTCATCGGCATGAGCCTTCAATTCCTCAATCTGTTCATCGGTAATAACAGGCTTTCCGTTCTGGGAAAGTCCCAATTCCTTCTCTGTCTCTGCCAATGCAATCCACAGTTTTCTCCAGGTACGGAATTTCATATCCGGCGAAAAAATGTACTGCATCTCTTTACTTGCATATCTCTCCGATAAGGGGCTTTGGTATCTGTCTGTACTCATTGACTTCTCCTTTATTGTTTTTATTTTTCAAATTCCCCGCGGATATCCTCTTTTGGCGGTTCCAGCGGATATTTTCCGGTAAAACACCCTTTGCAGATGCCGAGGTTATCCACAATTTCCTCTAACCGCTCGACTTTCAGATAGTCCAGACTGTCTGTACCGATAATATCGCTGATTTCCTGCACACTGCGATTGTAGGCAATCAACTGTTCCCTTGCAGGAACATCGGTTCCGAAATAGCAGGGCCACAAAAAAGGCGGGGAACTTACTCTCATATGCACTTCCTTTGCCCCGGCTTCCCGAAGCAAACGTACAATTCTGTCCGAGGTCGTACCTCTGACGATGGAATCGTCTATCATAATCACGCGCTTGCCTTCCACTGCCTCCCTGATAGGATTCAGCTTCACCTGCACGCTGTTCTCACGATTCTTCTGTTTTGGTTTGATGAAGGTCCTGCCCACATAGGCATTCTTCACAAAAGCGGTACCGTAGGGAATCCCTGACTGCAGCGAATATCCAAGCGCCGCACAGTTTCCGGACTCCGGCACTCCTACTACCAGATCCGCATCCACCGGCGAGTCCATGGCAAGGAATTTTCCCGCCATAATTCGGGAATGATATACGCTGACGCCATCCATAATGCTGTCCGGTCTTGCAAAATAAATATATTCAAAGACACATCTTGCACTTTTCTCTTTGGGAAGCGCATGGCTCAGATCGGATTCAATTCCCTTTTCGGGAGATATGGTGACAATCTCACCGGGAAGCACATCTCTTACAAAGGTCGCTCCCACTGTATCAAGGGCGCAGCTCTCCGAAGCCAGAAGATAAGCGTTATCTCTTTTTCCGATGCACAACGGGCGGAAACCGAAGGGGTCTCTTGCCCCGATTAACTTGCGGGGTGACATAATCACCAGAGAATACGCGCCCTTTATCTTATCCATAGCACGTCCCACCGCTTCCTCAACCGTCTTGGAATTCAGACGTTCCCTTGCAATATGATAAGCAATCACCTCTGAATCAATCGTTGTCTGGAAAATTGCACCGGTATACTCCAGTTCTCTTCTAAGCTCAGGAGCATTAATCAGATTACCGTTATGGGCAAGACCCAGTGTTCCCTTCACATAATTCAAAACCAAAGGCTGCGCATTTTCTCTGGTAGAGCTTCCAGCCGTGGAATAACGCACATGCCCCACGCCGATATCACCTTTCAGCTTCTCTATCTGTTCATGGGTAAACGCCTCGTTCACAAGCCCCATATCCTTGCTGCTTAAAACCTTTCCCTTAGGACCGTTTGTATCGCTGACCGCAATACCGCAGCTTTCCTGTCCTCTGTGCTGCAGTGCAAGTAAGCCGTAATAAATTGTGGAAGCGACATCTCCGCCGTCAAAGTCATACACGCCGAATACGCCGCATTCCTCCTTTAATTTATCAATATTGTCTGTTTGCATATAAATTCTTTCAGCCACTGATTAACCATACCTTTCCCGAACCCAAGGCATGCTGCCGACAATTCACCCGACACCCGTCAAAAGGCATACGAATCCCGGGGACTCGGACGCCTTTGTCCAATTTTTGTTCTACAGGCAGTATAACCTGTTAAATCTTATAGAGTAATCTTTTTACCTGTCAGCAGCTCATAGCCCCGCAGATAAATGTCAATTGTCTTGTTTACAACCTCCTCCGGCAGTTCCCAGTTGCTGTCAGGATTTGCTTTCAGCCAGTCACGGGCAAACTGTTTGTCAAAGGAAGGCTGACTGTGCCCCGGTTCATATCCTTCAACGGGCCAGAAACGGGAACTGTCAGGAGTTAACACTTCATCGCCAAGCACAATGTTGCCGTCTTCATCCAGACCAAACTCAAACTTGGTATCCGCAATAATGATACCGCGGGTAAGCGCATAGTCCGCGCACTTTTTATAAATTGCAATGGTATAATCACGCAATTTGGAAGCATACTCCTCACCTTTTCCGGGAAACCTCTTTTCAAGATACTCCACACTCTGCTCATAGGAGATATTCTCATCGTGATCTCCAATCTCAGCTTTCGTGGAGGGAGTATAGATAGGCTCAGGAAGCTTATCGGACTCCTGTAAGCCCTCCGGAAGCTTAATACCGCATACTGTTCCGTTCTCCTGATAGCTTGCCCAGCCGCTGCCGGTAATATAACCGCGAACAATACATTCGATGGGCAGCATATTTAATTTCCGGCACATCATGCTGTTGCCATCAAACTTAGGTTGACGGAAAAATTCAGGCATATCCTTTACATCTGTGGAAATCATATGATTCGGAATAATATCCTCCGTCATCTCAAACCAGAATTTCGACATCTGTGTCAGGACAGTTCCCTTTTTGGTTACAGTGTTTTTAAGAATGACATCAAAACAACTGATACGATCTGTTGCCACCATAATAAGACTGTCGCCATTGTCATAAATCTCACGAACCTTGCCTTCTTTTATCGGCTTTAATTCCTCTACACTCATTCTTTATACCTCTTTTCTCTATTTGGTTAGTATGCTTCAGAATCATTACTCCATCTTATAGATAAACAGATTTAAGCAAAAAAATCAACCATATTTTTAAATTTTGAAAATTTTTAAATTTGGTATCCGTCCACCATACTCATAATCTCTTTGGCATAGGCGGGATACTGTGCCGCCACCTCCATAATCTCATTTTGTGCGGTATCCGCAACATTTTTATTGTAATCCATCTGTTTTCTGAGCGCCTGCCTGCGCAGAATCAGATCATGTCTGATTTCCACCATCTCACGCTTGTCCAAAAGCGCTCTTGTCTGCTGTATCCACCTTGACGGAACTGCCACGCGGTAGTTGGAGAGCTTATCCACCAGTTGTCTGCTGTAATATTCCGTTTTCGCCTCTGCCTCTGCAAACTGCTTTCTCTCCTCCTTCTCCTGCTGATATGCCGTCCATAACTTTTCCAGCCTTTCGCCGCTGTCCGTATTATATTTCATATAGAGATATTCCAGCAGGTTGACATTATTTACATAACGGATTTTTACCTTATTCTGCAGTTGTATCAATTTATTAACAGTATTCTCCACACGCACACGCTCTTTATTTGCATCCGTATATTTCACACAAAGAACCGTCACGGCAATTGCCCCCGCCAGAATTGTCACAATATATCCTACATAAGTATTCATTCCAAAACCAAACTGCAAAATGGCAAGCATAATCAGACAAAGAAAAAGCGCTGCCAAAAAGATTAACGCCATACCGCGCAGATTCAACTGCATGGTGTCCAGCTCATCCCTGCGGTATGTATAGGCATGGCGTTCCCTGTCAAGGCGCTTTAAATCCTGTTTTATAAGCGTATTATACTGTTCTTCCCGCTTTATTTTCTGAATGCCCTGCTCCACCTCATCTTCCTGCTTGCGGATACTGTAATAATCCGCATCGTTCATTCTGTTCTTTTTTTCACGATATTTTTCTCTTTCTGTTTCGAGCGCCTGCAGCCTTCTTGCAATTCCGTCCAAGTCCTCTCTCTCATCCTCGGGCAGGGCTTCTATCTCCTCAATATCCGTCAGATAGGAGGTTACAAGGGAATATTCACCCGAAAGCAGGTTCATTTCCTTTGTTGCCTCCGCTATCTGCTCCAGACAATTTGTGATATAGATATTCCGCTGCTCCGCATTGCTAAAATCCACCTCGTCTCTCGCATAGACAATCTGTTCCCAATCGTCCTCATGACCGGTTTCCCGTTGTTTTCTTTTGAATAACCTGCCGAAAAATCCCATATAATTCCTCCATGCTGCTACTCACTTACGCTGTTCCTGTAATCGTCCTTTAACGACCGGACAATTTTTTCAAGTTCATCATAATATCTCTGCTTGTCTTTGCCAAACCGCCATTCCCGCAATCCGGCAAGGCGCTTTCCTGTTTCCGATTCCCGAAATTCATCCTTAAGCCGCTCTATCCGCTTCTCCAGCTCAAGGGACTGCTCATAGCTGTCCGGCAGGTCTGCGATAAAAGAAAGATACCCGCTCTCGTCCAGTTCCATTCGCTTGGCTGCAAGATATGCCTGATAGTGCTCCGCATTCCGTTCTATCTCATTTGCCTCCCGGAAGCATTCCGCTGCGGCTTTGTATTCCATCATTCCCGCCAGCGCAACACCTTTATTATGGAGAATCCCCGCCCTGACTTTAGCGCCCGGCATTTCCATTCCGCGTTCGGACTCCTCCTGCCATCTGGAAAGCAAGTCATCATAGCGGTGTACTGCCGCAGGATATTGTTGCTTGCGCACCAGATAATCTATCTGCTTCTTGCGCTTTTCGATTCCGCTTAACCCCGAACCTTCCTTCAGCACCTTCTCCACTTCCAGAATAATGCCTCTGTCATACAATCCTGTATATTCCAGAATCATTGTGACGAAAGCGCTGAGTGCCCCCTGTCTGCGCACCATGGGATAAAGCTCCTTTGCCAGCTCCTTTATCCCGCACTCCTCGTCAATCCATTTCACCAGTCCCTCATCCATTACGGACAAGTCCAATAAAAAAGCATTTTCACGCAGACAGTAGCACAATTCTTCCATACAGTAAACCCGCATCTCCAAACCTGCTATACAATAAGAAACCGCTGCATAATTACCGACACATACACTCACCCGCATAACTTAATCCTCATTTATACAATTCTATTTCTTCCTTCCATATGCGTCCCGTTCCTGCCCGGATTTCTCCCAGTCCCAGGTCTGTGATCTCCACCGTCAGACGGCTTTCCTCCTGCAGATACAGGTGAATACGCAGACGGCTTAGCGTATCCGGAAGCTCATCCAGCACAATTCTTGCAAGCTTGCCGCATTTGCCAATCAACGGCGTAATCATCAGTTCTATCGCATTCTCTTCCTGCAAATAGCATTCCATCGTGTTTTCCGCTTCAAACCAGTTTACTCCGGCATCCAGAAGCGCAAAATAGGATTCCTCGCCCCTTCGCAGAATTTTCATGCCAATATTGGCTTTCAGCTTGTCGTTTCCCAGAAAAACATGGTTTTTCCCCGTCTCGCTGGGAAATATGCGCTCCAGCATACCAAAGCAGGCTCCCTTGCTGTACAGATTGCTTCCCTGAAAAACCCTTCTGCCTCTGCACAGAAAACGCAGGGAATCCTTCATCCATTCGTCGGAATAGTGCTCGCCAATTAAATAGACGGCGGAAATTCTCCGTTCCCCGCAAACCTTTGTCATCAGCTCCAAAAACTCTTCATCCAGCCGTTCCATCTTCTCCCTGCGCAGCGTTTCCGTCTCCGGCATCGGTTCGTAGGCAGGAAAAGGATACGTTGTATTATCTATATATGCCACTATCGGCATGGTTCGTTTATTACATTCCATCCGGTAGACATTTATACTGCTGTCCCGATAATCACAGAGCAGCGTCTGAAAATTCCACAGCTCCTCCTGCTGATAAATCATATAGTAATAGAAGCTCTCCGCATGATTCTGAAACCTGACCTGATGAAGCTTTATTTTCAGCCCCGCCACCACCTGTGACAGCACCTCATGCACACGGGTATCCAGCTTCATGCAGGTAATCATCAAGGCTTCCATCCTGTCGGGAGAAGTTATCTGTGACAGCCTGCCCAGACTTCTTTTCACGAACAGTGTCAAAAGCGCTATCGGATCAAAGGCTTTTCCTTCAATCTGCACGGCTTCTCCATCCACTGCCAGACGCAGCAGATTCCTGATAAGGATTCCTCCGTTTTCATCGGCATAGCGAAGGGCTTCCCTGCCGTAAAACCACTGATTAACGCCTTCCCGTTTACACAGCACAGTGGGAATGCTGTAATGTTCGGCTCCTGCCACGGAAGAGAGAGTTTCTACATCACTTCCGTTTATGCAGTAACTGATTTGACAATAATCATCTCCAAGATCATAACCCACAATCAGTTTTTCACTATGAAACAAACTGTGCATCTCTCTCCTCCTTTCCGTCGCACTCCCCATTATTGCAGCCAAAACAGATTCTTATTCCAGAATTCCCTGCAATAAAAATTCTCCAGCAGATGATCCAGTGTATCATAATCCTGCATAGTCTTACAAATCACCATGTCGTTGATGATATCATACCTGCTCCCGTGGGCGTCTCCCACAATATCACTTTTTTGAACCGTTCCGCTCTCCGTAAGCTGTTCCTCTCCGTCATACTCTTCCGTAATATAATATTGCAGGGTTTCCGCGAAAAACAGCACAAAATCCTTGAAGCACACACCGCCGTACACATCTGTCATGTATTCCGTCAGATACTCATCCGCCTCTCCGCTCTCATTCATCACCACATAATGAATACGCGCCTTTCCGCCCGGACGGGTCCGGTATTCCACAATCGTTCTGTCTCCCATCACCCTTGTCAGATAAGTAAAGTCCTTCAGCTCACGGAAGAAATTCAGGTAAATTCCCTTTCCGAGCATTTCGCCCAGAAAGCTTTCTATCAGAGGTCTGTCCTCCTCCGACAAATCTTCGGGATGTTCCGCATAATATTTCAAAAACGCCAGTCTGCAAACCTGACTGATTTGCTCACCGCGCAGATAAGCATATCTGATTTCCTGAAATACATATCTGTCAGTCAGGTTTTCTTTAACGAAATAATCATATGCACACTGCATCAGAAAGGCTTCCTCTACCTCCTGTTTGGCGCCCTGAGACACATAATAACGGAAAATATCCATTTTTTCTCCTACAAACGCCCCGGAATAGAGCATTTGCAGAATAATCCGCTCGGAAAGCCTGTAGCAGTCCACATCAAAGGAACGGGACGCTTTCCAGACCTCTCTCAAATCCTTTGTCATTCCTTCAAAATACAGAATTAAATAGGAAAGGATTGTACTGTTATACTTTCCCCTTTGAAATACATACAAGGCGGCTGCAGTCAGCGTTTCCTCCTCCACCATACCGGTGCGCTGTATTATCTCGCTAATCAGTCTCACCAGAGTTTTCACATCCGCAAAATAAGGACCATACGTTACCACCCACTGGTACGCCGTCTTGTATTTCCCGCGGATTACCATGAATCTCAGCACTTGTCCCCTCTCCTCCATGGTAAGCTTTTCAAAGGGAATCTCCTCCAGATAATCATCCAATGCCCGCATATCATCCATATCATAATAATATTGCAGGATTTTTAAATATCCAGCCCGTTTGATTTCGTCCGTCACATTCTCAGACGCCACAACTCTCAGCACCCTTGCAATGTTTTCCGGCGTAACCTCACCATGTTCCATCTTACACAGATACCTGTCCAGTTCAGGACAGTTCCTGTCATAATGGGCTATCATGCGCAAGTATTTACCGGGCACCATAAGTTTCTCCAGCGTGTATTCCACACTTTTCACAAAGCGATTTCCCCAGCCGTCCTCAAACAGAATTGTATAGTCACTTCCGTACAACGGAATCCACGTACAGCCATCCTGCAGCGTATATTCTCCGGCTTCCAGACTCCCCGACTGGTAGACAATCACCTTGCGCATCCGCAAGTCCTCCACCTGCACCTGATTGGCAAAAAGAAGCTTCGATAATGCTTCTGCTGTTTCCTCCGTCACCATGCCCGGCGTCAGCATCTCCTGATAAACAGCAGCTAAATTCCGGTTAATATGCAGTTTCCGTATCTGGTCCACCACAAAGTGCTCCATTCTTCCCCGGTAATTTTCATAAATTTCAGCATACTCCTTCCGACGCTGTAAAATATACTGATACAGATAGGCACTGTGCTCATAATCCAGATTATTCTGATAAGAAAAATACATCAAAAGCATCTTGGGCAGATTCTGCGGCATAGACAAATCCAGTGACATCATATAATACTCGTACAGATTTGTAATACGAAGCTGAGCTTCCACACCGCTTTTATACCAGTTAAAATATTTGTACCCTGCCTTTCCTCCTTTGATTAACAGCGTACAAATCTCCTGCAGAATTCTCACATCGTATTTTTTTTCATACAAATTACTCAAAATACCAAAAAGCACTGGAGAATACTCCTTCATCCTACCCGCCAGATACAGAATCTGCTCAACCAGTTCGGCGCTCAATATCTGATTCTTTGCACCGAAATACAGCACCTGCAGCTCATAAGAATCCAATTTGCGCAGAAGTGTCGGATTGTTCGCCAAAAGCTGCAACGCTTCCATGTAAAGGATGGGACTATAGCAGCCATAATAAAACTGCTTTTGCAGAAACTGCCATTTGTTAGCCGGTAATTTTGAAAATTCCTCCGACAAATACAGCAAAAGCCAAGCCACACGCCAGTTGGAGGGCTCCCGTCTGAATATCTGACGTACCTCATCCGTAATTTGGTTCACATACTTTTCCTCTCTGTGAATCAAGGTTGTCAGATACAAATAATATGCCAAAAGCGTGTCATCCTCCATGCCTCCCTGCTCCATCAGGGACATGGCATGGTCAAGCAGCCAGCCCGCTTCGTTATAACGCTCCTCCGAGATTAAAAGCTGTGCCTGAAACAGTCTGGCAGACACATCGTTTTCATTAAACGCCACAAGCTTGTCCACCAGCTTGCCGGTCTCCTTCATCCATGTGGAAGAGCTGATTTTCTTCATGCGGAATGCCTGATAAAATTCCATCAGCTGTACCACAATACGCTTTTGGGAGAGCTTTGCCCTTCCCTCTTCACCTATCTTCACCGTTACCGGAATCGTAAGGCACACATGGGAATTAAAAAGTACCACCTGTCCGAAATTTTTTCCCCTTCTGCATAGACCACAGTCTATAAAAACAGGAAGCCTGCATCTGTTTCCAAGGAAATCATCATCCGTCAGAAACTCTTTTTCCGTAAAAAGGAAATCCCCGTCGCACTCCACATTCAATGCCGTATAACCCCATCCGTTGCGTACAATCCCGATTTCCTGCTCCAATACCCTGTACGGACTCTCAAAAGCTTCCGGCTCCAGGCTTACCTCCTGCTCCTCCACCAGAAACTCTACCTTCTGTTTCTTATTTATCTGAATCAGAAATTCTTCCACATTCTGTTCATTTCCGGGATACACTGACAATCCTTTATAGCTGTCATAAACCTTTTCATCACTCCCCGTAAAAATATGTGTAAACTGCGGTGAATAAAACAGATTTACAGCTTCCTTCCAGTTGCTTTTCGCCAGATTGGCAAAGTGAAACAGATTTTTAATTGTACCGATGGAAGAATTCAGAACCGTATGTTCAATAGATACCACAAACGGAAGATAATACTCCCCGTGGTTGCTGATTACATTGAAAGCACCCTTTACTACCTCACCTTCTTCCATATTCTCTCCATGAAAGCAAAAAGAGATTTCCTCATCGCTCCCCGAAAATTCGGGAGTAAGGCATTTCATGCGAAGGTCAGTAGCGCTGACATAGCCGTTGGTGAAGCAGCCCGGAGTGGAACGGATACGGAAGGCTCCTTCATAGACCGCACCCGCAGAAATACGGATTTCTACTTTTGCACATGAAAAATCAAGAGAACCATTCTCATAGTCGAAGTTTCCCTCCAAGATTCTGTCAATCATCTCCTGCATTTATACTCTCACCCGCTTTTATCCAAAGTATAAAATTATTATAGCAAATTATCGGACACAGGGCAAATAATTTTCATGGAAAAAGAGCGGTACAAAAGCACCACTCCTTACTGCTAATCCAGATTCAGTTTTTTACTGATAATGTAATGGGATACAAAGCAGATTACAGCTCCCACCACACACGAAGCAATCAGTGAAATATCATATGTGAGTGACATATAGCTCAAGGGCAACTCATCCGTAAAGGACGCTGCATATCGAAAAGAAAGAATCGCCTGCACCAGCGAGTTCAATATGTAATTCGCAACCGTAATTCCAATATATACCAGAATTCCCATCATTAACTTGTGTTTCCCGGAAAGCTGTCCTATTGTCAGCGCACCGAACAATAAAATTACGGATACAAACGGCGAAATCAAAAGCATCAATATCAGGATAATGAGAAAATGAGCCGTTTCAAAATTCATCAATGCCAAGCCTTGTATTAATTCCCTCCAAAACGCGTCCCATGCTATGTCTGCCTGAATACCTTCCATCACTCCCTGCAGCATACCAATCACCAGTACCGCCACCGATAGATACAGCGCCACATCAATCAGGAACACCCAGACTCCCGAAACCAAAACCTTACTTCCTAATAGCTGATATGTCTTCACAGGAAGCGTATGCGTAAGATATCCCTGTTCCGTATACATCGTTTTATAAAAATGTACCCCCATGTAAATTATGATACCATACATTGCACCCACCAGTAACATCACATATATCATCAGACTGGATACACTTGCAAAAACCACTAATATACTCTGTCTCTCCGTTAAATTATTTCCATCAGCAAACAATGCGCTCATAACAGGAGTCCTCAATCCTATATATCCCAGCAGGGTCACTGCAAAAATGACAATCAGCAGAATACTTCCCACTTTGTATACACTTTTCCATTCATGCTTGATTAACTTTGCTAACATGCGAACACCTCCCTGAAATAAGCATCTACGGATTTGCCCTTCTCCTCCCTGATATTGTCTACGGAAGTATAAAGGACAAGATGTCCGTAACGCATGAAAATAACCTCATCCAACACCTGTTCTATATCGCCGATTAAATGTGTGGAAATCAGCACTGTGGCATCCGGGTTATAGTTGTTGATAATCGTACGCAAAATATAATCTCTCGCCGCAGGATCCACACCGGCAATAGGCTCATCCAGAATATACAAATCCGCATTGCGGCTCATAACAAGAATCAGCTGTACCTTCTCTCTGGTGCCTTTGGAAAGTGTTTTCATCTTTGCATCGGGATTAATATCAAGACTCTTTAACATTTCCAACGCCTTTTCTTTGGAAAAATCAGCATAGAAATCCACAAAGTATTCCAAAATATCATTTATTTTCTGATTTCCTGCAAGATAGGTTCTGTCTGGAAGATACGCCACATGCGCCTTGCTCTCCACTCCCACCTCATATCCGCCGATACGGATACTTCCGCCGGTAGGTGTCAGCAGACCGTTCATCATCTTAATCAATGTGGTCTTTCCGCTTCCGTTGGGTCCCAGCAATCCTATGATTTTTCCCTTAGGCAGGGTCAATGTGACATTGTTAACCGCCACATGCTGCGCATCATAAGCCTTTGTAACGCCTGTGATTTCAACTAATCCATTCATATATTACTCTCCCTCTCATATGCCTGCTGAATCAAATCAATAATCTCCTGTTTGGTATAGCCCAGTTCTTTCATTTTAGTGAAGAAAACATTTACATGATCTCTGGCAAGTTCTTTTCTGGTACGCTGAATCATCTCCGCATCCTCCGTTACAGTTCTTCCGTTTGTTCTCTGAGTAATAATCAGACCGCTCCGCTCCAGCTCCGCAAACGCCTTCTGCATCGTATTCGGATTCACGGCAGCTACCATAGCCAGCTCCCTCACACTGGGAAGCTTTCCTCCCGGCGGATAGTTGCCGGATACAATCTGCATCTGAATCCGCTCCACCAACTGTGTGTAAATCGGTCTGTCAGAATCTAAATCCCACGCCATCTACATCTTCCTTTCTGTTTTTTATTCGGTTATCGTTCAGGCTTTTTCTTTTACTTATCGTTGTATTAGTATTACAATACAATAATACGCTTTGTTTGGGAATTAGTCAACGATTTTCATATTTTTTTTGAATCATTCATATATATACGGTAAAAACAATACAAAGGTATTATTATGTCAGATTTTACTTTTGATTTACATGCGGCGCAGGAATCCGGGCAGCAGCCGGAACCCATTGACGCCGCCTATGCCGGTGAACTGAAAATCAGCGTGGTATCCACTATAGGTCTTATCCCGGTGGCAAATGCCACCGTTGTCATATCCTATACCGGCGACCCGGATTCTCCTATCGAGACATTAATCACCGACAGCTCTGGTCAGACGCCTGTTATTGAGCTTCCCGCACCGCCGCTGGCTCTCTCCTTAAGTCCGGACACCGAGCAGCAGCCCTATTCCGAATACAACATTTTTGTTACGGCACCGGACTACGAGCCTGTGTTGGTATCAGGCTCAGAAATTTTTGCCGGTGAGCTTTCCCTGCAGCCCATCCGTATGAACCCGATTGATACCACAAAAGAAGCGGAAAAAATCGTTATTATTCCCGCCCATACCCTCTTCGGCAATTTCCCTCCTAAAATACCGGAGGCAGAAATCAAACCCATGCCGGAAACCGGTGAAATTGTATTGAGCCGTGTGGTAATCCCGGAATACGTCGTTGTACATGACGGAGTACCGAGCGACCCCACTGCGACGAACTATTGGGTGCGCTATAAGGATTATATCAAAAATGTAGCTTCCTGCGAGATATACTCCACCTGGGAAGAGAGCGCTCTTTATGCAAATATTCTGGTAATTATGTCCTTTACATTAAACAGGGTATATACGGAGTGGTAGAGGAATCAATAGTTTTCCGTATCACATCATCCCAGATTCACAATAATATAATCTTCCTTTTCCACAACCGAACCCTCCTTGGGGAACACCGGTCCGTCCTTCATTTCCTCTCTTGCCTCCACATAGTGCGCCAGATTGTTATCCTCCGTAAAGGTATACCCGTGCATTTCCCAAAACTTAATAATCTGTCTGTCAAATCCATAAAAGGCAGTTGCTCCCCATCTCAAAAAAGACAGTTCGGGGGTTTCCGCAAACACATATCCCGTATCCGTACAATACTTGTCCCAAATATCCTCATCCAGATTCTTTACCAGAACTTCCACAATCGCATATTTCTTTGACCAGGAGGGGCAGATTGCCCATTCTGCAAGGCTTTGGGGTACCTCATACGTTCCCACGATACACACAGGCTTCCCGGGATTCTCACACTGCTGTATCGCATAGGCAATGGCATCCAGTGTCTTTTGTGTATCCTCATATTTCAAAGCATCCAGATAGAGCCACCGATTCATTTCATATGCCTGAGCATAAAGCAGAACCCCTGCCAGAAAAGCCGCCGTGTATCTGATAAGCTTTCTCCTGCGGGCTGCCGCCCCGGAAGTTGCCAAAGCCACATACCTGCCAGCCAACAGCACGGCAAACGCCGTTAACAGCGGTATATACTGACAGGAACGATAATAGGTAGCGCTCCCCTCCAGCACAGGCATCAGCCACGGCAGCAAAACAATGCCTGCCGCCGCCGCTGCTATCAGTCCGTCCTTCTTTTTCACGGCAAGTCCGATCGCAAACAAAAGCAAAATGCCGATTGCAAGCACCAGAATCGTTATCGGAACATACACGGCGCCGTTTATGTAAAATTTTACAAAAAAGTCCTTCATCACGTAGATAAAATCGGAAAAGCTTCTGGTACCGTCAAACCATCCGAGAAATTCGTGAAGCCCTCTGGAATTTAAAACCTTAGTCTCCTCCTGTAATCCGAATCCTGCAATCATCGCATTCACAATCAGCGTTCTGAACAAAAGCGCACAGACCGCAGTCAATACAATATATAACATCCAGGGTATTGTTTTTTCGCAATACTTTTTCTCTCCTGTAATCCGGACCGACAGATAAACCATTAAGCATCCCATCAAAAATACAATCATAAAGGATTCATAGCATCCCAGCGCAACGGTCAGGCACAAAGCTGACAGAAGCAGATATTTTAATTTTTGTGTCCGGCGATAACTGCAATCTGTCCGAAATAACTGCATTCCTATGAGCACTGCCAGCGCACACATGCCGTAAGCCAGAAAAATTCCGTTGTGAAGATAGTAAACTATGACCTCCGAGGTAATGGGACTGGAAATCATCACGCAGCCGAACAGCAAATAGCCCCAATCCGGTATTTTGGAACCGTACACCCTGTAAAACACAACACACCACAAACTGACAGAGACACAGAATAAAGCCAGTCCCACAGCTTCCATAAAGTAGGGATTATACGCCAGGGCAAATATTCTGTTAATCAAAAAAAGACACCAACGTCCCGCCGCCGGTGCAACT
Organism: uncultured Acetatifactor sp.; assembly: GCA_944384205.1. Taxonomy (GTDB): domain Bacteria; phylum Bacillota; class Clostridia; order Lachnospirales; family Lachnospiraceae; genus Acetatifactor. Next base: position 22,738 of record CALWSL010000015.1, on the reverse strand, counting down.
CCCTGTTCAAAATACATGTCAAATGCCGTATCATCGATTCCCACTGTGGGATTTATCAGCAAGGTGCAAAAGCTTATGACTGCCACAAACGGCAGCGCCACCGCAAAATATCTTCTTTTCCACATTGCCTTAACTTCAGCGAAGATTTCCTGTGCCATTCTTCTCTCCTTTTTTGTACATCCGTTTCCCCATGTTTCGATATATTATATAACACTGTCATTGTGCATGTCAATTAACAGCTGAAACGCTCAGCACATCCGCTCAGCTCTCTGTAAGCTCCTCCATGCGGAACCGGAATTTTATGTTTACGGCGCTGTCCCTTACCTCTATCCTCTCTATCAGAGATGATAACAGCATACGCTTTGTCTCTGTGTCTGCCTCGCCAAACTCCTGTCCCCAGTCAGGCGGCACACCAAATCGATTTGCCATTTTACCATTCTGCGATACCGTATTTCTCAGGTTCTCTCTGATGCGTTTTTCCTCGTCCCTCTTTTGGCTAAGTATTTCCGCTTTTTCCTTAAGAAGACAGGAAAGTTTTTCCGCACTGAAACAATAGTCTCCGCGTATTGCCTCCGGTATTTTGCCCTCCAATGTCTCCATATCCAACTCCATCATCCGGATTTCCCGCTCAACTGCCTGCAGTTGCCTTTCCATCCTCATTCTGTGCTGTATCTGTCTCTTTCGCCATTCCTCAGTCACATCGATTCCTTTTATCATCTCCAGATATTTTTCCACTGCCTGAAATACAGCATCCTCCAGAGTTTTCCCTGAATAGACATATCTCTCCCTACACTGATTAGGACAACGGTATCTTCCTGTGAATGACACCTTTTTTTCCCCTGTGGATTTCACCGTCCATTTGTTGCAGTAGCTTCCGTTTTTCAATGGCTTCCCACAATATCCGCAATAGGCGATTCCGATTAATGCAAGCGCTCCTTTCGTACTGAAAGGAATCTGAGACTGCTGCGCCTGTTTTATAAGGTTCTCCTGTCTCGAAGCCTGCAGACGCTTTTTTCGTTCCTCCCGTATCTCCTGCGCACGAACCCAGTCCTCTTCCGATATAATCACAATATCAGGATTGGGATATCTGGAATAAATCCAGTTTGTCCTGTCCAGTCTTGTAAAGCTGCCATGGTTCACCCGTCTGTTTACCGCAAAATACCCCATATAAACCGGATTTTTTAAAATGCCTGCAATGGTGGACCCCTTCCATCGGTCTGTGCTGATAGGCGGAATCCCCTTTTCATTGAGGGCACGCGCAATTCTTTCATAACCCATCCCCTGATGGATGGCATAGGAATATATTTTCTTCACTACTTCCGCATCCGCCTCAACAATTTCCAACTTTTTTAGCAGCCGTCCATGGTTGCTGACTTCTCCTGAGGGCACTAATCTGTAACCGAACGGCGCTTTGCCGCCCACGAATTTTCCCGATTTTACCATTTCCCGCTGTGCATCCCTGACTCTGGCGCTGGTTTTCTTGCTTTCCCCTTCATTCTGCCAGAACCGGATAAAATTCAGCAGCTTGTCAATATGCTCCTCCGTCTTTAGCTGTCCGTCCTTTATGGTCCAGACCTCAATCCCCAACGTGTTCAGAGTGGCGACATAGGTGCTGTATTCTTCCTTCCGCCCGATGCGGTCCGACATATAGGTGAGCAGAATGTCAAACTCCTGCTTTTTGGCATCCTGCAAAATTTCCATAAGGATTTCCCGTTCCTCCACGCTGTTTTTATAAGCGGATACCGCTTTTTCAATATACTCCTTATCAAACACCCAGTCCGCCTGTTTTTCTATGTACTGCAGCGTCTCTGCTCTCTGCACCGGGATATCGTCATCATGCAGCTGCTGTCTGGAGGATACCCGAAGCAATGTTCTTACCCGTTTACTCATGATTTTCCCCTTCTTCTATCTCCGAGTATTCTTCCATGCCGGCTTCCAGCTTTTTTATATAAAGACCTTTTAATCTGTCCACAAATTCCGCTTTTGCCGCAAGGTCCGATACTATGGGAAATTCTACTGTGATTGACAGTTTGCTCCGTTCACTCACGTCTTTGCTTCCTGTTTTTCGTCAACTCACTTTTTATATTCCTATTCTGTTCCAATACATTCTATTCTGAGGGGACATGCCATATTCTGTTTTATTATGAAAAAAGAGTGATTCCGGGGTACCGGAATCAGGGTTATGATTTCACCATTACCTCATCCACCGCCTATGATCAGAAATGGGTGTACGGACGAAATATCTTTGAAAATATCGACTATCTGGTAGACACTGTTTTTGCAAATTATCTGTCCAGACCCGGCGTACGGCAGCCGATTTTTACCTCTTACTGTGACGGCAACCGTGTGACCTGTGACGGTTTAAGTCAGTGGGGTTCCCAGTATCTTGCACAACAGGGCTACTCCGCCATTGAAATTATCCGATACTTTTACGGGGACGATATGTACATCAACACTGCGGAGGTAATCTCAGGTGTGCCCTCCTCATATCCGGGCTACGCACTGACAATCGGTTCCTCCGGAGAGAAAGTCCTTCAACTGCAAAACCAGCTAAACCGCATCGCCCGCAACTATCCTGCGATACCCTCTGTCACTGCCGACGGTATCTATGGTCCTGCCACTGCCGAAGCGGTCCGTACCTTTCAGAAAATATTTAATCTCCCCCAGACGGGCATCACCGACTATCCCACCTGGTATGCCATTTCGGACATTTATGTAGGAGTTACAAGAATTTCGGAGCCGGGATGACGGAAAAGGGATAAAAAGACCGCCCCTGCCTCTAACTAAGGCTATTCTTCCCCGAATATCAGCGTTTCGGCAAAAACGGCACTTCCCAGCGATAACCATAAGTCAAGCCCGGAAGAAGGCATTCTTCTCCGGGCTTATCGTAACTTATCTTAAATTCCAGTCTCTTATTTTGCCAGCATCATCATGATTTCATTACTTCTGTTGATGAACTTGGTCATCGCCTCAGGTGCAAGCGGCGCATGCTGGAGCTTCGCTAAATCGTAGAGCTGTTCGCAGATCATTTCCACATTTTCACCATCCTGATGCTCCGTCACATACTGTACCAGCGGATGGTTCGCATTCAGAATCAAAGTCTCACCCTCAGATCCGAATGCGTTCATATCCATGCCGGACATGGAGTACATCTTCATCATATCCTGCATACGTCTGCTTTCCTCGGACAGCGTAATCATCGAAGAAATTTTCTTATTCTTCAGCTTCTCCACTTTGACGATAATCTTATCGTTTTTCAGAGCTTTCTTCATAATCTTAGCAATTGCCTCTGCCTGCTCTTCCATCTCCTTCTCAGCCTTCTTGGAGGTCTTGGATTTCAGTGCGTCAGTCACATCTGCATCGATGCGCTGGAACTTAATCCCCTCATTCTTAGCCTCCAACTGGGAGATAAAGGGCTGGTCAATATTGTGAGTCAGGATCACCGCATCCATCTTTGCCGCCTTAAACATATTGATATACTGGCTCTGCTGCTGTTCATCGGTTACATAGTAGATAGTCTTTTCTTTTTTCTCTTCCTCTGCATCAGTTTCGGTTTCCTCAACGGATCCGGCATCTGCTACCACCTCCGCTTCCACCTTTTCGCCGTTTTCATCCACAGCGCTCTCGCCCTCCGCTTCATCCGTGGGCTTGATTTCCAGACACTCCGGCAGTGTCAGATATTTACCGTCCAGATTCTTAAAAAGAATGTAGTCGTTCATCTTCTCGCAGAACTTGTCGTCCTTCAGGCAGCCAAACTTGATGAACGGACTGATATCATCCCAATACTTTTCATACTCTTCCTTCTCTGTCTTGCACATGCCCGAAAGCTTATCCGCCACCTTCTTGGTGATATATTCTGCAATCTTCTTCACAAATCCGTCATTCTGCAATGCGCTTCTGGATACATTCAGCGGCAGGTCAGGACAGTCGATTACGCCCTTTAACAAAAGCAGGAACTCAGGAATTACTTCCTTGATATTATCTGCGATAAACACCTGATTGTTGTACAGCTTAATGGTCCCCTCGATAGATTCATATTCCATGTTAATCTTAGGAAAATACAAAATACCTTTCAGATTGAAAGGATAATCCATGTTCAGGTGAATCCAGAACAAAGGCTCTTTGTAATCCTGAAATACCTTGCGGTAAAATTCCAGATATTCCTCTCTGGTGCAGTCATTGGGGTGTTTTGTCCACAACGGATTGGTTTCATTGATTAATTCAGGACGTTTTTTAATTTTCAGCTTCTTCGGTTCAGGAGCTTTTTCCTCCTTCGCTTCGGCGTTTTCACCCTCAGTATTTTCCTTCTTTTCAGGCTCGATTACCTCGATTACCTCATCGGTATCAAGCTTTTCGTCCTCTTTGATAATCTGTGTTTCTTTGGTATCCGCCTTGGAAAGATAAATCTCAGTGGGCATAAAGGAACAGTATTTCTTCACTACCTCGCGTGCCTTATACTCATTGCAGAACTCAAGGCAATCCTCGTTCAGAAACAAAGTAATGGCAGTACCCACCTCCGTCCTGTCGCCATCCTCCATGGAAAACTCAGTGCCGCCGTCGCATTCCCAGTGAACAGCCTTTGCGCCGTCTTTATAAGACAAGGTATCAATATGAACCTCATCCGCAACCATAAATGCGGAGTAGAATCCCAGACCGAAATGTCCGATAATCTGGTCGGAATTACTCTTGTCCTTATATTTTTCAATAAAATCCGTCGCACCGGAGAACGCAATCTGATTAATATACTCTTCCACTTCGTCCGCCGTCATACCAAGACCATTGTCCACAAAGGTCAATGTCTTCTTTTCAGGATTTACAATAACCTCAATTTTGCCCTTGTAGCCTTCGGGAAGGGTATATTCTCCCATCATGTCGAGCTTCTTCAACTTTGTAACTGCATCACAGCCGTTGGAAATTAACTCCCTGTAAAAAATGTCGTGATCGGAATATAACCACTTTTTAATAATCGGAAAGATATTATCGCTGTTGATTGATAAATTGCCTCTTTTTGCTGCCATTTCTAACACATCCTTTTCTTTTTCTGTTTTTGCCTGCCGGGCTATCCTGCGCCCTCATTATCTCAAGTTTAAAACTGAAAAGGACAAAAGTCAACACAAAATTAGCACTCAATAAAAGCGAGTGCTAATAATTTGCTAAGAATCCACTGTTTTTGGGCATTTGTGCATTTCTAAAATTTTTCTAAAGCCTGTCTTTTTTGTGCTTTGTATAATCTCCCTCCTGCAAAAGCTTCTGCATACTTTCCCAAGGAATACCTGCCGTAATAAAAAAGAACACTCCGATTCCAACCAGAACAAGCATCAGGGAAAGCATACCCACAAGATAGGTATCCTTATACTGTTTCTGCCGCTCCCTTACCATACCCCAAACACCGTATTCCGTCTCAAAGACATCTGTCTCCAGATATGCAAAAGAACTTGTTTTTGCGCCGCAGGAAATAAAAATTGCCACATCCACCCGCCAATTTGTCAACTGACAGTTGCAACCGCCCTAAAATCAAACTTTTTTCTAAATTATCAGTGTATTTCAGACGATTGTCAACGGTTTTACTTCAGAAAAACAAAATAATAAATATACCGCCATCTCTTCTTCTGCTTCATCAGCTGCAGCAATCTGTTCTGCTCCTCTTTTGCAAGCTGTATCATTCGCCGGGTGGCGCATTGATTCCCATACAAAAATTTTTCATAATCTTCCACAAATTGCAGTTCCCCTTCCATCGACAGAGACTTAGATATCCTTACCCTTAATTCCTCTAACGTCTCGCTGTCTTCTCTGTCGATTCCAAGCTCAGACAGTATCCTGAAATTTTTGCCGGTTTCCACGATATATCTCTGATTCTCATTCATCCTCCGATATCTCCACCTGCCAATCTGTCGCTCCACAAAAAGCAGGAACAATCCTGCAAAAACAACTGACAGACCTGTCATACCGGCAATCCGCAGAAACTCACCAAAACGCCCCGGAATGTCCTGCTCTTTCGCTGTCTCGTCCGATTTCTCCCCGTCTGTCGCTTCCTCTGCTTTTCTTTCCTCCATAAATTCCCCTGCCGTCTCCGGCTCCTGCGCTTCCGTCACAAAGCTTTCCCTCTCCTCTCTTTGTGTATCCCATGGCGTATACCGCAATTCTCCATATCCCGGCGTGGGCTCAAAGGGTATCCAGCCGATATCCTCCAGATATACCTCCGGCCACGCATGCGCCATATTGGAAGTGACAACTATCTCTTTCTCCGCATTCATCGGAACACAATAGCCCTGCACATAACGGGCGGGAATTCCTTCTGCCCTCGCCAGCAATACAAAGGCGGTTGCAAAATGGCTGCAATACCCCTCCCTGCTATCCAGCAGAAAATAATCCAGAAAGGAACCGGCGTCGGTAACCGTATCGGGCAATCCTCCGGGCGTCCGATTATAAGTAAAGGAAGATAATTCCGCTTCGATTGCTCTAAGCTTTTCCACATCCGTATCTGCATTCCTTACTATCTGTTCCAGATAAGCTTCCGTCTCCTCAGAAAGACCGAAATCCTCCAGATAATTCTCATAAATCAGCCGTTTATGGTTCCGTATTTCTTCCGCCGTCAAAATCTCGCCGGTACGCGCCCTGAAACTGCTTAAAATATTTTCCAAAAGCTGCCAGTCAGGCTCAGTCTCCGTCTCCAGAAATGTGTAAAATGCCTCCCTGTCCAGATTCATCTGATAAAAGGAAACCTCATATTCCGTACCATATCCCCGCTTTTCCTCAAAGAGTAAGGTACCGCCCAAATCCTCAAAATACAAGTCCGCCCCATCCTTTTGAATGCTCCATGCTTTCAGAGGCGCGAAGAGAAAACCGGAATGAAAATAGCGATAGCTTATCTTTAAATCTACTCTTGACAAATAGTCCTGCAAATACTCCTTATCATATCTCTGTGCAGCATATAAGGTCTCAATCATATCCAAAAATCGTTCTCCGGAAATATTCTCACTTTGTACGCTCTGCTCCCACTGATTACCGTCAAACCTGTCATAAACCTTACCAATCAAATATACATTTGTGACCAGTCCCTTGCTGCCTTCCAATACCATAACCTCCCGGTTACTTTCCAGGAATCCTCCTCCGATGCTGCCGCTCTCCGAAAAGCCGCTCAGTCCCAAATCGTAATCCTCTCTGCCTCCGCTCAGCATATTCTGGGAAAACGTCAGAACAGACTGCTTTATCTGACGGTAAACATCCTTAAATAACTGCCAGTCGTAGGGCTTCTGCGGTGCCGGAATCCATAGAAACAGCAGAAAATAAACTGCCAGAAACGGCGTTATCCAAAGCATATACGCCTGAACGCTTCTGCTCTTTACCTTGTTCCAGCGCCTCTGTGTTCCCTCAAGCATCACCAGTACAAGATAGCAGATGGCAAATGCAACAGCAGTATGCTCCTGTTCTTTTTGTCCCAAAAGACAATAAACCATCACTGCCAGAAGCATAAATGCCCCTGCCGCTTTTATCCTGAAATCTTTATCTATTAGTATCTGTAGCAAATAACAAAACAGTACAAGCCAAAAAACCTGTATCAGCTCGTATCCCTTTACCCATTCTTCCTGCCACGAAGGTCTGTTCATCAGCCAATGGATATAAGACGCTATAAAATGGATACTCTTTTCCAAGCCTGCCACAACCACCGTTGCGCCCAGCAGACACAAAACTTTCCCTCTTGCAGATAAATAACTGATAAATGCCAGCATTAGCATCGCCGCCGACGCAGCGACAATATGCAGCGATCCCGGCGCAGCAATTCCCAGATAACTTCCTGCCCCAAACAGACCGATTCCTGTCAGAAGGACTATATTTACAATACGATAAAGATCTTTTTCCCCTAAACGGAACCGGATATCCATCACAATCTCCCTTCCAGCTCGGCTTCCACCGGTATTGCCATAATCTTTCTTCTCTCGTTGCTCTGCCGCAAATACTCCTCAAGATTTACCTCCGTAACCACATAGAGGATAACCAAAATTCCGGCATCCGCTATCTTCGCCGTCATCCGCATCAGTTCTTCCGTCAATTCATGCAGTATGCAGAAAATAACTCTGTTTTCCAAAATTTCACCTTTTTCCACGGCGTCTGTCAGGGTCCGGATAAAACTCTCATCTTCACTGTAAATTACCTTTGACATCGCTTCATAAAAAACGTCAAAATCCCCGATGCCATCTACCCGCTTCTTCCTCATGCCGTTCTGTCCATAAAAAGCCGTAAACGCCATATTTCTCTCCGCCAGAAAAATCCCAAGCGCCAGCATAATCTCCAGCTGCTTATTTTCCACAGGCAGATATTTTTCTATATGCCGGCTGTAACGCTTTGTATCGCAAAAAAGAGCAATCCCCTGCTTTTCCTCTCCCATCCGGCTGCGGACTTTCAGCTTCTGTTCTCTTGCCGTCGCTTTCCAATGAATCTGTTTCAGCGCATCTCCCGCAATATAATCCCGCACCGTCACGTCCGGCTCCGTGTCCGCCCGGACAGCGTCCCTCTGCAAAAGCACTGCCAGGCTTTCGATACTGTTTAACGCTGTCAGTCTCGTAACCTTTGGCAATACTATCGCCTTTATCGTACCGGGAATACGATAAGTAAACCGAAACAGGCGGAAAAAATCTGTTACGACGATCTCCTTTACCCCTACCTCATACTCTCCCCGATATTTACAAACCAACATCGTCTCATAGGTATACTTATCTCCGGGAAGCAGCTCATACTCCGTATCTCCGGGCAGCTTTTCCACATAGGAAAAAGAGGAAAACATTCTGACGCTGATACTGGCAAAAGGGCAATAATCATCGTTTTGCAGCACAAAAAAATATGGCATGGGCTGACCGCACACCATATTTCTGCTCTCCACCTTCTGATAAATTTTAAAACGCCAATAGACCAACGCCAAATAAACCAGTGAAATCACCGGCAATAACGTAATTCCGAAAAAAAAGCCATAGCTGACGGCGCCGCCGTAAAAACTGATTGCCGTCAATGATAAAATCCACAAACCTAACAAACCTAATCTGCGCTTCCGCATCGCATTCCACTCTCTTTTCATATAACAGGCGCTCAGACCGGCACCTTCACTTTAACTATCAGGCTTCTGAACACCTCGCCCGCATCCGCTTTCTGAATCCGCGCCTCAGAAGACAGCACAAGACGGTGTAATAAAACCTGTTTTGCCACTGCCTTTACATCATCCGGTTTTACATAATCACGCCCCTGCAAAAAAGCTTTTGCCTGGGAAGCCCTTATCAGCGCCAGAAGCGCTCTGGGGCTGGCTCCCAATACAAAGCGGGTCTCCTCTCTGGTGGCGTTTACAATATTTTCCATATAGCCAAGCACATTTTCCCTGACGGTGACTGCCGCCACCTCTTCCCGCATGCCAAGAACATCCTCCGCACTGCATACCGCTTGTATCTTGTCGGGCGTTCTGCCCTGCAGAAACTGTTCCGCCATCTTAATCTCCTGCTCCCTTTCCGGATATCCTATCGAAAGCCGCATCATAAAACGATCCATCTGCGCTTCCGGCAAAGGATAAGTGCCCAGAAATTCCACCGGATTCTGAGTAGCAATTACCAGAAACGGCTGGGGCAGCTTATGTACAACACCGTCCACTGTCACCTGTCCCTCCGCCATCGCCTCCAGCAGACTTGCCTGCGTCTTGGGCGACGTCCTGTTAATCTCATCCGCCAAAAGAATCTGATTCATGACCGCACCGGGCTGATAAACAAACTCGCCAGTCTTCATATGGTAAACAGACACCCCCGCCACATCTCCGGGCAGAGTATCCGGCGTAAACTGAATTCTTCCGAAGCTGCTCTTCATGCTTTTGGCAAGGGTCAGCGCCAAAGTCGTCTTACCCACTCCGGGCACATCCTCCAGCAGCACATGCCCCCCTGCCAGCAGACAGATAAGTAAGTCCTCCACAATTTCTTCCTTACCTACAAAAAACTGATTGATATTACTTTTTAATTTTTCTGCCGACTCAATCCTCACCCGCTTATCTCCTATCCGATAAAATTAACAACCAACCCGCTCAGCAGCGAGAACGTGATTACAAACATAAGATACAGGAAAAAACGTTTTGTTCCAAGCACAATTTTTAAAGCTCCCAAATTCGTAATTTTGGTTGCAGGTCCGGTAATCATAAAAGAAGCCGCCGCTCCCGCACTCATACCGTCATAAAGCCACTGCTGTAAAAGCGGAATCGTACCGCCGCCGCAGACATACAGGGGAACGCCGATTGTTGCCGCCATCAAAACACCGAAGCCCTCATTTTTCCCAAACAGAGCCGCAAATGCGTCTGCCGGAACATATCTCTGAAACAGCGCAGACAAAATTACGCCAAGCAAAAAATATCCTGCCGTCGCCTTGATATTGCGCCACAGATTTTTCAAAAAACAGACAAGAAGATTCGGATCCGTATCCCGATTCTGCGGAGCCGCAAACCCGTCAAAGCGGAAAAACTCTTTTCCTTTATAGAAAAAATGCACCGCCATTCCTGCTGCAATTCCGCAGAAAAAGCAGGAAATGACACGGATCAGAACCATCTTGGTACCCAGCGCCGTACTGTAAACAACAAGCTGGGGATTCAGCAGCACGGAACTCATCATAAAAGCGGCAAGCCAGTCCTGACGCATCCCTTTTTGTGAAAAGGATGCCGCAATCGGAATTGTTCCGTACATGCAAAGCGGCGAAAGAATACCCAGAATACACGCCGGTATTATACCGAAAATACCAAACGGCTTGTCCTTCATTCCTTCAAATAAGCGATGGATTCGTTCCTTTGCAAAAACCGAAACTGCGGAACCGATAACCATGCCAAGCACCCAATAGGAAAAAATCTGCCGGAACTGAATATCGAAATAATACCATATGTAAACAAATTCCCGTCTTAATACTTCCATATTCTTCTCTTCCTATTTATCAAGAACAACAAGCTGATAGTTGCGGCTTCCCAGACCGATTTCTTCCGCATGTTCCAGCGTATGCAATCCGTTCTGCGCTTCAATTCTTGCCAGCAGACTCTCATTGCCTTCAGAAATATACACAAGATTAATACAAGCCTGATCAACGGCAACGGGATCCGCGGACGCCAGAATACCTATGTCATGAATATCCGGTTCCGCAGGATTTCCATCACAATCGCAATCAATGGAAATGCGATTCATCACATTGATATAAACAATATTCTCGCCGTTTCCCAGATAATCCGAAACCGACTTTCCCGCTTCACCCATAGATTCCAGAAAGCCGTCCTGATCGCCGCCCCACGGACTTCTGCTGCTTTGTCCGGATGTATGAATCAGGCATTTGCCCTCCTGTGAACCCAGACCGATGGAAATATTTTTAATCGCTCCGCCAAATCCCGCCATAGCATGTCCTTTAAAATGAGAGAGCACCAAATAAGAGTCATAGTCCGCAAAATGGGAACCGACCAGATTTTCACTCAGACGGCTGCCTCCGGTAACCGGAAGGCTCATAGAGCCTTCTGCATCCAGAATATCCACATCGGCTATAGCCGTGAAACCGTGATCCTCCGCAACCTGCATATGATACGCCGTTGAAGAGCGGGAACCGCCGTATGCGGTATTACACTCCACAATCGTCCCGTCCACACTTTGCACCAGATCCTTTATCAGCTCCGGATCCAGATAATTGCTGGCAGGCGGCTCTCCGGTTGACAGCTTTACCGCCACCTTGCCGGTCGGCGTCCACTCCAATGCCTCATATATTTCCAATAAAGCCTCAGAACTGATATCCGAAATAAAATATACCACCGTTTCCGAATCGGAATCCTGATACGCAAGATCAGCGATTGCCAGGGTACTGCCGGTATTTGTTACAATCTGCCCGCCAATCCGCTCCTCCGATTCTGCCGTTTCGGCATTCTCTGTCTTTTCATCAAATTCTTCCGCTTGCCCGCTTATTGTTTCAGGTGATGCTGATGTATCGTTTTCATTGTCTGAATTATCATTGCCGCAGGCGCCTAATACCAAAATGCCTCCTGCTAAAATCAGAGGAAAAAGCTTTTTTTTCATTTGTTTCACGGGTATCCTCCTATCTGTGCTTATCTCATCGTTTTATTTTCTTAAAGTATAAACAAATCACGCCCTCCGCAGAAGTCTCGATTTGTTTATCAGTTTATACCCAAAGGTTATATAGAAACTATTCCTGAACCGGAAAATAGTTTAAAAATACCTCAAAAAAATTCGATGTATTTACATTGCTGTCGTGAATCAGCGTAATTTCATCCCACAGCTTCTGATTCAGCTTGCGGGCAAGAGTAGACACAAAGGCGTCATACTCCTGCCCGAACGCCTCTTTTCGTCTCTCTTCCACTATCTCTATTTTGTTGGCGTCAGTTTCCTCCCGGTTAAAGGTATTGATACATTTAATGATATGATAGCCCGCTTCGCTTTCCACTACACTGCTGATTTCGTCCGTGCCAAGCTCGAAGGAAGCCTTTTCAAACGCCTCGTCCATCTCACCTTTTCCAAAGGAATAGGTCAGTGTGGAATCCTCGCTGTATTGGGACGCCAACTCTGCAAAATCATATTCACCGCTTACCGCCAATTCCCTGATTTCGCAAATTTTTTCATAAGCGGCATTCTTATCCTCCTCAGAATACGGTACCCTGTTTCCCTCTCCATCCGTCGTTACGGTACGAATCAGGATATGCTGTACGGTGATGGTTCTCGCCTCGTCATCGCTGATTTCCGGGTTAATATCCTGTATAATCTGCCGATACACCTTATCCGCCATAGCATACTCCCGGTACAGGTTTTCTATGGTTTCCAGAGACACCCCCATCAGCTCTGTTTCCGTCTCATTTAACGAGTTAAAATACTCCGCCGCCGCCTGTTTCACCTTTGCCTCTTCTGTTTCATCCAGCGTAACCTTTTTTTCCAATGCCAGCAGATACATTGTTTTTATCTGGGCAATCTTGGCAAGAACCGTTTCTTTTACATTTTCCTCCAAAGTCACCCCGTCCAGTTCCGTGTTCCAAATCTCTGCCCCATACACATTTTCATACTGATTCTGTGTGTTTGTCAGATACACCATCACCTCAGCCCTGGTACAGACTTCATTGCCGATTCTGAATACCTCGTTTTTTCCAAAGCCTGTTGTAAATACTACTCTGGTGCCACCCCCATCTCCGCCGCAGGCTGTTATGCCCGTCATCATCAAAACGGCAATCAGACCTGCCGCTATCATTCTGTTCTTCATTTTCATACGAAATCAAACCTTTCTATCTGCTATACCGGATGGTACTTCCGCTGCCCGTTTTGTCGATAATAAGCTGACGGTCAATTCTCTCCCGCAGTTCAGCCACATGGGATATAATCCCAATCAGGCGGTTTTTCTCCACAAGTCCCATCAGTGTATCACATGCCTGATTCAGACTTTCCTCATCCAGTGCCCCAAATCCCTCGTCCACAAACAGGGTATCCACGCGAATCCCCCCATTCATGCACTGAATCACATCACTCATGCCCAAAGCCAGTGCCAGGGATGCCTTGAAGGTCTCGCCCCCCGACAGTGTTCTTACGGAACGGTATTTTCCCGTATAATAATCCAAAACCTGTATTTCCAGATTGTCCTTGACCCTGCCGTCTCCCACCTCGCTGACGCGCTCCATCTCATAACGTCCTGAAGTCATTTTTCGGAAACGGATATTGGCAGCTTTTAAAATTTCCTCGAAATATCCTGCCAGCACGTACTGTTCAAAAACCAGCTTTTTGGCGTTATTTCCCGTTGCCATATTCTCCAAATCCTTAATATAGCCATATTCTTTACTGTCCTTTTCAATCAAATCCAGCTTTTCACCCACAAGCCGCCCTGTTTTTTTCACCTCGTTTAAATTCTGCTCCCACAGCTTTTGACTTTTCAATGTCTCATCCCTGGTCTGCCTTATCAGGGAAAGCGCCTCCCTTTTCTTCTCTAAATCAACCTTCTCTTTGCCCCGGACCGCCTCCTGCAGATGGGCATAAAGCTCTTTGTTTGCCGCCACCTGATTCTGATAGCTTATGATTTCTTTTTGCAGATCATTCCGCTCCTTTGCAGAAAGCTTTGCCTGCTCATACGCCGCCCTGTCCGCAAAGCCATATTGCCGTAATTGCTGTGTCAGAAGTTTTTCCGCTTCCGCTATCTCCTGCAAAAGCTGCTTTTCCTGCGTGTGTAAACGCTCCCCATACGCCTTCTTTTCCTGTAAGAATCCCTCAAGCTGCCCGGCTCTGTCACATCCCTTTTGCAAATCCGTCAAAGCCTGCCCGGGTGAAAGCTCCAGATACTTTCTGCAAAGAGGATTCTGTTCCCCGGAAAAAACCGCTTCTGCCGCAGTAAGCTTTTCCTGTATCTGACTACTCTGCTGTGCAAGACTCTCTGCCTGTGTCCTGACCGAAATCACTTTCTCATGAAGCCTGTGAAGCCTTTCCTCGCTCTGCTCCATTCTCTTTTTGCGTTTCTTCAGTTCCTCCTCGGACACAATATCTTCTTCCATCCGTGCCGGAGCGGGATGCGACCTGGAGCCGCAGACGGGACAGGGCTTTCCCTCCTCCAGAAGAGCCGCCGCAAGTCCGATGGCCGCCAGCTTCCGCCTGTGGTCTGCCTCCTCATATTCCGCCTTCTGTCTCTGAAAAGTCGTTTCCTCCTCCAGATAACGTTCCTGTCCTGCTTTTAGCTGTTTTGTCTTTTCCTTCCATTCCGTCTGGGTCTGATGCAGCTCCTCTGTAAGCTCATCCATCGCTTTTTTCTGATTTATCAGCTCCCGGATTCTGTCCGCCTGCTTTACCAGCTCTGAAAGCGCCTGTTTTTCTGAAAGCAATTCCTGTTGTTCCTGCGCCGTCCGCTCCTGCTCCCCGCGGTTTACGGAAAGCTGTTGATTCAGTTGCTTTTCCTTCTCCTCTGCCCCTTCCACAAAGCCCGCATTCTGCGCCTTGTGAAAGCATCTTTCCTTCTCCCGGTATCCTTCCGCAAGCGCAGACAGACGTTCCTGCTCTTTTTTCGCTGTCTCAAGCTTTTCCAAATTTTTGTTCACCTGCTCCTGCTCCGCCAGTGCTGCGGTCAGTTTTTCCACCTCTTTGTCCGCCTTTTCATACTGCCGCTTCTGCTCCTGTTTTGCTTCAAAAGCCTCCTGTTCCATCTGCTTTAAACAGTCTGCCAGTTCCTCATAATTCCAATTATCCCCGGCGATAATTGTCTCAAATCGCTCTTTCGTTGCCTCATTCCAGCCGTTTTTCCGAATATCCACACCTAGCATTCGCACATCCTCTGTAAGCTTGGATTTGTGCTCCGCTACTTTAACGTAAAGCTGTCTTGCCCGCACACCTAACCCTTGCGTAAAACGCTCATAAATTCCGGTTCCAAAGATTTCCCTGAAAATCTTCGTCTTTTCCTTCGGAGACGCCACAAGAAGTCTTGCAAACTCGCCCTGCGCAATCATGGAAATTTTCTTAAACTGCTGGTAATCCAATCCCAAAAGCTCCTGTAACGCCGCATTGACCTCCCTCACCCCTTCCAGTACCCGTCCGTCAGGATAGCGGAGAATGGCATTTTCCTTCTCTTTTGTGAGCTGATTTCCTTCCTCCTTTCCACTCTTTTTTTTCTTCGGACGGAAATATTCGGGATTTCTTCTGATTTCATAATTCTTCCCGCCATGCTCCATGGTAAGCTCCACATAAGTCGGCGTCTGCGGGTCTGCAAAATCACTGCGCACACTGTTCCGCTCCTTGTCCCTCTCATCGCCGCTCAGCGCACCGTACAGCGCATAAGTAATCGCATCAAAAATCGTGGTCTTTCCCGCGCCGGTAGCTCCGGTAATCAGGAAAATCCCTCTGTCATCAAATGCCGTAAAATCTACTTCTTCTTTATTTTTATAAGGTCCCCATGCACATAAACACAGTTTCTTGGGTTTCATACACCTGCTGCCTTTCTATTAATGTTGGATATCTTAAAACCTGTTACAGCTCCTCTGCCTCCCGTGCCGCTTCCTCCACCACTAAGCGACGCTTCTCATCCAAAGGTTCCCCTTTCAACATCTCATAAAATTCCCCAAACAACGCGGCAGTACTCTTCTTTACAGCATGTACGCCGCTCTCGTACTCCTGCATCTCTGCCATCTGATTCTTTTCTAAAAGAATCTGCAATACATTGGGATACACGCTGCGCAGGGTACCAATCGGATCAATCAGTTCCTCCGTGTCCGTCAATGTCGCCTGCACATAGTCTTCTCTGGAATCCCCCAGCATTTCCAGCACCTCCCTGCTCATCAAATCCCCCAGCTTCCCTTTGATACAGCGCATTTCCCGCAATGGCTTAAGGGGTATTTTTCTGACCGTTACCTCACCGGGTTTCCCCAGCTCTACCAGATTCACCGATTTTTCATTGAATGCCTCGCCAAAGGAATATTTCAGAGGCGCTCCCGCATAGTATACATTCCCGTTTCCAATATGCTGGGGTCTGTGAATATGCCCCAACGCCACATACGCAAAGCCTTGAAATAAGCCTGCGGATACATTATCCAGTCCGCCCACATTGACATCACTTTCCGAATCTGACAGCTCCGGCGTCTCCCCCTGCTCGCCCGTCACAAAGAAATGTGTCAAAAGCACCTGTCTGCGGCTGCCGTCCAAGGTAACGGGTAATGTGGAAAGCATCTGTTCCACCGCCTGAGAAGCAGTCGCATTTCCCGTCACGGCGGGCTTTACAAAAGGCATACACACAAAGGTGACGGGACCGTATTCATCTTTTAATGTGACGGTTTTCAAAGGCTCACAATAATTACCTGCAATATAGAGCCCCCGCTTTTCCAGAATCCTGTCCGCAAACGCAATCCTTTCCGGCGAATCGTGATTGCCGCTAATCATAATAACAGGGATTTCTGCCCGGATAAAATCTGTGAGAAAATCATCCAGCAGACTGACTGCCTCTGTGGAAGGCACCGCTCTGTCATAAACATCCCCTGCTATCAGAACCACGTCCGCCTGTTCCCTGACAGCAATTTCATATATCTGCCTCAATATATATTTCTGGTCTTCAATCATAGAAAGTTCAAATATTTTTTTACCGATATGAAGGTCGGCTGTGTGCAAAATCTTCATAGTCACCTGTTCCTTATCCAAAAATGGTACGCCGGTACAAATTGATTATAACATATCCTGTGCGCAAAAACCAAAGAAGCCTCCACAAACCTTCCCTGATTTATGGAGACTTCATTCTGCATTCTTAATTTCCTATCAATACCTGTCCATACCGCTTACTCGATTACGTGAATCCAACCTTCCGGAGCCTCAATTCTGCCCATCTGAATGCCGGTCAGAGTATCATACAGCTTCTTAGTGGTAGGTCCCATCTCTGTCATACCGCTGGGCAGACAGATTTCTTTGCCATGGTCAACAATCTTTCCGACAGGAGAGATAACTGCTGCCGTACCGCAGAGACCGCACTCGGCAAAATCCTTTACTTCATCCAAAAATACTTCTCTCTCTTCTACTTCCAGTCCCAAATATTCTTTCGCTACATATACCAAAGAACGGCGTGTGATAGAGGGAAGAATACTGCCGGACTTCGGGGTAACAATCTTGTTGTCCTTTGTAACAAACAGGAAGTTTGCTCCGCCGGTTTCCTCAACCTTGGTTCTGGTACCGGGATCAAGATACATATTCTCGTCGTAGCCTTCTTCATGTGCAGACACGATTGCATGCAGGCTCATTGCATAATTAAGACCTGCCTTAATATGTCCTGTGCCGTGCGGCGCCGCACGGTCAAAATCACTGACACGGATGGTCAGAGGCTTTACGCCGCCCTTGAAATAAGGACCGACGGGAGTGGCAAAAACACGGAACTGATACTCCTCTGCGGGTTTTACACCGATTACGGAATTACTTCCAAACATATAAGGACGTAAGTACAGTGTTGCTCCACTTCCGTAAGGAGGCACATAGGCTGCATTTGCTGCAACCACCTTGGTAACTGCATCTATAAAACGGTCTTTGGGAAACACCGGCATTTCCAGTCTCTCGGCGGATGCTATCATACGTTCCGCATTCAGGTCAGGACGGAAGGTAACAATGTGTCCATCCTCGGTAGTATAAGCCTTCAAACCTTCAAAAATAGTCTGTGCATACTGCAGAACACAGGCACACTCATTTAAAACAATGTCTGCATCCTCGATGAGAGCGCCCTCATCCCATGCGCCGTCTTTAAAGTTGGATACATATCTTTTGTCTGTCTTTACGTATCCAAAACCTAAATTACTCCAATCGATATTTTTCTTTTCCATTGGTATATTCCCTCTTTCCTTGGATTATCATTTATCTGTCTAACATTATTATACTTTTCCACGTAAAAGTCAATTACTTCTTTTTTCTCTCATATTTCACAAACTCATACGCTATATCAAAATAAGTCTGTTCGTCACTGTCCGCCGTAATCTCCCACTCATTATCTGCATCAAGATTGGGAAAATAGGCGTCTGCCGCATATTCATGGTCAATTCTGGTTACATGCACCACATTGCAATAGGGAAGCATCTGACGATATACGCTCTCTCCACCGATGATATAAATATCCTCGCTGTTATACGGTTCCAATTCCTTCATCAGCTCGTCTATGGAATGCACCACCGTTGCACCTTTCACCTTGTAATCTGCATTTCTGGACAAAACAATATTTATCCGGTTGCCCAAAGGCATCCCCTGAGGAAAGGTTGCCAACGTCTTACGTCCCAGCACTACTATCTTTCCGGCAGTCTCCTCCCTGAAATGCCTGTGGTCATTGGGGATACGAATCAAAAGTTCATTCCGGTTTCCGATTGCCCAGTTATTGTCTGCCGCTACAATCATATTCATACACTGTCCGATTCCTTTCTTTTCAGCTCTCCCACTTGTCGCAGATGGAATTTATCTGGTCGGCAAACTTCGCCATATCCTTATTTGCCAGTCCGTCACTTCTGCCGATTAATGCCATCAGCCTCTGTCCTGCGGCAAGCAGTCTTGCGTACACTCCGGAAGCAGCTTTCGCCTTCTTCTTAATAGGCACAGGCTCCGCTTCGTACTCAAATCTGTTGGTAAGCAGGTTAAATTCCGTTCCGCTGTACGGTGCGTAAGCCCGCTGTCCGTATTCCATTTTCAGGCATTCTGCAAAAGAAGTACATACTCTGTCTTCACCATGTACAATGAACACCTTTTTCGGTTTTTCTTTAAAAGCAGATATCCATTCAATCAGACCGTTCTTATCCGCATGTCCACTGATACCTGCCAGAATTTTTATCTGCGCTCTCACCTGAATGGATTCGCCAAACAGTTTGACCTCTTCCGCTCCCTCAACCAGACTTCTTCCCAAGGTTCCCACAGACTGATAACCCACAAACAAAATCGTACATTCCGGTCTCCACAGATTGTGCTTCAAATGGTGACGGATTCTTCCTGCCTCACACATACCGGATGCCGATAAAATAACCTTCGGGGTGTCGTTAAAATTAATTTCCTTGGATTCCTCGCTGGTAATCGTCAGCTTCAATCCGGCAAAAGAAATCGGATTAATTCCTTCCTTCACCAGCTCCATCGCCTCTTCGTCAAAGCACTCCATTCTGTTCTCATTAAAAACATCTGTGGCTTCCACCGCCATGGGACTGTCCACATATACCGGAAAATCTTCATGTCCCTTCACCAGACGTTCCACCTTGACCTTCCGCAGAAAGTACAACATTTCCTGTGTCCTTCCCACTGCAAAAGAAGGAATCACCACA
This sequence comes from uncultured Acetatifactor sp., assembly GCA_944384205.1. Classification (GTDB taxonomy): domain Bacteria; phylum Bacillota; class Clostridia; order Lachnospirales; family Lachnospiraceae; genus Acetatifactor. Next base: position 2,973 of record CALWSL010000015.1, on the reverse strand, counting down.
TTTCCGCCCCTGTCAAAGGTTTCCTGCAAAATACCTGCCAGCTCTTTCACATAATCCGGTTTTTCCGTGGAATGCAGTCTGTCGCCGTAAGTTGATTCCATCACAACATAATCCGCTTCCTCCGTGAAGGCAGGGTCCTTCAGCAGGGGCTGATTTTTATTACCGATATCTCCGGAAAACACAATCTTCTTCTGATTGCCGTTTTCCGTCATCCATATTTCAATACTTGCCGAACCCAGAAGGTGTCCGATATCCGTAAAACGGATTTTCACGCCCTCACAAACCTCTATGATACGGTTATAATGGCAGGGAACAATTCTTTTAATCACACCGTCGGCATCCTCCATATGAAAGAGAGGTTCCTGCATTTCCATGTTCGCGCTTCTTTTCGCTTTGCGGTTCTTCCACTCCGTCTCCATCATCTGAATATGCGCACAGTCACGCAGCATAATGCTGCACAAATCGGCGGACGCATCCGTCATAAAAACCTGACCTCGGAACCCTCGTGCATACAGAAGCGGTAAAAGTCCCGAATGGTCCACATGCGCATGAGTAAGAAACACATAATCAATCTGCGCCTCACTCACCGGCAGCGGCGCATTCTCAAATACATTTACCCCCTGCTCCATGCCGTAATCCACAAGCATATGCTTATCGCCCACCTCAAGATAATGACAGCTTCCCGTAACCTCATGGTCTGCCCCGATAAACACTAATTTCATATGCAAAACCCCTTTCTTTGTCTGTATTTTTTATCGTATTGCATTTGCCATCTCATAAAACCGATGATAAATGCCTTCCCTTGCAATCAATTCCTCATGTTTCCCCTCTTCCACAATTCCCTCGTCCGTCAATACCAAAATTCTGTCAGCATTGCGGATACTGGACAGGCGGTGCGCAATGGTCAGCGTGGTTCGTCCCTCGGAAAGCTTATCAAGGGACCGTGCCACAGCAAACTCGCTCTCATTGTCAAGTGCCGAGGTTGCTTCGTCCAGTATAATAATCGGCGGATTTTTCAAAAATACTCTGGCAATGCTGATCCTCTGCTTCTGTCCGCCGGAAAGCTTCACCCCCCGCTCGCCCACATAAGTATCATAGCCATCCTTCAGCTCCATAATAAAGTCATGGGCTCCGGCACGCTTTGCCGCCTCTATCACTTCACTTCTGTCCGCGCCGGGTCTGCCATATACAATATTCTCAAAAATGGTTCCCGAGAACAGATAGACATCCTGCTGCACGATACCGATATTACTGCGCAGACTCTTTAAGGTAAAATGCCTGATATTCTCTCCGTCTATGGTAATTTTCCCTTTTGAAACATCATAGAATCTCGGAATCAGGTTGCAGAGCGTGGTTTTTCCTCCGCCGGAGGGACCTACAATCGCCACCTTTTCTCCGGCATTTATATGCAAATTCAAATCTTCAAACACCTGATTATGGTCGTCGGCATAGGCAAAACTTACATCCTCAAACACAATATCTCCCCGGGGATTTTCCAGTTCCACCGCGTCCTCCTCGTCAAAAATTTCTATATCGGCATCCATAATCTGAAAGAAACGCTCAATTCCCGTCACGCCTCTCTGAAACTGTTCCGCAAACTCAATAATTCTGCGGACGGTGGCAATCAGCGTGGTCACATACATCATATATGCCACCAAATCACCCGGCGCTATCTGACCCCTTATCATAAAAATTCCGCCTGCCACCACCACCAGCAGATACATAATGCCGTCAAACATTTTTACAGAGGTCTGAAACAGCGCCATATAGCGATAGGTCATTTTTTTAATCTCAAAAAAAACAGCGTTGTCATGACCGAACTTATCATTTTCCACATCCTCATTGGCAAACGCCTTGACCACCTTTTGTCCCAGCAGACTGTCCTCAATCCGGGCATTCAGCTCACCAATCTGATTGCGCTGTCTGCTGAACGCCTTGCGCATCCTGCGGTTTAATACCATACATACCAGAAGCATCAGCGGTACACACAAAAAAATCAGAATCGTCAAAGCCACATTAATTCTTACCAGTATCACAAAGGAAATCACGGTTTTGATTGCCGCAATAAAAAATTCCTCCGGACAATGGTGGGCAAACTCCGTCACATCGAACAAATCATTGGTGATTCTCCCCATAATCTGTCCGATTTTCGTATTGCTGTAATACGTATTGGAAAGCTTCTGGAGATGACTGTAAGCATCCCGCCTCATGTCCGTCTCTATTCTGGCTCCCATTACATGTCCCATATCCGCCATATAATAGCTGGCAAAACAATCCACAATGCGAAGCGCAAAATACAACAGACCGAGCCCGGCAATCGTGCGCACGGAAAGCGCCGCCAGGTCTCTCAGTCCTTCATTGGTGATATATCGCATAATCAGCGGCAGCACCAGCTCGCAGACTGTCGTAAGCGCCGCACAAAATAAATCAAGGCACAAGGTTCCTCTGTATTTCTTAAAATAAGGAATGAACCGCTTTAACAGTTCGCCCGTGGTATATTCCTTTTGTTCCATTCTAATCCCTCGATTTCATGATAATATTATTGCATTTATTTTATTATGTTCTCATGCCATGTGCAAGACAAATTATCATTTAACTATCTAATCCTCAAAAACCATTGATTTTTCAAGGCTTCACGCCTGTTTTTCATTCAAACCTTATCTGTTTGCCCTTGTTTTTGCCCTTACGAGCCGAAACAAGGGCAACTTTTTATTCCCCGCCGACCACCTTATCCAGCAGCCTTGCGGAAGTACGCTTCGCTTCCCTTGTAGAGTGAGCGTAGATGTTCATTGTGGTACTGACATCGGAGTGTCCGAGAAGTTCCTGCACATCTTTCGGCTTTGCGCCGCCGGAAAGCAGATTGCTTGTGTAGGTGTGGCGGAGCGTGTGGAAATGGAAATCCTCAAGCCCTTTCACTTTCTTCTTTGCCGCCCTGCACATAATCCCTACCGTACTCGGCGCTTCATACGCCCC
>CALWSL010000014.1 GCA_944384205.1 uncultured Acetatifactor sp. | reverse complement strand
TCCAGCCCTCCGGCTGTATCGGTTGAGCAAAAGTCAGCGTGGGATTGATGTGGTATCTTTATCTAAGTGAACCCCCTTTTTCCCATTTGGAGACTGCCGTTTGTGTGACACCTAATTGATCTGCCAATTCTTTTTGTGTCAAATTTTTCTTTTTGCGTAGCTCTGCTATAAATGGTCCTATTCTTTCTTGGTTCATTCAAATATCCACCCAAATAATTTTTAATTATTGTAATAGTTTACCATAAATATTCGACTAAGGCAAATAAATAATAATCATATTAAGGAAATCCTTTTATGTTTAAAAATGAATAATGGTTATTTGATAATCATTAGTGTATATGGATATTATATTATTATAATATATATTTTGTAACGCTACTCTATTAAATTTAATGAATGAACGAATGATTTGTTGAGGAGTTGATTCCAATGGAGAACAGTTAAATTATTGTTTTGAACATATGCTATATACAAAGGAATAACAATCTGCTCATATAGCACATTAGGAAAAAATATAAGAACTTATTGCACATCCGAAATGGCTATGAAACAGAGAACGCAAAAAAGGAGGAAGTTTCTCATGAGGAAAAAAATATTAGCAGTTATTTTAGCATATCTATTGTTGGTTAATGCAGGTGCTTTTTGCGTATTTGCGGAAGAGGTGACAAATGATTTTGAACCTTTAGATTCTATTGAAAATATTGACATATCAGCTCACAAAGAAGAAAGTGATCGATTAGCTGCATTAGGACAACAGATGTCAAAAAGAAGAGCAACTGTTGTACTGAGTGGTTTTACAAACTTGCAGCAAGGTGATTCCAGATGGAAAAATGAAATAATGATGACAGAAGGAAAAACTATAGGGAGTGCAGGATGTTGTTTGACAAGCTTTACTATGATTCAACAATACTATGGAGGAACGGACTCGCCGGCGCAAGTAAATTCCAAACTTGGTAACTCAGCCTGCCCTTTCGTATATGCCGATGCTGCATCTAAATATGGATATACATATAATCTGGCATCAGATATGTCATATGCCATCAATTATATTAAAGGTGCAATAGGTTCCGGAAATCCGGTATTAGTTGGAATGACATCAAGTAGCGGAACACATTTTGTTGCTGCTTATGGCTATGATGATAATAATATTATAATCAGTGACCCCGCATCGAGAAATTATCAATATTTGTCACAGTATCTAAATACTGGATATTCTATATACCGATTATGCACATATTTTAAATAGAAAATAATTATGCTACACATGATATATAATCTATATATACTTCATGTGTAGACAATAAATTTTGTTACATATACCGGTTTTACAGGGGGCGGCTTGGATGAAAAAAATATTAATGAAAATTGGCAGTATTGCGATTATTCTTCTTTTGGGAGGATGCGGACAGACGGAAGCAAAAGACATTGTTGCAGATACATATGATTCTTACATTGAAATGTATTATAGTGTATGGCAGAATTTACTCGGTCAGAGCGCGGATAATACCGTTTATGCAGAAAACGGAACTGACTACATGAAATTACGTGAAGAAGTTTCTTTGACCAGGATTCGGGAAAAAACCGATCAGATTTGTACAGAGGATTTTGCAGAAGAAGAATTTTATAAAAAGTATCTGGAAGGTGAACGTCCTCTTTTATTAGAAAAAGAGCAGGATTTGTATGTGCTGGTCGCAGAAATGCCGGGAGTTGGTATTGGGGAAATAAAAGAAATAACCATCTTGGAAAAGAAGAAAAATTATATTCATGCAAAAATGCTGGGAGAGGATTTTATTCTCGGTGAAATGATTGCGGATATAGTGGTAGTACAGGAAGACGGTGTTTGGAAAGTAGACAGTTTGGAAACGGAAGTGAAGGAATAGGCAATTCCACGCTCTCACAAAATAAAAGCGGTACCGAATTGGTACCGCTTTTATTTTGTGAGAGCGCGAGACGGGGATCGAACCCGCGACCCCCTCCTTGGCAAGGAGGTGCTCCACCGCTGAGCCACTCGCGCATAATTTTACAGGTTTTCACCTGTATACGGAAGGTATGAAATTAATAATTTCCTCGGATATCATACGCAATCTTATAATACCCAAACCATATGCTTTGCATATGAAAGCGGGTGATGGGAATCGAACCCACGTATCCAGCTTGGAAGGCTGGTGTTCTACCATTGAACTACACCCGCGTATATATGAAGCATTCAGCCATGTAAAAAGCCTCCTGCAAAATGCCCAGAACCGGAATCGAACCAGTGACACGAGGATTTTCAGTCCTCTGCTCTACCAACTGAGCTATCTGGGCTTAACAGACGTAATCCTTTCACAACACTTATTATGTATTGCACTGCGTCACAACACCGATTATTTTACATGGTGTTTTTTTAATTGTCAATACTTTTTATAAAATTTATTCAAAAATATTTCCTTCTATCCGATAGTACTGCATCAGCAGCCGCACCACCCTGCTGTAGCTCACCATGCCATCCGACACGCCGTTTGCCTTAAGCGTTGTATCCACAAACACATCCGATATCTCATCCACTGTCTCGGTATCCATCCATGCTTTGGCGTTGATACGCTCCCATTCTTCATCACTGACAAAGATATTGTCCTCCCGTACAGTGCGATAGACCGACAGAGGCTTCACCGTACTCACAGCCTCCTTGTAAGCCTCAAAATTATTTTGTATTGCGTAATACAGGTCATTTTCCAGATAATTTAACACACTCAGATATCCGCTGTACTGAAAATAAATATCCTCCGACTGCGTACAGGCAAGATAACTGATAAAATTCGCTTCATCCTCGTAAATATACCCCCGCAGGTGAGCCAGCTCATGGCACATAGTAGCAGGCTTCCTTATCTCTGTCATAACATCATTATAATTCGCTTCCATGGAAAAAGGGAAATAATACCCCTGCATATACTGCTGGCACATGAAATCAGAAAACATCATTGCCTTTGGTCTGGGATACCAGCCATCCAGTTGGGAATAACGCTTTCCCAACTGCTGCATCGCTTCCCTGGCGCGGTCCTCCATATCCAACAACGCTCCGTCCGCCGACAGGGTTTCCTCATATGTCACAACGCCGTTTTCATCCCTTGCCACTTCTCTGGAAAGGCGGTTGCACTGCTCCACCACATAATTTCTGACCTGCAAAACCTCCTCCAGCGTATACTCTCCTGTATCCTCGCCGAAATAAGTCTCCGAAAAAGTAGAGGCGTGATAAAGAATAAAGCAGTTTAACGTCATGACAAGCCACACGATAAGCACTGTCCACGCCAAAAAACAGTAGAAGCGCTTCAGAAAGCACTTCCACCGTTTCCATTGCAGGATGCCCGCTAATACGGCTGTCGGCATCAACAGGATCGCAAGCAGCACCAGCAAAACACCTGCCATTATTAACCATTCACCTACGGAAAAAGAGAATAGTCCCGTAAATCTGCCATAGGTATTCACCCAGACCGGAAAAACATACGCAATATAGGCGTCACAAAAAGCCTCACTGTTCCACGCCAAAATATTTAAGAAAATGACTGTAAGCATAATTCCTATATAAAGGAAAACGCCTGTGCGACATTTTTTAGATACTGCTTTATCTTCTGCCATTATTTTTCCTTTTTAAACATGCTCTTTTTATTCGTAGGACATATATTCCTGATACTCCTGCCAAATATTACAAATCCAGGTTTTTCCCTGATTAAACACGATTTCATTACCGTTTTCATCATAGAAAAGGTTCGGTTCATAATCGCTGTTGCGCTTCCATGTTCCGTGAATGACTTTTCCATTGGTAAATACATAGGCTTCTCCCTCGCCATGCACTCCAAACGCAAGATAATCCTTATCTACAGGCTCCCTGACCTCACCATGGCAAATCTTGAACACCACATTGGTAACTGCAAGCTGTTCACCATTCATTTCATCAATCTGCGCACTGCCATATTGGGTACGGTAATACAAACCATCCTCTTCATTATAGGTAAAACAGGGATTTGCATTGCCATATCCACCGGCATTGCTCTGGGTTCCGCCGGGATAAATTTTCGTTGCGGAAGGGTAATCTGCATATTCTGCCTTGTACCCGTCTGCCGCAAAGGTGAACGCCTGTACAAATCTGTCTTCTCTGTATTCCGTCTCATATCCCAAACGCTCTACCGCTTTGTTATATCCGTCTATAAACACATAACCGGTATACTCTTTCTTATATCCGGGTCTGGAAATACGGTCAAACGCTTCGGCAGCAGGAACATCGATGCCCTCTACCGGCTCACTGATATTATCAATTTTATCCGTATTAATAATCGGTCCAACAAACGGAACTGCCAGCCCCCAGTTTACATAGATAGAATCATATGCCATAGCTTCATACACATAATAGTCACGACTGCTTCGCACGGGTCCGATGTGGTCTAAATCGTCATAATCCTCAAAAAGCGCCATCAGGCGGGTAATACGTCCCTCCACAGGCGCCTCGTATATGATACTTGCCTGTGAAATACCATACTGAGGCAAAACACCCTTGTTGTTCGGAATCATAACTGCCATATTACGTCTTTTTACAACAGCCTCATCCTTCCATTCCCCGGTAAGATAGCTCTGCATCTTACCATCTACCACTTTTCTCTCGGTGATAACGGTTACTTCTCCGTCCTCGGGAACCGCTTCTTCCTGTGTCTCTTCTGTAAGCGATTCCGGCTCCAGGGTCTGAATCACAGGAGGTAACTCCTCCTCTTTTCCACAGCCCGCCAGAATACCTATTGCAATAATCATTGCTGCAAGTACTTTCTTTTTCATGCGTAAATCCTTTCCTGATGCAATATAGAGTTCATGTTTAACCCATAACACTTATTTTATCTAAAAATCCAATATTTTACAATGAAAACAATTGTTTTTCCATAATTTTCATAACAGTTCAGTCATGCAGAAATGATTGTACAATATGTCCGTGGGAGTTTACTCACTAAGGGCATGTTGCGCAATCATTTCTGCATGGCTGAACTGTTACTCATTTTCTGATACTGTGAAAAAAGTATTCCCCAACGCTCTTTTTTTATGTACATTTCATGCCGATGCTTACAAAACTTTCCTCCTCTGCGCCTCCTGAATCAGCTTAGGCTGTATCAGAGGGTATGTCCAGTTATCAACAAGGGTATCGGTAATTAACAACTTTTCAATTTCGTTGTGCAGCTCTTTTTCAAAGGAATATATCTCCGCAAAATAGAGCATACCATAATCCTTTTCCATGAGGATTTCACCTTCCCTCTTGTTTCCTTCTACGGAATATACACAAATCGGCTTGATATCGAAGTCTATCGCCCCTGTCTCCTCATACAGTTCTCTTTTCGCAGTATCAAAAATCGCTTCATTAGCTTCCCGGTGTCCCCCGGGAACCTCATAGGTATCTCTTTCTCTGTGCTTGCAGAACACCCACTTGCCCTCGGTTCTCGCTATGATAACGGCAAATTCTAACAGGCTGTCTTCTATTTCATCATAAAAATCTACTTTAACCACAATACTCTTTCTCCTCATCCTTAACTTGACGCGCTGCTTGCCGCCGCGGATGCTGCGATTGCCGCACAAATAGCCGCCTGTTCTGCTGCTACCATGGCTACTGCGCTGCTTACTGCCGTGGAATTCATAATCTGACTATTTGCTTTTCCCAAATAGGATTTGCAGACCAGCATCGCCGCGTGCATGAGACGCTCTTTTTTCATTGCTCCAAAGAAGCCGTAACCTTTTTGCTTTTCTAAATAATCTGTAACTGCTGTCACATCATCAATCATAGAAACCACATCATAAGGCTGGATACTCAGCGCTCCCAGTGTTGCCAGAACATAATCCGTGCCATATTTATATCCCTTGGACTTTAAGATATCAAACAACTCCGTAAATTTTCTGCATTTCATTTCCGCGCTGCCCTCGCCCAATGCCAGAACATGACTTAAGGACTGCACAGCATTACCGGAAAAAAATTGGGGATGCAAAATCTGATAGCACTTCTCGACCTCCACCGTTATCGCTTCGGGGCTGCACTCCGCGTAAGCCAGCATTGCCGCAAAGGGACCATCTTCCGAGGATGTCAAAAAAGGATGCTCCTTCTTCATCAGGTCATAAATAACTTTTGTCTTCTGCACAATATATGGATACTGGGATTCCTCGGACATCTGCGCCACAATCGCAGATGCCAGCGGTAAAAATTGCGACGACCAAAAATACTTTTTCAGTTCCTCATACACCTTCAAGGTATTCGCCAACAATTTCCCCGCATCCCCGCTGACTGCCAGCATACACGTTATGGGTGCAATAACCGTTCCCCGGAAATTGGAAAATACTCCCGTTTCGTCTTTAATCATCTGTCGGAATCTTTTCAAATCCTCTGCCGTCAGGGGTTTGACTTTATCTGCCAGAATCCCGGCGCAAATGGGCGGCATATAACGGCTTTCCCACGCAAACGCAGACTTGGCTATATCTCTGTCCCTGATAAATTCTGTACATAGTGCTTGTAATTCTTCTCTCATTTTAATCCTCCCTGCTTCCACAGCCTGTAAATTTGGGCATCCGCACAAGTATGTGTGAGAAAATTTTTTCACACGATTCCTCCTGATTTTTTGTTATATCATATTTTTAAGATGATTCTTATAGCAAAATATATTTTTGTCTATTTTATTTATTATATCATCTTCTTATATAATCTACATTTTTTTATATACATTTTTTCGTGGCACTACTCTAACCTTACTTTTACATATCAATATTTATGTTTTGTTCTCCCTACATCTTCTCTGGGCAGCTCATACCAAGCAGCTTGTAAACCCGTTAACCCATGGTTGCTTCCGGCGGAATTTCCATCAGTTCCATGATTTCATCATACGAGATTCCCCCTAATATTTCTGCTACACATTTACTTATTTTTTTCTTCATGTTTTCCTCCTGTTTTTTATGAATTTGGATAAAAAAAACCGCAACGGAATTAGCACTGGCTAAATCTATTACGGTTCTGCGTCTATAACTTTATATCAACAGCACCGCACAGAAACAAGACGTACATCTCTTGCAACCATGCGGAAATCTTTCCGGTTACAAGAGCTTACGTCTCTCTGCGTCTCAAGCTGTTTAACATAAAAATATTCATAGCAGTTATCCTTTCAAAAATATTAGTTATACCCTGGCATAAATTGTGGATGAATGCAAGGAATTTATAAAATCTGTTTCTTATTTATACTTTACGGCAGTTCCGTAAACAATAACTTCCACAAATCCCTGCATTACGAAAGATGAGCCGTAGCACATATTTACAACAATATTTGTCCTCCCCTTAACAATCATAATATATTGATGTTTTCAAAACACCACCATCTCCAAAAGATACCGTATCCTCTGCACCTACATAACTGCTATATTCAGATATGTATCCGGTATATGATGGATATAGATTATAAATTCCAGCAGATGGTAAACTAATCGTTTTAGTGTTATAGTGATTTACATTTGTTGTCCATCCCTCATATACACAATTTTCCATTTTTAGGGAAGTAGGACGTAAGGTACCTGAGAGATTTGCAGAAGAACGAAGTAACTTCAATTCTATCCTATCACCAGTTCCCCATTGTATATACAAAGTAGTTGTAATTGTACATCCCCCATTGGTATCTGTATCACTTACAGTTGTATCACTATAAACAGAAATACCATGTATCGCATATACGTCATCCAATCTACCTTGTTCATTTACAATTTTACCTAAATATTGTGAGGTTTGGTATGTTTTGAGGTTATATTCTCTCTCAGAACATAATTCCACAGTTGTAGCGGGAAGATTCATATCCATTATTTCATTGTCAATTTGAAAGTTCATACCCGTATTCTCTTTAAACTCATCAATACCAAGCTCAGCCCTTTGAATTAACAATTCTACATCTTGAATTTCTATACCCTCAAAGTTATTAACTAATAAATGTGTTTGTATCTCTCCTTTTGCTGCCAAAACATTTAATGAATTAACGAATAATATTAAACAAGCAATAGGTATAGCAGTTATTTTCTTAAAGTACTTTTTTATCAATTAATTCCTCCTAGTGTAATAACTTTTTTAATTAATTCGCCCCCTGTTATTAAGACCATTATATTGATTATGCATTGCTAATTTAGTTACAGCAGCATCCGAATTTTGATTCTCACCACTACTTTTTTCTTTCATCTGTCTCTCTTCCCGTTTTTTCTCCTTTTTACAATATATGAAACCAATCACACAAATACATACTGCAACGCCGACTAGGAAAAATACGCTTATCATAACATTGAACATATAATCCCTCCTTCAGATTTTATATATATAATATTAACATATATTGATTGTTAACTCAATATTTTAAAACATTAAAAAATTTAATAAGAATTACCAGATTTCATTAAGATTTACCTAGAAGGGAGCATATCACATCTTCTTACATAATATACATTATTTTTTGCAGCTCTTAACTGATTTTACCTGCCATACCTTAAACACAAAAAGCAGGACTTCTTACCGCAATTAAGATTTCCTGCTTTTAAACCCTTATTATCAACTTGTTGCCATTTATGCCCTAAAACACAATTTCAGAGACACAAAGAGAGAATGCCCCCTGTCTTCCAAAGTTAAATACTCGCTGGACACAATCTGGTCTGGTAAATGCCATGCTTCTCCCCATAACTCAGAAAAAGCATGCTTTGTAAATGCAATGGCATTTTTGCGCCACTCAGGATGATTTTCAACCAGTGCTTCTAACTCTGACTGCAGCTTTGAAATAGCAATAAATAAATTGAGTAGAGTTTTCTTCTCTTCCTAGCCTTTGATATATATATTATCGTGATACAGTAAATTAATTCATGTGTCAACAATTATTTTTCAAATCTTTCACTCTATAAGGTAAAAGTCAACCCCAGAGCAATCCGTGAATTAGACCACATTTACGAATATATCGCAAATGAGAAATTGGCTCCTGAAAATGCCAAAGGACAGGTTGACAGAATTAAGAAGTCTATTTTAAGCCTGGACACGTTTCCACAGTCCCATCGAGAGCGTAACGAGGGCAGATATGCCGGAAAAGGCTACTGTCAGTTACTGGTTGATAATTATATCACCATTTTCCGCATTGATGAACCATGCAAAAAATTTCATTCCCGGCTATATCATGGTCCTGCATACTTTTGGCAAGAATCTCAAATGGAATCCTCACATCCACTGCCTCCTTACCGAAGGTGGTTACAGTGATGACGGCTTCTGGCGCCATGTAAAACACTTTAACTACAACTATCTGCGCAATGCTTTCCGCACGGCTCTTCTCAATGAACTCGGAGACAGGATCGGGCCTTCTTTTAAAAAAGTAAAGGCGAAATGTTACAGCCAACATAAACAAGGCTTCTTTTTTCCTTATCCAAAATCGGAATTTCCTAAAAAGCAAAAAAATAGAGAAAACATCGAATTTATCAGTGTTTTCTCTATTCTCTAAATACTGCTGGTGGCCGGACTTGAACCGGCACGGGGTTGCCCCCGAGGGATTTTAAGTCCCTTGCGTCTGCCTATTCCGCCACACCAGCGGACGCGTTATAGCTGATTACATAGACTTACGCGCTAAGCACTGTTCTATTAGCCTCATCAACGCGAATGGATGGAGGTGGATTCGAACCACCGAAGCAATTTGCAGCAGATTTACAGTCTGTCCCCTTTGGCCACTCGGGAATCCATCCATACAGATTACTCTGACAATGATAAATTGTAGCATAAGTTTACACAAATTGCAACATTTTATTTTTTCCGTTCAAAACTGTCCTCACTGCCAAACAGCCAGGAAAGCAGAAGGGGAACCGCCGCAATAATCGGATACACATATCTGATATTTACCACCGGACCAAGAAACAGCGTCATAAGATACCAGAACGGCAGCATACACAGCACCAGTTTCCCTTTCTGTCTGCGGTAAATAAAGGAAATCATAACAAGTACCAGCACCCAGCAATAAAATGCCGGTTTAAATAAATTGGAAAGCACAGGCATATCATAATAAGCGTTTCCATTTACGATTTTCTGATACCATTTCTGCAGTCCCGGCAGGTAGGAATGACTTTCCACTCCCTCAAAAACTTCACTCGCCGAAGCATTAAAGGTATAAATCAATCCGTAATGGGAATCCTCCCCATAGCCCAAAACCTCCGCATGGGACACATCATCGGGAAACCAGTAGCCCATTGTCAATTCCAAAAACGCATCAATATAATCATTGGGATAGCGCAGTCCGATTTTTGCCCAGTCTTTTAGCATCTGTGGGATGTCATCCTTCCAGTTCTGAAAAGCGGTAACCGTAACATTCCCCTTAATACTGTCCGCTATGGCGGGGTTGTAATCATGCCAGTATTCACAGGGTACATAGTAATTTAAAATTGCCCATTCCTCTTCCGTCAGCGTATTTTCATGATTCCGCGCAGTTCTGCACATCTGCTGCATAAACACACTGTATTTTTCCGCTTCGCTGCCCTCTCCCGCACCCATGACGGCTTTCATCCCCGCATTCACGCCTATGCCTCCTGCGGTAATCAGCACACACAGTACAAGAACGGAAATCCGCTCCTTTTTGGACCAAAGCAGCCAAAACAGCGCAAACACCACAAAGGCATACACCGCATTGTTGCGGAACAAAAGCATCAGAATCCCTGTAAACACTAACGCGATATCCGGCAAAAGCCGTCTGCCGGCACACATTTTTCTTTCCAAAAGCAGAAGCAGGAACAAAAGAAAAAATGCGCCAAACAGCACATCCTTTGTCATGCACAGCACCATGACAGAATGCAGCGGAAGCAGTGCAAAGAAAAGCACCGTCACTGCAACCGTCCATTTTTTGCGCGTCAGGCGCCCAATCATACTACAGGAATAGGCATATACCGCTGATAAAATAAGCATTTGCATCAGACTAAACAAAGCCATGGCAATTTCGTAGGAGCCAATCGTTTTTCCCAAATCAAAAAAGCACTTAATCAGAAAGGTATGTATCAGTGGGTGATGGGTGGTAAACCAGATATACCCCTGATACGCCCAAATGGACTGACGGTTAAAATCATAAGACATAATGGCGGGGTAATACGCCAGAAATACAGGTATCCAGCAACAAAAAATTACAGCCATGCTAATCAGAAACACTTTACCGCCGTGCATGGCTTTTGCCCCGGTTGCTGCCGCTTCCTGTGCATCCGTAGATTTCCGCCCGTCGAGCAGCGCAAACCACCCGCTGACAAAAGGGGAAAGCGCCACACTTATCCCCCCTGCGGCTAACAGAATCAGCAATTTTCCTTTTACTCCAAGTAAAGTCATGCCCTGCATACGGAGCTGGTATCCCATCACAAATGCAAGTCCCAAAAGGAAACCTGTCACAAAGACATAACCAATTCGCCTTCTTCTCTGCTTTCCGTCCTCTATCCGTGCCAATTTATCAATCACATAATGCACCCCGGCAAATAAAAGCAGAAATAATAAAATACTGAACGCACTCTGACTAAACCCACTGCCCGCTGTCATCAGATTCAGCACATAGCTCATGCTGCATGTGGCATAGATTGTCAAAATCATTTCACAAATTTTCTTACCATTGATTACCCCGGCATACTTGTAAGTGTCCATATTGTTTACCTTTCCTTGCACCCTTAAAAATTCACGTAACAGTTCAGCCATGCCATTCATAAGTTGGCGGAATGCACATTTTTACTTTCAAATATGGTTAAAGCCGCCAACTTATTTCATGTCGGGCGTCCGCCCTATAGAAATGATTGTGCAACATGCCCTTAGAGAGTAAACTCCCACGGACATATTGTACAATCATTTCTGCATCGCTGAACTGTTACAAATTTACAATAATATACTCTCCCATATCCACAATGGAGCCTTCCTCGGGGAAATGCGGAAGGGAAAGGGCATACTGCTCCGCCTCCTCATACACTCCGGTATCCGTCTGCGGAACCAAATCATGCCCGTGCATCTCAAAGAAACGCACCAGCTCCGAATCATCGTCAAACGCATATTTCCCCCAGGAAATAACGGACAGAGCAGGCGTCTGCGCCACCCATACGCCGTCTGTTCTGTAAAACTTCTCCAACAGATGCTCGTCCACCAAATCCGTGATACGCTTTATTTGAAAGAAGGTTTCCGTTCCAAATTCCACATAGGCATCCTTCACAATACTCTGTGGGATTTCATAGACCCCGGTAAACACTACCGGCTTGGAGGTATCAAAATTTTTCTCCAGCTCATAGGCAATCTGGTTCGTATATTCTTTGGCATTCTCATACTTTGCATAGTCCACATAAAACCATTTGTTCATATCCTCGCACTGATTCCAGAGAATCGCACAAAGCACAAGAATTACCAGCCCGCGGCAAAGCCCTGACGCCTTCGTCCACATCTTCTCTGCTTTCCCGGTTTTCCTGCCAAGTCCGCTCACTGCATACACCGCAAGCAGCGCACCATAGCCGCACACTATCGGAAGGAATTGGGCAGAGCGGTACAAGGTCGCTTTTCCCTCTACTATCACAAGCAGGAAACACACAAGAATGCTTCCTATGGTCAGAAGAAAAATCCATCCGTCCCTCCGGCGAATACTCCTCCAGACACCAAAACACAGCATAAACGCTGCTGCCAGTACGAATATCTTAATCGGATAATAAGCATAGGCAAACACGCCGTACATCACAAATATCCGTTTCAAAATCATACCGAAATTACTTACTGCATCCGCTTCCAACAGCCAGCCTGCCATCTCGGTAATGGAACGCTGCACCGCTTCCTCCTTCAGATATTCCAGTCCGAAAATCTTTGTAACCAGTGCAATCATTATACTGCGAAGCACAAGTCCCGCCAGCGCGATTCCGGCAGCCGCGCACAGCGCCCGGAAGACGCCTTTCCGCTCATCTGCAAACCGTTTTGTCAAAAGCACCAGACACACACCAAGCAGCCATACAATCATAAAAGATTCATAGCAGCCCAGCGCAATCCACAGAAAAACCGCAGCCCCGGCAAAGGGTATACATTTTTGCAGCCAATGACACTTCTTATCCCTATGCAGAAAATCCATTCCCTCCCGGAAGCAGCAAAGACTGAGTCCGCAGCACAGATATCCGATACCGATGCCGTTGTGCAGATAATAAGTATAAACTTCACTGATTAACGGACAGGACAGACAGATACAGGCAAAGAAGAAGTAACCGTACTTCGGAACTTTTTCTCCCAAGACAGAACGGAACAGCGCCGCCCATACCGTCACCGCCGCCATCAGCAGAAGCACTCCTGCAAAATCCGTCAGAAAGGGGGCAAAATCCGAGATGTGCAAAAATTTGTTCAGCACAAACAAAACCCATCTGCCCACGATTGCCGCCAGTCCTTCCTCGAAATAATACGCATAGGGCGTATCATCGATTCCAATGGCGGAATGCGTCACAACAAAGCCATAGCTGCAGACCGCTGTCAGACCAAGCAAAAGCATATATATTTTATTCTTATAAAAATATGCGAAATTTTCCTTCCATTTTTTCATACGCTAACCCTATTTCCAACGCAATTTATAAATCACAAAATCATAATACATATAATGGAAGCTCAATACTTCCTCATAGTCAAAGGCATCTGCCATGCTCTCTGGACTGCCTCCCGCAAAACAAAGATACCAGATATTTCCCTCTGCCGTATGCAACTGACTGTAGTCCGTCAACGCATCCGTATTCACGAAGGGAAGCTTGTAGGACTTGTACATACTGACATAATACTGCATATCGGGATGATATACATTTAAAAACAGCGGATGGGTGGTGGGAACGATAATCACATCCTCCCCTGTCATCTGCTCTTCCACAAACTTCTCATAGGTATCCAGCCCCTTATCATACTCCAGGGCAAGCTCGGAACGGTACTGCAGCAGAAAACAGACAAATGCCGCCCCAAGTATGGCAATTTTCAGCTTTTTGCCGTCCAGCTTACACATTCCCACCGCATAAAACAGCATCAGGAATCCGAAACCCGGAAACACATATCTGCCCAAAAAGCAGTTATTGATATAGACAGATATCAGTCCCCCGGTAAGCACGGTAAGTCCCAGTGCGCCCACACCGACAGCGGGGGCGTAATTACGGTTCTCCCGCATCCAGTCCACCGCAAAATATCCCAGCACGATGGCGATTGCCATTCCCAAAAACACCACAATTCCGATAGGGGTCTCCAATGCAGAAAACCACTCCTTACAATAATCCATAAAGGAATACAGGGTTGCCCGCTCATTCACGCTGCCCGCATCATATCGCATCCGCAGCGCCATCTGCATACAGGTGACCACCAGCCATGGCGAAAATGCCAGCGCCGCCACAATGCCGCAGCCCAGGCAATGCTTTAGCTTTTGATACTGCTTACTGTACGCCAAGGCTCCCAGAAACAGCAGATACAGCCAGAAAGTATGTATCATGGCAAAGGTATGACAGTACATCGTACAAATACTGGCAAGACAGAACAGAATCCACTTTTTTCTTGTGGCATTCATATAGATATCATAGGCAAGAAGCCCCGTCAGCGTCATAAAAAACAGCGCAAAGGCATACATCCGCACATTTCCCGCCTGCACCGCCATACTCGGCATCAGCAGGGAAAACAGCATAAAGTAAATGGATATTTTTTGGTTAAACAGCTTTCTCACATAGTATTTTCCCAAAAGCATGTAGCCCAGCATAAACAGCAGGGACAAAAATTTCAGACTTTGATAATGGGTACCGCCTCCGAATAAATGATAAACCAGTTTTAAAATGCCATAATAAAAGGGAGAATGGGCGTCCACTGCCGTAATATAGAGTAACCGTTTCCAGGGGAGCGATACCATGGAAGCGGAATAAGCCTCGTCATACCACAGATTATTTGTGATACACAAGGCTCCCCATACAAGCATGGCGATGACAGGCAGTGCATGCCAGATGATATTTTCTCTCTTCTCTCCTGCTACCTTAATATCTCTCATATAATACCATATCCCCATCTCTTCCCAGCTCCCTGTAGGATAACTCTTTACACATACTGTCAATGCTTCCGCCCGAAACGGTAGCAATATAACGGCTCTCCATATTTTCCAGATTCCCGGTTACATAATCGGGCATACAGCAGCTAATGCCGAACCCCTTCGGCAGTTCATAAAAAATCTGCCATTTTGCATTTCTGTTTCCTTCCTCCGTCGTATCACTGAATACCCAGACCACCACATTGTCGAAATTCGGCGCATTCTCCTTCACAAGCTCCAGATTCCCATCAAAAACAGCGCTCCAATATGCAAGCTGTTCCACCTCTTTTTCTTCCACAAAGGGAATCTGATAATCATAGGGATCCACCGCCATATAGCTGTACAGGTACGCAAATACCGCGCCAAGCAGAACCGCTTTCTTATATGTTCTGGTCCGCATCAGGCTGACTACAAAAATACCCGCTGCCAGAAAGGTCAGCAAGTGCTTGCTTCCTTCCGTCAGCTTATACATCAAAAGCAGTGCAAACAGCATTCCCACAAAGCATAGGGCGAGATGGACTTCCACAATAAGACGGGCGTCTTCCCCTGTTTCCTGCGCCGTCTTTTTCTCTCTGCGCATCCTGCGCCAGTCCGAAACGCTCTGCCACAACAGAATTGCCGTCATCACCAGATAGCCGCCGAAAAAAGCTCCCGACGCAAGCCCTTCCCGAAAACCCCTCACTGTATGATTGATAAAATCCTTTCCCATATAGTAAAGTGTTCCGAAGAAATTATGGATTCCCGCACCGATTCCCTCGTCAAAGAAGGTAGTAATCCAGTCCGTGAAGAATAACGGCGCAAAATATTCCGCGCCAAGATAATGCTTAATCAGGACATAGCTTACTCCCACAATACCCAGCACTGCCATGGAACCTGCAAATCCCTTCCATTTGCTTTTCCGCACCCACAGATACATGGGCAGCAGCAAAAACAACAGCATATACGGTCTCATCAGCGTAAGTAACCCCGATATTACGAAAAGCAATGCCAGCTTATAACCCTTTTCCCGCTCAAGATAATTGATTGCCAGTCCGTAAAATACAATCAGCATACTGAAGCAGATAATTTCCGGCATACCGGAAAGCATGTAGCGCGCGAAGGGGGTAAAAAGACAGAATAACAATGTCAGAATGCCAAGCTGCTTCCAGGTTGGCTTTACCAGCCATACGAACAGAAAAACAGCCAGCGTAAGCAGCACAATATTACAGATAATCGGAGACATCAGATTCCAGCCAAACAAAAGTCCCCATAAAATCCACGGGTACACCAGTACAGGGCTCCACGCCGCAAAGGAAAGCTTCAGCGCATGACTTTCATTAAATCCGAAATATCCCTGCGGATAACCATAGTTTACAATTCCCTCTACCTGTTTGAAGTAAAACAGCTCATCGTTCCACTCGGAAGCCGGCAGATATACATCCCCGATACTCTTTCCCTGCATTCCGCAGTGTATCAGGCAGCACAAAATGGGCAGTAACGCCATCAGCACTGCCTTTATCATTGTCAGGTATCGGTTATCCTCTTTCCACCAGTTTTTTAATCTATCCATCAAAAAGTCTTATTCCTTTCCGACTGTTTATCAGCTATGTTAATTTTTTCCCGAATGACATACTGGGGAGAATTATTCAGACTGATATAAATACGTCCCACATATTCGCCAATCAGTCCCAGCATTACCATAATCATGCCGCCGAAAAACACAATAGCGGACATAAGGGAGCTAAAGCCCATAGGTACATCCGGATTCACCAGACGCTTGATAACGGTGTAAAGACCATACAGGAAGCCGGCACAGGCGCTGCATCCTCCCACCGCCGTAGCGATTCTGAGCGGCTTTACAGAGAACGCCGTAAAACCATTCAGCCATAACCCCATCAGTTTTTTCAGCGTATAACCGGAGCTTCCCTCCTCCCGCTCTCTGTGCTGCACCACTACATTGGTAATATTCTTCGTAGCGCGAAGCACCAGACCAATCACATAGGGATAGGAATTTTCATAGCGGATCATATCTTCCACTACAAAACGCCTTGCCGCAAAATAACTGGAAATAGCCAAATCCGCAGGCTTATCCAGCATGACCCGGGTCATCAGATCGTTCATTTTGCTTCCGATATTGCGGAAGACAGAGTGCTGCTTATGCTCGTATTTTGCATACACCGCATCATAGCCCTCCTCCAGCTTTTCGAGCAGCTTGTCCACCTCATCCGCAGGGGTCTGTCCGTCGTCGTCCAGACATACCACATAATCGCCGTCCGCATGGCGCAGTCCCGCCATCAGGGCCGAATGCTGACCGAAATTTCTTGCGAAGCTGATACCCTTTATATTCTCATGCTCCTCACAAAGCCTGCGGATGACAGAGAGCGTGCCGTCGGGGGAACAGTCATTTATCAGAAAAATATCGTATTCATACGGTTCCATCCGCTCCATTTTTTCTTCAATCTCTGCCACCACATGCTCCAGCGTATGCTCGGAACGATAACAGGGTATGACAAAACTTACCTTTTTCATCTTTCATTTATCTCCACTTTATTTTTCAGTCCTGCGGATTCAAAGCCGCCATCCATACAATATCACAGTACTGCCCGTTCAGGCAAACATCATCCTTCAGATATCCTTCCCTGACAAAACCAGCCTTCTCATAACTGCGTATTGCCGCCAGATTTCCCGAAAGTGCGCGCAGATATACCCTGTGCAGTTTTTCTTCTTCAAAACAATAGCGAAGCATCAGCCCCGCCGCCGCAGTTCCGACGCCTCTCCCTCTCGCAGAGGCTTCCCCGATAAAAATACCGTATTCGGCTTTGTTATGCTTCCGGTCAATATCTCTGATATACACGGAGCCTAACGGCGTATCCGTTTTTGTATCACAGATAATCATCTGTACTGCCTCGCCCGTTTCCACCTTTGTCCGGATCCAATGCTCGTGGCTCTCTCTTGTAAATAATTCCTGATAAATAAAATTACGCCGCACAGCGTCACTGTTCCGCCATGCCACAATCGAATCCGTATCCTTATCCGTCATCAGCCGCAGGTAAATTCCTGCTCTCTCATCGCGATATTCTCTCATACTGTAAATCCTGCCCTATTATTTCTGTATTATTATTTTTGTAAAATTGATTTATCTCTGTGCACACAGGACAGGCGATACTCAAAATCCTTCCTCTCCTTTGCCGCAATCACTTCCAGTATCATTCCCGCAAAGAAGGATTGTACCCCCGCCAGCACCATAAATCCGCAGACAAATAAGGTGGGAAATCTGGGAACAAGTCCTGTCTGCAGGTACACACTGACAATGGGAATCATCAGCACTGCCGCCACAAGCACCAAAGCAAAACAAAGCGTGCCAAAGAAGCGCATCGGTCTGTAATACTTGTACAACTGGAACATTTTGCGGATGACACGCATTCCGTCACGAAAGGTATTTAACTTTGATACACTGCCCTCGGGGCGGTCACGGTATTCCACCACCACATTTTCCACCTGCATATTATGATTTACTGCGTGAATCGTCATTTCCGTCTCTATTTCAAATCCCTGTGAAAACACCGGGAACGTCTTTACGAATTCATAGCCAAACGCACGGTACCCCGTCATAATATCCTTGATATCGGAGTAAAACAGACTGTTAATGCCAAATCGCATCAGACTGTTTCCGAAATTATGAAAGGGGCGTTTGTTTTCCGTAAAATAAGTGGAAGAAAGCCTGTCCCCAACTACCATGTCGGCATGGCGTTCCAGCACTCTTCCCACCATTTCCCTGGCACAATCCAGAGGATAGGTATCATCACCGTCTATCATTAAATAACATTCCGCATCAATCTCCCGGAACATTCTGCGAATCACATTTCCCTTTCCCTGCCGGTATTCATATCTGACAATCGCTCCTGCCTCTCCCGCAAGCTCCACGGTACGGTCAGTGGAATTGTTATCATACACGTACACCACTGCCTCCGGCAAAGCCTGTTTTACATCCCGCACTACCTTTGCAATGGTCTGCGCTTCATTATAGCAGGGAATCAATACTGCTATCTTATCCATAGAGAAATTTCCTTTCACATATAATATTACCATTTTATCACGTTTCCTGCATATGAGCCAATGTTTTTATAAAGATTCCGCTAAAAGCTGAAAAACATTGACATATCCGGTAAATTTAGAAATAATAGATTTGAAAAATGCTTAAAAGGAGAACCTGATATGCTTTCCAAATCTCAAAGCAGACGTTCCGGAAAAAAAATGATATTTATCTCAGCGATTCTTTTTGTACTCGTTCTGATTGCTGTATTGATGTTTGTTCTTTTATCCGGCAGCACGCAATACCGCAGACAAAAGGAAACCGACTTAGAGAGACTTTCCGCCGCAGAATACAACAGTATCTTCTGTTCCCTGTATTCAATTGAAAATTTTGCCGAGGAGGACTTTCTCACCTACCGCGGCTTCCACACGGTAAAACTGGATACGACGCTTCGCAGCACTGCGGATGTAAGCGAATATCTGGAAGCGGCATTCGCCTCCGGCAATACCATAGAGAATATCTATCTGGGACTGGACCCTGTGCAAATCTGGAATTCCTCCCGCAAAAATACCGAAAAATGGACTGCCTCCATCAACGAGGACATTCTTTTCCACGCTTCCGCACATCCCGAAGTAACCTTTGAGGTGCTGCTGCCTGCCCCTTCGCTGGAATACTGGATAAACCTGGACGCAAAGGAGCTGGAAGAAACGCTGACCCTCTACCGGACCTTAATCAGCAGTCTGTCGTCCTCCGGCAATATTACGACTTATTTTATGGGCGGCGAGCACTGGCTGATTGCCAACCCCGCCAATTACACCGATGTGCAGACCACCAATGAAGTGATTTCCCAAAAACTGATGCTGTTCACCTTCTGCGACCACGAATTTCAGGTAAATGCGGAAAATGCTTCCGCTGCATTGGAGACTTTGCGCAGTCAGATTGTAAGGGAGCATAGCTCTCCCACGGAATATCCTGACCTCTCATCATGGGATGTGGTATTTTTCGGCGACAGCATTATCGGCAACTATACAGGAAGCTTTTCCGTTCCCGGCGTAACAGCAGGTCTTTCCGGCGCCAAAACCTACAACTGCGCCCAAGGCGGAACACCTGCCTGCGTTGACCCGGACTGTGCGCTGTCCTTCCCCTCCTCCGTAGATTACTTTATCGCACAGAAGGCGGACGGGATACCGGGGGACGGACCCTTCCGGGCTTCCATGGAGGAATATCTGCAGGAGGACCATACCGGAAAAAAACTTTGCTTTGTACTGAACTTCGGCCTAAACGACTACTTCGGCGGTCATCCCGTAGACAATGCGGAAAACACTTACGACACCGCCACTTATGCGGGCGCCTTACGGGTGGGCATCTCCAAATTACAGAGCGCTTATCCCGACGCCCTGATTCTTCTGATGACGCCCACCTTTACCGTTTATTTCAACAACGGAACGGAATCTTTGTCCGAAAAAGGCGGCATTCTCACGGAGTACGTGGAAGCCGCCCTGCAGGTTGCTGAGGAAACAAATGTGATTTGCATGAACAACTACGATGACTTAGGAATTAATGAAAACACCGCAGACACCTATCTTGCGGATGGCTGTCACTTAAATGAAACAGGACGCTTCCTGCTGGCAGAGCACGTTATAGCGCAAATTGACAGCGCACAGATTGACTGAAATTTCAGTAATACATCTGCCCCTGAAAAATGCCCCAAAAATAGTATAAGCCGCACACAACATGCGCCAGATAACCAAGCCACTGCAACGCAAGAAGCAGCGGCTTTTTCTTTTTCCTGTCCGCCGTTGCCTGAAGCAGCACAATCAGGGCTCCCACAAAGGCAAAGAAGATACCGTACATATATCCCCAGGAAAAATTAAAATCCGGTTCCCGGAAACCTTTTTCGTATAAGAAAAATGCCATTGCAAAACCCATACCGAAAATCTGCCAGGAAAAACGATATATGGTGTTTTCCTTAAGTTCTTTGAAATTCAGTAATAATACCAGTAGGGGGAAACCGATGGCATAACAGATTCCCAGCGGAATATTTAAGCAATAAAGCCCCCATATCTCGCCGAAGGTAAAGCCTATGCCGCCCTCTTCCCCTTCCGCGGGAACAAACACTCCCCTATACTGGTACAGCAAGTCCACAAAGGTAGGAATAAAACACAGTCCCAACTGTATCGTCGGCAGGAAATTCCGAAATCTGCTGCAAATCATGCGGTACACCATAATCAGTCCCGCCGCGCCTACAAGCACAATGGTAAAACTGGGCTTCGTCATCGTCGCCGCCAGCAGAAAGACAGAAAACAGCACATAATCCCGCATATCTACACCTTTTTCGGAATGCTTCCACTTGCCGCCATAGCCCTGCTCATAATTCGTCAGCAGCTTTGCGTACCAGTAAAATGCCAGAATCGCAAAGGGACGCGCCGCCATATAGGTTGCATTGTGAAACGGATTGGGACTGAATACGCCCAGATACCGGTGATAAACTCCTGCAATAAAAATGTCAAAGGGCAGGTACAGCATGGACACAAAAAACAGGGAAACAGATACCAGACTGATGATTACGCCCGCCCGCCATTTGTGGGAGACAAAAGAATCAGCAAACGCTTTTCCTGTCAGATGATTCAAAAGCAGCTTCATCAGCACGATTGACAAACTGTTTAACAAAGTCGTCGCCAGTGCAACCGCAAGCTCCGGTCCTACAAACAGATGGATAAATGCGGATATTTTGAAAAATATGGGATACGTAAAACTGTAACCGCTGTCAATGCCCTGCATTTCCTTAATATACGCCTTCATGTCGGAATGATATCCCGTCTGGGGACTGCCATAGGTCTGCCTGTAAAAGAGTGTGAAAAAAACAGCTGACGCAATGAAAAGCAATATCACAAATACGACAATATCTATCCACTTGTCTCTTTTCTGTATTTTCTGATTCATTTCCATACTCCCGATTCCTCTGTCTGATTTAAGTTCTTCTGATTCCTCTATAACTCCCGAAGTCTGTCGGCATACCAGGAAATTACTTCCACAATGCGGAACAGCTCGCTTTCCCTGGCGGCGCTCCTCCAAAGCTTACTGTATTCTGCCAGCCAGTATTCCAGCTTCACCGCCAGCTCTTTGCCGTCATAGGACGGACTGCGTTTTTGGGCTACTTCATAAAGAACCTTGCCCACCATGGTGAGCAGCTTCTGTCCCTCGCCCATCAGAATATAGGCGCTTACATCCTTTCTCGCACACCGGGGAAGCCCGCCCAGTTTTTCATACAAACAATCCAATATTTCCTGATTGCGGTTCAGATTTCTCTCGATTCTCTCGTCCCTGTCCTCCTCGGAATCCTCCGCATTGGCAAAAATAATTCTGTTTATGCCACATGTGTCACTATCCTTTTGACATTTTTCCTTGTATTCCACCGCGTGCCACCAGTTGACGCACTCTGTATCCGCCAAATCACGGAACAGGGATACAAGCTCTCCCTTGACGTCCCCGTACTGCAATATGGAAATGGCACGGTTGATTTCTTCCTCCTCCATGGGTTTATCGCTCCAGGAAAATGCAGCACCGTAAATCTGCCCGATGGTAGAAAACTCAGGATGGGCTATATGCCCCAGGTCGCCCCACTCCGTATTCAGCACACCTCTTGCGTGATATTTGTGGGCATTGCGGCACATCCTGGAAATATTCTGATAAGCGTCTGAATGTCTGTTAATCAGATGATTCCAACTCTGCACGCCGGGGCACAGATACAGATTTTTCACGCCGGCTTCCGTCAGCTTCTTCACGTTATCTTCCGTTACTCCGGACCAATATTCCCAATTCAGGCAGACAGCGTTCTCCGGCAGCTCGGAAATCAACTCCGGCTTTTCCAGAAGAACATCTCCCCAGAACATCGGAATTCTGCCCTTTTCCATGACAAAATCGCATAACTTTTTTAAGAAGTCCAGATAAACTCTCTTGACTCCCTTTTCTTCTCCCAATGCCTTGCTTCTTCCCTTACATAAATCAAAGGTCTCGTCCGCGCAGATATTAAAATATTTTGAAGAAAAAAGCCCCATAAACTCTTCGATTCTTCCTGCCACCATGGCAAAGCTTTCCTCATTGGACACATCCACCGTATGATGCGCCATTCTGCCAACCAGAGAATATTCTTCCTTGTCGGAATTTTCCAGCTCACACAGGTGAGAGTAGGTTTTGGTATGCAGCACCTCATACAGATGTCCAAAGCTTGCCAGAGACGGAACCAGCTCAATATTCCGTTTTCTGCAATAAGCATCCAGCTCCAGAATGTCCTCCGCTGTCAGCGGCGTGTTGTATCTCCACACCTCGCTGAACTCCCGGAACATGTAGCTGTGCTCCACATATAGCTGCAACTGATTCATTTTGAAAAAGCTGCAAACGTCCGCCTGCCTTTTCAGCTCTGCCAGCGTTGGTATCCTGCCCCTTGTCACATCATAGGACAAACCTCTGTCTGCAATCTTCGGTGCATCGGTAATCTCCACCCGGGGAAGCACCGCACCCGCCTGTCTGATAATCTGTCTCAAAGTTTGCACACCGTAAAGGATTCCCGCCGGTGCGCCTGCCGATATCCTGACGCCCGTCTCGCTGATTTGAAGGGAATATGCCTCCATTGCCGCTTTATCCGCACTCATTTTCTCTGTGTCGCAGGTAAGAAAAATATCCCCGCCGTCCGCCGTGGCTTTTTCCCGTCGGATTCCCAACGTAAATCCTGTATCTGCTTCTATCTCTTGCTGCAGCAGCTTCGCATACTCATACACATACGCACTTTCCGCCCCGCAAATCCTCGTATCAATGACAATACCAGCTTTATAACGCAGGAAAAATTTTCCGTCCTGCCATACGGCTTTCTCAGGCTGTGGTAAAAGGTACATCTTTTCTTCTCCTCATTACTCCACTGTAACGGACTTCGCCAGATTACGGGGTTTATCTACATCCAGACCCTTTGCAACGGACACATAGTATGCAAACAACTGCATGGGTATTACCGTTAATGAGGTCATAAACAGGTCATCCGTCTTGGGAACATAGACGGTAAAGTCCGCCACATCCTCCATGGTGTAATTGCCATAAGAGGTGATGCCGAATACAAAAGCTCCCCGGCTCTTTACCTCCACAATATTGCTGACCATCTTGCCGTACAATGCCGACTGGGTAGCCAGCGCAACCACCAGAATATTGTCCTCAATCAGAGAAATGGTTCCGTGCTTCAGCTCACCTGCGGCATAGCTTTCAGAATGGATATAGGAAATCTCCTTTAATTTCAGAGATCCTTCCATACATGCCGCGTAATCCAGTCCCCGCCCGATAAAGAAAATATCCTTTGCAGAGGCATACTTGTGGGCAAACCACTGGATGCGCTCTTTCTCATTCAGAATACGGGTAATCTTATCGGGAAGAGTCTGTAGCTCATTTAACAATTCTGTGTATCTCTCCTCCGTAATCAGCCCCCTTGCCTCTGCCAGCACCATTCCAATCATATACATCACTACCATCTGTGTACTGTATGCCTTGGTGGTAGCCACGGAAATCTCAGGACCCGCCCAGGTATAAATGCAGGCATCCGCTTCTCTTGCGATGGAGCTTCCCACCACGTTTACAACGCCAAGCACTTTCGCCCCTCTGCTCTGCGCTTCCCGCAAAGCCGCCAGAGAATCGGCAGTCTCGCCGGACTGACTGATTACAATTACCAGCGTGTCAGGCGCTACAATGGGGTCTCTGTAGCGGAACTCGGAAGCCAGCTCCACATTGACAGGGATTCTGGTCAGGGTCTCCAGCACATATTTGACATTCATGCCTACATGGTACGCGGATCCGCAGCCTAAAATAATGATACTGCCGATTTTCCCAAGCTCCTCCTCATCCATTCCCAGCTCTTCCAGTACAATTTTGCCCTCCTTGATTCTGGGCGTAATCGTATCATGGATTGCTTTGGGCTGCTCATAAATTTCCTTCATCATGTAATGCTCAAAGCCTTCCTTCTCGGCAGCCTTGGCATCCCACTCTATATGCTGTAATTCCTTGGTGACTTCCTCCTGATCAATATTATAAAAGGAGATGGCATCCTTTGTCAGCTTCGCGATTTCCATATTCTGAATGTAATACACATCTCTGGTATATTCCAGAATCGCAGGGACGTCAGATGCAATAAAGTTTCCCTGCGCGGACTGTCCTACAATCAACGGACTGTCCTTGCGCACCGCATAAATCTCGCCCGGTCTGTCCATAAACAATATGCCCAGCGCATAGGAACCCCGCATACGCATCATCACCTTCGTAATAGTCTCCAACGGATTTCCGTTATAATAATAATGCAGCATATGCGCCACTACCTCCGTATCCGTCTCGGACACAAAGGAAGCGCCGTTTTTTATCATCTTCTCTCTCAGTTCCAGATAATTCTCAATAATACCGTTATGTACCACCGCAACGGTCTTATCGTTACTGATATGGGGATGGGCGTTTGCGCTGGAAGGCTCGCCGTGAGTAGCCCATCTGGTATGACCGATACCGCAGCAGCCCTTTACGGCGTTGCCGTTGTCCGTCATGTCCGCCAGAACGCTCAGGCGTCCCTTCGCCTTGATTACTTCAATCTTACTGTCAGGATTCTCAATGGCGATTCCTGCAGAGTCATATCCCCTGTATTCCAGCTTTGCCAAACCGTTCAACAGAATCGGAGCAGCCATCTGGGTTCCTACATATCCAACAATTCCGCACATTTTCTTTTCTCCTTTTTATTCTGCAGCCATATTATACACAATAACCCTTCGCTTTTATCAACCCAACCACTCTGTCTACATATTTCCGGCAGGTTTGGGTATCTCCCGCTTCCACCATGACACGCATCACAGGCTCCGTGCCGCTCTCCCGGAGCAGAATCCGTCCGTCATTGCCAAGTTCTTTTGTAATCTCTGCAACGGCAGACTGCACTTCTGCGTCCTCTCTGACAGCGGCTTTGTCTGCCACACGGACATTCTCAAGCACCTGAGGATATGCTTTATAGGATGCTGCCAGCTCGCCCAGAGTCATTTTTTTCTCCAGCATAACCTCCATCATTTTAATTGCCGTCAGGATACCGTCTCCGGTTGTGGCATATTTCTTGAAAATGATATGCCCCGACTGCTCGCCGCCCAGACGATAACCGTTCTGCGACATATTTTCATACACATACTTATCGCCCACCGCCGTTTTTTCATATTCGATTCCGGCGTCATCCAGCGCCTTATATAAGCCGAAGTTTGACATAATCGTGGTAACGACCTTGTTGCCGTACAGCTTGCCCCGCTCCTTCAGATAACATCCATAGATGTAGATAATCGCATCTCCGTCCACCAGATTTCCGTTTTCATCCACGCAGAGACATCTGTCCGCATCCCCGTCAAAGGCAAATCCCACATCCAATCCGTTATCCACCACAAATTTCTGCAGTCCCTCTATATGGGTGGAACCGCAGTCCACATTGATATTAAGACCGTTTGGCTGATTGCTCATCACATAGGTTTTTGCCCCCAGGGCATCAAACACACTCTTGGCAATCATCCAAGCGCTTCCGTTCGCACAGTCAAGTCCCACCTTCTTGTCGCGGTAGGATCTGGTAGCAAGGGAAATCAGATAGCCGATGTAACGGTTCCTTCCTGCGGCATAATCCACGGTACAGCCGATTTTATCCCTCTCTGCAAAAGGAACCTCAGGAATTTTGCCGTCCAGATACTCTTCTATTTTCAGAATGGTTTCTTCATCCATCTTTTCGCCATTTTGGTTTACCAGCTTGATTCCGTTGTCAAAATACGGATTATGGCTTGCAGAAATCATAATACCGCAGTCAAAATCCTCTGTTCTCGCCACATAAGACACGCTGGGGGTTGTGGTAACATGCAGCAGATAAACATCCGCTCCCGAAGCGGTAAGCCCTCCCGCCAGTGCATACTCAAACATATAAGAAGAACGTCTGGTATCCTTTCCGATCACAATTTTGCATTTCTCATCTTTATCCTTATGTTGATAATACCAGCCAAGAAAACGCCCAATCTTATACGCATGGTCTGCTGTCAGCGTAATGTTTGCTTCTCCACGGAAACCGTCCGTTCCAAAATATTTTCCCATTCTTATTTAATCCTTTCTCGAATGCCATCGAATATTTTACTTTTTTTGCTGTTTTTTGTATTATCTTGTTCTATAATACTATGTTAATCATACACTTTTTATTCGATTTTGCAATGGTTTAGGACTGCTTTTTATAGTAAGCAACTACTTTTTTTACCGCACGGATGACGTCCTCTACATCTGAATCTGACAACATATAGTACAACGGAAGACTCATCACCTCGTTATAAAATTTTTCTGCATTCGGACAGATTCCTTTCTGATATCCCAGCTTCTCATAATAAGAATGCCAATACACCGGAAGATAATGCACCTGAGGACAAATATTTTCCGCATACAGGGCATCAAAGAACTGTCTTCTGTCACAGGTAAGTTTTTCCGGATTCAGTCTTAAAATATACAGATGCCTTGTGGTTTCTGACTCAGGAATCTCTCTCTGTATCATCAATTCGGGCATTTCTGCAAAGGCTTCGTTATATTTTTCCGCAATTTCTTTTCTGCGCGCTGAGAATTTCCCCAATTTCTTTAACTGACTGCACAGAAGCGCCGCCTGAAAATCCGTCATACGATAATTATATCCCAATTCCACCTGTTCATTATACCAACGCGCATCGGTGGGATGCACCATTTCTTCCTGACTGCGGGTAATTCCGTGGGCGCGCAGACGGACAAGTCTGCGGTAAAGCGCTTCATCATTGGTGGTAATGGCGCCGCCCTCGCCGGATGTAACGGTTTTTACCGGATGAAAACTAAAGCAGGTCATATCCGCAATGCTGCCAACAGGCTTATCCTTATATTTTGTGCCGATTGCATGAGCTGCATCCTCTATCAGCAGCAGATTATGCTCTTTACAGATTGCGCATATTTCATCCAGCTCCACCGCCTGTCCCGTAAAGTCCACTGCCACAACCGCCTTAGTCGCAGGCGTAATCAGCCTGCGGATGGAATCCGGATCAATATTATAGGTATCCGGTTTTATGTCTGCAAAAACCGGTCTGGCTCCGCAATAGCGCACGCAGTTAGCCGATGCGGCAAAGGTGATGGAACTGACAATTACCTCATCCCCCTCTTTCAGACCCGCCGCTATTGCCGCCAGATGAAGCGCAGCAGTGCCGTTGCAGACTGCCACTGCATATTTTGCGCCTGTCACCTCGCACAGTTTTTTTTCTAATTCCTCAATTTTCGGTCCGCAGGTAATGACGTCGCTTTTTAATGTTTCCACAACCGCATCTATATCATCCTGTTCAATACATTGTCTTCCGTAATGAATGGGTTTCTCCCGTACAGGGATGCCGCCAAATATTGCCAATTCCTCCATTTGCAACAACCTCCTTGAAAATACTGGATAAATTATAACACTTTATCCTATCGCTTGTCGACATTTTGTTGACTTATGAAATCCTATCCTTTATAATAAAAATACATTGTAAAGGTTAATTATTAAAGGAGGCAAGTGCAATGACACAAATGAACCCCAGAGAATTAGATGTACTGGACATTTTATGGAAATCCGATGAGCCGATGATGGCTACGGACATTGTCAACGCAAAGACAGGACTGACCCAGAGTACGGTAACCGCAGTTCTGAGAAAATTATTAAATGAAAATTTAGTAGAAGTAGTAGGCATTACTCACAGCGGAAGAGTATTAAGCAGAACCTACCGCCCTACCGAAGCATCCCGCGATATCATTTTACAGGATTTCACGGAAAGCTACAACAGCTTCAGCAATGTGATTAATGAATCCACCTTATGCGCCGCTATTTTAACCGGTAACAAGACTCCCGAAAAAGCCAAAGCAGAAATTAAAAAATTAAAAAGTATGCTTTCCGAATACGAGAAGAGTCTTAAATAGACATTAGTCCGGTACCGCATATTTCTATATCACAAACTCAAGGCAATGATAAAGGGCGAAAAGTATCAGAAAAATATTTTTCGCCCTTTTATTTCGTTGAATAATCTGTTCATTTTTCCTTTTTCTATTTCTACATTGCATTAATTTGCCACACTGCTGTAATAACGTTGTCGAATATTAATGACTTTTGATTGACTTTTTCCAAATTTTTACATATAATGTAATAAGAAAAACACAAAGATGAGGTAATCATAGTGCAATATTCATTTTCTACCGTTTATATGGCGATAATCAGTTCCAACATTTTACTTATTTTAATTGCTTTATTTTTTTTAAACAAAAAAATTATGATTAACATGGGGTATAAGCTTCTGGCAATTTTTATAGGCTTTTGCTTCTTACGGTTTCTGCTGCCCTTTGAGTTTCCTTTTGTAATCAGGGTTGTATTACCCGAATGGCTTTCTTTAATAATCGTTCGGATACGTCATCCTTTTTCGACATTTGCCGGATATGATATTTCCGTTTGGACAATCCTGCAGGTTATCTGGGTCATTGGCATTATGGTTGGTATATTCTTATATTTGTTAAATTACAAAAGATCTAACTACAAAATCATGACAAGCAGTCTTGACGTCACAGACAATGAACAGTACCAGAGAATATTGAATCAGGTTTGCAAGGAGCGGAAAAAGAAAAACAATTTCCGGATTCTGGAAACAACAGGCATTATATCGCCCATGGCAAGCGGTGTATTTAAACCGGTGATTATGCTGCCTGAATATATGGAATTTACGGATGAAGATTTGTACTACGTCTTTTCTCACGAATCGTCGCATCATTTTCATCACGATCTCATTGTCAAGCACTGCATCGCTCTGATTTCGATTGTGTACTGGTGGAACCCGATGTGTTACATACTGAAACGGAAAGCAAACAGTGTGCTGGAAATGCACGTTGATGACAAAATCACTTTTTCCAATCCACAAATGGTTTACAATTATCTGAATTGTCTCATGGGTTTAATGAATCAGGCGATGGAAAAGTCAATTAAAAACCCTTTGACCGGAAAAATTATCGGAATTGATATGGTTCTGATGAATGAACGCTTTTCGATGCTGACAGGCGCGAAGGAAAAGAAAAAAAAGCTCCTGAACATTGCTGCGTTTCTATTGGCGGCGGGATTATTTGTCTGGTCCTATTTGTATATTTACGAGGGAAGCTATATTCCTGATGAAATTGAGGAAAACACTCATAGGGCAACCGAAGAAAACAGCTATGCCGTTCTGAAGGAAGACGGCACTTATGATGTGTACTATAATGGTTATTTTATAGAGAATACGGATTCTCTGGAATGTTATTCCTCAGAAATCCCTATATATACAGAAAAGGAGTTTTTAAATGAAAAACCGTAACACATGGAAAAAATGTATCACTCTGGCAGGCATTGCGACCTTCAGCTTTGCTGCACTGTTCTCCCCTGCCTGTACGCTGACCGCGGAAGCGGCTGCCGGCACGGAGACCGTCGCCCCCTGCTCGGATGTGCTGGAGTGGCGTTTTAAGGAGGAAAACGGCAAGCTTTATAAAAGGTTATATAATACCACAGCCTGCGTCTGGGTTACGGACTGGATTTATGTCTGTGATTTGTAATAAAGGGACTGCATAAAGAACGATATTACATGCGGCACCTCTGAAATTTCAGAGGTGCCTTTTCATTGCATCCCTTTTCCGAATGTGTTATGATACTAAATAATGCTATTAAAACGGAGAACGATTATGAATATCATCTTACTGTCAGGCGGCTCGGGAAAGCGTCTATGGCCTTTGTCCAACGACGTCCGCTCCAAACAATTTATAAAATTATTTAAAAAGGAAAACGGCGAATACGAATCCATGGTACAGCGGGTATTCCGTCAGATTCGTTCTGTAGATGCTGACGCCACGATTACCATCGCCACCTCAAAATCACAGGTTTCTTCCATCCAAAACCAGTTGGGAGAAAATGTAAATATCTGTGTGGAGCCCTGCAGGCGGGATACCTTCCCTGCCATTGCGCTGGCTACCGCCTATCTGCATGATGTACAGGGAATTCCTGCAGAAGAAACGGTTGTGGTATGCCCGGTAGACCCTTATGTGGACGAAAATTACTTCAAGGCGCTGAAAGACTTAGACGATTTAGCCGCCAAAGGCGGCGCTAACCTTGCGCTACTGGGAATCCAGCCCACATACCCCAGCGAAAAATACGGCTACATCATTCCCTCCGATACGGAACCGGTCAGCAAAGTAGTTACCTTCAAGGAAAAGCCTGACGCTGAAACCGCAAAAGAATACATCCGTCAGGGCGCTCTCTGGAACGGCGGTGTTTTTGCCTATCAGTTAAAATATGTTTTGGACCGCGCCCATGAACTGATTGACTTTACCGATTATCAGGATTTGTTTTCCAAATATGATACGTTGACTAAAATCAGCTTTGACTATGCCGTTGTAGAAAAAGAATCCGATATTCAAGTGCTTCGTTTTGCAGGCGAATGGAAAGACCTTGGTACCTGGAATACTCTGACGGAGGCAATGGACGAAACTGTTATCGGAAACGCCATCCTGAACGAAACCTGCGACAATGTACACGTTATCAATGAACTGGACATGCCCATCCTCTGCATGGGCTTAAAGGATGTAGTGGTATCCGCCAGTCCCGAAGGGATTCTGGTATCCGACAAGGAACAATCCAGCTATATCAAGCCTTTTGTGGATAAGCTTAATAAACCGATTATGTTTGCCGACAAATCCTGGGGAAGCTTCCGCGTGCTTGATGTGGAGGACGAAAGCCTGACAATCAAGGTTACGCTGAATCCGGGGCACCGCATGAACTACCACAGTCATGAGAGACGCGATGAGATGTGGACCATTATTTCCGGCAGGGGCAGAACCATTATAGACGGCATGGAACAGATTGTTCAGGCAGGGGATGTGATTACCATGCAGGCAGGCTGCAGACACACCATTATTGCCGAAACAGAATTAAAAATCATGGAAGTGCAGTTAGGCAAGGAGATTAGTGTCCATGACAAACAAAAATTTGCGCTGGAATAACCAGCCGTTTCTATTAAAACCGGCAGGAAAAGACTATCTCTGGGGCGGAAGCCGTCTCAATGACGATTTTTCCAAAAATATCGATATGACGCCGTTAGCCGAAACCTGGGAATGCTCAACCCACCCTGCCGGTCTGAGTACGGTATCCGGCGGTGCGTTTGACGGATGGACGCTGCAGAGCGTTCTCGCCGAGCATCCCGAATTTGCCGGCAAAACCCTGCTGCCGAACGGCGATTTTCCCATCTTAATTAAACTGATTGACGCCAAACAGGACTTATCGGTACAGGTACATCCCGATGATTCCTATGCCCGTGAAAAGGAAAACGGCTCTCTTGGAAAGACCGAAATGTGGTATGTTCTGGACGCTGCCAAAGACGCTCGTCTGATTTACGGGTTTAACCGGGATATTGACAGAGAAATACTAAGAACAAGCATACTGCAGGGAACAATTGAAAAATATCTGCAATATGTCCCTATCAAAAAGAATGACGTATTTTATATTGAACCCGGACAGGTTCACGCAGTCGGCTCCGGTGCGCTGATTGCAGAAATTCAGGAAAATTCCAACCTGACTTACCGTCTGTATGATTACGGACGTCTTGACAAAAACGGACAACCCAGAGAACTGCATATTGATAAGGCTTTGGATGTGGTAAATACAAAAAGCAGCGCCGAGCCCAGACAACCTATGCGTGTCCTGCGCTACCAAAAAGGCTGTGCCACAGAGCTTTTGTACCGATGCAGGTATTTTCAGGTGGAGCGTATGCTTATCAACACAGAACGCCAGCGGGAAATGACCTCCTGTCAGTCCACGGCGCTCTCCTTTCAGGTTTTTCTCTGCACAGAGGGCTGCGGCGTACTTTTCCCCGAAGGCGGTGAACCCATTCCCTTTTTCCGGGGAGACTGCATTTTCATACCGGCGGCTTCTGTTCCCATGAAGCTTCACGGGAAGGCGCAGTTATTAAAAGTGGAGTGCTAAGAATTGCGTTTTTACACATAATATGCTATGATAGTGAAGATAAGCGTCCCCATCAGTGGGGACCTGAAAGTGAGGACATTATGTTAAACAATCAATCCATTCTGATTACCGGAGGAACCGGAAGCTTTGGAAAAGCGTTTACGAAATACGTTTTGGAAAATTATGACCCCAAAAAAATTATCATTTATTCCAGAGATGAATTTAAACAATTCATCATGCAGAATGAATTCAAACAATATGCAGACAGACTTCGCTTCTTTATCGGAGACGTCCGTGACAAGGAACGACTGACACGTGCCCTGGAGGGTGTGGATTATGTGATTCATGCGGCAGCGTTAAAGCAGGTTCCCGCCTGTGAATACAACCCTGCGGAAGCGATTAAGACCAACATCAACGGTGCACAGAACGTTATTGACGCGGCACTGGATACCGGTGTGAAAAAGGTTGTGGCGCTTTCCACCGACAAGGCAGTAAACCCCGTGAACCTTTACGGCGGCACAAAGCTTGTTTCCGATAAGCTGTTTATCGCAGCAAACGCTTACGCCGGCAGCAAGGATATTTGTTTTTCCATTGTTCGTTACGGCAACGTGGCAGGAAGCCGCGGCTCTGTTATTCCTTTCTTCCATAACATTATCAAAAACGGCGGAACGGAGCTTCCGATTACCGATTACCGTATGACCCGTTTCTGGATTAGTCTTCGTCAGGGTGTGGAGCTTGTAATCAAAGCATTGGAGGAATCAAGGGGCGGCGAAACC
Source organism: uncultured Acetatifactor sp. (assembly GCA_944384205.1). Classification (GTDB taxonomy): domain Bacteria; phylum Bacillota; class Clostridia; order Lachnospirales; family Lachnospiraceae; genus Acetatifactor. The sequence continues at coordinate 37,740 of CALWSL010000014.1, read as the reverse complement.
TTTATCTCCAAAATTCCTTCCTTTAAGGTAACTGATTTGGCACAGGCCATGCTGCCCGGATGCAAGATGCCTGAAATCGGTATCCGTGAAGGCGAAAAGCTTCATGAGATAATGGTAACGGTGGAAGATTCCCCAAATACCTATGAATATAATAAACATTTCATTGTATACCCTCAGATGGTATGGAGCGAGAGCAAAAAAGCTGCTCCCACCGGCAAACGCGTGGCAGAGGGCTTCTCCTACAGCTCAGGAAACAACACCGAATGGCTTAGCGTAGAGGAAATCCAGCAGTTATTAAAAACTGTGGATTTAGAAAAATAAAGATAAAAGGTTTGGTTAATACTATGAGTTTTTTCAGTGAATTAGGCGGCAATATCGTTTTCTTATCCGCTGCATCCGGCTGGTTTATTGCACAGATACTGAAAACGCTGATTCACCTATTTCTCAATAAAAAATTTGTTGCGGAACGTATGGTGGGAAGCGGCGGTATGCCCAGCTCCCATTCTGCGACTGTATGTGCTCTTTCAACCGCTGCCTGCCTTGAGTACGGCGCCGGCAGCTTTGAATTTGCCATCTCATTAATCCTGTCCCTCATTGTCATGTATGACGCTATGGGTGTGCGGAGAGAAACCGGCATTCAGGCTAAAGTACTGAACGAGATTATAGAAACCTTTGAAAAAATGGGACATAAGGAGCTGTCCGCACAGGACAAGCTGAAGGAATTTGTGGGACATACTCCCCTGCAGGTATTAGTCGGCGGAGCTTTGGGAATTGCCATTGCATTTGCTATGGATTCCTTGTTTATCCAATAAATACGGCATGAAAAAACGAGAGTATTCTCAAACGATACTTCTGAGTCATAGTTTGGGGATACTCTCGCTGTTTTTAAAAAAGATTAATTAGGATTTTTAACTATCATTTTTAAAGCCTGCTGATGAGTATGAATCTCTACATCTTCAAAGACGCCGCCTGCTTCCCCATCCAAAGTCCATGCCATTTCATCCGACTGAATCCGGAAACTTTTTGAATGTCCAAAATACATAAGTCCTTCATGCACCTCAGAATTTACAAGCGACGTCACCATCGTTTGCAAATCCATAATATTTTTGGGCATCTTAATAAAAATGTATTCCATGAGACCATCATCCAGCCTGGTCTTTCCGTCGTTCTTATTTTTCACGCCTGCCACCGAAAAAGCATTGGTAATCATCCCAACAACCACATCATCCTCAATCATTTTGTCATCCAACTGACATTTGACGTGATACGGCTTAATGTCTGAAAGATGTTTGACTCCTTCCAACAGATACGCAAGATATCCCAACGAATTCTTTACCTTTTGTGAAGTCATAAAAGACACATTGGTAAATGCACCGAAAGCCGCCACATAATTAAAAAATTCACCGTTAAAATTTCCGATATCGATTCTGTGAACATACGCCTGCCGGATACATTGGACTGCATTACGCGGGTTGATTCCCAGATTTTTTGCATAGTCATTGGTGGATCCGGACGGAATATAACCCAGCGGCATATCCAAATGATTCTCCATCAATCCATTCACCATTTCATGTAACGTACCATCCCCGCCGCGACAAATAATCTTATCATACTGCTCCGGTGATATTCCGGAAAGATATCTTCTGGCGTCTCCTTTGCTCTGGGTCTGATACACTGTAAGTTCATCCCCCTTACAGGTGAGCTCATAAATAATTTTACCCAACTGTTCTGTCTTGAAATTTGCCCTTCCCGATACGGGGTTATATATTAACAGATTGTGCATTCCTATTCTCCTCTGGATATATATCGTTATTATACTTGAGATATTATCCGTTTTCAACAGATAGTCATATCTGTTTTTTATATTGAAACAGAATTATTCCCAGCAGTCCGATTCCCGCTATCATAAACAACACTCCAATTCCCATATATGGCGTATGATAACACAGTTCAATGTGATGGGCGCCCTCTTCTACCGCAATACCAATACCGAAGTTATTGACACAGACAGCTTCTTTTTTTTCGCCGTCTATAAACGCGCTCCAGCCTGTACTATAGGGTATCGCCAGATACACAATTTTATCCCGCTTCATCACAACATCCATGCTGATGCAGTCTTCTCCCCACACATATTCTATCGAATCTTCTGTCAAATCGGCAACTGCCTGACTTATCTGCGCAACCGGCTGATTCACAATTTCAATAGCGTCAAAAGTATAGACACCTTCTTTCTCAAACCGGATGACATAATCCGTCCCATGCTCCTGCCTGTAACCCATATTGCAGACAAAATCATGTATATCCGAATATACACGGTCTTCCACGCTTCGCACAGTAAAATTTCTGGCTGTCTGTCCATCAGAAATACTGATATATGCAGTATTGCCGCCACTGTACCACAGATTCCGCAGCACGACATACCGTTCCGCCTCGTTTGCCGTCTCCGTATGCAGTGTGAGCGCAGCGCCTGCGGTTTCTACAATAATCTTATTTTCCTCCAGTATGATGCCTTCCTCTGCATTTACAATCTGATACTCCGATATCCAATCGCAGAAATCTAACTCTGATGCCTCCGTCCTGCGAATGTCAAACTCCTCTGCTTCCTCCATAATACAGGTCTGCAATAACGCCTGCTGTTTCTGCACTGCAGACAGATTTTCATACTCCTCCTGCGCCATATAATTGCCGTACGCATATACCAGAGGAAGCACTCCCTCATTCTCATACATTCGATAACCGTTTCCTTCCGCAGCCAATATATCATAACCATAGGGAAGATACCTTTCTTCTCCCGCTTTTACCACATAAAAACGGCTTCCCAGTAAGGTATCGACAATTGCCCTGGAATCCATATCGGCATAAATATTGTCTGAACTGACAGGAAGCTGCATATCCCGTATGAACTTCTTTGTATTTTCATTGACTACACTGAAATAAAAAGAGGTTCCGTTCACGTCCTTCAGCATAGCGGAATTAATTTTCACTCCTTCAAATCCCAGATTCGCCGTATCAACCCGGACCGTTTCTGTATCCACGCTGTTTTCCGTCAATAAATCATAGAAATTGTCCATTCGTTCCTGATATGCAAGACCCCTGTCCGCATGATTCTCTATATCTCCACCCGAAGAGACCGAATAAAAACCATAAGCATTCAGAAAAAGATTCACCAGAAGAATTCCCATAAACGTATATTCCGCTTTTACTTTTTTCCGACTGCACAATACCAGAAATACTATCAGGGCAAGGGTTATGCTGCCTAAAAGGATTCCCGCTGATGCCAGCTTCTCCGCATCACCGATTGCACGGAATACGAAAGTCGGAACGGCGAAACAAATCGTAATCACCATTGCCAGCCATTTTGTCCGTCTTGCTTTCTCAAAAAGCTGCGGCATCCTGTCCGCAATTATAACCGATACCACCAGACAGTATGCCCACACCCATCGGTTTATTACATAACTGAAACCGTTCAGAATATGTCCGAAGACCGGGAAACAAAGAAAAATCGTTCCGAGTATAAAGGTCAGTTTCAAAATCGGCTTTTCCTTTCGCTTCGTTCCAAAAAACAAAGCAAAAACAGCAAGAACGCCAAACGAGGTATATCCCAGCGCCGAGTAATAATCCGCACTGGCATTTACAAAAGCGATTACCAGTTTCAAATAATAGGATAGTTCATAAAAAACAGGAACGGTAGTCCCCGCCTGTATTCTGTCACCACCGAGTACCGCCATCGCCGACGGTAAAAAAATGGGCATGACAATCATAACACTGCATAAATAGGAAATAACGCAGGCACCAGCTGTCTTAAAAAAATGGCGCCAACTCCAATTGGACTTATTTCCGGCAACATAGCGAAGCACTGCGTAAATTACCATAAGGATAGAAATCATATAAAAGAAATAAAAATTGCTCAATGCTGACACCGCACATACCGCCATAAAGACAAAAGGCTTTCTGCCCTCAAGTATCAGGTCAACCCCTAACAGAACCAGCGGAAAATATATCAGTGGGTTTAAGAAAAAGGGATGCAGCACTGAGACTACAATGGAATAAAAAGAAAACACATAAATCAATGATCCGAACAGAATCCCACTGTCTTCATATCCCTTATGTCTGCAGAATAAAAAGAATGCTACCCCTGCCAGATACAGTCTTACGAGTACAAGAGCATTATACAAAATTTCCGTATAACGTGCTGGAACAAACACCGCTAAAAGGTTCAGCGGGTCTCCCAAAACATAATAATTCAGCGTAGAAATAACATCGCCGCCCAATCCTATGCTGAGGTCCCATGTAGGGATAGAGAAACGATGTTCCACAAAAATATTTTTCACGACCGTCCGTAACCAGTCTCCATAATAAGCCAGTGCAGTATAATGCTGTACCAATCCATCTCCCGCCATACCGCTTCCGGCATAAATAAAGGATTTCCCATAGATAACATGCAGGGAATACACAATGAGACCTGTTATTACAAACAGGATGCTATAACGCGATAGCCAGTTTTTTTTCGTCATATACGCTTCTGTTAAATTCCTTTTCTCTTTTTCATTCAAAGTTGTTTTTGCTCTGATTCTAACTCTTTTATCCGCTTTTGCAGTGCCAGAATTGCGGCATCTTTATCTGCAATAACATAGTTTTTCTCCGCAATCATAACTTCTTTTTCTCCTAGCTGCTCTCGCATCTCATCAATGGTATTCTGCTGTTCATTGATGGTATCCTGCATCTCGTCCATCATATACTGCACTGTATTTTCATCTAAAATTTGTAATTCCTTTGAAAACAGTCCCATAATCTTCTCCGTATCCAGGCACAGCCGGTACACTTCCTCATACAGTGGTTTAAACCGGGGATATTCGGATATCAGGCGAATCACATCCTCCGCCTCATCCATGCACAGAAATGCCAGCCATGCGTCAACTTTACTAATGATACTCTTATTGTGATAAATTTTCTTGAAGATGTCAAGGGGAATAAAGAGATATTTTTGAATTAAATTTAACGAAATTCCGCTGTCCGACTTAGGCTCGACAGAATGCAGGTAGATGTCGGGGAATTGATGGAATTCCCCCGGACTCTGTTCAAACAGAACGATGGTATAGACGGGCTTGATGTCCTTGTAGCTGAATTTCTTTTTGCGCTCGTCCCGGATTCGTTTGTACTGCCGTAAAAGCAAGTCCGCGGAATAGCAGGACGCCCGCTCTCCCGGAAACCGGTAGCCTATCTTCTGTATCTCAAGATTGGCGAGACTGCCGTCCGCCAGCTCCACCACCAGATCCGTAATCAGCAGGCTGTTTTCCGCGGCAATCCGTACGGAATCGTTGGGCAGGACTTTTACGATTTTCACCCGCTGCTTCAACAGCTCCGACAAAAACTCCTCCAGCCGCTCCGCATCGTATTCCGGGTTCATGATTTCCTTAAAAAAGGAATCATACAGCAGCTTCACACCTCGCACGCCCGTGCAGAAATTTAAAAATTCCTCCTGCTGTTCTTTGCGCCAGCCGTCAAACATATGTGAAAGCTGCGGATTTTCCTGAATCTCGGCAAGTACCTCCTTCCTCTCCCGGATGAGCGGGAAATACTCCTTCAATCGGTTTTGCATACACTTTTCCTCCTCTGTGCTTATCAAATTTTAAATAAAATAAAACCGGGATTTTCCGACAGAGCTTGTCGAAAAGAACTTATATGATATTTGGAGATTATCACAGTATTTGGAAAAAGGCAAATAAATTTTTTATAAACAATGAACCGCTTCTAATCTGGTTCTGTCAGGTTTAGGCACAATACAAAATATGACGAATTTTTGGGTTCTCCTTGACTTGTCTCTATTCTATATGGTATTTTTTAGAAAAACATATTATGAGGGAATTACTATGAATACTAAAGAAAGAAACCAGACTAAATACGCTTTTGCCGCCTTTCTGGCAGTGCTTGTTTTTGTTATTATATACAAATATTGTCTGAATGTTTTGCAGACGGATGGTCTTGCCGATTTAAAGGACCATACGAAGCTTGCAGAATCCATATATTTAGACCGTTTCTGGGGGGCATGGCTCCAAAGACCCTATATCTTCTGGCATTTGTGTGTAAAGGGATTCATCAAATTTTTCTCTTTCCCCACCGTACACGCCTCCGCGTGCACCTGCGCCTGCTTTGCCGCTTTTAACTATTATGTCAGTCTTTGGGTGATAGAAAAGGTTTCCGCAAAAGTGACGAACAAGGATACTTATATCATTTCTTCCGTAGTTTCGATGATGTTATCCTTTGTGGCGGCTTTCTATATTCCCTGGATTAACAGCTATCAGTACGAGGGTCAGTTTTCCATTAATCCGATTTTTAATCCCACCCATATGGCGGTGAAGCCCTTCGGCTTGTTAGCCTTCGCTGTGGCGATTGATTTGATTTTGCGCTACAAAGGAAAAGAAACCATTTTCTTTACCGGAGAAAAAACACAGAAATGGCTTTATGTGATATTTGCTACTTTTCTGTTTCTGTCCACCTTTACAAAACCAACCTTCCTTTATATGCTGCTGCCCACCGGCGTCATCTATGTACTGATTGAGCTGGTAATCAGCCTGATTCACAAGGACGGCTCCTGGAAAAAGACCTGGAATTTCATGTGGAAGCTGGCATGTGCCTGCATCCCTTCCCTGATTTATCTTCTGCTGGAATATTCCGCTTTCTATTTCTGGGGCGGCACCAATGCCGATGCAAAGGTAGCTATTTATCCCTTTCTGACGGCTTGGCATCTTTATTCCGCAGATGTGCCCTCCTCCATTGTCATGGGAATGTGCTTCCCGCTTTGGATGGTGGTTACAAATCTGAAATACTTTATCAAATCCGTGGAGGGACGTCTGAGCCTTCTCGGATACTGTGTGGGAACGCTGGAATTTTCCTTCTTTGTGGAAACGGGCGACAAGCTGGGACACCTGAATTTCTCATGGCCCATGATGTCGGGCATGCTCCTGCTGTGGGTCATTGCGGGAAGCCGCCTGGTACAGCTCACCTTTTCCGAGGATAACCGCCTGCGAAACCGAATCATTGTCTCTGTGGGATGGATTTTGTTATCCGTGCATTTGTTCAGCGGATTGTATTACATTAATCCCTATAATTACATTATTTAATTCCCTATCCCGAATCGTGTTCTTTATGAAAGAGAGAATATAATTACAGCAACAAATTAAAAATACTTTAAGCCTTCAACTGCCGGGTTTTATTTGAAACCTATTCTTCTACTTTCTCCAAATGATACAGGTAGAACGGATACTGGGAAAGCTGCATTTCGCCGTAATCGGTTACTTGATAACCCCTCTGCTCCCAATCATAGAACACATCCTCTCCTACTGCCACCGTGTTAAAGAACCAGTATTCATCGCAGTCCACCTGCGTATAACTGCCGTTTACCACCTCATTCTCCAGGAAGTAAAAGCTCAATACAGTCCATCCCAGATGCTTTACGCCATTGGTGACAAGCTTCACATCCTCCTGCGGCTCTCCGATAAGTGCCAGTGTGGCATCCGTTTTCTCCGATTGCTCCCATGCCAGTGCGCTGTAGCTTCGGTAATTCCCTGCTCCGATAAGAACAAGGACACCTAAAATTACCACAAAAGCCGCCTTCGTCAGCTTTTCCCAACAAAGCTGCTGCCTTTTTTCTCCGAATTGCTTCACCAGCGCCAGCACGCGGCTGCTGCCTGCCACCAGCATGGAGAAAGTAACTGCGCTCAAAGGATACAAATATCGCTCCGCCAGCATGGGACCCATCACCCAGCACAGCAGGTAGGCAAAAAGCAGGGTACCGAAAATCGTAAAAGCACCCACCACTACGGAATAGGTTTCATCCGACCAGCCTTTTACGGAAGGCTTATGTATCTGAACTTCTGTCTGTCCGTCTTTTTTCTCAAACCAAAAAAATGACGATTCTGTCAGTAATAATATGGCTATCAGCAAAAGCACCAGCGGAAAAATAATATTGCTCATGCCACTGCCGCCCATAACCATCAACAGGCTTTTATCCAGACTAAGGATATCCGTCATCCACCAGGAATTGCTCACGTTTTTCAGCGCGGTAAACAAAAAGAACAGCCATGGCGTATAGGCTAAGAGAAAGACTGCAATTGCTCCCACACCCTTCAGCCATGTCCTGCCGCGATGCTTCAACCAGACAGCCACTCCCGTGCAGAACAGCAGGATACCCGCTGCCGCCAATGCGTAATAGTGGGAATAGGCGGCTACCAGCGCCCAGAATACCATGAAGGTCCAGGCAGATTTCTTTCCGGTACTGATAACCCGGTAGGAGCAGTAAAACGCCGCCAGCACACCACAGAAGGCAAGGGCATACATGCGTACCTCCAGATTGTATTCTATACAGCTTGCGCTAAGACCGGAGATAATGACAAAAAATGCCGCCGGAATATTCCCAAAATGTTTCCGAAACAGGGTCAGCGCCAACAGGATGCCGCCGATAAACGGCACCAGAGACGCCAGATGATACACGGGAACCGTATGGCCAAACAGCTCGCCGAACAGCTTCAGCCAATAGTAATAAAGAGGCGGATGGTTATCCCAGAAGTAAAGCACCTGAAGGATACCGTACAGAGACTTGGGCGCGGTGGTGGCGGAGAATGCTTCGTCTCCCCAAAGCACATTGTCAAACATCAACGCCACGTTCAGCACGACGACCACCGCTGCCAGCAGATATACCAAAACAGAGCCGGATAGCTTCCACAGCGTGTTACCGCTCTTTTGATTCAGATATTTTACTTCTGCAAGCTTCTTTAACATACCTTTGCGGACGCACAGCCATTCTCCGATAACGATACCAACCGCCATTACAAGCTGCAAGCCTGCATATTTTATGGCAAATTCCGCAGACTGGGTTATCTTTTCCAGGAAAGACGTGCTGTCGTCACTCATAAATCCCATAATAATAGAGGATGCAAAGAGCAGCAGTATCAGATACACAAGATAGCGGAGGATTGCCTCCCCCCTTCCTATATGTCTTTCCTTTTCCCAGCCCTTTGCAATCAAAATCATAAAAACGGGCAATAACAGTGTCAATCCCATCGCCGGCATTTCGCTTTTGTCCTTTCTCCTCTTAGTCTGCTTTGTACTCCTTCACAAATTTCAAAATAGTTGCCGATGTTTTCGGCATCTCGATTGTGATTTTTCCTGCGTACAGCTCGTATTCCTGCCCCTGCAGGAGATATCCGTTTTCATGGGACTGTAAGATAATCTGCATTTTCCCCCTCTTAGGGGTTCCCAACTCCCACACGTTTATCTCTTTTGTAATAGAATAATCGTTATTATTAATCAGAATCAGGCATTGCCCTTTCTCGTGAAAACGCCCGTACGCAAGGAAATTATAGTCGCCGTCCACCTGCTTGATGGAGCCCCTGCGCAGCTCGTCATTCTCCCTGCGAAGTCTGATGATATCCTTATGGAACTGAATCAGCTCCTTGTTTTCATGTCCCCATGGATAGGTACGCCGGTTATCCGGGTCAGTAAATCCGCAGACACCCGCCTCGTCTCCGTAATAAATGGTAGGTGCACCCATCCAGGTCATCTGCATCACAACACCCTCGCGGAACACTGCATAATTAATGCCCTGCTCTGCCGCCTGGGGTCCCAAAGTATTGGTTCTGCCCACCTTATGATTGGTGCGGGTCAGGAAACGGGAATGGTCATGATTGGACAGCTCATTCATCGCTACCTGCCAGCTTGACATGGAGAAGCTTGCCGTATGGTGGCGCATGGCTCCCCAAAAGCTCTCCGCGTTGCCCAGCAAATCCTCTCTGAAATCATCACTATGCTTCTCCATTCCGGTTAAAAACCAGGTTACCGGCTCCATAAACGCATCGTAGTTCATAACGGTATCCCACTCGTTGCCCTGCAGCCAGTCTCTTGTATTTCCGTAATGCTCCGCCAGAATTATGGCATTGGGATTTGCCTCTTTTACCGCACGGCGGAATTGCTGCCAGAAATGGTGGTTAAACTCCGGACTGTGACCCAAATCGGCAGCCACGTCCAGTCTCCAGCCATCTGCATTAAAGGGCGGCGAAACCCATTTTTTTGCAATATACAAAACATAGTCCATTAATTCCTTAGAGCCTTCATAATTCAGCTTTGGAAGCGTGTCGTGTCCCCACCAGCCGTCATAGGAGCCGTTGTAGGGCCATGAATTTTCATCATGAAAATCAAAATAGCTTCTGTAAGGACTGTCAGCGCTGATATAGGCGCCTTTTTCATACCCTTCCGCATTTTCATAAATGCGCTCTCTGTCCATCCATTTGTTAAAGGAACCGCAGTGATTGAACACGCCGTCCAGGATAACGTGCATACCCCTTCTGTGGGCTTCCTCCACTACCTTTATGAATAATTGGTTACTCGCCTCCAGATTCACCTTGTTCGTCACGCGGTTAATATATTTGGAAGCATCTTTATTTTCTTTCTGCCAATCCTGCAAAAGCTCCCCTCTCTCATCCACAATCCTGCCGATATGGGGATCGATATAATCATAATCCTGAATATCATATCTGTGATTGGAAGGGGATACAAACAGCGGATTAAAATAAAGAACCTCCACACCCAAATCCTGTAAATAGTCCATTTTGTCAAGAACGCCCTGCAAATCTCCGCCATAAAACTCACGCACATCCATCTGTGCAGGATAGCGGTTCCAGTCCTCCACATGATTTACCTGTTCGCCGATATAGCAGTACTCGCCCGTCTGTACGTCATTGGTCGTGTCGCCGTTGCAGAAACGATCCACATAAATCTGATACATCACGGCGCCCTTTGCCCAGTCCGGTGTCCTGAAGCCGGGGATGATTACCATATCATAGTATTCGTTTGATTCCTGCACCAGACCTCTTGCATCATAATAGCCTGTCAGTCTGCCCGCCTGTATTTCAAAATGATAACACACTTTTTCATTTTCCAATTGAAGTTCATGCTCATAAAAATCAAAATCGTCCGTAGATTTCTCTTTGCTCATCAAATACTTTTGCCCCTTATGGACAAAAAATACCCTGTCAACATTATTCTTTGCCGTACGGAAGCGTATTGTCACCAAGTCATATGGCGTTGGCTCCGCCGGAGTTACAAACTGCTCTGTGGTATCTGTAAACAGTGCCCGCCTGTTAAATACAGGGCGCATACTGGATATATATTGCTGATTATTTTCTACTTGACGCAACTTCTCGTAATCCATACCCGACTTAACCTCACTTTCTCCCTGTTATATTTTATCCAAAATAGACTAAATGTTCAATACTTCTGAATAAATTACGAAAATCGTTTCTACTTTTTTACAGTAAAAAAGACAGCTTTCTAAAGCTGTCCTTTTTAGAGAAGGTATTTCTTATGGGGTATAGCAAAAAACTATATAATGTATTGGGGGGGTTACGAGTATTATAATAGCACGGCAGTTCTTTTTTGACTATTCTCAAAATTCACAAATATCACAAATTTAATAATATGTTTTTGTGCATTTTTTCTATAATTTCTTTGGTAAATAGTACTAAAAAATCTATACGGCAAACAATCCTTCAAATTCTTCACGGGTAATCTTCTCCTTCTCAAGAAGCAGCTCCGCGCATTTATGAAGTACGCTTTCATGCTCTATAATAATTGCTTTTGCTTTGGCATAACAATCGTCAATAATTGACTTCACTTCCTTATCAATTTCACCGGAAACAGCTTCGCTATGCGCTTTCGTATGTGCCAGATCACGTCCGATAAATACTTCTTCATCGTCATCATCATAGCAGATAACACCGATATTCTCCGACATTCCAAAACGTGTTACCATTTTGCGCGCTACTTTTGTCGCTTTTTTGATATCGCTGGAAGCGCCTGTGGTAATATCCTTAAAAATAATTTCTTCGGCAATGCGTCCGCCCAGAGAAACCATAATATCCTGAAGCATCTTTCCCTTGGTTAAGAACATCTCGTCCTTCTCCGGCAAAGGCATGGTATAGCCTGCCGCTCCGTTGCCCGTGGGGATAATGGAAACGGTATATACAGGTCCCACATCGGGAAGCACATGAAACAGAATCGCATGACCTGCTTCGTGATATGCCGTAATCTTTTTCTCCTTGTCGGAAATAATACGGCTCTTCTTCTCGGCACCGATTCCCACCTTGATAAAGGCTTTTTTAATATCCTGCTGCACTACATAGCCTCTGTCTTCTTTTGCGGCACAGATAGCCGCCTCATTCATAAGGTTCTCCAAATCCGCGCCGGTAAAGCCTGCTGTGGTCTGTGCAATCTGTTTTAAATCCACATCCTCGGCAAGGGGCTTATTCTTTGCATGAACCATAAGAATTTCTTCCCTGCCGCTCACATCGGGCACACCCACGGTTACTTTACGGTCAAAGCGTCCGGGACGCAGAATAGCGGGATCCAGAATATCCACACGGTTGGTCGCCGCCATCACAATAATACCTTCATTGACACCAAAACCGTCCATCTCAACCAAAAGCTGATTCAGCGTCTGCTCTCTCTCGTCATGACCGCCGCCCATACCGGTACCGCGGCGTCTTGCAACTGCATCAATCTCATCTATAAATACGATACAAGGTGCATTTTTCTTCGCTTCCGCAAATAAATCGCGCACGCGGGAAGCGCCCACACCAACAAACATTTCCACAAAATCAGAACCGGAAATACTAAAGAAGGGAACGCCCGCTTCTCCGGCAATTGCTTTTGCAAGCAGGGTTTTACCGGTTCCGGGCGGTCCGTCTAACAATACACCTTTGGGGATTCTTGCGCCCACTTTGGTAAATTTGCCCGGCTCCTTTAAGAAATCGACGATTTCTGCCAGCTCTTCCTTTTCCTCCTTCAGACCCGCTACCTGTTCAAAGGTGATTGATTTATCGCCGTTTGACAATCTGGCGCGGCTCTTTCCGAAATTCATCATTTTGCTGTTGCCGCTGCCTGCCGCGTTCTGGGCATTAAACATCATGAACAAAAAAACGCCCACAGCCAGTACAATCAGCATGGGAAGCAGCGTTGTAAACACCCAGCTCTCTCTCTCCACATCGTTGACCCTGGGGTCTAAGCCGTAATCCCTGATTAACTGCTCCAGCTCCGTAATATCCGTCGCATAAAGTCTTTTGTTCGCACCGTTTTTCAGCTCCACATCCACATACCCCGTGGGCGCCTCGCTGTTGGGACAAATATAGATTCTTTCTATATTGCCGGCTTCCATGTCCGCCACAAATTCTGTCCGGGTATAATCCTCTTCCTCAATATTACTGATAATACGGATTCCCCAGATTCCTAAGCCTAACAGAATAATTAAGAAAAAATAAGAATTAAAAGTATTTCTGCCGTTCTGTTTCAATTTTTGGCCTCCTAATAATATTAATCAAATTCAACAATACCGATATAAGGCAGATTACGATACTTTTGGTCGTAGTCCAAACCGTATCCTACTACAAATTTATCCGGTATGGCAAATCCTGTATAATTTACATTCACATCTATGACACGCCTGTCAGGTTTATCCAACAGGGTACACAGACGTAAAGATTTCGGTCCTCTGTCACGAAGCATTTCCATAAGATAACTTAAGGTTCTGCCGCTGTCCACAATGTCCTCCACCACAAGCACATCCTTATCCCTGATAGATTCATCCAAATCCTTCACGATTTTTACAACGCCGCTTGACTTGGTATCCTTGCCGTAACTGGATACAGACATAAAATCAAGGGATACAGGAACCGTAATTCTTTTTGCCAGCTCACACATAAAAAAGCTGCCGCCCTTTAATACACAAATGAGATGTATCTGTTTGCCGGCATAATCTTTGCTAATCTGGTCGCCAATTTCCTGAATCCGCTTATCGACCTCTTCCTCCGTTAAAAGTACTCTGACATGTTCCGCCATTTTTCTCCTCCGTTTCGCTGCTGCCGCCTCTTCCTATTAGTTGTACCTGTAAAATACGTTTTGTATTCCTGCTGATTTTGTAATATTCACTGATTCGATATCCGATGAGCCATACTACATGCTGCCCCTCAGCAAGAAGCAAAATCCGTTCCCTGTCATTCCGGGGAATCTTTTCCGTTATCATATAGTCCTTAAGGGACTTATGGGACAGTTCCCCGTCCTTCCCCGCAATGGTCAGATAATCGCCGGTCCGTCGCGTTCTCAATTCTAAACAATTTATTATTTTATCATAATCAAACCATTTCGTATACCGGTTTGTAGGAAAATTTGGAAAAATAATCCCGGGAGACAATAATTGCAGCTCCAGCGCTTCGTTCTTATTCAGGGAAATTCTGTAGAAAAAACTGTCGCCATTGTCAGGAAATTTTATTATTTTTCCACAAAAGCCTGTCGTTTCCCACAGTTTATCCACCGTCCTGGCAGGTTCCAGAATCACCTTTTCATACTGCCGTCTTCCCACAATGCCAAAAGGAAGATTCACACTCCGGTTTCCCTGCTCCATAAACAAAGAAAGCAGCTCCCTGATATGCACATTGGAGATATCCCTTCGGGACGCTGTCAGGGATGCAACTGCTTCATACAAAATCCTCTGCTGAATCACCTTGTGCTGCTTCAAAAAAACCTCTGTATTAATTTCAAAATACCTAATCCTTTCGGTATCCTCATGATTTTGCTGCAAAATCCTCCGCACACATTCCTGCATTGCTGCTTTTGTCTGCTGCTTCAGATAATCCTCCGTTTCGGAAAGCATATCCGCAGTCTGCGCCATATGTGACACACAGCCTGAGACAATTTCCTTCTCGGCATAAGGCAGAATATGATGACGGATACGGTTTCTGGTGTAATCATCCTTTTCGTTGGTGGCATCCTGACAATAGGAAATTCCCCTGTCATTTAAGTAGGCTTCCACTTCTCTCCGTTCCAGACAGAGAATCGGGCGTATAATATCGTCCCGCACAGGACGGATACTGCAAAGACCTTTGATTCCGCTTCCGCGGAACAGATGGAACAGCATGGTTTCGCTCCGGTCATTGCAGTTGTGCGCCACAGCGATTTTGTCCGCCCGAAATTCCTGCGCCGCCTGTGCAAACGCCCGATATCTGGCATTACGCCCTGCCTCCTCCTCGGAGCATTTCTCCCGCTTCGCCAGCTCTCGTACATCCACGGTAAAAGGATAAAAAGGAATGTCGTAGTTCCTGCAAAGCATCTCCACGTAACGGGCGTCTTGCTCCGCCTCCGCACGGATACCGTGATTGACATGCACCGCAGCCAGAGAGAACGGCATCCGCTTCCTGTATTCCAGCAACACAAATAAGAGGCAAACGGAGTCTGCCCCTCCCGAGATACCTGCCACAATTCTGTCATTCGCTTTCAGCATATGGTGTTCTTCTATAAAAGAAAACACTTTTTCCTCTGTCTTCCACCTTGTATTCATATGAATAAATGTATCCTAAATGCCAAAAAAAGTCAACAATTCAACTGTTTTCCCACACACCCACCACAATAATTGTCATATCGTCTCCAATATGCCCCTCACAGGCATGAATTGCCAGATGGAGCAGCTTTTCAGCAATTTCGCCGGGATTCTGTTCGGTAATCTCGCTGATGGCATGGCGCAGAGTATCCTCGTCATCATCTTCGCCAAAGGCATCCAGCACACCGTCCGACATCATAATCAGATAATCCCCGTCCTTCAGCGTCCTCGAAATACGCTCCGCCTCGATATTCCGGAAAATTCCCAGCGGCAGACTTCCCACCGAAACCGCTTCCACCTCTTCGCCTCTTTTCAGAAAGGATACGGCGCCGCCTACCTTGTAAAATTCACATTTTCCCTGATATAAGTCAAGATTGCACACGTCAATGGTAGGATGGTTGTTGTCCTCCTCCTTCACATACAACGCGGAATTAATAAGATTTAACGCTGTTTTGATACTATAGCCCGCTTCCAGCATTTTTTCCATTAAATCAAGCACCTTGTCGCTGTCCCGGTTCGCCTTTTCTCCCGAACCTGTCCCGTCTGACAAAAGAACGGTCATTTTCCCCTTTTCCGACTCTAAAATGGCATAATTATCCCCGGACACCGGTTCGTTCTCCCGTACCACTCTGGCGAATCCTGTAAGGGCAATATAGTTTGCCTCCTCCACGAAAATAAAGCTTCTGTTTTTTTCATCTACCAGACAGGGACTGACTGCCGATATCTGCATCTGCTTGTGCAGCACAACCGATAGTAAATCAGCAATCTCCAACGCAGGTATCCCACCCCTCCGCGTTGTCCACAATGTCATTCCAACCGCCTGCTGCCCGTTTTCGCAGGGCAGATAACAGAGATTATCGGCATAAATTTCCTCTTCCCGCAGAATTTTATTAATTGCCCTCTCATATCTGTTTTCTATCGGCAGATAACGGAATTCTTCCTCCGCCACCTTCTCCATAATATGCGCCACTTCGCTCAGATTGTCGCAAATGGTTTTTCGATTTTCCCAAATCCTTTTCTGCTCCAAAACGCTCTGCCTGTCCTTACTGTCCGCTACAAATTTATCATCAAAGCTTCTGGCAAGCTCCTGAAAACTCTCCGCATACCCCAGCAGCTTTTGTCTGCACAAATCGCTCACCTGTACTATCTGTTCTTTCCTCTGCCTCTCAATCCTTGACGTCAGTACCATAATTTCTCCTCCCTTTCCTGCACTGCACTAGATTATAAAGAGAGGCGTTTTCATTTTTTGTCAAAATAAGGAGCATTTCCCTTCATTTTTTGCGACAAAAAAAGCAGGGAAACAAATCCCCGCTTAATCTTCTTCCTTAAAAACAATCTCACCTTCATAGACCAGCCCAAGCTTATCCTTGGCAACCTCCTCGATATAACCCTTGGTCTGTACCTCCTTGCGGTATTCTTCTATTTCATCCGCTCTCTTCTCTTCCGCCGCAATCTGCTCATTCAGCAATGCTTCCTTCTCGGCAACAACATCTATCTTCTGTCTCAATTCAACGCTTTTCACCGCAACAACAATGGTAATCATAATAACTACCATTGACACCAGAATCATACTGAATCTGTTCTGATTTCTCTTGCGGTATGCAATCTTCCTTCTCGCCATTGTGTGTTCTCCCTGATGTGAAATCTGTAAATTTATTCACATTTTTATTTTAACATTTTCTGCAGGAACGTCAACTTCTTTTTCAAGAACCATTTCAGATGGCTTCTCCTGCGCGAAACCCTGCTTTTTGTTGTGTTTGCGGCATTTTTTGCCTTACTTGCGGCAAAAATGAGAGGCTTGCATACAAATTTTACAAATTTACCCAATATCCCTATCAGCTTTTTTAGGACAAAGGTTGTGTATTTTACAAAAAAAGGACTTACCAGCTTTTTGTAAAGAAACATTCCCAGAAGCGCTCCCAGCACGGCGAACCAGCGAAGCGTTCCGTTGCTTTCATGATACATCAGCATAAATACCTTTGCGGCGCAATAAATCCAGAATCCGATATCCTCCAGCGATATGAGAAAATTACCATGCGCAACTACCCTTCGGAAGATACGCAGTATGTCGTACACAAAGGTAATAAAAATGCCCATGAGCAGGGCATATAAAAGAAAAATATTTTCATTTTCCATAAACTGCTCCTTTATCGGAACAGCTTTGCAAAGAATGATTCATTCTGATGACCGCCCGGAGCCACGTCTGAATAGGTAAAGCTGTCTATCTTGCCGTCCACGTCCACCTCTCCCTTATCCAGCGTAAGTCTGTTAACATGCAGATCGTCTCCTTTAATCATCAGCATCCCCTGCTCTGTCTCCAGAAGAATTTCATGTATATCAAAGGACAGTACATCATTCACTCCGTTAATGGTACATGTCCTCCGGTTGGTCATTGTCACCTTATGTGTGCGCGCGCCGCCATTCAAATCCTCCATATGTTCCTCCTCTGCCGCCCCGTGTACCACAATATGGCACACAGTTTTTTCCTTACACTAAATTGTATGGGGAAGAACCATAAAAAATGCCTTTAGCCTTTGGATAGTTTATAAATAGCGGAACAATTCCCCGGCTTCTTCCTTTTTCACCGTATCCTGCACATCAAGAACTTCTACCTTAACCTCCTTGTTGCCAAAGGATATGGTGATAATATCACCCTTTTTCACGTTGGCGGATGCCTTCGCCGGCTTATCGTTTATCAGGACACGCCCGCTGTCGCAGGCTTCATTGGCAACCGTCCGGCGTTTAATCAGTCTGGATACCTTCAAGTATTTATCTAATCTCATGATACTCTCCTTACATAAAAACAGAGAACCCTTACAGGTTCTCTGAAGTAATCAATGATAACGATTAAGCGTTAACCATATCCTTTAAAGCCTTACCAGCTTTGAATTTAGGAGCTTTGGAAGCTGCAATCTTCATAGGCTCGCCACTCTGAGGATTTCTTCCTTCTCTTTCAGCTCTCTTGGTAACTTCAAAAGTACCAAAGCCTACTAACTGAACTTTTCCGTCTTTCTTTAATTCTTCAGCAACAACATCTGTAAAAGCTTTTAATGCTTTCTCTGCGTCTTTTTTAGAGATACCAGCCTGATCAGCCATAGCTGCAACTAATTCTGTTTTGTTCATATTGAACTCCTCCTGTAATAGGTTTTCTATTTTGTATTTTTCGCAGATATTTCTTTGAAACATCTATACATATATATATCTGTTTTTAAAGACTTTGTCAAGGTATTTTCCCATATTTACGGCTTTTTACGCCGCAGAATACGCTATATATAAACAGGCGGATAATAATTATTGTTCATTTTCGTAATAATCAATCAAATCATCAATTCTGTCAGTTAATATCTGCTCCTGAGACAGCTTGCAGATGCGGGATACATCAGATACTGCCATCAGAATGTCTCCCACCAGATTCTGTATATCCGAATCATAAGCTACGGGCGTTTTTTCGGAAAGCTTCTCTGCCGCCTCTTTCAGCTTTGCAGCTGCGGAAGCATAATCCTGCGCCGGCTCATAGAGCTTGTCCGCCTTTTTCAGCACCTTTTGGGCTCGGGTCAGCGCCGGCAGCTCTCTGGGGATTTCCCGCAAAGGGGAATCCATATGGGTCTTACCCTCTTTCTCCTGTTTCTTGATATCCTCCCAGTTGATTAACACCTGCTCGGAATTATCGGCTTTTGCCTCCCCGAACACATGGGGATGCCGCCGGACCATCTTTTCCGCCACATCGGATATTACATCTTCTATGGTAAACAACCCCTCTTCCCTGGCAATCTGAGAGTGCATGACTACCTGCAGCAGTACATCTCCCAGCTCTTCTATAAGATTCTCATAATTTCCGGTCTGTTCAAAAATACGGATTGCCGCCAGAACCTCTGCTGCCTCTTCCGTCATGCAGGGCTTTAAACTGGAATGGGTCTGCTCCCTGTCCCAAGGGCAGCCGTTTTCGCTGCGCAGTGTTTTAATAATGTCCAAAAATTCTTCAAAGGTATATTTCTTACTCATTCCTGTGATGTTGCCTCCAAATCTGCAAAGGAGAAGGAGAAATCCTTATCCTCATCGCTGACATAAATCGTATAGCTTCTGGTCTCATAGCCGTCTGAGCGCAAGGTAATCACATGCGTTCCCTCCTCCTTGCGGAAGCTGCATGGTGTAATTCCCACATAATTGCCGTTCAGATATACCTCCACCCCAAGAGGGGCGTCAATATAAACCTTGTCATAGCTGGTAACGGCGTCCGTCCCGGAAGAGCTGTTTTCATCGGAAGCACTGCTTTCCGTACTTTCTGTGCTTTTGTCAGCAGCACTGCTTTCATCAGAAGCACTGCTGCTATCTTCGTCCTCCTCCGTATCCGTATCAACGGCATCCAGTACCACGTCAATCCCTGCGGATTCTTCACCTACGCGCAGATATCGGGTAATGGTCTGATAACCGTCCGCTTTTGCAATGAGCTGGTGAATGCCATATTGCAGCGAAACGGGCTGGGAAGCATCTACCAACGCCCCGTCTATATAGATATTGGCAGTAGTAGGTGTAACAGAAAACAATATTGTTCCGTATTTCGGTTCTTCAATCTTTAAATCACCGATATCCAGAGTAGTTTCCTCGTTGCGGTTAATCGTTACGCTCTTGGTTCCGCCGCTGCCTTTATAGCTGATATTAACCTGATAGCTTCCCTCCGGAACCGTCAGAAGCATATCCTCCGTAATTTGCTTTATAAGCGTCTGCCCAATCTCAATCCAGCCGCCGATGAAATTTTCATCGTTTGCCAGACGCAGATACCCGTGTCCTTTTTCTACATTAACAGATAAAATCTCTTTATCAATTCCCTGAAAGGTAAGAATATCCGCAGCATTCAAATCCATCCCGTCAATGGCTCTGCCTTCTGAAAAATACTGTATATTACTGCCAAGCTTGTAGACCTCTTCCCCAATGGTAACTTCTCCCTTTACAGTATTAATCTCATAGCGCTCAACATTGCTGTAGCTCCATGCTGCCGAAGAAAGCTGCATCGTGGTAAGATGCTTTTTGGATTTCAGAAATTTCACATCTACAATATCGCCCTCTTTTATCTGCTTCAGGGAAATACTCTCGCCATATTTATCATACAGCTTTGTGGTGCCGTCCATGGAAAGCGTATACTTCCTTCCGAGCTCCAGATTTAAAAAAGTGACAGTATTGTCATCTTCATCAATATCCACGACAACCGGAGTGTCCGCAGAGTCGTAGCTGTCCGGTCCTGTCAGTATAAATCCGGTATCTGTAAGCTGTGTGCCGGAATTATCCCCGGACCCTGCATTTCCCTGAGGATCCTGATTTCCGCTATTACCCGTTATAAAAGCCGGCAGTGAACATGCAGTTAATGACAATAATGTCAGTAATATAAGTATACCCATCCGACTTAATTTTCCAAAGTTACTTATTGGTCTTTGTCTCTTTTGTTTCTTCACATTTACTCCTCGCTATAATATTAGTTCTTTTATACCTTGCGGAACACTTCATCCAAAAATTGCTGCTTTTCCTTTTCCTGTACCAACAGCTTTTCTAACTTCTCGCGATTGCGGTCCGGTATCCATGCCTTTCCCGAATTATAATAGAAATTTGCAATCTTCCAGAACTTTTCGGGATACGCCAGCCGATAGTACAAATCTATGCGGCTGATTGCGGATATGGGTCTTTCCTCCTCATATGCTGCCAGAAGCTCCTTCCCCAGAGAAACAGACCAGTTGCTTTTCTCAAGCAGCTTGCGCAGCAGCAAGTACAAATCCCTGATTGGATCATCCCGCAGGCATTTCTCAAAATTAATAATAAACCAATCCTTCTCATAACGCAAAATATTATGATACTGATAGTCGCCATGGCAAAAGCAGTTACACTCCTGTTTACCGCCCTTTTCCTTCACTTCCCTGTACTGATTCCACTCCTCAGTGACGGCAAATGCCTGCTCCAGAAAATAATCAAAGGTATTCAGCAGGCAGATTTCAAACCAGGTTTTCTGGCTTCTCTGCTGCAAATATTTGCGAACCTTCTTAAGTTCCCTGTTATGTTTTTCATATTCCTTTTCCTTGGAGAAAACGGGAACCGATTCCACAAGCTCTTCCGGAAGCTCCATTGCTTCGTGAAGACGTGCCAGCACCTTTACGGCTTCCACACATTCCGCCTTGTCGAAAATATTACATTCTCTGCCTTCATAATAGGTTTTGAGAATATATTTCACACCATCATTGTCCTTGACAAACAGCGCGCCTTCTTTATTTGGAATGATGGCTTCCACTGCTACCCGGCTCACCTGTGCGATATGGGAAAGCACCTTGTTCTGCAAAGCGACTCTATCTTCATTGCCTGTATATTCCTTGAATATCAGGCATCCCAGATTGGTATCACATATGATGGCGCCCCTTCCCTTACGGGTACGAAATACTTCTATTTCGTACTGTTCCAATAAACCGACTGATCTATCATTCACCTTTTCTCCTCCTAACACATTAAGAACCGTTCCCAGCCTTCCGGCTTTTTTAACGATTATCCTACCCTATCTTATGTGTTAAGAAAGAAAAGTATGTTAGGACTTCAAACGCTTTTTTACTTCCGATAAAAGGAATTCTTTTGTATTATTCTGCGGATTTTCCAGCACCAGATCAAGCAGTGTATTCAGCATGATGCCAAGCTCCCTGCCGGGCTTCATTCCGGCCGCAATCAAGTCGCTGCCCGTGACAGCCATAGTCTTCAGGGACACACACTGGTTCTGCGCTACAATTTGCTCATACAGCGCCTTCCATTTCTCCAGCATATCAGTTTTTTCCTGCCTTTTGTAAGCGCTCTGCGCCATCAGGTCAGCATATTTTACCGGAAAAAGCATCGGAAAAATATCCTCGCCTATTTTGTTCATTGCACGGCGTACTATCCGCATGTCCGGGTTCACGCCGTTTCCGTAATCATGATAACGCACTAATTTGCTTACCGTATCAACCGTGTCGTTGTCAAATTTCAAACGTCTTAAAACAGACTTTGTAAGCTCCTCGCCAACTGCCGCATGATTGTGGAAATGGGTAATTCCCTCCGCATCCACCGTCAAAGTCCCGGGCTTTCCGATATCATGAAACAGCATCGCCAGACGCAGATGTTTGTCGGGTTCTACGCAGCTTAGGGAGCGCAGGGTATGCTCTCCTACATTATATTGGTGGTGGGGATGATTCTGCGGCGTTTCCATGGCTTTATCAAATTCCGGGAAAATCACTTTTGTGACGCCCGTGTCATAAGCAATTCTTAAATAATCAGGGTGAGGGGAAACAAGCAGCTTTACCAGCTCTACCTGAATTCTCTCCGCGCTGATATTCTTTAAATTGGGGGCAAGCTCCCGTATTGCCTCTTTTGTTTGTTCTTCTATCGTATATCCCAACTGGGCGGAAAAGCGAATCGCTCGCATCATCCGAAGAGCGTCTTCGCGGAAGCGTTCCCTCGCATCGCCGACACAGCGAATCATCTTCCGCTCGATATCCTCCATGCCCCCAAACAGATCAATCAGTCCTGCTTCCTCATTATATGCCATAGCATTTATCGTAAAATCCCTGCGCTTCAAATCCTCCGCAAGATTGGGTGTGAAGGTTACTTCCTTTGGGTGCCTGCTGTCCTCATATTTGCCGTCAATCCGATAGGTCGTAATCTCAAAGCCCTCCTTATCCAGCATAACCGTAACCGTTCCATGCTGAATACCGGTATCAATGGTGCGGCGAAACAGAGCTTTCACCTGCTCCGGTTTTGCGGAGGTAGTGATGTCCCAGTCCTCCGGCGTTCTTCCCAGAATTACATCGCGGACGCATCCTCCCACAATATATGCCTCGTATCCTGCCTGCGTGATAGTGTCTATAATATATTTTGCTTTTTCAGGCAATTCTACCTTCATTCAATTCCTCACTCATACTAATTCAAAATAAAGTTGTCAATTACCTGCACCAGTCCGTCCTCATCATTGGTGGCGGTGATATAGTCCGCAGCTTCCTTTACGGCAGGCTGGGCATTTCCCATGGCAACGCCTACTCCAGCATACTTTATCATGGAGATATCATTAAAGCCGTCTCCACAGCAGATGGCGTCCTCCTTTGTCAGACCGATAGCCTCCAGCATTCTGTCCAAAGAAGCTGCCTTGTCCACATTCTGCGGCATTATTTCTATAAAAAAGGGTTCGGAACGGTAAATACTTAAGGTGTCACTATATTTCTGTCGGAGCTGCTCCTCAAATCCCGGCGCATTTTCCACCGGTGCAGTGATCAGACATTTATTTACATCGAAATCCACATATTCCTTGAAATTATCTACCACCTTAATTTCCAGACCATTAATACGGGATTCCAGTTCCACGTATTCATCAGGCTCGAAAGCGGAAATAATGCAGTCGCCCTCATAGGTAATTAATCCGCAGCTATTCTTCTTTGCAAAGTCATACAATTCGGGAACCGCCACGGAAGGCAGAATGCGCTGATAAATAATTTCACCGCTCTGACAGTCGATAATGCGTCCGCCGTTGAAGGACAACAGATAGCCCCCATATTTTTTCAGCTCCAGCTCCTCCTCGTAACGGCGCATACCGGGCGTGGGTCTACCCGATGCCAAAATAACCTTATGACCTCTCTCCATAACTGACTGAATTCCCCGCTTCGTGGCAGGCGTGATTTCCTTCTCTGAATTAGTCAGCGTTCCGTCTATATCCAATACCAAAACTTTTTCTTTCATAATAATTCCTCTTCTGTGTCAGTCTCCGCTTAGTATAGCACATTTTAACGGGGTTTACACCCTTTTTATTTCATAATTAATTTTCCAATAAAACCACACAAAAGAAAACCTCCAAATCTTTGAGGATTTAGAGGCTTGATTCCAGTCATTTATTGCTTCGTTATATACTTCTGTAACCTGCTCTGTGGTTTCTCCGGTATTGTATATCCCAGCCTATTACTCTCCAATAATGGCTTCAGAAATGTTCGCGTCATATAGGTTAGATTCCTATAACCTATGTGTTCTGCAATTTCTTTTTTTGTTCTGGCTGTTTTGCAAAATACAAGTATCTTTTGTTGTATGACATCACCATTTCCAACTTGGTCACTGACTTGGTCACTAACTTGGTCACTGACTTGGTCACTAATCTTTGGACCCGACTTCATTGTAGCGGTATCATTCAATGGTATTACCGTTTTAAAAATATCCCCTTCTACGAACTGAGGAACTCCTCCTGAATACAATTTTGTAAATTTATAAGTATTCCTCATTCCTGAACCCAACTCATCTGCAAGTCCTATTTCTCTAAACACCTTAGAAATTGCGGGATTCTTGGAAAATGGCTGAAATGTATTCAAATTTAAATTTCCATGTCCGTGTATTCTATTACTGTTTTCTGCAAATATGCGTTCTTTTTCAATTACCATTTTTGCAACATATCCACTTGAATAATCCCGATGTGCTAAGCTATTAGATATAATCTCTCTTAAAATTGCATCTCTGGCACTAACAGACTGCATTCCATCTAAGACAAACGGATCATTCAGATGCTTTTTAGCAAACGCATTCATCCTACCATAGCTGTCCAGCAAATTAGTAACAATTACATCTCTATCATCGTATCTATCCAAATTCTGCACTCTGAATTTCTATCATAAATTCGTCCGGAACATCTGCTTACCTGTGTACCAATAGGCACATAGATGTGCAGAATTTTTTCCCCTGAAGTTCGTATTCTGCCGGCGTTAAAAATAGCGGCGGATACATTTTGTTCGCATTATTAATTGCGGATACAAACTCTTTCTTCATTTTCTCAATACAATTCTGATCTATGCCAAGTATCTCTCCATTATCCTTCACACCCAAGAAAACATGACCGCCATCTCTATTAGAAAATGCGCAGATACTCTCATATACATCCTTTGTAATATCTGTTGTGGATTTCTTGAACTCAGTTGTATGACACTCTCCCTTACCAATAAGCTCCAGCAATTCTTTTTCGTTCAACCTGTTTACTCCCTTCCGCATTTCCTGCAAAAATCAGCAAATCAATTTTAACATGTTGACTGTTAAAATTCCACTTTCACATCTAAAATATTGTGAAAGATATCTATATTTTTACACGTAATTTATCTTTCATGCCTTTTTCATAACAAAAGGAAACGGTGCATCCCTTTTTACGGGGTTACACCGTCTCCTACATAAAATACTTTTTTAATATATTATTCCCCTTCTGTACTCTCTGTTGCGTCAGCAGGCTCTGTCTCGGAGGTGTCTGTCTCAGCAGTATCCGTTTCAGCAGCTTCACTCTCTGCTGCTGCCTCCTCAGCTTCTAAAATTGCGATGTAATCCAAGTTCCCTTCGGGATCTTCTACCGGAATATTCGCGCTGATTTCCTGCAGATAATTTTCCAGTGTTTCGCCGAGAATTTCATCTCTGACAGTTAATTTCCACTCCGGATCGTTAGGACCTACATAATATAATACATAAGCGTTTCCGTCACCTGTGTCCACAACGGTGGTGTCGCCTGCTGCGCGGCTTTCATCAAACAGCCATTCAGCCATGGCCTCCTGTGTGCCGTCAGCAGTAATTGCTTCATAATAGCCGCCTTCCAGAGTAAAGGAGGTTCCTTCGTTGTACTTATCAGCAAGTACGCCGAAGCTTTCCCCGGTAGCCTCTCCGCTCTTCCACTCTTCGAGAATCTCATCAGCGATTCCGTCTGCCGTCATGATAATGCGGGCGTTTGCGGAAGGGGTTTCGTCCAGATAACGTCTTACAAACGATAAAACATAATATCTGTTATTTGTTGTATCTTCAATAACGGTTGTATCACCTTCCGTTCTGGCTTCATCAAAAAGCCATTCGCGCAGCAGACTGGTGATATCGGTATACTGCATATTCTCTTCTAACTCACCGTCCGTGGTAACGGTATCCACTGCTGCATCTGCCAATACTTTGGCGTCTGCCATAGCTTTTTCAATTTCTGCCTCGGAAGGCTCATATGCTTCCTCCTCAGCAGATTCCGTACCGTCCGTACTTTCTGTTTCTTCTGTTTCCTCAACAGGGTCAGCCAGTTCCGTAGGCTCGGTAGGAAGCTCTGCTTCCACCGTCGTTAAATAATAATCAACCGAATCATAAGAATCCGTATCCGCTTCATAATGTGCCTGGATTTCATCATCAGAGGGGGCATTCTCTTCGCTTATCTTATCATAATAAGCATTTACAAAAAGAGAATCCTTGATATATTCTTCCACTCTTCCCATAGTAGCATAGGAGCCATATGCCTGCTGAATATATTCTTTTGTAGAAACACCTAATGATTCTGCAACCTCTTTGATACCTTCCTTGTAATCCTCATAGTCCTCCGTCACGTCATAGGTAAAGCCCTCGGCTTCCGCCTCAATCCTCAGCGCTTTTCCGCGGACGATACTGTCAACCGCCTGCTGTTCAAAATAATCATTCCAGGATAAGGTGTCCGAATACATCTGTGTTGATAAATCCGCCGATGTGTCCAGACCGAACAATGACAGATAGCTGCCGTATTGGTTGAAGTAATTATTTTTTACAACGTTATAATTGTAATCAAATTCTATTTGGGAAACATCCTCACCGTTAATTATGACAACCGTGTCATGTGCTGCCAGATAAGAACGGATGGGGAAAGAAGCAATCAGGCATATCAAAGCCAGAATGACTACAACCCCTACCACCTTTTCAATACGCCGCTGTTTCTTCTCCTTTTCTTTTTGTTTCTGCCGTTTCTGCATTTTCAGGTCATACTTCGTCATAACCTTTTGTTCTTTTTGTTCCTTCTGTTCTGTAACTTTTTCCTTTTTAGACATGATAAAACTGTCTCCTTCCCTAAATTCTCTGTGAATATCAAAAAATCCCTAACCTCAAACAGAGCCGAATATGCAATTGCACACTGACTTATTTTACAGTATTTCAGCTCAAATGTGAAGTTATTTCACATAATTTTCAAGATTTTAAGTAACAGTTCAGCCATAGGCGCAGACTGAACTGTTACGGTTTTAATTTTTCCGGTATTGAACAGGCGTTACGCCAAAGGAACGTTTAAACAGTCTGTTAAAGTGCTCTACATTTTCATAACCTACATTGGCGGCAATGGTTTCCACGGTACTGTTTGTCTGCTTCAGCATGTTTTTTGCCTTTTTCATGCGCTCTTCCTTTACAACCTCCTGAAAGGTCTTTCCTGCTTTTTCCTTAATATATTTAGAAAGATACGGCTTGGAAAGGTGGAAATGTTCCGACAAGGCGTCCAATGTCACGTCCACGTATTTTTTCTGGATAAAGCTGATAATCTCTATAATCCGCTGCTCCCGCCCTGCGGTGATATGCTGCTCCCCGGCAAGCTTATTGGCGGCGGATACCAGTGCGGCAATCGAGCTTTTAATGATATCCTC
Source organism: uncultured Acetatifactor sp. (assembly GCA_944384205.1). GTDB lineage: Bacteria > Bacillota > Clostridia > Lachnospirales > Lachnospiraceae > Acetatifactor. Next base: position 9,909 of record CALWSL010000014.1, on the reverse strand, counting down.
ATCCACACCGACGCCCCAGTAAGCTTTGCCGTCCTGCATAATTTCCACATATGCCGCAGCTTTCGAGGCAGAGCCTTTGGAAATGGCATGTTCCTCATACACGGACAATTCGTAATCAATGCCAAAATAGGTCTTAATGGCATTGCTGACTGCATCCAGTCTGCCGTTTCCAAAGGTACAAATCACTCTTTTCTCCCCGTACTGTTCAATCGTTACCTCAGCCTGAATGCCGTTTTCCTGCTTGAAATGACATTCAGGAATATTAAAAATGCTCCTTGGGTGAATATAATTTTCCTCAAAAATAGCGTAAATTTCTTTCGGCAAAAGCTCCTGATGCCTCTTGTCAGACACTCCCTTAATCAGATATCCTACCTCCTCCTTCATAGCGGCAGGCAGGGAAAATCCGAATTGCTGTTTCAGCACAAAAGCCACACCGCCCTTGCCGGAAACACTGTTGATACGGATTACATCCGATTCATACTCTCTTCCCACATCCGCAGGGTCAATGGGAAGATACGGCACATCCCATCTTTTGCCGCTTCTGCCTTCTTTTAACCAGGTCATGCCCTTGCTGATAGCATCCTGATGAGAGCCGGAAAAAGCGGTAAATACCAAGTCGCCCGCATAAGGGGTACGCTCATGCACCTTCATTCCCGTAAAGCGCTCATAGGCTTCCCGGATTTCCATGATTCGGGAAAAATCAAGTCCGCTTTCCACGCCATGACAAACCAGATTCATGGCAACCGTTACCAAATCCACATTTCCCGTGCGCTCACCGTTGCCAAACAGCGTACCCTCCACTCTGTCAGCGCCTGCCAGTACGCCAAACTCTGCATCGCTGATTCCGCAGCCTCTGTCATTATGGGGATGAACACTGAGAACCACATTGTCACGATAGTTCAAATGCTTGTGCATATACTCTACCTGACATGCAAACACATGGGGCATCGCCACCTGTACGGTGGTCGGCAGATTGATAATCGCCTTATGCTCTGCATCGGGCTGCCAGACATCCAGCACCGCATTGCATACCTCCAGAGCATAATCCACCTCCGTCTGGGAAAAGCTCTCAGGACTGTACTCGAACGTAAAGCTTCCTTCTGTCTCCTCCGCCAGCTTCTTTAACATCGCCGCGCCGTCAACGGCAAGCTGTTTGATGGCTTCCTTATCCTTTTTGAAAACCTGTTCTCTCTGCTCCACGGAAGTGGAATTGTACAGATGAATCACTGCATGGGGCGCACCCTTTACCGCATCAAAGGTCTTGCGGATAATATGCTCTCTCGCCTGTGTCAGCACCTGAATCGTCACGTCATCGGGAATCATATTGCGCTCAATCAATGTTCTGATAAAATTATATTCCGTATCGGAGGATGCAGGAAATCCCACTTCAATCTCCTTAAAACCGATTTTCACCAGCATCTTAAAAAATTCCAGCTTCTCCTCTAAACCCATCGGCTCTACCAGCGCCTGATTGCCGTCTCTCAAATCCACACTGCACCAGATGGGCGCTTTTGCGATGCTGTCCTTCTTCACCCAGTCATACGTTATTTCCGGGGGAAGGAAATAGGTCTTTCCGTACTTCTCACTTATTTTTACAGTTTCATTTCTCATAATACGCCTCCTCAATATTCACATCCATTTCTGTGTAAATTTTCCTTTCACTCTTGATTTGATTTAACCATATTATCACGCCAATTCCGGCATTACAAGGATTTGTATTATTATTTTAATTGATTTATTTTAATATAATATATTGTTTCATTTTAAAATCCCTTGACGAACCAGGCATTATGATATATGATATCGCTATTAAATTCGGAGGTCATGATTGCATGTTAAATCAGTTTTCCAGAACGGAATTATTATTGGGAAAAACGGCTATGGAGGTCTTAAGCCAATCAAGAGTTGCAGTATTCGGAATTGGCGGCGTCGGCGGCTATGTGTGTGAGGCATTGGTGCGCAGCGGTGTGGGCGCATTCGATTTAATAGATGATGATAAGGTATGTCTGACAAATTTAAACAGACAAATTATCGCCACGCAAAAAACCGTGGGACAATATAAAACGGACGTGATGAAAGCCCGGATGCTGGAAATCAATCCTTCTGTTGATGTGCGCACTCATAAGTGTTTTTTTCTGCCTGAAAACGCGGATGATTTTCCTTTTGAAGAATACGATTATATCGTGGATGCCGTGGATACCGTTACCGCCAAGCTGGAGCTTATTATGAGGGCAAAAAAGCAGAATATCCCGATTATCAGCGCCATGGGTGCGGGAAATAAGCTGGATGCAACCAGATTTCGCGTAGCTGATATTTATGAAACCCGTGTTTGTCCCCTTGCCAGGGTCATGCGGAGAGAGTTGAAAAAAAGAGGAATTGATAAATTAAAAGTAGTGTATTCCGATGAACAGCCCATCCGACCTGCTGATGATATGACAATCAGCTGCCGGACAAACTGCATCTGCCCTCCCGGTGCGGAGCATAAATGTACGGAGAGACGCGACATACCGGGAAGTACCGCATTTGTTCCTGCGGTCGCAGGACTGATTATTGCAGGAGAGGTTATAAAGGATCTATGCGGTCTGCATTATGAATGAATTTTCATGCTGTGAAGCATCTTTACAAAAGCAGGGTCATAATGATTTACAATCTCGCTGTGTCCGATGTCCAGCTTTGCAATCTCGTTCATATCTTCTTCTGAAAGCGTGAAATCCCAGATATCCATGTTTTGTTCCATTCTGTCTTTATGGATAGATTTGGGAATGACAACAACTCCCCTCTGTACATTCCAGCGAAGGGCAACCTGTGCGGCGCTCTTGCCGTATTTTTCACCGATAGCCGTCAATACCGGATGGGTAAAGATACCGTGCTTTCCTTCTGCAAACGGTCCCCATGCTTCCGGACAAACACCATACTCTTTCATCAGTGCCAGCGCATCCTCCTGCTGGAAGAAGGGATGCAGCTCTACCTGATTGACTGCGGGAATAACTTCTGCGGTTTCACACAAATCTGCAAGAACATGAGGATAACAGTTGCAAACGCCGATGGCACGAAGCACACCTTCCTTATATAATTCTTCCAATGCACGGTAAGCTCCATGATAATCACCCATGGGCTGATGCAGCAGATAGAGATCCAGATATTCCAGTCCCAGCTTATCCAGAGAGGTCTGCACTGCTTTTTTGGCGCCCTCATAGCTGGAATCCTGTACCCACAGTTTTGTGGTAATAAACAACTCCTCACGGGGAATTCCGCATTTTTTAATTGCAGCTCCGACTGCTTCCTCATTCATATAAGCAGCCGCCGTATCAATCAGACGATAGCCGCTGGCGATGGCGTCCAAAACAGCCTGTTCGCACACTGCAGGGTCGGGAACCTGAAATACACCAAATCCCTCCATCGGCATTTTTACTCCATTGTTTAACATTGCAAATTCCATAATCATTTTCCTTTCTTTCTGTTCCGCTTTTTTCTTACATCCTTATTATAAATAAACCGAAGTCCGGGGAGAAGTCTCGGTTTGTTTATCGGTTTATACCCGCCAGTTATAACTATGCGTGTTCCTCTTTAAATATTTTCTCCAACCAGTCTGCATAATCCTCTACCCAGCCGCCGTCTGAGCCGAAGCCATGGGGCCATTCGTTCAGCACAATCCTTCCTGTCTGAATCCCCATGCTACGGATTACGTCATACTGCCGCTCAAACTGATTGTAAAACGGGTCCTCCGTGCCGTACACATAAAAGGTGGGAGGCAGATTACCGTCTGCAAGCCATTCGGGATCCATATTACCCACACTGAGCCTTCCGTAAAAGGAATAAATCATTCCGGCAGCCGAGGCATGTGCCGGGATTTCATCCAGCTCATCGGGGATAAAAGAAGAATCCAAAACCGTCGGGTTTACCTCTTCATCATAGTGCATCAGAAATTCTCCTGCCTGAATTCCGCCTGCCGAAAAACCCATCACTGCTATATTATCCGGATCAATTCCATATATATCCGCATTTTTGCGAATAAACCGGACCGCCCTTGCCACATCCAATGCGCCTTCCTCCTGATTATACGGGTGCAGGCGGTAATCTACAATAAAGGTCTGAAAGCCGTATTCCCGCAAAGCCGCCGCAGTGGGCAGCGAATCCGTATAATTGCCGCGGAACTGATACGCGCCGCCTGCCATAAGGACAACCGCCCCTTTCGGCTCCACTCCTTCTCTTACAGGAATCGCCGTCACATAGGGGCGAAAATCCCATGCGTCAAAATATCTGTCCATATCCTCTGTAAATTCGGTCACAGCCGGCGCATTCCCTTCTTCCCATAGATAAAGAACCTGAATGTTGGCCGGATCCGCAGCAGTATTCAGAACGGTTTCATTCCCTTGCGGTTGCGGCGTCTTTCTAAGCATCTCTTCTCCTGTCCAGCCGCTGATCCTGCCGCTTCCGTAATAATATTCTTCCGGAAAGTCCTCCGGCGTCCCTATCGTATCAGATGATGTTCCTTCCCTTACATCTCCGTCGTTATCTCTGCTTTCCACACTATCACTCTCTGTTTCCTGTTCCGATTCATAGCCGGAATTCTGAATGGTTTCTGAACCACAGCCCGTTAAAAAGATTGCCGTTAGAACAAAGCCAATTACCACTTTTTTTCGTTTCATTTCATATTTCCTCTTTCAGACCTGCATTTCTGCATTCCGGTCCGTCTGCTTATTTGCTTATCCCCGTTCCGCCAAATACGGCGGACATTTCCATATTGTCCAAAGCTTTGTCAATCGCCTCAACCTCCTGCGCTGTCAGCAATACTTCTGATGATTTCATGTTTTCAATGAGACGATCCGGCTTTCTTGTTCCGGGAATCGGCACAATATAGGGCTTTTTGCAGAGCATCCATGCAAGAGAAATCTGCGCCGGCGTTGCGTTCTTTTCCGCCGCCATGCTATGCAGCAGATGAAGCAGCTCCTGATTCCGGTCAATGGCATCCGACGTAAACTGCGGCATCATACTTCTGTAATCATAAATACCGTCAAACACTACGTCTTTTCCGTATTTTCCCGACAGAAAACCGTTTGCCAGAGGAGAGAAAGCCACATATCCGATTTGTAATTCCTCCAGCACAGGGAACAGTGCCTCATACCAGCGTGCCATCATGGAATAGCGGTTCTGAATTGCCGTTACCGGACAAACCGCATGTGCGCGGCGAATCGTATCCTCCGTCACCTCGGACATTCCCCAGTGGGTAATCTTTCCTTCACGGATGAGGTCAGCCATCACGCCTGCCACTTCCTCAATTGGTACAGCCGGATCCATGCGGTGCTGATAATAAAGGTCTATATGATCCGTTCCAAGCCGTCTCAATGAGCCCTCTACGGAAGCCCGTATTACCTGCGGTCTGGAATCCGGCACCAACGGTTTGTTGACCTCCTTACAGTTTTTATCAAATTGAATGCCGAATTTTGTTGCCAACACAATTTTATCCCGATAAGGCTTTAAAGCCGCGCCAACCAGCTCCTCATTATCATGGGGATTTTCCTCTGTCCCGTAAACTTCCGCCGTATCAAAGAAAGTATATCCCAGATCTACCGCCTGTGCCAAAAGCTCTGTCATTTCCTTTTTATCTGCCGGAAGACCGTAAGCATGACTCATGCCCATGCAGCCAAGTCCTACTGCTGAGACAGTCAAATCTCTTCCTAATACTCTTTTCTGCATTTTTTACCTCTTTTCTTAACCTTTCTGCTCAATAACATTCCTTGAAGATTTCCAGAATCTCTTCGTGGGTCATTTGCCTGTAACTGCCGGGAACAAGGTTGCAGGAGTCGGCAATGGCTTTCAAATCCGTGGATTCCTTAACCCCCAACGCCCGCAGAGAGGTGGGAAGTCCAATCTCCCTGATGAAATCCGCCAGTGCCTCCACTCCGGCAAGCGCCAGCTCTTCCCCGCTTTTTCCATTGGGAGAGATGCCCCACACATTTACGGCAAACCTTTGAAACTTGGAAAGACCGTTCTTGTAAATATGTCGATAGTACACCGGATGCAGTACTGCCAGTCCGGCACCGTGATTGCAGTCAGTATAAGCTCCCAACTGGTGCTCCATCTGGTGGCATTCAAAGTCCGTCCGCTTGCCCAGCTTGATTATGCGGTTCTCTGCCATAGCAGATTCCCACATGAGATTACTTCTTGCCGTATAATCCCGAGGATTCTGAATTGCTGCACGAAGGTCGCGGATTACGCCCCGCATCAACGCTTCTGAAATATCATCGGAAACATTATCTTCATCCGGTTCGCTGAAATAAGTCTCCATAATATGAGAGAGGATATCAAAACCGCCGGACACCATCTGCTTTTCCGGTACGCTGTAGGTATAGGTGGGATCCATCAATGCAAATTGGGGGTTGCATTTCGGATAGTCCCGTCCGGTCTTGATTTTCAACGCCTCATTGGTAATGACAGCGCCGCCGTTCATTTCACTTCCGGTTCCCGCAACCGTAACAATCACGCCCAGAGGCAGCGGCTCAAAGTCAACAAAACCGGGACTTGCCCAGAAGTCTGTCCAAACATCGCCTTCATAAACTGCCGCCAGAGAGACAGCCTTACAGCAGTCCATGACGCTGCCGCCGCCTACACCGAGAATCAAATCCACCTTGTTTTCCCGCGCAAGCCTTGCACCCTCCATTACTTTAGCATAAGTAGGATTTGCCATGATGCCGGAAAACTCGATAACATTTTTTCCGGCTTTTTTCAGACTTTCCATCACCTCCTCGTAAATACCGTTCTTTTTAATGGAGCCGCCGCCATAAGCCAACATCACATTTTCTCCATAATGACTTGTGAGACAGGTCAGATATTCCTTCACACAGCCCTTGCCGAAAAACGTCTTTGTTGCATTCTCAAAAATAAAGTTATTCATTGTGCTTCTCCTTTCCTGTTATTTCTCTTTATCTGTAGTATAAAAAAAACAAGACTTCCGCAGAAGTCTCGTTTCGTTTACCAGTTTATACTTATAAGTTATAACTAAATTTTAACTTTCCTGCAGTACGGTCTGAATGGCAGAAAGGAAACGTTTTACCGTTTCGGAGGGCGTCGGGGAATGCAGCAGACCATACGGTATGGTATGCTCCCATGTCACAGGTATGACCTTTAATAACGGATGCACATTATCCCAAACCTGGACAGCCATTAAAATATCGTTGCTGTTTTCGCAGCGGTTGAAAACCTCCACGCTGTAAAAATCAAAATCGACAATATGAATCTGACTGTGGTTCTTCCAGATGTCGTCCCGAAGGCGGTCCACATAATGGCTCCAATTCCGGTGCATCAGCATCAGGTTTTCACCATATAAGTCCTGTATCGTCAGCAGATTCTTGTCCGCAAGATGATGATGAATAGACACTGCACAGCAAAGGGGTTGTCTGGAAATTTCAAAGCCTGCGCAGTTTCTTACATTCAGCATGGTATCGTCAAAGATGCCCGCCACCACATCAATATTCTGTCCCAGATTTCTGAGAATCTCTCTGGCATTTTCCGGCGTGTTTTCAAATGGAATCAGTTGGAATTTGATTTCCGGGCACAACACATGGATTTTCGGCCACAGCTCCACAAGAACTCCTGCCGGCGTCATAGGAGAGGTTCCGATGCGGATTACGTTCTCATCCTCCTGCATGGCGTTCTTCGCCCGAATTACCGAATCCCGGCAGTACTGAATAATATATTTTGTATCTTTGTAAAGGGACATTCCTGCCTTTGTAAGGGAAAGCCCCCGATGGGTACGCTCAAATAATTTCACGCCTAAATCTGCTTCCAGCAGATTGATTTGCTTAATCACTGCTGTTGGGGTAATATATGACTGTTCTGCAGCCTTGTTAAAACTTCCGGCATCCGCTACACGAATAAACGTCTCAAGCTGAGGATTATACATTGGCATACACCACCTTCCTACCGTACTTTAAAAAAATTTATCTTAGTTTATTATAGTATAGAGAACTGCTAAAAGGCAATAGAGGTTTTGTTTGTGCCTTCATGCAAATTTTGATATAATGAAAAAAGAGGTGCTTTTATGTTGCACATAGCAATTTGTGATGATGAAAAAAATTTTGTTCAATATCTGACTGATTTATTGAATCAATACAGCAGGGAAACAGGCAAAGATATCAAGATTACCGCCTATTATGACGGCATGGAGCTGGTTGGGAAATATGATACCTCCATTGACCTGATTTTCCTTGATATTCAAATGAAACTGATGGATGGCTTACATACTGCCGAACGCATCCGGCAGATGGATGAAAACGTGGGAATTATTTTTCTTACTACCCTCACCCAGTATGGGCTTGAAGGATATAAGTATCAGGCAACCAATTATATTATTAAGCCCCTGAAATATGTCCGGCTGAAATCAGAAATGGACAAATTTGTTGCACGCCGTCAAAAAGAAGAAACCCCCTCTTTGTTTATTACCAACGATACCGGAAAGTACAAGGTTCCCCTCAAATCCATCCGTTATATCGAAACCTTCAACCGTAATTTGATGTTTCATACCGAACAGGAAAATATCATCTGCTACAAGAGCATGAAGGAAATGGAAAAGGAATTGCAGGATAAAAATTTTGTGCGCTGTAATTTTTCCTGATTATCAAAGCCTTTCTTCCGCTGCGGAAAAACCGGCTTTGTAAGATTGCTGCGTTCCTTGTATGCGGTTATCTGGCGGATTCCATTATATATTCCAATGATTTGGGCTGCTTGGTACCATGGCACTGTTCTTTACCTATATTCTTCTCTTTTATTGTGGGACCTTTATGGAAAAAGTATCGGTGCTTCTGGTTTTCTATCCGGCTTTAATCGCCATCAACTATTTGATGCTGGATATCGGAGCACGGACATTTTACGCCGTGACCCAAGCAGGTTTTACGGAAGCGCTGGCGTCCCCAAGGCTGATGACCATCAGCACTGCAATCCATACCTTTTCCTTGTTCCTGCGGCTTTTGTTTTGGATTGGCGCATGGTTAATCCTGCGGAGGTTTCTGTCAAAAATCACGTCCCATCTGAATACCCGGATGTGGCTGATTATTGATATGCTGATTCTGGCTTCCTTTGTGGCGATTTTTACGATTATCTATTTTATGCCGGAGGACACGGCAATTGTGTATCCGATTTGTGGAGCATCCATATTTTCCAGCTTCGGCTGTATGTATCTTGCTTCCTATATTTACGATTCCATGCAGACCTCTTACCGTATGCAGGAAATGGAAACGCAGCGCAATTATTATAAAGAGCGTATCACAGAGGAGGAGCGGGTCAGAAGCATCTATCATGATTTGAAAAACCATCTGCTGATTCTGGAAGGTCATCAGGGAATGCCGGAAACCCGCGAAATGGCAAAGAAGCTGCGCGAACAGATTGCGGGATATGAGAACTATATTCATACAGGCAATGAGTATCTCGATGTAATCATCCGGGACAAGAGCAGAATGGCAAAGGAAAAGCAGATTGATTTTAATGCAATTATCCATATGGACACCGATTCGTTTCTGGAACCGCTGGATATCAGCACTATATTCGGAAACGCTATCGACAACGCCATCGAAGCCAGCGAAAAGCTTCCGGAGGAGCAACGGCTGATTACCGTCAAAGCAGATCATATCCGGGACATGCTGGTAATCGTCATAGAAAACAATATGCTGCCGGATATGCCGGGAAAAAAGGGAACAACAAAGGAGGACGCCTTTCTGCATGGATTTGGTATCCCCAATATTCAAAAAACCGCAGAAAAATATGGCGGACAATGCAGTATCCGGACAGAAAACGGTATTTTTTCTTTAAAAATAATTATTCCCCTACCCTGATTGACAGGGGGGTGTCGGTTAATACCGATTTTTAACCCTTGATATGAGAGGAAGAGGCAATCCCAGAGAATTCGTGTTTTTT
>CALWSL010000013.1 GCA_944384205.1 uncultured Acetatifactor sp. | reverse complement strand
GGAGGTAGAGATCTTCTACCGCTTTATCGGCAAAATTGATTGAATGATACCAATATCTTTAACTATGTGATACCGGCGTATCTTTTCCGGATTTATTTCTCATTGAAGACTTATCGAATATTTTGGGAGTTAAAATTAGCGAATTGTTAAATGGTGAATGTTTTTCGGAACCTTCCCCGATAAATCATACTGAGGAATTAGTTTCAGGATTGCCTGACGAATCTGGTTCAGTATCTGTAGCGCAAAAGAAGGAAATAAATAAACTTAGTATTGTGCTTATTTCTCTGATAATCATACTGTTAGGAATCATAGCAGCGTTAATTGTCATATAAATTTTTTTAGGCACCATTCTGCTTATTGAAAGGCAACTCCTTTTTTCATTCAGATACCAATAAAACAGAAATTTTTCCCCAGTATTTCAAGAAGCACGGATACAAAAGATTACTAATCTATGATACAATATTTCTATGTAGCTTGAAAAGCCGGACTACATATGAAAGGAATGGATATTATTATGAAAAAGCAATTAAAGTTATTTTCTGCAGCCGTATTAATGCTGGGCTGTATGACGGTTTTTGCCGGTTGTGGGAGCGAGACGGTAACGACAGAGCCGGAAACCACAAATGAAGAATCCGTAAATTCAGAAGCGGACGAAACGGAAAACTTGGACAGTACTGCCGAATCAGCATCGGAAGAACAGTCCACGGAAGAACAAACTGAGAAACAGCCGCTTAAAGAGCCGGAACCGTATGTTGACAAGCCGGACAGAAGCGATGAAGGCTTTGAATTGGTTTGGAACGATGAATTTGATGGAGATACGTTAGATACCTCCAAATGGGATTATCAATACGGAAACGGCGGAGAATACGGTAATCCGGGTTGGGGAAATTATGAAGAACAATATTATCTGAATCGTGAAGAGAATGTTCGTGTAGAGGACGGCAAGCTGATAATTACAGCCGTGAAGGAGGACAGTGTAATGCCCTACACCTCCGCACGTATCAGAACGATTACAAATAGCGGAGACGTATTGTTTGCAACCACTTATGGCAGAGTGGAAGCACGCATTAAGATGCCTGCGGAGGAGGGGCTTTGGCCCGCATTCTGGATGCTGCCGGTGGATACCTCCACTTACGGAAAATGGGCGGCTTCGGGTGAAATTGATATCATGGAAGCAAAAGGAAGATTAACGGACCAGATTGGCGGTGCGGCTCATTTTGGCGGAATATGGCCCAATAATACTTATCAGAACAAAGAGTATGTATTTCAGGATGGAACAGATATTACGGATTTTCATTTGTATTCTATTGAATGGGAGCCGGACGAAATACGTTGGTATGTCGATAATGAGTGTTACTTTATATTAAACGACTGGTACAGCGTGGATACGTCAGGCACAGAATATGAAAACCCGGCGCCCTTTGATGTGCCTTTCTACATCATCCTGAACCTCGCAGTAGGCGGAACCTTTGATTCCGAAGCGGATTTGGATAATGCAGAATTTCCGGCAGAGATGGAAGTAGATTTTGTCCGGGTTTATCGTAAAACAGAAGGATACGATAGCCCGGCATCGGAAGAATAAAAAGAGACCGGAAAATCATAGAGTCTCAAATTAACTTATTTCCGGTTCTGTTCGTAAGAAACGTATTTCGCCTTTTCTCTTGCCATTTCCGCAAACAACTGAATCGGATTCCATTTTTTATTTGTTTCTGTAAGCACTGCTTTGTAGGAAATGGCTGTACCCTTTTGTTTTAAAGAAAACAGCAAACGGTTCAGATGTTTTTCCGTTACATTGCAGAATAGCAAAAGGCTTTCCGGCGGAATGGCTCCGGCGTAAGGAGCCATTCCGAAAATTGTCTTTTGTTCCGCGATATCTTCAAGCATAGAAGTGTATTTATCCGCAGATACCGTTATTACTTTTATGCGCATATTGTCCGAAAGTGCTCTTACCAATTTTTCGTCTTCTTTTGTCAGATTAAATAATAAGATTTTTTCCATAATCGTCTCCGATATGTATCTTCTGCATTTTTGCAGCTCCGTTTTCCAAAGCTTTGTTAAGCCTTCCTGTTCACACAAATAAGAGTAATTTAAGCCGTCAATGTAAAGGTCATCCACCTCAAATTCCCGGATGTATTCCATGGTGACGAGCAGACCGCCATCACCAAGAAACTCTGCCATTTTCCGTAATAGCTGCTCACCATTGTTTACATGGCGAAGAATCGCATGGCTAAGCTTTTTACCTTTCTTCAGCATTCCTTCGGTAAAATCAATACCGATGTAGGTACTGCCTTTCGGAAGCAGGGGCAGCAGCATTAACCCTAAGAAACCATAACTGCAACAATAGTCCGGTATACGGACAGGTTTATTAATGTGCCAGACTTTTTCCATTAAAAACTGAACCCCATTCATGCTTTAAAAGACGATATTCTAATCTATTTTTCATCTTCCCATCGTGCCATTCCCATTCTATATGTTCAGCCTCTTTCATCATTCCACATTTTATCATTACTTTTTCTGAACCCACATTTTCAGCCAAACAACCTGTAGTAACCCGATAGACATCATTTTCCAGAAATGCAAATTCCAACACCCTTTTGAATGCCTCTGTAACATAACCATTATTCCAAAACTCAGGATATGAAAAATATCCTGCATGAACTAATTTTCCCATCGGAGTAAAGTCAACCACGGTATAGCCTACACTACCAACTTGCTCATGGGATGATTTTAACTCAACATGAAAAAAATAAAATTTCCTATTTTTGCTCTTTCTGTCTTTCAATATATTTGCAAAGTCCCTATCTGCTTCCTCTCTTGAAGAAAGTTTTATATCTTGGAGATAATACATTGTTTTAGAATCACTTTTTAATTTAAAATAGGCATTATAGTCTTCTGGTTCATAATCACGTAATATAAGTCTGTCTGTTTCTAATGTAGTAGTATTCATTTTTATATCCCCGCCTTTCTCACATGAGCCAACCTGCCATAAATCTATTATAACATCAAAACAGGAGGTTGTATTTATTTTTTCTAATGTATTCTCTCATAAAGCAAGAAAGGCGTGCCATTATTTCTTATGCACCCGCCCTCTGTCCCACACCCGGCAGGGCTGCGCCTTGGAGGTGGGACTGCGGAACAGCAGCGATTTCAGCGCTGTCCCGTTAAAGGGCGCCAGAGGCCAGAAATAGCTCATGCCGCCGAAGGTAGGGGTTGTGGCTACGGAAATCAGCGTCAGAGCCAATCCGATAAGGAATCCGGGCATTCCGAAAAAGCCTGTTGTCAGGGTCAGGAAAACCCGGTAAACCCGCAGGGCGTCGCTGAATTCCAGATTGGTGATGGACAGGGACGCCAGCAGGGTAATGGCTCCGTAAAACAGTACTTCCGTGGATGCCCAGTTTAAACTGATGGCAATGTCGCCTATTAATAATCCACCTACAATGGATAACGCTCCGGAAAAGCGGCTGGAGCTTAGGGAGCCGGAATACCGGAATAAATCTAAAAGAAACTCCACCGCAAACACATAGAAGACCAGTCGGGGAGCCGCTATTGCGCCTGTGGAAAGCAGCTTCCAATCTTCAGCAAGCTGTGGATAATAGGCGGTTATCAGCAGAAAAAGCGGCATCAGTAACAGGCTGACCGGAATACAGAGGAATCGTACCAGACGAAAATAGCTCCCAACAAGGGGACTTTTATAATAGTCTTCAGGACATTGCGTAAACTGGAACACCGTACAGGGCAGAACCAGCACTGAGGGGGAGTTATCTACAATAATCAGAATATGCCCTTCGGAGAGATAGCTGCAAGCCGTATCAGGACGTTCCGTCAGCAGAATACTGGGCAGGGGATGCCACCAGCTTTTCGGAATCAGCAGCTCTTCCAGGCTTTTGCTCCCCATCGTGAGCGCCGTCACATTCAAATTGTCAAGAGCATGGGACAGGGTATCCAGCAGGTCGTGATTTACGCAGTCGTCAAGATACGCCACAGCCACATCCGTCTGGCTTTCACTGCCTACCTTGTGTATGGCGAAGGTCAGGCGGGTGGAACGGATGCGGCGGCGAATCAGATTGGTATTAAACAGCATGGTTTCCACAAAACCGTCCCGGGCTCCTTTGGTGATGCGTTCCGTATCGGGTTCGGCAATTCCGCGGGCAGGGTAGCTGCGCGCATCAATTAAAAGCGCCTTGGAAAAGCCCTCCACAAATAATGCGGAGGGACCGCTCAGGACATTTTGCAGAATTTCATCCCAGGATTCGCTAATCGTCACCTGTGCATAACCAATTTTGGCGTTGGCATAGCGGACGATATCCTCAATGGTGTCATCCTTTGTAAATAAAGGATACTGTAAATCGGAAAAAATCTCCTGTAGAATTTCTGTTTTACAAAACCCGTTGATACTTAAAAAATACGCCCGGATTTCTCCCAGATACAAATCCCTGGTAATCAAATCAAAGCTTTTCCCGATGGGCAGCAGGCTTTTTAAGGTTGCAATATTTTCTCTCAGGCTTGTCGAGAGAGTGGAAGTTTTACTATTTTTGTCCATATGATAATCTCTTTTTTACATTTTTTCTTATTGTTGCATTTTTACGGATTGTTTATGCAAACTGTTCAGTGAAAGAATTCTTTGGAACTGCTTCTTCAAAACGCACCGTTTATTAGCTCCAAAATACCCAGCCCGACCAACAGCAGTCCCGAAAGTAAATTCGTGAAATGCTCAGTCAGCCGCAGACAGTGACGCATCCCCAGCCGGTTTCCCAAAAGAAGAAACATCAGAGAGAAGAAAAGGGTCACGACGGCAGCAGGCGCCAGAGTCAGTCCGGCTATGCTGGCGGAAAGACCGATACCTATATTGTTGGCAGAAAGTGCGAAGCCCAGCGTGAATGTCTCAACAAAGGTCAGCGCAGAGGAATTTTTTTTCTGATGGGAGGAAAGCTGGGCGGCGGTCAGTTGCTTCTTTTCATGGTATTTTTCCAGTGCGGTCATCATAAATTTGGTGATATAGTAGATACCAAACAGGATAAGGATGAGACTTCCCAACAGGTTCCACAGGGAAACGGGCAGCAGAGTAACCAGTCGTGCGCCCAATCCCACGGAGAGACAGGTTCCCAACAGAGTGATAAAGCTTATCAGCAAATTCTGCCAAAGCCTGACGCGCACGTCGCGGATGCCGAAGGTTATGCCGACAAGCAGGGCGTCCAGACTGGCGGATATCCCAAACAGAAGAGAAGGTACAATTTGCATGGCGGTCTCCTGAAATTGTGTCTTTTCTTTACTATATTCCTGCTGAAAAAAAGGGTGCGGATGCAGAAAGAGAGTGTCGTATTCCGGAGAGTGTTTACAGGATGGCGAAAAAAGTGATATGATGGAATTGATTTCATAAAATATGAAGGTTGGAAACGAACAAATGAAAAAACTGACAGAATTTTGGAAAAAAGAAACTGTGTTGTGTGTTGCGCTGATACTGGCGGTGATTTCCTCCTTTGCGGTGCTGCCGGATGCGCAGTATTTTGCTTACATAGATTTTCGTACACTGGCAATCCTGTTCTGCCTGATGAGCGTGATGGCGGGGCTGCAGAACCTTGGCGTATTTCATTGGATTGCAGAAAGGCTTCTTAAGCGGGTAAAGAATATACTGCAGCTTGTGCTGATTCTTGTCATGCTGTGTTTTTTCTTTAGTATGTTTATTACCAATGATGTGGCGCTGATTACTTTTGTACCTTTTACCTTTACGGTGCTTCGGCTGCTTGACCGGGAGCAGAAGAATAAGCTCATACTTCCTGTTGTGGTGATGCAGACCATTGCTGCAAATCTGGGAAGTATGCTGACGCCAATCGGTAATCCGCAGAATCTGTATTTGTATGGCAAAGCGGGACTTTCCGTGGGAGAATTTATTCTGCTGATGTTACCCTATACGTTGCTTTCACTGACGCTTCTTCTGGTGTGGGGAGCAGGATTTGGCATCCTCCTGACGAGAACGCCGGGACAGGAGGCGCAGGGAGGACAAGCACAGAAACATTGCAAACAAATGCAGATTAATCTTGCGGAACAGACAACGCTTAACGGTAAGAAGAAAGAGCTGACGGTCTATTTGGTCTTGTTTACTGTATGCCTTTTGACGGTGGCACGTGCGATTCCATACGGCATTACACTCGCGGTAGTGTTCTGCATTATATTTTTCATGAATAAAAAAGTGCTTTTGCAGGTAGATTATGCACTGCTGCTTACTTTTGTGGGATTTTTTGTCTTTATTGGGAACATGGGCAGGATTCCTGCATTCCATTCGATGCTACAGAGCGTGGTGGAAGGGAATGAAGTGCTGACCGCTGTTGTTACAAGTCAGGCTATCAGTAATGTGCCGGCGGCATTGCTGCTTTCAGGCTTTACAACCAATTATCAGGGATTAATTGTGGGAACCAATCTGGGAGGATTAGGTACCCTGATTGCTTCGATGGCAAGCCTGATATCTTATAAGTTTGTGGCGCGGGAGGAAGGCAGCCGCAAAGGGGAATATTTGTTGTATTTTACCGCAGCAAATATTTGTTTTTTGGCGGCGTTGGTGATACTATATATATTGATGTAAAGGAAGAAATCTTACAAAGGCGGCATGGAGGAGTAGTATGACAGAGGATATGACAATAATCGGAGAAGAAGCATATAGAGCGGCAAAGGAAATTTTAGCCGAGGCAAAATTAGAGGAAGGCGACCTGTTTGTGGTAGGCTGCTCCACCAGTGAGGTAGGAGGCGCCGGAATCGGAACCTTTTCCAGTCCCGAACTGGCAGAAGCAGTATTCGGCGGTATTTATCAGGCGACTCAGGAGGCGGGTGTGTATCTGGCGGCGCAATGCTGCGAGCATTTAAACCGCGCACTGATTCTCGAAAGGGAAGCCGCAAAAAAATATAACTATGAAATCGTGAATGTGATACCTCAGCCCAAGGCGGGAGGTTCCTTTGCAACAGCGGCGTTTAAGGCGCTGGAGCAGCCGGTAGCGGTGGAGCATATCAAAGCCCATGCGGGTATGGATATCGGCGATACCCTCATTGGTATGCACTTGAGGGATGTGGCGGTTCCTGTGCGCATCCGCACCACACAAATCGGAGACGCCCATGTGGTATGCGCCCGCACCAGAGCAAAATTTATCGGCGGTGTGCGTGCTATGTATGACGAGAATGCGCTGTAGGAGGGTTTGGCGGGAGGTCTGAAAAAAGGCTACCGCAGCACCGGCAAAGAAGCTTAGCCGGACGGTAGCCCTTATTTTCTGTTTGGTTCTGAATGGATTCCGATTACTTATTTGCCGCCTCATGAATCAGATTCATGATGGTGGAAACGGAATCGATCTGACCGCTTCGGCTCATGTTATCTGCATAGGTCTGTCTGGTAAAATACAGTTCATGAACTTTGTCCATAAGAAGATTTGTGGTCAGATCATCCTCATTGATGACAATGGAAAAGCCCTGAGCTTCAAAAGACTTTGCATTTAGCAGCTGATCTCCGCGGCTGCTTGCGGCAGGGAGCGGAATCAGAATATTGGGCTTTTTCAATGCTAACAGCTCGCAGATGGAGTTGGCGCCGGCGCGGGAAATCACGATGTCTGCCATGGCGAACAAATCCTTCAATTCTGCTTTGATGTATTCAAATTGTTTGTAACCCGGCGTATTCAGCAGCAGGTTATCCACCTTATCTTTTCCGCACAGATGTACCACCTGAAAATCATGCAACAGTCTGGGCAAAGCCTCCCTTATGGCTTTGTTTACGTTTGCGGCACCCAGACTTCCGCCTATCACCATGATAACCGGCTTGTTGGCAGTAAAACCGCACAATCTCAAGCCTGCCAGCTTATTCCCTTTGGTAAGCTCAGCGCGGATGGGTGAGCCGGTAAGTACCGCTTTTTCCTGCGGCAGTAATTTCAGGGTTTCAGGAAAGTTACAGCATACCTTTTGCGCAACGGGGATACATAGTTTGTTGGCAAGTCCCGGCGTCATATCGGATTCGTGAATGATGCAGGGGATATGCAGGGAAGCCGCCGCCCGCACAACCGGTACGCTGACAAAGCCTCCTTTGGAAAAAACCACATCGGGTTTAAATTCCTTTAAGTATTTTTTTGCTTCGGAAAATCCCTTTATCACACGGAAAGGGTCTGTCAGGTTTTTGGGGTCGAGATAACGGCGGAATTTTCCGGTGGAAATTCCGGTGTAGGGAATATCAAAATCACTAATCAGCTTTTTTTCAATTCCGTCATAAGAGCCCATGTACGCAATTTCGTAACCTGCTTCTCGAAGATGGGGAAGCAAAGCGATATTGGGGGTCACATGTCCTGCTGTGCCACCGCCTGTCAACACAATTTTTTTCATGGAAGAAATCCTTTCTGTAAAAAATTTCTAAATCATGCTCTCAAGTGCGCGTGCAAGCTGGTCGGGGCAGGAGGTGGATTTAAAACCGCAACGGATTCCCTTTAATCTGGAAATTGCTTCTTCGGGGGTCATTCCCTTTACCAGCGCGCTGATTCCCTGAAGGTTGCCGTTGCAGCCGCCGGTAAATTTTACGGAATCGATAACGCCGTCCTTTAATTCAATATCAATGGAGGTAGAGCAGGTGCCCTGTGTCTGATATCTCATAATATCATCCTTTCTACTATTCTATGCTTATTTATAAACAGGTATTATAGCAGATTTTGGGAAAGAAAACAACGGCAAGTTTGGGCGGATAATTCCTGGCAGCCCTCTATAAGAACCTGAATACCGCGTTCTTCTTCGGCGCGTTTGCGTTCTTCTTCAGTAAGTTTCCGCTGCTCTTTTGTTTTCTGCCGTTCTTTTTCAATATCAAAATTTTAGGATTTCTTCTACCCTTTCTGCGGGAAGATTCCGAAATGTCTCAACATCGTCCGCATTTTGCATTCTGTTGATGAGCATTACCAGCGAAATTTCATCCCTTTTTGCCAACAGCTCCTCGTTGCTGTATTTGCGCAGAGGAACCAGATAGTACTCAAAATTGGGAAGGTATTTTCCGAACATTTCCCCTTCCATTATGCGGCTTTGAAAATCAAAAGGTACTGTCCGGTTGTCCTTGCCTTCATAATATACAATCGGCAGGATGGGAGGGTACTTAAAATCAGCCCGTCTGGTAATGCCTTTCTGTAATTTTTCTGCTTCCCTGGCATAGGTCTCCCAAATATAGACCATGTAGCGGAAGATTTGCACTCTGAATGCTTCGCATTTATTGTTAAGGCATCAGGTGAAACCAAATGACGCTTCGCATCGCTTGGTTTCCTGCTGATGCCTTACATTATAATCCAAAGACGACTTATGTTCAATAAGAGATACAAGAAAAAACGGATTTCCATTTTTAATATGTACTTTTTTCACACGGTTTGCGTTTCGTTCTTCTGCAAAAAGAGGAACATACTGGTCGGAGACATCCTCAATATCTTCCGGCTGTACATTTTTGAGGCAGGGAAGATTGATATAATCCCGAAGAAACGGAAATATAGATATTCCCTAAAGTAATAGCACTATAACAATCTTTTGTGAGAAATGCAAGCACTTGTCAAATAAATTTGTTTTTCTGTAGAATTCAGGTTCAATTTGCAGAAGAATGTCTGTGCCTGTGATAAAATGACGATGAATAACCGTACAAAAATGCCGATAGTTGCGATATACTTGTGCCTGTAAGGGAAATCCCTTATAGGCACTTTGTTTTGAGGATTGAGATGTCAAAGGAAATTCTCATAGGAAATTGCGGGAAAGGCTGGGTTTATTATGTTTGAAATTTTTCATGAGGAATGGATTGTCACGATTTTTATGCTGTCTTTTTTTGGAATAAGTATTTTTTTGCGGGTCTTACTGGGATTGCTTTATCGGAGTATGATAAAAGCTGCGGATAATATGTCGTCCACGAGAAACAAGCTGTTAAAGCAGTGTAAACTGAAATTTGCCAACTGCTACCAGTTAAATAACGGCGTGGCAAACATTCCGGTTTTTGTGGACAAGTTCTTAAATCGTCTGGCATTGGGACCGTTCTCTTTTGAGACGCTGTATCATTTGTCCGGGCAGACCATGCTTTTGTCCGTGGTTAGCTGTGGTGTCGGAATTTGCAGAAGTATTTTAAACGGCAAAATGCTGGGAGAAATTCTTCCTTTTTATATTGTGAGCTTTGCAGGGCTGTATCTGTATTTCTCCGTATCAACGGTGGTAGATATTAAGGGAAAAAGGCGGATACTTAAGGTAAATCTGGTGGATTATCTGGAAAATCATCTTTCTGCAAGAATTGATGTGACGGAGAGCGATATGGAAATGCTTTATGGCGCGGGGCGGATGATTGGCAGAGACAGAAGACAGGGTATTGGAAGCAGGAGAACCGTGGAATTAATGCCTATCGGCGGTAATATCACAAATATTACGGCAGCCCCTGTGGTTCCTGAACCTGATACAAAAATTAGTGAGGAGGAGCTGGAGGCGCTCCTGAGGGAATTTCTTGCCACCTGAAAAAATCCTTTTTCGTTGTATTTACAGGCATTTTCTGTAAAATTAGCTTGAATTTGCCATATATCTTTGCTACACTAAAACCGTATGATTCTACAATGAATTGCAGGAGGAGTGTATTATGAGCAAACAGGTAACATTTGACTATTCCAAAACCGGCGCATTTATCTCTGAGGAAGAAATCGGTTATATGAAAAAATTAACTTTGGATGCAAAGGATGTTCTGATATCCAGGAGCGGAGCAGGAAATGATTTTCTTGGCTGGATTGACCTTCCTGTTGATTATGACAAGGAGGAGTTTGCAAGAATTAAAGAAGCTGCAAAGAAGATTCAGAGCGATTCCGAGGTTCTTCTCGTAATCGGTATCGGAGGTTCCTACCTTGGCGCAAGAGCTGCTATCGAATTTCTGGGACACAGCTTTTACAATGTATTAGATAAAGAAACCCGCAAGACCCCTGAGATTTATTTCTGCGGAAACTCTATCAGCTCTACTTACTTAAAGCATCTGATGGATGTGGTAGGAGACAGAGATTTCTCTATCAATATGATTTCCAAGTCCGGTACGACTACCGAGCCTGCGATTGCGTTCCGTGTATTTAAAGAGATTCTGGAGAAAAAATACGGCAAAGCAGAGGCAGCAAAGAGAATTTACGCTACCACCGACAAGGCAAAGGGAAGCTTAAAGCATCTTGCTGATGAGGAAGGTTATGAGACTTTTGTTGTTCCTGATGATGTGGGAGGACGTTTCTCTGTTCTCACTGCCGTAGGTCTGCTTCCTATCGCTGTAAGCGGCGCTGATATCGATAAACTGATGGAAGGTGCGGCAAGCGGCAGAAAGCGCGCACTGGAAAATGATTTTGAGAACAACGACGCACTGCAGTATGCAGCGCTTCGTAATATTCTGCTTCGCAAGGGCAAATCTGTTGAAATCCTGGCGAACTATGAGCCTGCTGTTCACTATGTAAGCGAGTGGTGGAAGCAGCTCTTTGGCGAGAGTGAAGGCAAGAATCAGAAGGGTATTTTCCCTGCAAGCGTGGATTTGACCACCGATTTGCATTCCATGGGACAGTTCATTCAGGACGGCTCCAGAATTATGTTTGAGACTGTTATCAATGTAGAGCAGTCCAGAGAAGAGATTATCATCGGTGAGGAGCCTGTTGATCTGGATGGACTGAACTATCTGGCAGGCAAGAGTGTTGATTTTGTAAATAAGAGCGCGATGAACGGAACCATTCTGGCACATACGGATGGTCAGGTACCCAACTTCATGGTAAATGTGCCGGAGGTAAATGAATTCTACCTTGGAGAGCTGTTCTACTTCTTCGAGTTTGCATGTGGCGTCAGCGGATACCTGTTGGGCGTAAATCCTTTCAACCAGCCCGGCGTTGAGAGCTACAAAAAGAATATGTTTGCTCTGCTTGGCAAACCCGGATATGAAGCTCAGAGAGAAGAGCTGTTGAAGAGATTATAAAATAGTAAATATATAAGAAAAGGGACTTCAGTCGAAAGATTGAAGTCTCTTTTTGCCGGATTAGAGGGTATAGGGGTTGAATCTATGCAGGTTAATATGTTATTCTGGAAAAAGTTGATTGACAGTGAAAAATTACTGTGCAAGGCATTTTAACGGTGGAAAGAGGTAAAATATATCATATGAATATCGTGGCATTGGAAAGAAACAGCGCGGGCGCGGATGTTTCTGTAGACTGCTGGAATGAATTGGGTAATGTGACCTGTTACCGCAATACGGTAACAGAGGAGGAAGTGCGGGAGCGCATCCAGAATGCAGATATCATTATAGCCAATAAATCTCCCATGAACGAGCGCACACTAAAATGTGCTCCCAATGTAAAACTGATTTGCGAGCTGGCTACCGGTTTTGATAACTGCGATTTGGAATACTGTAAAGCAAGAGGAATCAAGGTGACCAATGTGGTGGACTATTCCACGGCAATGGTGGCGCAGCATACCTTTACGCTGGCATTGGCACTCAGCCAAAAGCTGGCACATTATGACAACTATGTCAAGTCCGGCGCTTATGCAGCGCAGGACAGATTTTCTAATTTTGATATTCCTTTTTTTGAATTAGACGGAAAAACATGGGGTATTGTAGGGATGGGAAATATCGGCAGGAGAGTCGCAAAGATAGCAACGGCGTTTGGCTGTAAGGTTATTTTCCACTCTATCACCGGTAAGAGTGCCTGTACCGATTATCCGCAGGTGGATAAGGATACGCTGCTTGCAGAAAGCGACATTTTGTCCCTGCATTGTCCATTGAGCGACCTGTCCCGCGGCTTTATTGACAGAGAAGCATTGCAGAAAATGAAAAAAACTGCTATTCTTATCAATGTGGCAAGAGGACCGGTAGTCAATAACCGTGATTTGTATGATGCGTTGATGGCGGGCGAGATTGAGGCGGCAGGTCTGGATGTTCTTGAGAAGGAGCCTATCACAGCGGACAATCCGTTAAGTAAGTTTCAGGACAGCAACCGTCTGATTATTACGCCGCACCTTGCCTGGGCAAGTGTGGAAGCCAGAACCCGCTGTGTGGAGGGCGTGTACCTGAACATTCAGGCTTTTCTGCGCGGTGAGGACAGGAATGTGGTAAATCCGTAGTATAAAGAAACCTTTAGCGGAGAAATATAAATCCGCCGGTCAGATAAGGAGAATAGAATGCTGGAGAAGATAAAAGAACTTTATCGTAAATATGAAGAAATTATTGCTTACCTGATTGTAGGCGTGCTTACCACAATCGTGTCGTGGGCTGCAAAGTTTTTAGCCAATGCTGTTTTTTTTGATAATACGATGTACCCTACCGCCCTGGAGAATTTTATATTAAGCGCAATTAACTGGACGGCAGGCGTCATTTTTGCTTATTTTACCAATCGTAAATTTGTATTTAAAAGCCAAGAACCGATGTTGAAGGAGGCTCCCAAATTTGTACTTTCCAGAGTGTCCACATTGATTCTTGATATTTTAGTGATGCAGTTACTCAGCGTTGGGCTTGGCATGAATCTGCTGCTTGCAACCTTTATTGATGCTGTGCTGGTAATGATTGGAAATTATGTGTTCAGTAAGCTGTTTGTCTTCAATAACAAATAAATTATTGTATTAGTCAGGATTTAGTCGTTTTTTTTTCAGAAGGAGTGAGTACGGCATCCTCTTTGGTGGCTGTTCCGGTTTTCAACTGTTTTCTATAATAGAGAAAGGAATAAATCATTGGAGCAAATGCCATAAGCAATATCAATAGAAAGAACACATACATGTTCTTCAGCGGAACAAACAAAGTTGCCAGGATGGATATTCCGCCAAACACCCAGAGCCTTCCGGTAAATCGATGTGATTTATTCCAATTCTCTTCATTTCTGAGCGTCCAGGCGACTCGTATGCCTATCGTGTGATTTTGGCTGCATTTTGGCATATAGTTACCCAGCATCACAAACAGAATGCCAAGAAGAATCCGCACCATTATATCAATGCTGACATCCCATCCCAAAGCAATGGCATAAGTATGACCACAGACGATGAGAGATGTGATAGGCAGAATCCATAATATCATATGGTAAACTTTGCTGCTTTGGTCCTTGTTTTTTGCATCACGGGCTGTAAAAAATACGCAAATCCAGTGGATTATAAATATAATGACTGGCAATCCCAAAATGGTGAAGGCTTTTCCGCTCCATCCATCCGGCTCGCCATCCAGATTATAATGCGTTGCAATTTGCTCCGGCAGATAGTTCCATATCAGCAATCCTACAACGATAGGTAATAGAATAATAACGGAAGAAAGAATAAGCTGGTATTTATTTTTCTTGATCATTGTCAAAATCTCCTTTCAAATCAGTAATCCATAGTATGATTTCTTCCAAAACGGAAGTATTCAGTTCATAAAAAATAAATTTGCCATTGCGGGTATCCCGAATCAAATCTGCGTCCTTTAATACCGACAGATGCCGGGAAATGCTTGCCCCTGTAACCGGAAATTTATCGGCAATTTCTCCGGCTGACATTTTGCCGTCTTTTAAGAGATTTAATATTTCACGACGTATGGGATCGGCAAGTGCTTTTAATGTATTTTGTAAACCCATTTCTTTGTTCCTCATTTAACATTTAATCTAAGTGTTAAATATATTGTAATATTTATATTTGTTTTTGTCAAGTTGTGGAAGGGGAATCTTTTTCCCCCAACATCAAGTCAATAATTGATTAACTTTTGTTTCTGGCATTTTTGTTGTTCAAAATTTGCATAGTTCAGTATTGTTTTCGCAATTTAACTTTTAAAATAGATACAGTACAATAAAAAGAAGGCTTATTTGTACGGGAATATGCAGAAAGGAGAGTGCCATGAGCAGGAATTATCAGGATGATTTAGAATATGCGTTGTCTGTTATCAAAAAGAATCTGGATGTCTTTGTAGACAAGTATCCGCATGTGAGCGTCAACAATAGATATTTTCCGGAAGAAAATAATCTGTGGACAAATTCTTTTTATCCCGGAATGTGTTATCTGGCATACGATATCACCGGGAACCGGGAATATTTGAAGCATGAGCCGGATTATTTGAAAAGCTTTGGAAACAGAGTGAAAAAAAGAATCGGAATCAGTCATGATTTGGGCTTTTTATATACTCTTTCCTGTGTGGCGGATTATAAGCTGACAGGCAGCAGGGAGGCATACGATATCGCCATGGAGGCGGCTGATTTACTGGCGGAAAGATACAATGAAAAGGGTCGTTATATTCAGGCGTGGGGCGATATGGGAATCGGTTATCCCGATGTGAAAATCATTATTGATACCATGCTGAACCTTCCGCTGCTCTACTGGACAGGCAAGGATAAATTATATGAAATTGCTATCAATCATGCTTATACCGCGGCGGATTATCTGATTCGACCGGACTATTCCTCTTATCATACCTATCTTATGAATCCCGAAACTGGAGAAGCGGTAGAGGGAAAAACCCATCAGGGCTATGCGGATGAGTCCACCTGGGCGAGAGGGCAGGCATGGGCTGTTTATGGTTTTACCATTTCCTATCGCTATACTGGGGAAATCGGTTTTCTGGAGATAGCCGAAAATGCGGCGGAGGTATTTATGAACAATCTGCCGAAGGATTATGTACCATATTGGGATTTTACCTTTAACGATAAAAATCCTGATATCAGGGATACTTCGGCGGCAGCTATCTTTGTCTGCGGGCTGCTGGAGCTTTGCCGGTTTGTGGAGGATAAAAAAGCGGCGGAGTACAGAGAACTGGCAGAAAAAATTATGACGTCATTGTCAGAAAAGTATACCACAAAGGGAAATCCGCAGGCAGACGGAATACTCACGGAGGGTATGTATCACAGAAACGACGGCTTCAACGAATGTGTTATCTGGGGAGATTACTTTTATACTGAGGCTCTTGTGAGGCTGATGAAGGAAGAGTGGAATCCGTACTGGTAACAATGTGAAAATCGCAGAATGTTCTTCCGGAGGAAATTGGTATGAACAGGTTGACGACGAGAAGAGATTTGGCAAGACTGCTGCTTGACTGGGTGCGTCCTTTGAAGAAGTTTTATAGCGAGGGGCATGCCATGCTGCATATAGGAAATACGGCGGCACACTATGGAGAAAAATCTGCGCGGATGGAGGGTTATTCCCGAGTGCTGTGGGGATTGGGCCCCCTGTTTGCCACGGACAATCAGGATTTGTCCCGGGAAGAGCGGGAAGAGGCAGATTGGTGGAAGGAACTTTGTCGTGACGGTCTGATTCACGGAACAAACCCCTCCCATAACGAATACTGGGGCGATGTATACGATTATGATCAGAAAATGGTGGAGATGGCTGCGATTACCACTTCGCTGCTGCTTGCTCCCGATAAGCTGTGGAAGCCTTT
This sequence comes from uncultured Acetatifactor sp., assembly GCA_944384205.1. Lineage (GTDB taxonomy): Bacteria > Bacillota > Clostridia > Lachnospirales > Lachnospiraceae > Acetatifactor. The sequence goes on along the minus strand of CALWSL010000013.1, from coordinate 61,835 downwards.
GACAGAGGAACAGAAGCACAATGTAAGGGACTGGCTGAATCAGATTAACCGTCTGGGCGTACATGCGAACAACTGGCGTTTTTTCAGGATTCTGGTAAACGTTTTTTTTACGGTACAGGATTTGGAACCGGATGCCGGGCGGCTTGCGGAGGATTTGCAGGTGATTGAAAACTGCTATGATGGAGACGGCTGGTATTTTGACGGAAATCCGGCGCAGATGGATTATTATATTCCTTTTGCCATGTATTTTTACAGCCTGATATATGCCCGTTTTATGAAGGATACAGACCCCGTCCGATGCAGCAGGATATTAGAGAGGGCAAAGCTGTTTTATAAGGATTATGTTTATTGGTTTTCCCCTGACGGCAGCTCCGTCCCCTTCGGCAGAAGTCTTACCTATCGTTTTGCACACAGCGCTTTTTTTGCAGCCTATGGGATGGCAGGACAAGATGTGGATTACGGTGAGGTAAAGGGAATGCTGCTGCGCAATCTGCGGTACTGGACGGACAAACCGATTTTTGACGCAGGGGGAATCCTCACAATCGGGTACGGATATCCGAATCTGTTCATGAGTGAAAAATATAACGCGCCCGGTTCGCCTTATTGGAGCTTTAAGGCATTTGTGGCGTTGGCAATGCCGGCGCAGCATCCGTTCTGGCTTGCCGGGGAAAAAGAAATTACATACGGGAAGCAGAAGCGCCTTGCGCATCCTCACATGCTGATTACCCATGAGGGAGCGCATGTGCAGATGTATCCTGCAGGGCAGCACGCAATGGAGCATGGCGCATGTGCGGCAAAATATGAGAAATTCGTATATTCCAATCAATTCGGCTTTAGCGTATCCAGAGGGACAACAATCGAGAGCGGAGCGTTTGACAATACGCTGGCAGTATCGGCGGCGGGTGAAAATTTTTATAGAATGAGATATGGTGTGGAACGGTTTGAAGTGACGGAAAAATACACGAAATCTCTTTATCATATCGGCAAAAAGGTGCAGGTGGAGAGTTTTATTGTTCCGCTGGGTGCATGGCATGTCAGGATTCATCATATTAATACGGAAGAAGAGATTGATGTGGCAGAGGGCGGCTATGCAGTCCCAAAAGAGAGATGCCACAGGGTGGTATCCGGTGCGGACAGCGGAAAATACAGCAAAAGCATGGTGGAACAGAACGAAAATGCGCTGTTTTGCAATTTCCCATGGGGAGTCAGCGGTATCGCAGGCATTGGTATCTATGCTGATGGCTCTGTGGAAGCTGCCGGCGCTGTAAACAAAGCCAAATGGCATACCCGGCTGGTGGAGGCGTTTCCAAACACGAATCTTCTTCATAATCTGACGGTGATTCCAACCCTGTGTACAACGCTGACACCGGGATATTACACGCTGATTAGCTGCGTATATGCGGATAGGGAAAAGAAACCGCAACAGAATAAACGTCCTGTCGTTGCAGTGATGTCCGATGCGGCAACGGAAGAATTTTACAGGATTCAGACGGAGTTTGAAACAATTCTTATAAAAAGGAACAAATATTTTGGTAAAAATAATTAAAAATAGCTGAAAAACTTTTATAATTTATACAAAAATACAACTAATGCTTGTAAAAACGTTTTTATTATGTTACACTTTAACTTGTAAAAACGTTTTTATTATTTTAAAAAATATAATGATGCCCAATTCAGATGTACATAAAAATATGTACATTATAATTTGAGAAAAAACAAAAACGTTTTTATTTAATATTAAATAAGGTGAGAGATTATGGATAACAGTAAATTGGGTGTCCCTTTGGAGGGGCTGGCGGAGTTTAGCAGAAAAGCCGCTGCGGAAGGCGCGGTACTGCTTCAGAATAAAGATGAAGCGCTGCCTTTAACGCAAAAGGACCATGTGGCGATATTCGGCAGGTGTCAGATTGAGTATTATCGGAGCGGAACGGGCTCCGGAGGAGCAGTGAATGTCGCTTACAAGACAAATCTTCTGGATGGCTTAAGAAACAGCGAAAGAGTTCAGGTAAATGAGAAGCTGGCTGATATTTATACAAAATGGATTGAGGAGAATCCCTTTGATAATGGCGGCGGAGGCTGGGCATGTGAACCCTGGTGTCAGAAGGAGATGCCGCTTACGGCAGATTTGGTCCGGGAGACGGCAAAGGAGTCAAACAAAGCGGTTATTGTGATTGGGCGTACCGCAGGGGAGGATAAAGATAATAAAGCGGAGGAAGGAAGCTATCTGCTGACGGCAGCAGAGGCGGATATGATTCAGAAGGTTGCGGATGAATTTGAAAATGTCATCGTGGTGCTGAACGTTCCCAATATCATAGATATGAATTTTGTGTTTAGCACACAGAAAGCAGAGCATCTGAAGGCGGTGATATATGCCTGGCAGGGAGGCATGGAAGGCGGCAATGCCATTGCGGATGTACTGACCGGCAAGGTTATTCCGCAGGGAAAGCTGACAGATACAATCGCTTATCATATTTCCGATTATCCTTCCGACAGAAATCACGGTAATGAATTTAAAAACATTTATCAGGAAGATATTTATGTCGGATACAGATATTTTGAAACCTTTAACAGGGATGCGGTAATGTATCCGTTTGGTTATGGATTGTCCTACACCGATTTTCAGATAAAAGCGGGAGACTCATACAGCAGACAGAGAGACGATGCTGTGGAGCTTGTGTTTGAATGTACTGTAAAAAATATCGGAACCCGGTATTTCGGACGCGAGGTGGTTCAGATTTATGTGGAAGGACCTCAGGACGGTATCGGAAGACCTGCGAGAGAGCTGATTGGTTTTCAGAAAACAAAGCTTTTGGCAGGGCAGGAGAGTGAAGAGTTGGAAATTGTGATTCCTCTTCCAAGCCTTGCGGTTTTTGACGACAGCGGCGCGACGGGGCATCCTGATAGTTATGTGATAGAAAAGGGTGAGTACATATTCCACATCGGCAACAGTGTCCGTGACACCGTAGTGGCGGAAATGGACGGGAAACCGTCCTACCGTGTGTATGAGACAATTGTGACAGAGACGCTTGAAGAGGCAATGGCTCCCAGAGAAAGCTTTGAAAAGCTGAGAACAGGAGCGAAAAGGGAGGACGGCACCTATGAAGAAAAATATGAGGCGGCTGCTCTTGGAAAAATTAATTTAAAGAAAAGGATTCTGGAAAACCTTCCTGCAGAGTATCCCATTACAGGAAACAAAGGACTTACGCTCCGCAAGGTGGCAGCAGGCGAATGCGCCATGGAGGAGTTCATCGCACAGCTCACCAAAGAAGAGCTGGCAACAATTGTCCGCGGCGAAGGTATGTGCAGTATCAAGGTTACGCCCGGAACTGCGGCGGCATTCGGCGGATTGTCCCGCAGGCTGTTAAACTATGGCATTCCCATAGGATGCTGTGCGGACGGTCCTTCCGGCATCAGAATGGACGGCGGACTGAAGGCGACCCAGCTTCCTATCGGAACTTTACTTGCCTGCACATGGGACGTATCCCTTGTGGAAGAGCTGTTTGCCATGCAGGGACAGGAAATGGTCCGCAACCGTATCGATACCCTGCTGGGACCGGGAATTAATATTCACAGGCATCCGTTAAACGGAAGAAATTTTGAATATTTTTCCGAAGACCCTCTGGTTACGGGCAGGATGGCGGCTGCAGTCACCCGTGGTATCGGTAAGAACGGTGTGTATGCAACCGTAAAGCATTTTGCATGTAATTCACAGGAAACGAACCGACATGTGATAGAGGCAGTCGTCTCGCAAAGAGCGCTGCGGGAAATTTATTTAAAAGGCTTTGAGCTGGCGGTAAAAGAAGGAAACGCCCGGTCTGTCATGACTTCCTACAATCCGATTAACGGATACTGGGCGGCTTCCAATTATGATTTGAATACGACCATTCTCCGCAAGGAGTGGGGGTTTGCCGGTATGGTAATGACTGACTGGTGGGCGACGATGAACGATGTAACAGAAGGCGGCGGGGCTGCCCGCACGAAAACCGGAGATATGGTGAGGGCGCAGAATGATATCTTCATGGTAGTGAGCAATAACGGTGCGGAATTAAACAGCAGCGGCGACGACACGTTGGAAGCTCTGGCAGAAGGCAGGCTTACCGTTGGAGAATTGCAGAGAAGTGCAATGAATATCTGTAATCTGCTGATGAAGATGCCGGCATTTGAAAGGCTCGGAGAAGAAGCTGTTATGATTCCACGGATGAGGGCTGCGGCGCCACAAAAAGGAATCGAAGCACAAAATATTCAGGAAAACTCCCGGTTAAAGCTTACGGACATTACAGATATGTGGTTCCGGGTGAAAAAAGAAGGAAACTATGGCGTAGTCGTTAAAGTCATGTCGCCCTATAACAATCGCGCCCAGACCGTCTGCAAGGCGCTCCTGAATGGAAAAGAGCTGAATACGTTTCAGACAAACGGAACGAACAGCAAATGGATTTATCAGAAGCTGCTAACAGTACGGCTGGAAAAAGGTTGGTATCATTTGAACCTGGAATTCCCGAAACCGGGAATGCAGGTTGCATATATGGAATTTATTATGGAAGAGTAGGAGGATGCGTATGAAGAGTGTAGCAAAAAGCCGGGGGAAAAGCAGGCTTGCATGTATCGAGGAAATACGTATGGGTAAAAAACTTGGGGTATGGATTATGATTGCAGTTTCCGCTGTCAGTCTCCTTTTGACCTTACCTTGGTTAAACTGGATCCAGATAGTAAATGCGGACGCCCTGTATGAAACACTGGGGGTTACGGAAGCCAATCTGCCTATGTTGAAGAGCGCTTATAACGTATTTAATGTCTTGTCTTTTGTGCAGTATGGAAATGCCGGTATGATTGGTCTGTTTGCAATGATTGTACTGATACTGGCGGTGGTGGCGGTTTATTTTGAGCTGGCGCTGATTATCAAGGTTCTTAGAAATAAGAAAAGCAAAAAAGGTGATTTAGGACTGTATGGAACGGCTGAAGCGTCAATGCTTTTCCAGATTATCCTGATAGCTGTAACAATCGGCTTTGTGATTTTTTCCAACTCAAAATTCGGAATGACCGGTTTTATACTGTCACCGATTGTATATTTGTTACTGATTTTCAACATTGCAGGTTTTGCAATTGTGAAAAAAATGCAGCTTACAGAGAGAGCCTTATATCACGAACATGGTCTGTGGAAGGAATTGAAGAAAAACTGGGTATTGTTCTTAATGTTAGTGCCTGCCTTCATTTATTTCCTGATTAACAATTACCTGCCTATGATAGGTGTATACTATGCGTTTACGAACTTTAACTTCCGCGACGGTTTGTGGGCGAGCCCCTTTGTGGGACTTCGGAACTTTGAATATCTGGTAAAAGCGGATTTATTCCGCCTGACCCGAAATACGGTTCTTTACAACATAGTGTTTATCGCTTTGGGAAATATTTTGCCGATTATCTTTGCAATTTTTGTAAGTCAGGTAAATATAAAGTGGTTTAAGAAAACCTCCCAGACCTTAATGTTTATGCCGTATTTTGTATCCTTTGTTATTTTGAAGGTTATTGTTTATAACGTATTTGAATATGAGTACGGCGTTATAAACAACCTAATTACGTCATTGGGCGGAGAAAAGATTGATTTTTACAATACTCCCTCTTATTGGCCCCTCCTGATTACCATCTTTTATATCTGGAAGAATATCGGGTACAATATGGTGGTTTATCTGGCGACGATAATGGGAATTGATGCAGAGTTATATGATGCGGCAAAGGTGGATGGTGCAAACATCTTCCAGCAGATTCGTTACATAACGCTTCCGCAGTTGAAGCCCACCTTTATTATTCTGCTGCTGTATGCACTGGGCAGCATTATGAAGGGTCAGTTTGAGTTGTTTTATCAGATGGTCGGAAACAACGGTGTGCTCTACAATATTACGGATATCATTGATACCTATGTCTATCGAATTGCAACGACACAGCCTCTCAATATCGGTCTTGGTACTGCTGCAGGTCTGTATCAGTCCGTATTCGGCTTCATACTTATCGTTGTTGTTAACTGGCTGGTTAAAAGAAAGAATCCGGAATATGCGTTATTCTAAGAAAGGAGCAGGAAGATTATGAAAATAAAAAAAGGACCGTCTACCATAATTTTTAACATTATATGTTATACGCTGCTGGTAATAGGCTCTATTGTATGTGTGGTTCCCTTTATTTTAATTATATCGGGTTCCTTTACGGACAATGCAACCATTCTGTTAGAGGGATACAGCCTTTTGCCCAGAGATTTTACCCTGGATGCTTACAAAACAATCTTTAAAGCTCCTCAGGATATCCTGCAGGCGTATAAGATGACATTTTATTACACAATTCTGGGTACGGCGCTGGGGTTGATGATGATTACGCTTACTGCCTATGTTATTTCCAGAAAAGAGTTCAAATATAGAAATACAATCTCTTTCCTGATTTATTTCACCAGTATTTTCGGCGGTGGTACGATTCCCTGGTATCTGATGTATGCCAGTGTATTAGGCTTAAAGGGTTCCACCATTGCTATCTGGTTCCCCGCATTGATGAGTCCGTTCCTTGTCATTCTGATGAGAACGTTCATGGTGGGAAGCGTGCCGGATGCAATCACGGAGTCGGCTAAGATAGACGGCGCCGGACATGTGACAATATTCCTGAAAATCGTAATGCCCGTGCTGGGACCCGGTCTTGCAACCATCGGTTTGTTCCTTGCACTTGGTTATTGGAATGACTGGTACCGCTCTTCCATGTTCAGTACCGATTCTTCCACATGGGAATTACAGTTTTACCTGTATGATATGCTGAATGCGACAAACGCATTAAAGCAGATGTCACAGAACAGCAGCATCCCTACATCTGATTTGCCTACGCAGGCGGTTAAGCTGGCAATGGCAGTAGTGGCAACCGGACCTGTACTATTGGTATATCCTTTCGTGCAGAAATACTTTGTATCAGGTATTACTGTCGGAGCGGTAAAGGGTTAAAGAAAGTTTCATAAGATTATTGGAGCACAGGCTTTAATAATATAACAACAAGCACGTTGGCTCAAACCAACAAAAAAAGGAAAGGAAGGATTACTATTATGAAAAATGGTAAAAAATTATTGAGCCTTTTATTAGCAGGTTCAATGGCATTATCACTGGCGGCATGTGGCGGTGACACAACAACTACGACATCTTCCGACAGTTCATCCCAATCATCAGAAAGCAGCAGTGCGGAAACAGACGATGCAGGTTCCTCAGAAGTTGATACCTCTGAGAGAGTAGACCTTGTATTTTATGTAATGGGTGATGCACCTGTTGATGAGCAGGCAGTAGAAGACGCATTAAACGAGAAATTGCTGGAGAAGGTTAATGCAACGGTTGACTTCCAGTTCTCTACATGGACAGATTTCCAGACAAAGTACAGTCTGGAGCTGACTTCCGGTACCGCAGATTTAATTTATATTGCAAACTGGCTGAACTTTGGACAGTTGGCAAATTCCGGTGCATTCCTTGAGCTGAATGACCTGTTGGATACTTATGGCAGTGATTTGAAAGCCCTTGTTGGGGAGGATGCTTTAAATCAGTGTTCCGTTGACGGACAGATTTATGCCGTTCCTAACGCATGGCCTGAGTATGTAAGCGCCGGTATCAAATACCGTGAAGATTTGAGAGCACAGTATGACTTGCCGGTACCTGACAGTCTGGAAAATGTAGAAAGCTATCTGCTTGGTATCAAAGAGAATATGCCCGGTCAGGGTATCTTAACCGTAACTACCGAAGAGAGTCAGGGAACCCAGACTGCATTCGACGCGGCTTGGATTCTGAACTTTAAGTATCCATGGGTTACCCAGAATGGTCTTGATTACGGTCTTGCCGCTAATTATGATACGCCTCAGGAGGTGTATGATTACTGGTTCTCCGATGATTTTGTAGAAGATATGAAATTGATGAAGAAGTGGGCTGATTACGGTTTCTGGTCCAAGAGCGCTCTGTCCGATACCAATGACAGTGAAGCCTTCAAGACCGGACTGTGCGTAGCTGAGATTGCCGGACAGAACCCTTCCAAATACATCACCGCAGTTTCTGATTGTGAAGACGGCGGACAGGGCTGGGAAGCCGGATATATTGCATACGGCGAGACCACAGGCGTTATCTATCCCGGACATGCGCAGCAGAACGGTACCGCTATTGTAAGAGGATGTGAGAATCCTGAGAGAGCAATGATGGTATTGCAGCTGTTAATGTGTGATGAAGAAATCAATAAGATTGTTCAGTATGGTATCGAAGGAACTCATTATGAAATTGATGAGAACGGTTTATATGTAAATCTTTCTACAGACTTTGGATATGAAGGATTCAGCACATGGAACTTAAGAAACGGTGATATCAAGCTGTCTTCCGAGAACGACGTTCTTTTGAATGAGATGTTTGATAAGCTGGAAGCAATCGGCGCTGAGACCAAATGGAACAATACCGATATTTACTCCGGTTTCGTTGAGGATTATGAAGCTTATGCTGCAGAGAGAACCGCTGTATCTCAGGTTATGAGACAGTATCTTGCGCCGATACAGGCAGGACTTGTTGATGATGTTGACGCAGCGATTGAAGAGTTCCGCACCAAGGTTACGGAAGCAGGTCTTGAAACAGTTCGTGAAAGCTACATCGAGCAGTGGAAAGCATACTGCGACTCTTACGGATACAAATAAGCTGAACTTCAGCTAAAAGAGTTTAAAAGCAACCGGTTTTTGCCGGTTGTTTTTAAACTAAGACTTGAACTTGCGGAAACAGAAGGGTATACTATATTGGTATAACTAAAGAAGACGGAACATGCAGTAAGGGAGAGTAAATCATGGGCAAAGTAACCATCAAGGATATAGCCAGGGAGGCGGGAGTTTCCATATCGACTGTATCAAATGCGCTGAATGGAGTAAATGTTCTAAAACCGGAGACAAGGGAACACATTCTGGAAGTGGCTGACAGATTACATTATATCCCGAATTTGAATGGAAGAAATTTAAAATCCAAAGCGACTAAGGCAATCGGTTTGTTTGTAACATCGCTGAAAGGTCCCTATTTTGCAACTCTTGCTGATATCATGGTTTGGGAATGTATGAAGTATGGATATGAGCTGAATATTTTTGTATTCTGGGAAGGAAAATCAGCAATTACCAATATTCTTGGTAAACGGGTGGACGGATGCGTTGTCTTAGCCGCTGATATTGATGAAAAGGGCGTGCAGCAGATTCAGGACTTTGAAGTACCTACTGTATTTTTAGACAGGGAGTTAAAAAGCGACAAGATATCCAGCGTTATTTTTGATTCCTACAAGGATGGGGAGACGGTTGCGGAATTTCTGATTGAGCGCAATATTAAAAGAATCTGTTTTATACAGGGTATACTGAACAACTATGATGCCATTGAGCGATTTCGCGGATTCCGGGAAAGGCTGGCAAAAGCAGATATTCCGTTGGACCCTGAATATGTTTTGGAAGGTGCGTTTGAAAGAGAGAAGGCGTACAATGCCGTTAAAGCATTTCTGGAGAAGGGTCTGCCTCTGCCGGAAGCCTTCTTTGCTGCAAATGATTTAAGCGCGATTGGCTGTATGGATGCTTTATTGGAAGCGGGATATCAGATACCGAAGGACACCGTTGTTGTAGGCGTGGATGATATTGACTTCTGTGAGTGGTACAATCCTAAGCTTACTACAGTAAAAACAGGTTATGAGAAGCAGGGAGTTGTGGCTATCAAAAAGCTTGTAAAAATGATTAGCGGAGAGGAAAAAGGGGATATTACAAAGCTTCATGGTCGTTTGATTGAACGTCAGTCTACTGCGATTACTGAGTAAAAAATACGTTCTGCATGATAAAAGGCATGGGCGATTTTTATCGTCACATGCCTTTTTCTGTGATGAAATCCGGTATCTCCCGGAAAATAGTTTTCCCATCTTAGATATTTGCCACCATATCCGCTACTAACAGGGCGGAATGCTTTGCGGCAGCCTTTTCAAAGGTAGGATAATCCATTTCTGCGCTGTCATCCGCCTTGTCGGAGATGGCGCGGATGATGACAAAAGGAATCCGGTTTAAGTATGCGCCATGTGCAATAGAAGCCCCTTCCATTTCGGCACAATCCCCTTGAAAGTCAGAAATCAGCTTTTCTTTCACATCCTTGCTGGAAATGAATTGGTCGCCGCTGACTACCCTGCCAATCATGGCGTGTATATCGGGATTTACCTTTGCACAGGATTCCTGAGCCAGTGTAATCAGGCGCTCATCCGCAGCAAATTCCCGAAAGCCCATCTGAGGAACCTCACCTAACTGATACCCGAAAATAGTAGCGTCCATGTCGTGATGGAGAGCATCTCTGGAAATCAGAATATCACCGATATCCAGACTTGCATTGAGAGAGCCTGCAACTCCGGTATTAATCACATGTGTTACATGAAAGACATCAGCCAGAATCTGTACGCAGAGGGCGGCATTTACTTTACCGATACCGCTGCGGACAATGACAACGGAGACGCCGTTTAGTATGCCCTCGTTAAACTCCATACCTGCTTTTTGCGTGATTTTTGTGTCGGTCAGTTTGGATTTCAGTTCTGCAACCTCAAGCTCCATTGCGCCGATAATTCCTATTTTATTCATGTTTCCTCTCATTCCGCCGCTTTCGCAGCTTTAAATTGTAATTTATTTTTTCGTATGAAAAGATGATGGCATATTATATGTGTACCCGAAGTGTAAAGTTTAGTGCGGATAAATCAGTCTGCTGTCGTCGATGCCGTAGAGCACATTCTCCAGATAGCGTTTTGCCAGATAGTTTGCCATCGGCAGATTCATATCAAGGTAATTGCCACAGTCCTTTGGGGAAGCGCCCGGCACTTCATCGTGAAAGTCCCGGATAAATTCATACATTTCAATCATAAGCGGTACGATGTCCTTCGATGTGTAGTCCCCTGCCAGAAGCAGATAGAATCCGGTACGGCATCCCATAGGTCCGAAGTAAATGGTTTTGTTCCCGTAGGTGGGATGATTGCGCAGGAAGGTAGCCGCAAGGTGTTCAATCGTGTGCATTTCCGCGGTATTCATCACGGGTTCTTCGTTGGGACTTGTCATCCTGAGGTCAAAGGTGGTAATCACTTCCGCACCCACGGTATCTTTTCTGGAAACATAGATTCCCGGCTGTAATTTGATATGGTCAATCGTAAAGCTTGCAATTTTTTCCATGATTGTTTCTTTGCCTTTCTTGATTTGTATTTTGCAGATTACATGATTTAGTATACACTAAATCCGCTGCAAAGAAAATAAGGAAATGTGTTTCTATCTAAAGATGTGTTTGTTATAATTTAAGTAGTTTTTATAATGATTTTGTATGCAATGGTTTTCGTATGCGAAGGAGGGGGCTATGATATTAAGTGCAAGCCGGAGAACAGACATACCGAGCTTTTATTCCGACTGGTTTTTGCGCCGGATAAAGGAGGAGTATCTCTATGTCAGAAATCCCATGAATCCTCATCAAATCAGCAAAATTGAACTGTCTCCCAAGGTTGTGGACTGTATTGTTTTCTGGACGAAGAATCCTGAGCCTATGCTAAATCGTCTGGAAGAGCTGGAGGAGTACCAATATTATTTCCAGTTTACGCTGACCGGTTATGGCAGGGATATTGAGTGCAGCATACCTCATAAAAAGGAGGTTATGATTCCTGTTTTTCAAAGACTTTCTGATATGATTGGGAAAAAGAGGGTTATTTGGCGGTATGACCCCATTCTTTTTACGACAAAATACACGCAGGCATATCATTTGAAGGCGTTTACACAGATTGCGGAAGCATTGTGTGGATATACTGACAAATGTGTTATAAGTTTTGTGGATATCTATGCCAAGAATCGTAAGAGCATGAAAGAGTTGGGCGTATGGGAGCCTGAAGAGGCGGAACTGGGGCGGTTTGCAGGAAAACTTGCGGAGCTTGCCCATAAAAACAGTATGACAATTGCAAGCTGCGCAGAAACAATGGATTTGGCGGCATATGGAATCGCACATAATTGCTGTATAGACCGGGAACTGATTGAGGAATTAACGGGGTGCAGACTGGATGTGCAGAAGGATAAAAACCAAAGGAGCGAATGCGGTTGTGTGGAGAGTGTGGATATCGGCGCCTATAATACCTGTCGGAATGGGTGCAGATATTGTTATGCGAATCACAGTCCCGAAAGCGTGGCGGAGAGCTGCCGCCGCTACGACCCGAATTCGCCTTTGCTGTGCGGCGTTGTGACACAAGAGGATAAGATTACCGGGCGCAGGGTGAAGTCGCTAAAGGAAGAGTGGAAGGAAGAACAGATAACATTTGATTGGGAAGGAGAATTCAATGAAAGACCAGCAAAACAGACCAAAGAGAATCCTTATTAACGGCGGAACCGTGTTTGTCGGCAAATATACGGCTACCTATTTTGTCAATTAGGGATATGACGTTTATGTCATAAACAGGGGAAACCATGAACAGGTGGATGGTGTGAAAGTTATCAAAAGTGACCGTCATTTGCTGAACGGCGTATTGAAGAACATTCACTTTGATGCGGTTCTGGATACCTGTTCCTATGAAGAGCCGGATGTAAAGGATATTTTGCATGAGCTGGAAAGCTATGATGACTACATTATGATTAGTTCGTCCGCTGTTTATCCGGAGACGTTACCACAGCCTTTTTGGGAAAATCAGCCTGTCGGACCCAATCAGATCTGGGGCGGATACGGTATGGGCAAAATTGCCGCCGAAAAGTACCTGATGGCTCATAATCCCAATGCCTATATCCTCCGACCTCCTTATTTATATGGACCCATGAATAATGTGTACCGGGAAGCCTTTGTTTTCGACTGTGCCGAAGCCGGCAGAAAATTCTATGTTCCCAAGGATGGAGGGATGCACCTGCAATTTTTCCATGTGGAGGATTTGTGCATTCTGATGGAGAAAATACTGCTGACTCATCCGAAGCAGCATATTTTTAATGTGGGAAATGAGGAGATTGTTACGATTAACAAATACGTGGAATTATGTTATCAGGTTGTGGGGGCGGACTTAGAAAAAGTTTATGTGACCAATCATGATAATCAGCGGGATTACTTTAGCTTCTATGATTATGATTACACGCTGGATATTACGGAAATGAAGAAGCTCCTTCCGGTGCAAAAGGATTTGCTGGAAGGATTAAAGGAATCTTATGGATGGTATAAAGAGCATAGGGACGAGGTGAATAAAAGAGGGTATATACAGTTTATTGATAATAACTTTTAATCGTTCAGAAGCAGGCAGTTTCGGATAAATATTCCTGAATTAAGCGTTCCATTTTTACCAAAATAGTTATCGTAATAAGCAGACTTATATGATACAATCCATACATAAGCATGACCAAACAGAGTGTGCAGAACTGTCCCACATTGAAAAAGGAGACCTTTTATGTTGCTTGAGAGAAATACAAAAGTTACCGTAGTACTGCCGTCTTACCCCAGTGCTACCGAACAGTTTGCTGCTGAGGAACTGATAAAATACCTTTGGCTGTCACTGGGAATCCACGCCGATATTTCAGAAAAAATTCAAAAAGACAGCAATAATTTTCTTCTTGGCAGTCCTCAAAGAAACAGTAGCGTCGTGGCATATGTTGCGGAAACAGAATTTGCAGAAAGACTGACAGGAGCAGAGGGCTTCTATTTGGCTGTTCAGGGGAGTATCGCCATAATTGCGGGAAGCGAGGGCTTCCATGATTGCAGGAGAGGAACCCTTTATGGCATTTATGAGTTTTTGGAACGTTGTCTGGGCTGCTGTTTTGGCGCTTTTTGCGCTGAGGGTGTGGATGCCGGGGAAATTGTTCCGCAGCATGAGAGCCTGAAACTGGAGGATTTTTGCTATTATAAGTCTTCTGCTGATTTAAGCTACCGCACTGCCATCGTGCAGTACAGTAACTGGGCGGCAAATGCAGACCGTAAGCTGAATGTGCCTTTCATTGACTGGTTATGCAAAAATCGTTACAACCGCATCCTCACATGGGTCAGCGTTTATGAAAAGTATAAAGAAATCGGGATGCTTGCCGAGCTGGAAAAAAGAGGAATCCGCCTCACCGTAGGACACCATGAATCGGCGGCTACGTGGCTGCCTCATTATGGCAATGACAGCATTTCAGAGCATTATTATGAAACCCACCCTGAATTTTTCCGTCTGCAGGCTGACGGAACCCGGTTTGCTCCAAAAACCGCGGAGGATCGCATGGGACAATGGATTTATTGCAGCCGGAATATTGCGTGTATCGAAGAAATTTCTGCCAATATCATCAATTGGATCAGCCAAAATCCTATGGTTGATATCATCGCCTTTTGGCCCAATGACGGCTCCGATGAGCAATGCTGCTGTGAGAAATGTTCCAAATACAGTAAGGTTGAGAACTATGCTTACTTTCAGAATGGAGTGGCAAAGCGGGTCTCTGCAAAGTGTCCTCATATCAAAATCGATATGCTGGTTTATCAGGATTTGTGGCGATGTCCCAAACATATGGAATTCTGCGATGCCCTGTTAATTGATGAGTCTACCTGGACGCCTCAGGGACTGCGCAGTGCCGGAAAACCGGACGGCAGTTGTCTGATTGGTACGGATTCCGATCATAATTTAATGGAGTGGAAAAGCAAATGCAAGAATGTAGTTTATTATGACTATTATATGGGCGTTTACAGCAATAAGCAGCGAATTATTCCCATGGCTGATGAAATTGGCAGTATTTTCAGATATTTTGTGAAGGCGGGCGTGAAAGGCTCCGGAACGCAGATTGAATGTTTCAATGTTTGGAACCATTTATTCAATTTTTATACCTTTGGACGCTCGGCATATGATACCTCTTTGTCCATGGAAGATCATTTAAAGCGGATATCCCGTCTTTATGGTGATGGGGGAGAATATGTCGCCGAAATTTTCCGCCTGTATGAGCAGACCCTGGATGGAGAGGCATCTTTGGACGAGGGCGGCAATTATTTTATGAGACATATTGATGCAGGAAAGGTTTATGCTCTCTTTGATAAGGCATTGGATGCTGCAAATACACCAACCGAACGCAACAACGTCCGCTTATCCCGCATGGCCTTCCGCTACACCGATTTGGAGGTAAATGATCCTTTGGACGTTCCTGACAGAGGTCTGGAGCAGACTTTGGAGTACGTTGATCCTATGGGTGAATTGGGATACCTTGCAACGAATTTTGACAGCTTTACACGCAACGATCCGGGTTACGCCATCGCCATTCCGGCTACAAATACTGTAAAGGGAAATATTTGTGATAAATGGTATGATTTTGAATAAGAAACTAATAAAAAGACAGTAAAGTTAAGCAAAATTTAAGATTATCTTTCGTGACGTTTCATAGAAGTTGTGGTATTCTGGTAGGCGGCAGGGGACAAGAGCCTAATTAGCAGAAAACTTCAGGGGTTTTTAAGTTCCGTTCAGAATGGTTATGATAAAATCATAGGAGGACTGACGTTATGGATAGAGATTCAAAAAATGATTCCATCCGTGAGATGGAACAGATTCGGAAAGGACTTGAGGATTTTTTAAATCAGGAGGTTCTGAATCAGGAGGATTCGGAACAGGATAGCATAAATCAGAATAAAACAGATGTCTCAGGGCAGGGAACAGAAGAGAGGAACGATAGTAAAAAAACCCGAAGAGAGCCGCAGTTTTTTACCATAGGAGAAGAAGACGAGGAAGAGGAAAGGGAGCTTGATATTATCGGAACACAGGATAATAAACGAAATTCCAGAGCGAAAAGAGTTGTGGAAGAGGACTATGTGGAAGACTGGGACAGCAAGGAAATTCGCAGAAAAGTAGTCGCAGAAGAGGATACACCGATGAAGAAGAGTTCGCAGACAGGAAAGACGAAATCCCAGAGTAAGCGTTCGGAGAAAGAAAGCAGGGATGAGATTCAGGACAGCCCCGGACGTTCCGGGAAAAAACGGAAAAAGAAGAAATCCAGATGGAAAAAAGTGCTGATTACTGTTGCAGTGTTATTTGTTCTTTTGGGGGCAGGTTTGTATTATCTGGTGGGCGTTGTCTATAGTAAAATGAATTACGGAGAGATTGAGTCCGTCTCAACAGAGCATATGAAGCAGGAAGGTGTGGTGAATATTCTGCTGATAGGAAATGATTCCCGCCAAAACGGTGAGGACGGACGTTCCGATGCCATGATTTTATTATCCATCAGTGATGAAACGAATAAAATTTATATGACTTCCCTGCTCCGTGATATGTACGTGGAGATTCCCGGATACAAAGCAAACCGTTTGAATGCAGCATATTCCTATGGCGGCGCAGAGCTCTTGATGGAGACTATTGAGCTGAATTTTGATATTCAGGTTGACCGTTATGTGCTGGTGAATTTCGAGGCGTTTGCGAATCTGGTAGATGCCGTGGGCGGCGTGGACCTTGAGCTGACCAGTGAAGAAATAGAGTATGTAAATGGTTATCTGGTGGAATACAATATGCTGACCGGGCGTCCCCAGGGTACGGACAATATGGACCCTTCTGTCAGCGGGATGGTTCATTTGAATGGAGCTCAGGCGCTTGCTTATTCCCGGAACCGCTATCTGGGTACGGATTTTGGCAGAACGGAAAGGCAGCGAAAGATATTAACAGCCGTTATTCAGCAGGCGCCAAAATCATTGCTTACAAATCCGAAAGAGTTAATAAACGGAATTTTGCCGAACCTTACAACGAATCTGACCCAGACAGAGCTGTTTCAATTAAGCCTGATGGCGCCAAAAGCTCTTACCTATGAAATTGTGCAGAGCAGTATTCCGATAGAGGGAACCTATAAGAATGCGACCATTCGTGAAATGTCTGTTCTGGAGGTGGATTTTGAGGCAAACAAACAATACTTGAAGGAAAATATCTATGGAGAAACTGTGACTGCAAAGGAGTAGTTTTATTTAGGGTGTCAAATGAATTTTGGCACCCTAAAAAATTCTTGACATATATAGGTAATCTATATATAATACTAATACATAGGCAGCCTATATATAAATTGAGAACAGGAGGAAGCAAAAATGGCAATTGATAAAAGTCTGGTATCCGGCAGCATGACGATGCTGCTGCTAGAGCTTTTGAAGGAAAAGGATATGTATGGTTATGAAATGATTGAAACCCTGCGGCAGAAATCCAATAATGTGTTTGAATTAAAAGCGGGAACCCTTTACCCCCTGCTTCATGCGTTGGAGAGCAAGCGGTTAGTGACTGCGTATGAGAAGGAGGTTTCCGGTAAAACCAGAAAATACTACAGCATCACCAAAGAGGGAAATCGGGTGCTGGAACACAAGAAAAAGGAGTGGGAAGAATATACTCAGGGCGTGAGGGGGGTTATCGGAGGTGTCAGCTATGGATGTGTCTGAATACATCGATGCCGTTACCGGACAGATGCGATGTAAGCGTGCCCGCGGCATGGTGGCAAAGGAGCTTTCCGACCACATCAGTGACCAGACGGAAAGCTATGTAAAGGAGGGAATGGATCCGGAGGCAGCAGCATCGGAAGCGGTGCGGCAGATGGGCGATGCCGTGGAGGTCGGGATGGAGATGGACCGTCTGCACAGACCCCGTCTGGATAAAAAAGTGCTTGTGGCGGTGGGGATTTTCTCGCTGGCTGCCATATTTTTTCAGACCATGATTGTACAGGCTCTGCGGGCGGCAAATATAAATGATATGAGCTCCAAAATGGTTCCTTTACAGGTGTTATTTGGTGTTCTGCTTATGGTGGCAATTTTGTATCTGGACTACACGATTCTGGGAAAACATCCTGTGATTTTGTGGGTTGTTCTGGTGTGTCTGCCCTGGGTTTGGAATGTGTCACGAATTAATTGGTATGGTGACAGGGTTTGTATGTATGTGTTCATGGGACTGATGCTCCCGGCATATGTGGGAATTGTGTACCATTATCGGAAAAAAGGCTGGCTGGGACTTTTTTGCAGTCTGTTCTGGCTCCTTGCGGGAGTTTTTGTGTATTTGCAGGAAATGAACAGAACATTTTTGGGGCTGCTGGTTGGTTTTTCCGGTGTTTTGCTGCTTTCCTATGCTTTGGCAAAAGGATGGTACGGAATACCGAAGGTTCCTTCGCTTGCTGCGCTGTGGGGAGGTATGTTGGGAGCGTTGGCGCTTTTCCTGTTAGCAGTAAGCCGTACTTCCTATATGCTTGCCAGAATAGAAGCTTTCCTTAATTATGGTGCGGACACAATGGGAAGCGGTTATATGACGGCGTTCATGCGGGAACGCATGGAAGGACTTTCGCTGTGGGGACAGGGAGAATGGCTGAGCCTGTGGAAGGGTCGCCCCGTGGAAGCGGCATTGTCTTTTTTTATGATTTTAAACGAGATGGGAATTATCCCTGCAATTTTGATTGTGATTGGATTTATTGTACTTTTTGCCTTTATGGCAAAGGGAGTTTCCAGGCAGAAAAATGTGCTTGGCAGTCTTCTGGGAATGGCATGTGTGCTGGGACTGGTGATTCCTGCCGTGGGACATCTGCTGAGCAATCTGTCCCTGGTACCTTATACAGATGTTTATATTCCGTTTCTTTATCCCGGATGGGTGGCAAACGCGGCAAGTTATACGCTGCTGGGACTGTACCTGTCCGTATATCGCAATACCGACGTTGTTGCTTAACTGTTAAGAGAGCGTATAGAAGTCAGAAGCTATATGCTCTTTTTGCGTATTTTACAAGTATATGGTATAATAATTCTGCTAATGCAGAATGTAAGCGGGTTTGCGAGGTAGACATAGAATCGCTATTACGAGTTGAACCCTGAATATGACATTTATGTCAATTTTTGCGAGGAGGAATTATGCGGATTTATAAGGGAAATCAAAGGAAGATAGTTATTTGCCTGATGGTGTTATTGGCAGCAGCAGCTCTCAGTGCCTGTGGAGATGACACAGACGTCATCGTTCCGGCTGTTGGCTATCAGGATGCGCGGGAGATATTAGGGGCGGAGAAATTGGAAACGGAAGCGTCTGGCGTGACAGATTCCACAGAAGTACAGGAAGAAGATTTACAGGAAGACGGCAGGCAGGAAAAGGAAAATGACGCTGACAGCATAGGGCAGGAGACAGACGATACGGACGAGCCGGAGCCGGAGACCATTTCCATCACTATTTCTGCAGCCGGAGATACCTCTCTGGGAAATCATCAGACACAGGATTATTATTATTCCTTCCGACAGGCGTATGATAAGGAGGGAAAGGATTATTTCCTGGAAAATGTTTCTGACATTTTTTCTCAGGATGATATGACCATTGTAAATCTGGAGGGAACCCTTACCTTTTCCGAGAATATGCAGCCGGACAGAACCTACAATATCAAGGGAGATCCTGAGTATGTGGAAATTTTGACAAGCGGCAGTGTGGAAGCTGTCAGCATGGCGAATAATCACCGTTATGATTATGGAGAAGAGGGAAGCCGTGATACCGTGGCAGCGCTTACGGAGGCAGGAATCAAATATGCCTATGATGAAAATCTCGGAATTTACGAGACAAAGGGCATTCGGATTGGATTTGTTTCCGTCAGTGAAGCCTCCCGTGGTTCTGCGGTAGAGAAAACCCTTGAGGAAGGAATTACGCTGCTGAAGGAGGAAGGGGCAGACTTGATTTTGGTCTGCTGTCACTGGGGAACGGAGCGGGAATATTATCCGGAGGATTATCAACGCACTTTGGGAAAGAAATGTATTGACTGGGGAGCCGATTTGGTAATCGGACATCATCCCCATGTACTTCAGGGTATAGAGGAATATCAGGGAAAATATATTGTTTACAGTCTGGGAAATTTCTGTTTTGGCGCGAACCGCAATCCTGCGGATAAGGATACCATGATTTTCCAGCAGACCTTTACCTTTGTGAATGGAGAAAAGCAGGAGGACAAAGAAATTCGCGTGATTCCCTGCTCCGTCAGCTCTGTTGCGGACAGAAACGACTTCCGTCCCACTCCGGCGGAGGGCGGGGAGGCAGAACGCATTATCGGCAGAATTAATGAATTCAGCAAGGATTTTGGGGTAGCGTTTACGGCGGACGGTTATTTGGAAGAGAATTAAAAAGAAAGCAAAGCATCAGGCTGTTAAGGTCTGGTGTTTTTTGTGCGGTTTTTCCTGTTTTCGGGTTGCGGACAGAAAGTCAATTCTGTTACAAATTTGGACAAAAAATTTTGTATGTTACAAAATGTGACAAAAATCACAAGGTGTTTAATGAAAAAAACAAGAATTGGCAATATACTTTAGAAAAACAGACGGAAAGGAGATACTATGGCAATGAGTAACAGCATTGTAAACGCTACACGTTCCGCACAGAGAAAAATGATGGAAAAGATTATGGATGCTGCATTATCGAAGGTAAGCAGAGACAGGGAAGAAAGTTTTTTGAAGCTTGTAGATTTGGCGGAATCTTTTTATGGTGATGCCGTAACGAAGGAACAATATGACAGTATTAGAGAGGCAATTAAAGATCCCGACAATCGTTGGATGGTTTTCATCAACAGGGTATTGGATGAAACAAATCCACATGTAGCAAAGACTGCAATCATGAATCTTGGATATGGAGCTTTCTTTAAAGGGACAAAAATGATTCGGAAGAATCGGGAAAAATACAGATGTAATATCCCATGGTTAATTTTATTTGATCCAACATCTGCATGTAATATGAATTGCGCAGGTTGTTGGTCCGGTACATATGGGCATAAATACAATTTATCATATGAAGATATGAGCCGGATTGTAACACAGGGGAAGGAATTAGGTGTTTATCTGTATATGATGACGGGTGGAGAGCCTTTAGTCCGTAAAAAAGATATTATCAGACTTGCAGAGGAACATAACGATGTGGAATTTTCAATTTATACGAATTCCACGCTGATTGATGAAGAATTCTGTAAAGAAGTAGTCAGATTAGGAAATATTACTTTCCAGTTGTCCATTGAAGGAACTCCGGAGACAAATGATGCCCGAAGAGGCGACGGTCATTACGAGAAAGTTATGAAAGCCATGGATTTATTGAAAAAATACGGTATTGTATTCGGAACCTCCATTTGCTATACAAGAGATAACATAGAAGCTGTTACCAGTGATGAATTTTTAAGAATGATTGCGGATAAAGGAGCAAGATTCGGATTCTATTTCCATTATATGCCGGTAGGAAATAATGCAGTGCCGGAGCTGCTGCCAACGATGGAGCAGAGAAAATATATGATTGAGCGTATCCGTTATATTCGTTCTAATGAATGTGATATCCCTTTCTTCCCGATGGATTTCCAGAATGACGGAGAATATGTAGGCGGCTGTATCGCAGGCGGAAGAAACTATTTCCATATCAACTCGGCAGGAGACGCCGAACCATGTGTATTTATTCACTATTCGGACTCCAATATTCGAGAAAAGTCAATTTTGGAGATTTTGCAGAGCCCGTTATTTATGGAATATCACAAAGGGCAGCCATTTAACAGAAATCACCTTCAGCCCTGTCCTATGCTGGAGAATCCTGAGATTCTGCAGAAGATTGTTCATAAAACTGATGCCAAAAGCACAGATTTAGAATCACCGGAGGAAGTGGAACATTTATGCAGTAAATGTACGCAGTATGCCGCTGATTGGGCAAAGGAAGCAGATGAAATCTGGGGACAAAAGAAGCATAGAAAATCAAACTATCAGAATTACGCACCGGAAAACAGAGTTTGTTAAATTTATATAGCGAAGCGCAGAAAATGCCCTGTAGTGTGCAGGGCATTTTTGTGTTAAGATATTTTTTATTTTTCTGCTGTTTCTTTTGGAAGTACAGTATCAGAAGTATTCTTTTTTCGCTCCCGATTTTCAGTAGCCTCGCGCAGCAAGGAATAAGCAGCCGATGCAGCCGGAACCCCTAATAACATGCCGGCAGGACCTGCCAGATTTCCGCCAATTGTGATTGCTGCCAGAACCCACATGGCGGGCAGGTTTATTTTGATACCGACTATTTTGGGATATATCAGATTGCCTTCTATTTGCTGCAGCGCCAGTAAAAAGATTACGAATATAAGCGCCTTGAACGGGCTGACAGTCAAAATCATAAAAGCGCCTACAATGGTTGAAATGAATGCTCCGACATAAGGAATCAGCGCCATTACACCAACTAATGCACCAATCATTGGGGCATAGGCGATACGCAGGATTAACATACCTATCGTACACAGTGTTCCTAATATGACTGCCTCCGTCGTCTGTCCTACGATAAACAAATGAAAGGTTTCACTGCAAACGGAAACGATATGGGTAGCCATATTTCCGAATTTTTCGGGCAGCCAGACACGAACCAAACGGGCAACCTGCCGTTTTAGTTTTTCTTTGTTCGCAAGAATATAGATTGAAAATACAAAGCCTACAGCACCGTCTACAACGGATGTAACAACATTCCCGATAGCATTGACGGTGTTGCTCATGATAGAATTTCCAAGTTCTTTAAGCCAGCCTTCCAACTCGATTTTTAGCTGCAGCCAATCAATATCTATGATAGAAAGATAGTCGCCAAACGGAATGGCAGAATAATCGACATTGCTTTCAAAGGTTGCCATTTGTTCCAATCCATTTGTAATAGATGTTACAACAACTGTTACAGCGCTTACCAGTTCAGGAATTACTAAAACAGCGATGCCTGTAAATATACCAATTACCAGAATCAGTGAGAGTAAGATTGCCAGAGGGCGTTTTGCTTTTTCTTTTCTGGGTGTAGGTTTTTTTGTGAATAGATGTTTTTCCATAAAGCGCAAAGGTACATTTAGAATTAGGGATAATACCAATCCCGGAATCAGAGGATAAATCAAATCTATCACCCATGACACTGCATAAGCAATAGCAGAGATATAACGAACTGCCAGGAAAATCAAAATGCAGGAAGTTATAATTCCAATAATCCATTTTGCTGTTTGTTTTTGTCTTTTTTCATCGTCAAAAAACATAGTTTACCTCCTTAAAACGAAATGAAAACCGGTCAAAACCATACGCTGTAATTTGCAGACAGGTATATTAAATATATTAGCGATTTTTTTTGTTTATTTTGTGTTTATACAGAAAATAAAAGAGAAGAGAACCGCCTGCAAAAAGAACCATCAGCAATAATGAAATCCAAAACATAGGAGAGGAGGGCTCTGCTATGCTTGCTCCAAACAACGTGGCGAGTGTTGTATTAAGCAGAGCGCCTAATGAGCAGGCAGTTATATAGCACCAAAAGGGTGTTTTGGTTGCGCCAAAATACATACTGACGATATCTTTCGGAAAGCAGGCCAGCGTTCTGGTAAAGAAACACATGAAAAAAGTGTTATTACTTTGTTTGTCAAGCAATGCTGCAACAACCGGATATTTTTGAACAAGCTTATCAATGGCAGCTGAGCCTGAACATCGACCAATCCAATAGGCAGTATTATGGCAGATAAGGACGCCCAGATTGTTAATGATAAGCGCCGGTATAGCAGGGAAAAGATGTCCTCCCGCTATTTCTAAGATAAGTAGAGGAAAAACAACGGAAACACTTTTTACGGCATACAAAAGGAGCAATATCAGCGCAGCGCCGAAGGGGTTTTCCGGCGTATATTTTAAAATTGTCTGAACAGATATTTCTTCGTTGGAAGCAAAGCAGCAGATAATTAAAATTACGCATAAGACGAAAGGAATGAATCTTATAATTGATAACCATTTGTTTGTCTTTTTCATTTAAACTCCAATCTGAAATGGGTGATAACGGGGTTAATATTACAATTATATAAGGGGAAAGAAAGGATTTCATTAGACGATACGGGGTGGTTGTCTTAAAATTTCTCTTTTCTTAAAAGTGTTACATTTTAGGACAGTTTTGTAAAATTGTCCAATGAAAAGTTGCCGGATTTTGTTGAGAAAAAACGGTATTAATGATATAATTTCGCCAATAAGGGAGTAGTCGGCACACAATGTGTGGTTGGATTCAACATAATGGAGTTGCTCCTGGTCCAACCTGAAATGACGAGACTTATCTACAATTGTAGGTGAGTTCCGTCTTTTTTTATATTCAATCAGATAAAAAGAAATATCTATTTGATTGCAGGATATAGGAATACTTAGGGAGGAACAAGTATGGCAGATTCTAATATAACGAAAAAAGCGCTGGCAGCCGCATTGAAGGAACTGATGGAAGAAAAAGCATTTGAAAAAATCCGTGTCGGGGATATTTGCGATAAGTGCGACATGAACCGGAAAAGTTTTTATTATCATTTTAAAGATAAATATGACTTGGTAAACTGGATTTTTGATACGGAGTTTATCAAAGGCGCCTACAAAAAGACATATAATGACATTTTCGATTTGCTGGCAGATATATGTCAATTCTTTTATGATAATCGAAGTTTTTATCGTAAAGCATTGTGTATAAAAGGGCAAAATTCATTTTCGGACCATTTTCGGGATTTATTAATTCCGATAATTTCCAATAGCCTTCAAGACGTTTTGGAAATGAAATCAATACGGGAATTTCAGATTAATTTTTTCACAGATGCGTGTATTATGACGATTCAAAGATGGATATTGGAGTATTATGATATGCCGCCTTCGGAATTTATGGAGCAAATCAAAATTTGTATTAAATGTTTAACGGTTAAGTATGAGGATTTGGAATAGTAACGCTGTGACGGAGTATGTGTTGTTATTTGATTATGCTCTTTTTAGGGGCTACTTTTTTTAATATTTCTGCAAGCGGGTAATCGAAAAAGCTATAATTTTCTTCTATTAATGGATTGATAACCGAAAAGAATTTTCCATTTTGGTCGAATCCCACGGAAACAGACTCATCGGAAATAATACCATCAATAAAATGATTGTCATAAATCAAATCGTATGGAATAGTCCGATATTTTTGTTCAGCACGTTTGTTTTGTATATATTGATATACGTTTGACCGTACATCAAGCGGGCAGGAAGAGGTTGAAAAAAACATGGTAAATGCAGGATGTAAAATTTCCGCATCACTCATTATATCCCCATTCATAATATTATTTACATCCTTTTCCGTATAGGAATAATAAATGGAATACAGAAAGCCTCTTGTTCTTAAAATCCTGCAGGCATTTTCTACTCCATCAGTGTACTCCAAAGCATACATCACATTATAGAGTTGATTTGATTCGTCTAACAGACTATCTGTAATTGCGTCAGGGGAACAGAGGATAACAAAAGCGCTCTGAGGAAACTTTTCTATCAGCTCTAATATAGGTGTTATTTCATCAGAAGCATTAATTATCCATGTGTAAATTCCAAGCTTCTGTCCCTGTTCAATAAGCGAGAGATATTCCTCGTCTTTTTCATAATAATTTTGCCCACTAATTGACAGAGTAACAGACCAGGGAATGTTAAAATGTTCTTTTGCTTCAATGGTACGGATTGTTTTTGCTCCGACGGTACAGCTGTTGTAGCCCACATTCATTCCAAAAGTAATAATCCGTTCCGTATCAATAGTGGCTACTGCGTCAGGAATCATTCGATAGTAGGAGCTTTGTTCATTCCTCAGCATATTCTGTGCAGTTTTTAAAAAATGCTGTTGGAATCTGCCTTCTGAAAAGTTAAGCGCCATATCTACTAAGTTACGGGTACTCCTCTCCGGATCATCTTTTATCTGCTTTAGAGTTCTTCTGACGGTTGTTTCAATTAATATACGATTAAGACTATTTTTCATAAAAAGCTTCCTTTACATAATTACTGACATGAAGAAGTAAACATTGTATCTTACAAAATAAATCATAGTTAGCTGCCTGCCTTCCTACAAGGGACAAATAGGACAATTTGTCCAAAAAAGTAATAAATTTTTCAGAGTGTCAGAATTTTTCGCGCATGGAACAACTATCACATGTATGAGAATTACAATGTTGTAAAATGGAGCTGGGAGAACGAAATCGGGGAGGCACATCAGCCAAAAAACTGCGTAAAATGCGGCAAATGCGAAGCTGCGTGTCCTCAGAAGCTGCATATCCGCGAAGATTTGGAGAAAGCCCAGGCGGATTTGGATAGAAAGGAGATGATTCGATAATCATCTCCGCCCCTTAGCAGTTACATGCTCCACCGTGATTTCATATACTTCCACGTAATCGAAATCCTTTTTGGCATGTTCCAATCCCTTTTCGGGAAAAGCGGGACTGTACTTCTCCTGTAGCAAACGCAAGCCGGTGAGTTTATCATCGGCTTTCTTTGCGGTTCCGAAGGCGATGACACTCTCATATTTGGTAGAGAATTTTTCGGGTAAAATTTCCGTTTTTCCGACTACAGTAAAGCAGACCCTGGGTTGATGCTTTATATTTTCCGATTTTAACCCCACATCCTTGGCGCAATGGAAATAAATGATACCGTCGGCATAAGCATAGCTGAGGGGTACTCCATAAGGGCAGCCGTCTGTGTCTGTGGTTGATAAAATGCCATATTCACCTGTTGTTAAAAGCCTTTCTGCTTCTGTATTGTCTAATTGGCGGTCTTTTCTGCGCATTTCGTAAAGCATGATGTTCCTCCGTTCTGATAAATATTGGTATTTTTCAGTATAGCATATTTTTGTGGAATGTGAAGTATTGGCATCGGGAAAAGTTTAGGTTAAGGATTCAGATAATGCAGGGTTGCCACATTTTCCGGCTTGTATTAAACTAATCTAAAGAAAGCGTATTAAATATTCCTTTTTTAGAATGACGTGAGCATTGAGGGAGACTTGTATGTGTTTGTTTTCACTTGGATTGTAGAATTTGGAGAAAAATATGAATAATATCAATTGGGATTTTATTGAGGCATATAAAAGTCTTGATGAACTATGTAAACAAATTTTATCAAGCGACAGAGGAATATCAGAATATATTGATGAAATGAGTAATGAGAGTCAAGGTCGTATGATGGTTACTTGTTGGGAAAAAGATTATAATCAATTAAAAAAGATGAGATGGATTCGTAATCAGCTTGTCCATGAAGTCAATTCCTCACAGAATAATCTTGTTACTATAGAAGATATTGAATGGCTGAAAACTTTTCGCTCGCGAATTATGGAGTGCACAGATTCATTTTCCTTATTGAGAGAAGCCAGAAACATAAAAAGAAAAACAACAGTTAAGCGGGAGAAACCCCTGGAGACTTATTTTCAAAAAAATGAATCATCAAATCCTTCGGAGATATATTCACAAACAAGTGAACCGTCTGGTGATATGGATATGCTGGCTCAGACTATAATTTTTATAGCAACAGCAATAGGAACAGCGATAGGAATACTTGGTATTATATTTTGTCTATATCTTGTTTTGAACAAATTTTAGGAAATGAAATGAGGCTTAGATAGGACGATGAAATTTTTACTGACAGCAGTGAATGCAAAATATATTCATTCCAATCCCGCTATTTACAGCCTGCGGGCGTATGCGGGGAAGGAATTGCAAAAATATATTGAGCTGGCGGAATATACGATTAATCATAACATGCAGGATATTTTAGCGGATATCTACAGAAGAAAACCGGACGTGATTGCGTTTTCCTGTTATATCTGGAACTGGAATCTGATACAGGATTTGCTTCGGGAGCTGCCAAAGGTGCTGCCCGGTACGGATATCTGGCTGGGCGGACCGGAGGTCAGTTATGATGCGGATTTGATTTTGCAGGAATATCCCCAGCTAAGCGGCATTATGGTGGGAGAAGGGGAAGCTACCTTCAAAGAGCTGCTGCAAGCGTATGTAAGGGTGGAAGAAGAACGGGAAAACAAATGGCAGAATATTCCCGGACTATGCCTCCATACAGGTTATACGCCTGTGCGGGAGCTGACCGACATCAGTACCCTGCCGTTTCTGTATCAGGATTTGGAACCCTTTGCCAACAGAATTATTTACTACGAGACGAGCAGGGGTTGCCCTTATCGGTGCAGCTATTGTCTGTCCTCCATTGACAAGCAGGTAAGACTGCGTGACATTAGTGTCGTAAAAAGAGAATTGCAGTTTTTCCTTGATAATAAGGTAACGCAGGTAAAATTTGTGGACAGAACCTTCAACTGCAATCACGAACACGCCATGGCAATCTGGCAGTATATTTATGAACATGACAATGGTGTCACAAATTTTCATTTTGAAATTTCAGCGGATATTTTGCGGGAGGATGAGATTGCTTTATTGCGGAAGTTCCGTCCGGGTCTGGCACAGCTTGAGATTGGCGTGCAGTCTACCAATGAAAAGACCATTGGCGCCATCAACCGTGTGATGAGTGTGGACAAGCTGGAACGGATTGTGGCTTCCATTCAGGCGGGACACAATATTCATCAGCATTTGGATTTGATTGCAGGCTTGCCCTTTGAAGATTACGAAAGCTTCGGACGTTCTTTCGACAGGGTGTATGCCATGGAGCCTGAGCAGCTGCAGCTTGGATTTTTGAAGGTACTGAAGGGTTCTGAGATGCAGAAGCGGACGGAAGAATTTGGTGTCTGTTATCTGAGCCGCCCTCCTTACGAGGTGCTTCATACGAAATGGTTATCTTACGACGAGGTTCTTCGCCTGAAACGGATAGAGGAAATGGTGGAGCTTTACTACAACAGCAACCAGTATACTCACACATTGGCGTTTTTGTTGCAAGCCTTTGCCGGACCCTTTGCCATGTTTGAGGCAATGGCAGACTTTTATGAGAGGGAGGGCTTTTTTTTAAACAGCCCCGCCAGAGCTTACCGTTATCACGTACTGCTGAAATTTGCGGAGGAGTATGACAAAGCCAATTACGATGTGTACAGAGAGCTGTTGACCTATGACATGTATCTGCGGGAGAATTTAAAGAGCCGTCCCGATTTCGCGGCGGATTTATCTGCGGATATGGTAAAGGGCGCTATCAGGGCATTCTATCAAAAGGAAGAGACAGAGCGCAGATATCTTCCTGCTTACACAGGCTACGATTGGAAACAGCTCAGCAAAATGACCCACTTAGAACCTTTTCATTATCCAGTATGGGATATCGCGGCGCTTGCTGAAGCAGTGGGAAAGAGGACAAGTAACACAGGGAGTATGACCTACATTTTGTTTGACTACAAATCCCGCAACCCTTTAAATTATGAGGCGGCAACGCAGTCAGTAGAAACAGATATGGAACATTAAATGGATACCCCTACAGACAGGAGCGGAGGCAGTGATTAACACATACATCAGCATTGATTTGGAGACTACGGGTTTGCATCCAAAGAATGACAAAATTATAGAGATAGGCGCCATAAAGGTGGTGGACGGACAGACCGTGGACACTTTTTCCACCTTTGTGAATCCCGGCTGCCGGTTGGATTGCCGCATTGTGGAGCTGACCGGTATCACGGACGAAATGCTGAAAGGCGCGCCGTACATTGAGGAAATTTTTCCCGGGCTGGAAACATTTTTGGAAGAGCTGCCCTTTGTAGGTCACAGCATTCTGTTTGATTTTTCCTTTTTAAAAAAGGCGGCTGTAAACGACAGGCGTTCTTTTGAAAAGCAAGGCATTGATACCCTGAAAATTGCAAGGAAATATCTGACAGGGTTGGAGCACAAAAATTTAGATTTTTTGTGTGAATATTATCAGATTCCCCACCACGCCCACCGGGCGCTGGAGGATGCGGAGGCGACCAGCGCGCTCTATCAGAGGCTGACAGAGCTTTATTACAGCGAAGAGGAGGTTCTGTTTCAGCCCGCACCCCTTAATTTTGCAGTAAAAAGGGATACCCCTGCGACGAAAGCGCAAAAAGAGAGGTTATATCGTCTGCTTGCCCAACATAAAATAACATGGGACAGGGATGTGGAAAAGCTTACCCGCAGTGAAGCAAGCCGTTTTACAGATAAGATTCTTGCAAAGTACGGACGATAGTTTTTTTGTTGGAGGAATGCAAGCCTTCGGCGGTCTTAATAAGATCCTGTACACGCTCAGTTTCAAGGCGGGTGGCATAGATTTCTCCCAGCTTATAGTAGGTACGGCTGACGTCTGTGCTGGTACTCACGGCGAACTCCATCAGGGTTACGGCTTCGTCCGTATAGCCCTCTTCTAAAAGGATATCCGCCCATTTTTGCAGGGTCCGCACGAGAAGCGTGTAATTCTGGTCGTATTCCATGAGAACGGTAATATTGGCGGCACCGTATTCCAGCTTCAAATCGGTATTGGAGTAGCCGGTCAGATTTACGATGGGTTGGGTGGACAGAATTTCCAGTGTTTCAATACATTCCTTTACAGTGGGATTCTCGTTTAAAAGCCCGGTTGGAAATTCTTCCATGGGAACGGTAATATATGCCAGATTATCCAACGGTTTGCGCCGCACTGAGTTTGCCCTGCGCTCCCTTGCCCAAAAGGATTCCTCCTTTTCTTTTTCTATTTTGGACTGGCGTCTTATGGCTATTGCGAGAAACGAACACAGGATGAATAAACTTGCCAAAACAATTAAATTCATATATAATATCCTTTCAGAGTTAATTTGTTTTTTGGTCTGCTGACAGACAGATAGGAGTTATTATGTTTAACATGAACAATAAAAAAACAAAACAGCGTGTATCCGCAGTCATTATCATATTGCTTGTACTTGCTATGGTACTTCCTACTTTATCATACTTTTTCTATTAATTCAATCAGGGTATGAGTGTTTGATTTCAGGAGGAGTTTTATGAAAAAAGGATGTTCAGTAATCCTGTTAATGGTGCTGACCCTTGCCTTTGGTTTGACCGTTCAGGCAAAAGGTGAAGAGACCATTAAGACAGGCGTGTATGCGGATGGAATTGATTTGTCCGGCAAGACGGCAGCAGAAGCGACAGCAGCGATTGAGGCATATGTGGAGGAACTGAAAGAAGTAGAAATTACGCTGCTGGCGGCTGATGACAACGAGGTGACGACTACTGCAGGCGAGCTTGGCATCACATGGGCGAACCGCGAGCTTGTGACAGAAGCCATGGAATTGGGCACGCACGGCAATGTCATTGAACGCTACAAGATTTTAAAGGATTTAGAGCACGAAAATAAGGTTTTTGAGATAGCATTTACCTTTGACATACAGGCAATAAATGATATTCTTACAAACAAATGCGCAAAGTATGACAGAGAAGCTGTAAATGTATCCCTGAAAAGAGAAAATGGAGCTTTTCAGATAGTGGAGGGTCAGACCGGTTATATACTGGATATTGAGACATCTATTGATGTAGTCAATAATTATCTGACAAAAGAGTGGGATTATCAGGCGTGCAGCATTGCTCT
Source organism: uncultured Acetatifactor sp. (assembly GCA_944384205.1). Taxonomy (GTDB): domain Bacteria; phylum Bacillota; class Clostridia; order Lachnospirales; family Lachnospiraceae; genus Acetatifactor. The sequence continues at coordinate 30,639 of CALWSL010000013.1, read as the reverse complement.
GGACATCCAGGTAGATGAGCCGGAAGGAAGCGCGGAAGAGCTGGCGGCGGTATCGGATGTGTTAGGAAGCTTCACCACTTCTTACGCAACTTCAGGTTCGTCGAGAAGCGCTAATGTGCAGAACGGCTGTGAGCTGATTAACGGAATCACGCTGTACCCCGGAGAAGAATTTTCCACCTATGAGGCGGTGGCTCCTTTCACGCAGGCAAACGGCTATTACATGGCAGGCTCTTACATGAATGGTAAGGTGGTGGACAGTCTGGGAGGCGGTATTTGTCAGGTTTCAACCACGCTCTACAATGCCGTGCTTTTGGCGGAGCTTGAGGTTACGGAAAGGCATAATCATTCCATGATTGTTTCCTATGTTGATCCGTCTGCCGATGCGGCGATAGCAGAAAGCTCCGGAAAGGATTTTAAATTTGTAAACAATCTGGATTATCCGATTTACATAGAAGGATATGTGAAAAATAAACAGATTACTTTTAATATTTACGGAAAAGAGACCAGGGATGCCGGACGCAGCGTACGTTACGAAAGTGAAGTTCTGGAGGTTATTAATCCTCCTGCGGACGCTATTTATGCGGATGCTTCACAGCCGATTGGTTATATTGTAACAGAGAGCGCACACATAGGTTACAAGGCAAGGCTTTGGAAAATCGTGACAGAAAACGGTGTAGAGGTCAGTCGCACGCAGGTCAATAGCAGCAGCTACAAGATGGTGCCGAGAAGCGCCACGGTGGGAACCGCAACCGACGACCCCGTTGCCTATGAGGAAATTATGGCGGCAATCGGTACGAACAGTGTGGATCATGTGAAGAATGTGATTGCACTTCTGACCAATCAGAATCAGGAGCAGGCTGCTGTTGAATAACCGGCAGGTATCGGAAGGAAAGCATCCGGGAGAGACAGGATATGAAGCTTGGCAAGGTATCGGAAAGCGTTTTGAAACGCTCTGTATTGAGACAAATTCATACAAAAAGGGATGAAGTTTTAAGTGGCGCAGGAATAGGGGAAGACTGCGCCATTTTTGCGCTGACGGATGCCGAAGTTATGGTAAGCTGTGTACAGGAGGCGGCAGTCGCGGAACAGGCGGCTGTCGGATGTCTGATTCAGAAATGTGCCAATAACATTGCAGTCGTCGGCGCAATTCCGATAGCCGCCATGATGACCTTACTGCTTCCGGAAACCATCGAGGAGCCTGTTATTAAGGAGCTGATGAAGGAAGCGGAAAGCGCCTGCCGGAAGCTGTCCATGCAGATAGCGGGAGGACAGACGCTGGTTTCTAAGGGCGTGACAGTACCCTTTGCCATTGTGACAGGATATGGTAAGGCGGATAAAAAAAATTACCGCACGGCGAAAGCCGCGAAGCCGGGTCAGGATATTGTTGTCAGCAAATGGATTGGTCTGGAAGGAACCGCTCTTTTGGCAAAGCGGAACAGGGAAAAGCTGTCGGGCAGATATCCGGCGTATCTGGTAGAGGAAGCGGCAGGCTTTGACCGTTTCCTGTCTATCATACCGGAGGCTGCTACCGCCATGAAGTCCGGCGTGTGTGCCATGCACGACGCATCCGAGGGAGGCATTTTTGCCGCACTTTGGGAGCTTGCTGAGGGCGCAGGCGTTGGACTGACAATCGATTTGAAAAAGCTGCCCATCAGACAGGAGACCGTGGAGGTCTGCGAGTGTCTGGGAAAGAATCCCTATGAGCTGCAATCCGGCGGCTGCCTTGTGATGACAAGCGGGGATGGATTGGGACTTGTGGCAGCGCTGGCGGCGGAAGGGATTCCCGCCGTGGTAGTTGGCAAAATTACTGACAGTAATGACAGAATTATTTTGAATGAGGACGAGGTTCGCTATATGGACCGTCCGAAACAGGATGAAATATATAAATGAGAAGAAAGAGGTAGGAAATCATGAGAGATGAATTATTAGCTGTGATTGAGAAAAACAGCCGTATTGATTTAAAGGAGCTGGCGGTAATCCTTGGAGTAGAGGAGATTGATGTTGTAAATGAGATGGCGGCGATGGAGGCAGAGGGTATTATCTGCGGATATCACACCCTGATTAACTGGGAAAAAACCTCGATTGATAAGGTAAGCGCACTGATTGAGGTTCGTGTAACTCCCCAGCGTGGCGAGGGCTTCGACAATATTGCAGATCGCATTTACAAATATCCTGAGGTTCGCAGTGTATATCTGATGTCCGGAGGCTATGACCTGATGGTGATTCTGGAGGGAAAGACTCTGAGAGAGGTATCCTCCTTTGTATCAGATAAATTGTCAACCCTGGACAGCGTACTTAGCACAGCAACCCACTTTATCCTGAAAAAGTATAAAGACCACGGTACTGTATTCGGACAGAAAAAAGAAGATGAAAGAGAGATGATTACTCCATGAGAAACCCATTAGCAGATAAAGTAGTAGAACTGAAACCGTCGGGAATCCGTAAATTTTTTGATATTGTAAGCGAAATGAAGGATGCCATTTCCCTCGGCGTAGGCGAGCCGGATTTTGATACTCCCTGGCATATCAGGGACGAGGGCATTTACTCCCTGGAAAAAGGCAGAACCTTCTATACTTCTAACTCCGGGCTGAAAGAACTGAAAATAGAGATTTGCAATTACTTAAAGAGAAGACAGGGCATCCAGTACGATTACAACAAGGAAGTACTGATAACGGTAGGCGGTTCGGAGGCCATTGATATTGGTCTGCGCGCCATGATTAATCCCGGAGATGAAGTGCTGATTCCCCAGCCCAGCTATGTATCCTATGAGCCTTGCGCAATTCTGGCAGGGGCAAAGCCTGTTATTATTAACCTGAAGGCGGAGAATGAATTTCGTCTGACCGCACAGGAATTAGAGGATGCAATCACGGAGAAAACCAAAGTGCTTATCCTGCCTTTCCCCAACAATCCCACCGGCGCCATTATGGAGCGGAAGGATTTGGAGGCAATCGCAGAGGTGATTTTAAAACATGACATCTTTGTCATATCTGATGAAATTTACTCCGAGCTTACCTACAAGGACGAACATGTATCCATTGCCAGTCTGCCCGGAATGCAGGAGAGAACCATTTTAATCAACGGTTTTTCCAAGGCTTACGCAATGACGGGATGGCGTCTGGGTTATGCCTGCGGACCTCATGCAATCATTGAGCAGATGACCAAAATTCATCAGTTTGCAATTATGTGTGCACCTACCACCAGCCAGTATGCCGCAGTGGAAGCGCTGAAAAACGGTGATAACGATGTGGCAGAGATGCGTACTGCATACAATCAGCGCAGAAGATTCCTGATGAATGCCTTTAGAAAAATGGGGTTGGAATGCTTTGAGCCTTACGGCGCTTTTTATGTGTTCCCCTGTATCAAGGAGTTTGGCATGACCAGCGATGAGTTTGCAACGCGTTTCCTTGAGGAAGAGAGGGTTGCTGCGGTTCCCGGCACGGCATTTGGTGACAGCGGAGAAGGCTATCTGCGTATTTCCTATGCCTATTCCCTTGATGATTTGAAGGTGGCAATCGGCAGACTGGAGCATTTCGTAACCAGACTGCGCGAGGAACAGGGTCAGAACAAATAAGCTGTCTGATAAGATTCAGGATTAAAATGTGAAAAGACTTTATCGGCTCGTGCAAGGTAACTGAACTGTTACCTTGCTGGCGGTGCGGGTTGGCAAAGTCTTTTTCTTTGGGTACGGCTATGGTACAATAGACGCGGATGCGATGAGCAGAACGATTCGCAAAAGAAGTACTTTTTATAAAGTCTGCAACGGAAATTTCAGTCATAGAAGGAGATTAGCGACATGCACATCATTTTACACCAGCCGGAGATACCGGCAAACACCGGAAACATCGGAAGAACCTGTGTAGCCACAGGGACAAGCCTGCATTTGATTGAGCCTTTGGGCTTCCGTTTAAATGAAAAGGAAATCAAGCGGGCGGGAATGGATTACTGGGAGCATCTGGATGTGACCCGGTATGTGAATTTTGAGGAGTTCAGGCAACAGCACCCCGATGCAAAAATCTGGATGGCTACCACCAAGGCAAAGCATACCTACACGGAGGTGTCTTTCGGTCCCGATGATTATATTATGTTCGGAAAGGAAAGTGCGGGCATCCCGGAGGAGATTCTGGTGAAAAATGAAGAAAACTGCATCCGTATTCCCATGCTGCCCAAGATTCGTTCCCTGAACCTGTCTAATTCCGTAGCAATTGTGCTTTACGAGGCATTAAGACAGAACGGATTCAGCGATATGCAGATGCAGGGCGAGCTGCACAGACTGCATTGGGAGGATGAGAAATTTGTATGAAAATAGACCTGTCTTGCTATATTGCTCCCGGTGCCGTTGTACTGGGAGACGTGACCTTAAATGAGGATGTGGGTATCTGGTATCATGCTACCGTGCGCGGAGACCGGGCGCCCATCATCGTCGGAAAAGGAAGTAATATTCAGGATAATTGTGTGGTGCATGTGGATGTAGACTATCCTGTGGAAATCGGGGAGCATGTCACAATCGGGCATGGAGCGATTATTCATGGCAGCAAAATAGGGGACAATTCCCTGATTGGCATGGGTGCAATCCTTTTGAACGGCAGCGTTATTGGAAAAAACTGCATCATAGGAGCAGGCGCATTGGTGACAAAAAATACCGTAATCCCAGACAATTCTCTCGTCATCGGCAACCCCGGCAGAGTAAAACGGGAAGTAACCTCAGAGGAAATTGCTGCAAACCTTCGCAATGCGATGTTCTATGTGCAGGAAGCGAAGGAGGCAAAAAACGCTTCCATGTAATTCTAAACGAAGTAATTCTGAGCCAAATAATTTTCAGTCAAGGATTATGCTTTCTCCGTGTTCTGCACAATTTCCTGATAAGCAGGATATTCCTGTACAAATTGTTGTATGATTTCGGGTTTTCCCCAGTAGTGCATGGGGAAAGCCTTTTTTGTGCTAATTTTCTGTAAGAAATAAAGCATGCCTCTGTAATAATCTTTTTCCTGTCTGGGGTCCAGTGGGAGCATTGCGGCATCTACGGGCGCATCGCCAAGGACTTCCTTCAAAAGTTGGATTTCATGGCGGTAGCTTCCTGTCATCTGTTTATTGTATCGGTCAGTCTCGCCCTCCCATACCCAATCGTTTAAATCTCCTGCATGATAAAAATTCCCTTCCGCGCACCGGATGAAAAATGCAACACCCTCATCCGTGGAAAGAAGCGTATGCAGCCTCCCGCCGCCGTAGGGAAGCTCATAACACTGATGCAAGGTGACAGTGAGAATCTCAATGCCATCAGGATAGCTTTTCTTTGGAATATCCTTGGATAGTACAGCCGTCAACTGTTTCATGCCAAGCTCTGTCAGCTTTTCAAAAATGACAGGATTGTAATGGTCAGGATGCCTGTGGCTTGCAAAAACAAGGATGGGTTTGTCAGGATTTAAGGCGGGCAGTGTACCCATGTAATAGTCAAATAAATAGTAGCATTCTGCTGTCTCTACTAAAAAACCGCTGTGTTGGATATAGTTTATTTTCATAATAACTCCCCGTTTTGTGAAACGAAATATTTTTTTTATTTTATCATCTGTGTAAGAAGATTGCCACATGTGATTTCTCCATTATTGTGTCAGGATTTTGGGTTATGATGGTTTGCGCCGTGCATATTTTCCCCGGCGATAGGAAAAAGTAACCTTAGTGTAAAGGGTTAGAGCGCGCAGTCTGCGCAGAAATGAGGTAATATGTCACAGGAGATGGAAAAAACAAGGAAAACACGTCCCTTTGGAATGCGAGATAAATTAGGTTATCTGTTCGGTGATTTTGGAAATGATTTCAGCTTTCTTTTTGCGGGCAGCTATCTCATGGTATTTTATACTAAGGTGCTGGGCTTGCCGGGAGCTGCAATCGGGGTTCTCTTTCTGGTTTCAAGAGTGGTGGACGCCTTTACGGATGTGACGATGGGGCGGATTGTCGATAATAGGAAGCCCGCCCGGGATGGACGTTTCCGCCCATGGATACGCCGGATGTGTGTGCCTGTGGCGGTGGCAAGCACTCTTATGTATCTCTATTTTATCAAAGACTGGAACTTTGCGCCCAAGATGATTTATGTGGTAGTTACTTATCTTCTGTGGAGCAGCTTTTGTTATACGGCGATTAATATTCCCTATGGCTCCATGGCGTCAGCCATCAGTGCAGAGCCGGGAGAGCGGGCGTCTTTGTCCACTTATCGCAGTGTCGGAGCCGGCCTTGCCAGTCTTGTAATCGGTGTGGGAGTGCCGCTTATTGTATATAGTACTGACGCACAGGGAAATCAGGTGGTTATCCCTGAGAGATTTACTTTGACGGCAGGACTTTTCGCTGTGTTTTCCGTTGTATGTTATATGCTCTGTTATTGGCTATGTACCGAAAGAGTGCATTTTGATAAAAAGGAGCAGAAACGGGAGAATATCGGAGCTATCCTGTCAAGTCTGGCAAAAAACCGCCCCCTGTTATCCATGGTGTTTGCCGCACTGTTGCTTCTTTTGGCGACCTTGCTGGGACAAACGATGAATAATTATCTGTTTCTGGATTATTTTCGCGATACCAGAGCCATGGCTGCCCTGAATCTGATTAGCGTAGGGGGTATCCTGCTGGTGGCGCCTTTTGTATCAAAGATTTCCACCGTTTTCGGCAAAAAGGAAGCAGGCGCTGCAGGTATGCTTGCGGCAGGCGTCATATATGTGCTGCTTTTTTTCCTGCGGGTAAAAAGTATTCCGGTTTTTCTGGTGCTATTTTTCTTTGCAACGCTGGGGGCAGGAGTGTTTAACATGGTAACATGGGCATATATCACGGACATTATTGATTATCAGGAAGTAACCACGGGGAAGAGAGAGGACGGAACGGTTTACGCTGTGTATTCCTTTGCCCGGAAGCTGGGGCAGGCGCTGGCGGGAGGTGTCGGCGGGTTTGTTCTCACTGCCATCGGATATGTGTCGGAAGCATCCTCCCAGACTGCGGAGGTGTCGCAGCGAATCTATTCCGTGTGCACTCTTGTGCCGGGCGTCTGTTACCTCGCCGTTTTCCTTATTATGCAGTTCTGGTATCCCCTTTCCCGCAGTGAGGTGGAAAAAAATACCGGCATATTGAGACAAAAGCGGGAGGAGAGCTTATGAGATTTGACAGAACGGCCCCTTCGGGCGGATTGGAAATTTACAGTACTGTCAGAAACGGCAAAGCTGCATTGGAATACAAGGTATTTTTGCAGCAGACAGGGTCGGAAGAATACCTTGAAAAACCGGACGGCGCCTCTCTCGTCTGCCCCCGGGGCGGTTATCTGGATATCCGTATGTGGGACAGGGACGGTCAGCTTGTATTCTGTTGCTGCCATCCGCTGTGCGAGGAGGAAGCTGCAAAGGGATTGCTGCTGCATCCCCGTCTGTGGCAGGGTGTGGAGGAACCTTATCTGTACCGGATCAGAGTATCCCTGATGGAGCGGGAGGATGTTTGCATGGACGTATTGGAGGATACCTTTGCCCTTCGTACTTTTCGGCACATTCCGGAAAAAGGATGGTTTTTAAATGACCAACCGTTTCAAATCAGGGCGGTGGAGTATGAGCTTCCAAAGGAAGCTTCCGTCATCCGGGGGGATTTGGAACTGGTGCGGAACATGGGGGCAAATACTCTATGCCTCATAGACGGTAAATTTGACAGGGAATTTTGCCGTTTGTGCGATGAAGCCGGGCTGTTATTGTGGTGGCGGGATAGAGAGACGGCTGCTGATATTCCCCGTTTTTACGGTACGGCGGACAGTCTGCTGACATTGCAGGGACGTACCCTCTCAGACCGATATTATTTTTACAGGGCATATTGGTCCAGAGAGCCTTTTGTATATATCAGTATTACAAGCCTTTCTTTTCAGAAGAACGGCAACGCACAGGTTACAGTCTACAGCAATCAGAAAAAAATCGCGCTGTATGTGAACGGCGTTTTATTTGAATTCCGCATGGGGGGTCCCGATTTTTTGTTTGAGGAGATTCCTGTCAAAAGCCTGCCGCTGCTTCTGACCGCAGAGGCAGGGTCGTGCAGTATGTCTGTGACGGCTTACCCGTTCACAAAATATTCATAAATTAATCACTTTTCCATGACATTTTACAGATACAATGAAATATCAGAAGATGAACGGCTTAAATGCCGGCGTCAATATTGTATGGGAGGAATATCATGATTGAAGTAACGAATCTTACGAAGAAATACGGTGATCATGTAGCAGTGGATCGCCTTTCTTTTCGTGTGGAGAAAGGACAGATTTATGGCTTTCTGGGACCGAACGGAGCCGGAAAATCTACTACAATGAATATCATAACCGGGTACCTTGCAGCTACAGACGGCACGGTTACCATTGACGGAAAGGATATTCAGAAACAGCCTGAGGAGGCAAAGAAATCCATCGGTTATCTGCCGGAGCTGCCGCCCCTTTATATGGATATGACAGTAGGCGAATACCTGAAATTTGTGGCGGAACTGAAAAAAGTTCCCAAGGCGGAGCGCAAAAAGCAGATGGAAGAGGTTATGGAAATGACCCGTATCACGGATATGAAGGACCGTCTGATTAAGAATCTGTCAAAGGGTTATCGTCAGAGAGTAGGTCTTGCACAGGCAATTCTTGGTTATCCTGCCGTAATTATTTTAGATGAGCCTACCGTTGGTCTTGATCCCAAGCAGATTATTGAAATCCGTGATTTGATTCGGGAGCTGGGCAAAAATCATACGATTATTTTAAGCTCCCATATTCTGTCTGAGGTGAGTGCCGTATGTGACCACATTATGATTATTGCACACGGCAGACTGGTGGCAAGTGATTCCCCGGAGGGACTGCAGAAGCTGATGAGCGGTTCCATGGAACTGGAGCTTTCCGTAAAGGGGAGCTATGAAGCGGTGGAAGAGGCTTTACATAAGCTTTCCGGTGTGGAAAGTATCGAACAAAAAGGAACCGGGGAGGATGGCTGCGTACAGATAAAGCTGGTTTCTAAGGATAATGCAGATATCAGGGAGGAAGTGTTCTATGCTCTGGCAGAAGCCGGACTTCCCATTATGTCCATGCAGCATACGGAGAAATCACTGGAAGATATTTTTCTGGAGCTGACGGAGGATGTTAAGCCCGCAGAGGTGCAGAAGCGTAAATTGTTTAAGGGAAAGGCTGCGAAGCAGAACGAAGAAGACACAGACCTGTCCGCTGACGGGGAAGAAGCAGATGCTGCGCCGTCTGAGGAAGAGGCGGTTTTGGAGGAGCAAGCAGGAACAACAGCAGAGGAGGGCGACGAATAAATGTTTGCGATATATAAAAGAGAATTAAAATCATATTTCCGTACCTTTATTGGTTTTTTATTTATTGCAGTTACCCTGTTTTTTCTGGGAATGTATTTCAGCGTATATAGTCTGATTAACAGATATCCTTATTTTGCGTATACCGTATCTGCGGTTGCATTTGTGTTTCTGATTTCAGTTCCGATTCTGACCATGCGCGTACTTGCCGACGAAAAAAGGAGCAAGACAGATCAGTTGATTCTGACGGCGCCCGTGTCCGTGACAAGCATTGTAGTGGGCAAGTTCCTTGCCTTGCTTACCGTATTTCTGATTCCTGTAGTAGTTATTTGTTTTTATCCGTTGCTTATGAGTCGGTTCGGTACGGTGCCGATGGCTGAGTCCTACCTGGCAATTCTGGCATATTTCCTGTATGGTATGACTGCCATCGCTATCGGATTGTTTATCTCTTCCCTTACGGAAAGTCAGGTGATTGCGGCTGTATTAGGATTTGGCGTACTTTTTCTGGGATATATGATGTCCGCCATCTGTTCCCTGATATCAAGCACGGGAAACTGGCTGACCAAGATTCTGGGATGCTTTGATTTGTATACTCATTTTGGAGAGATGTTAAGCGGTACGTTGAATCTGGACGGTATTGTGTATTATTTCTCACTGACGATACTGGTGCTTTTTCTTACCGTACAGTCCATTCAGAAGAGACGTTACAGTGTATCGGCGAAGCATCTCAGTGTAGGCGCTTACAGCACGGGCATGATTGCGGTATCGGTTGCGATTGTGATAGCGGTTAATCTTATCATGGGCGAAATGCCGGGCACATGGACCGATATTGATTTAACCGGTAACAAGCTGTTTTCCCTGACAGACCAGACCAGGGAATATGTTGCGACGATACAGGAGGATGTAACCATCTATGTGCTGGTAAATGAGGATAATCAGGACGTGACGCTGAAACAGACATTGGAGAGATATGACGATTTGTCCGATTACATCACGGTGGAATATGTGGATCCCACTGTAAACCCCATGTTTTACAGGCAGTATACGGATTCCGTGATTACCACCAACAGTCTGATTGTTGTCAGCGACAAGCGTAATAAAGTAATTAATTACAATGATGTGTATGAAATAACCTATGATTATACTGATTATTCAAGCACTACCACCGGATATGACGGCGAGGGACAGATTACCAGTGCGTTGGATTACGTACTTTCCGATGATTTGCCGAAGCTATATATTACGGAGGGACATGGTGAGTATGAATTAAGCTCAAGCTTTAACTCTGCCCTGGAGAAAGAAAATGTGGAGTATGAGACAATTAATCTGATGGACTATGATGCAGTGCCGGAGGATGCGGCATGTCTGCTTATTAATGGTTCCGCAGGTGATTTCTCCGAGGATGATAAAAACAAGGTAATTGCATATTTGGAAAACGGCGGAAAGGTGATATTGATAACTGCCTATCTGGGAGATGCGGAAACTCCTAATCTGGACGCTATCCTTGATTACATGGGCATGGAAGTTGCGGAAGGCATTGTTGTGGAACAGAACGCTGAGAATTATTACAGCAGTCCTTACTACCTGCTCCCCACGGTAGGTATTTCGACTTATACGTCCGGAATTTACAATACCTATTATATTTTTGCACCCTATGCACAGGGCATTATGATAGAGGACGAAACGGCGGAGGATATCGCCTATACCACGCTGCTGTCTACCTCCGCCGATGCGTTCTCTAAGATTGGCATAGAGAATTTAGAGGATTTTGAGAAAGCAGAGGAAGACATTGACGGACCGTTTGCGATTGGCGTAGAGGCAGTTAAAACTCTGGAGGAAGGAGAGGCAACACTGGTAGTATACGGTTGTGAACAGCTATTTACGGATAATGCAAACGCAATGGTAAGCGGCGCAAATCAGATGTTGTTTACCAACACCATCAGCGAATTTGTGGATCATGAAGTGAGCATCTCCATTCCGGTAAAAGAATACGAGGTATCCATGCTTACCATATCCCAGTCAAGCATTCTGCTGTGGGCGCCTCTTGTTACCGTAATTCTGCCGGTAGGATTTCTTGTTGTTGGATTTGTAATCTGGTTTAAGAGGAGAAAGCGTTAATGGAAAAACAGGCAAAACAGTTATTGATTTTGCTGCTGGTACTTGTAGTACTGGCAGCAGCCGTCCTTGGATTGCGGTATTATAATAATACAGCCTCGGACGAACCGCAGGAAGAGGAAACAGGTGAAGTTATCGTGGACATTTCAAAGGATGACGTGATAAAGCTGACCTATGTTTATGAAGGGGAAACTTACAGCTTTGAGAAGGAGGATGATACCTGGTATTACGCCGATGATCATTCCATCCCGATTACCCAGTATAAGATAACGAATATGATTTCCGGAGTGGCGCCGCTGACAGTTGAGCAGGTTATTACAGAGGTAACTAATATGTCCCAATATGGATTGGCGGACGCTGAGCGGACAATCAGCTTTGAGACGGAAAGCGCCAGCTATATCTTTGAGGTAGGGGACTACAACTCCGTATCGGGTGTGTATTATATCTGCAGACCTTCTGAGAACACGGTCTATGCGGTATCTTCCTCCGTTGTGAGCATCTTTAATAAATCTTTGGAGGATGTAACGGAGGAGACGGAAGAGGCAGATGAAAGTACTGCGGAAAATGATTCTGAATAAATAAGTTGACATAGTGAAGAACTGAAAATATAATTGATATGTAGATTTTGGAAAAATACATGAAGGGGGTTCTTAGCTATGGAGAAAACGAAATTAGGAGTTTCAGTAGGTCTGGTAGGTGCAGCGGCATTCTTTTGCGCCCTGTTTGGAGGATATACGCCGACTTTGCTGGTTGCAGGTTATGTGCTGCTGTTCGAGGAAAATGTGTGGTTAAAGAAAACCTGTGTAAAAGCGGTTGCGCTTATGATGTCTATCAGCGTACTGGTTACAGGAATCGGATTAATTCCGGATTTGTTCGGATGGCTGTCAGATTTCCTGGGATTGATTCACTTAAATATTTCGTTCTCAATTATTTATTCTATTGTAAACCTGTTGACGGACGCAATTTACATTGTGAAAGTACTTTTCTTTCTGGTGCTGGGATTAAAGGCTTTAAAACAGGAAAACTTTGCTATTTCTTTTGTTGACAATCTGGTTGACAAATATATGGATGGCGGGAAGACTGAGTAAGTAAAAACAAAAATATAAAAAACCATTTCTGTCTGTGCGGCAGGAATGGTTTTTTTGTGGTATAATTCCACTAAATTTTAATTTGATATTGTGCAAAATAACGAAAAAATAAAATCTTTGTGAAGGAATTATGGAAAATTTATACTAATTAGAAAAAATACTACATGACTATACAAAAACGTTTTCATAGAATAATACTATCGGATGGGACATCCGAAAATATATTTTATGGGAGGAAAGAAGATTGAAGAGCAAAAAACTTGCAGCATTACTTCTGACAACAGCGCTTACAGTTTCTGCACTGGCAGGCTGTGGCGGCAAAGACTCATCAACTATCGACAGTGTAGCTACTTCTGACAATGGCGGTTCAGAGGCAGACGGCAGCGGTGCAGAGGGGGATACGACATCCGCTTTCATCGAGCTTGATTCTGATGTAGAGGGCGATATTTCTATTATGGTATGGTCCGGTGACGGTCAGTATTATGAGGATATTGGTCATCAGGCGCTGGAGCCGGAGAATATCACTGCTCAGAATGTGGCTGCCATTTATGCTATGGCAAAGAAATTTAATGAAACCTATCCCAATGTAAAGATTAATCTTTATGCAAAAGCGGATGATCCTAATTCCAATGATACTTCCTGGCAGCAGGAAATGGAGAACTTCAAGGCTCAGCACGGAAAATATCCTGATATCTGGGCATCCACAAATCTTGTGGGCGATGTGCAGAAGGGACTTTGTGCAGATCTCTCCGTATTTGCGGAAGATCCCATATATCAGTCCTTTAACGAATCCATTATGGGTATGATGAATTATTATGGAATGCAGGCAGGACTGCCTCAGTTCATTCAGCCGTGGGGCGTATTTGTCAACACTGAGCTGGCTGAGCAGAATAATATTGACGTTCCGGATCCTGACTGGACGCTTGACGATTACACCGATTTCATTGCGCAGGGTGATAAAACCACCTTCTGGGGAGCCATGGATATTCCCCTCAGTTGGATTAATACCGGTACGCAGGATATCAACTATGCCCTGTTCAATCATGACGCTTCCAGTGATACTTATGTAAATCTTGATTCTGATGCAGTTAAGGATATGCTGTCTCTGGTTCCTGCATGGGCGGACAATACCATCTGGACACAGAACGATGTGGGTGGCGTTCCTCAGGAAATCATGGATGACGGATGGTGGTGGAGCTATCACTTCTTTGTACAGGGATATTGCTTAACCAATGACGGTGATCCCTGGATGATGGGTGATGCTGCCAACCCTGAAATTACCGATGCTACCTGTAATTTTGAGTTTGACATTTATCCCAGACCCGCAACCGATTACTGTGACAACACGGTAGGCATTGTTCTGGACCCTATGGCTATTCATAATTACGCGATGGATGACGGCGACCCTGCACTGAGCGAGAGCGAAGAGCAGTCCCTGAAACTGGCGTATACCTTCGGTACCTACTGGTGTGCTTCTACTGAGGCAATGCAGGCAAGAGCTGACCAGCAGTGGAACTCCGGCGGAGCGCTGAAGACGGCGCTGAACGATTCCCTGCCTCTCGTAACCGGTTCCGAGTTCGACAAACAGATGGAAATCTGGTATTCTGTTCCTATCCATGCTGCCTATGCGGACAAGGAAGGCTGGAACACCTGTCTTGATATCTGGGAGAGCGGTCAGATGTGGGATATTTCTGACAAGGCATATCCTATGAAGATTCAGGAGGATGGTGCAGATAAGGAATGTATGTATGAATGGACTTACTATTATTCAGATGAGAATATGACGGCAAAACGCGCTTCTGACGGCTGGCAGGATGAGATTAAGTCAAAGCTCCCTGAGTGGAACACTTTGGCAAATGATAGATTTGCAGAGGCGGAAGCTTCCTTAAAGGCAGCTCTTACCGATTTTTATGGATATACGGAAGCTGATTTTGAATAAGCTGATTTTAAAAAGGCTTTAAGACGGTCCTTCTGCTTTCAGTATTCAGTTTAAAATACTGAATACTGTAAAGTGGAAGGACGTTTTTTGAAGGAGAGGGCAATAGTGAAAAGAAAGAAGAGGGTTGTTTTTCCGATAGTAATTATGGTCGCGGTAATTGCCTTATTGACTGTGGCGGTGGGACTGCGCGAAAAAACAGCATATGTGGAAGAGGTATCCGGGGAAGAGGTTTCTGAAGCGTTTGATTTATTGAATCATTCGCTTACCTTTCAGACTGTCAGATATCAGGAGTATATTGCAGGATGGGAAAAAGTATACGGTTTGGAAGATACGGCGGCAGACCCTGTCGACGGAGAATCGGAGGAAGGATATGACTACGCAGTGGCAGGTATTGATTATGAAGAATCTGCCGGGTTTATTGTAAATGTGAAAGAATCAGGATTGTACAGTCTTGGACTTGATTACCATACGGGCGGGACAAATTTGTCCGATTACAGGCTGGAAGTGACGATTAACGGCGAGAGTTACTTTGAAGAGATGTCTATGATTACGCTTCCGCTTTTGTGGAAGGATGAGACGAAGGATTTTCCTGTGGACCGTTATGGGGATGAGACTGCACCGGAGCAGGTGCGCATTGACGACTGGCAGTACAGGGATTTGTACAATACCTCTTATTATACAGCGGAACCCTTGTATTTCCATCTGGAGAGCGGGGAGAATGTGATTGATATCCGGAATGTTTCCGCAGATGGTCTTACCTTGGGCAGATTATATGTGAATGCCATAAAGGACAGTGTTCCGTCCTATCGTGAATACAGAGCGCAGAACGAAGGGGAATTAATCAATGATTACATAGAAATCAACAGTGTAGATTATTTGAATAAAAATTCAACTTCCGCGCTTTTGTCCCATATCAATAATCCTGCGTTGTATCCGCATGACGCCGAGTACAAAGAGCTGAATGTGGTGTCATGGGAGGAGGCAGGCATTGAGGTGACCTACCAGTTTGAAGTAAAACAGACGGGATATTATCATCTGGGGTTACATTATAAGAATGAAAAAGAGGATTTTCAGGTATTTGAAAGTATTAAGATTGACGGCGAGGTACCTTTTAAAGAACTGGAGTGCTATGGTTTTGACACTACGGATACCGCATGGAAAAATGAAGTGCTTTCTGACGCAGAGGGAAATCCCTATGAGATTTATCTCACAGAAGGAGCTCATACACTGACCATCCGTTCCGAGATGGAGCCTGTCAGCGATGAGTGGCGTTATTCTCGTCTGATTGCAGAACATGTAACACAGTTTGCGCTTGAGATTAAGAAGATTACCGGTGCGGAGATAGATAAATACCGCACATGGTATATCACCAGATATATTCCGGATACTCTGGCATATCTGGAGGCTTATGAAACATTAATATACGCTATGCAGAGCGAATTGCAGTATTATGCGCCAAACGGAGTGGAATCCGCCAAGCTGTCTGAACTGGACAGGGCAATCGGTATTCTTGACAAGCTTGAGGAATATCCCGATGAAATCGCGCTTTATACGGAGAATCTAACGGGTTCCAGTGTAAGCACGGACAACTCTGTCTTAAGACTGCTCGGTGATTTCACGACGAATATCAGCGCGCAGCCCTTTGCACTGGATCGTATTTATATTTATGGGAAGGAAGAGCTTCCCAAGGAATCTGTCGGTTTTTTTGCTTCCCTTGTAAATGGGATAAAGACGCTGGTTTATTCCTTCACTTCCGAGAAATATCAGCTTGACGAGGACGAGGAAGCTGTTAATATCTGGGTCAACCGTGCAGTGACACAGGTAGACCTGTTACAGAAAATGGCGGATTCCGAGTTTACCGCCCAGACGGGTATTAAGGTTAAAATATCCGTTATGCCGGACGTTAATAAGCTGACGCTGGCAGCGGCTGCCGGCGAAACGCCGGATATGGCGCTTGGCTTGCTGTCTCATATTCCGTTTGAGCTGGCGTGTCGTGATGCGATTTATGATTTGTCCCAGTTTGACGATTTCTGGGAGGTAGCTGACAGATTTACGCCCGGTGCGTTTATCCCTTATGTTTTCAATGAGGGAGTATACGCGGTTCCGGAAACCTCGGATTTCAACCTGATTATTTACCGCAAGGATATCTTTGAACAGTTGGGAATGGAGGTGCCGGACACATGGGAAGAGTTGACCGGCGTACTGCCGGAGTTACAACGTTACGGTATGAATTTCTACCATAACATCGCAACGATTGACGGCTACAAATGGTTCTATCAGACAACGCCTCTGATTTATCAGAACGGAGGAAGTCTCTATACGGAGGACGGATTACATACGGCAATCAATGAACCGGAGGCAGTATTGGGAATTAAGACGCTCGGTGAACTGTTCAGTATTTATTCGGTTCCTACACAGGTTCCTCAGTTTGCTGATTCCTTCCGATACGGCGTATATCCTATCGGTATTGTAAGTCTTGAGACCTACAACCTGATTACCAATGGCGCGCCTGAGCTGGAGGGGCAGTGGGAGCTGGCTTACTTTCTCGGTACGGAACAGGAAGATGGTACGATAGACAGAAGTTATATCGCAGCGGGAACCGGAGGCATTATTTTCAATGACTCGGAAAAGATTGAAGAATGCTGGACGTTTATGAAATGGTGGCTGAGCCATGACGTGCAGACGGAGTATGCCCATACCCTGCAGGCTACCTACGGTGACGAATATATCTGGCTGCCCTCCAATCTGGACGCAATCGCAGACTGTACGCTTCCGACGGAGGATAAGCAGATTATTTTAGAGCAGCTTACATGGCTGCGCGACGTACCCAGAACACCCGGACAATATATGCTGGAACGTGATATCTCCAATATCTGGAATGCAATAGCGGTGGACGGCTCTGCAGCGCAGGTTGCAATTGACGAAAAGATTCAGGAAATTAACAGAGAGATTACAAAGAAGATGTCTGATCTGGGATATACAGACACCCGGGGCAATCTGCTGAAGGAATACAATATCAGGGATGTGGATTGGATTGTTGAAAATATTGAGAAATATGGAAAGGGGGAGTAACAGATGAAAAAAGTAAAAAGAAACGGCGATTTTCTGACTTCCATGCTGCTGCTGGCGCCATATCTGCTGCTGTTTTCCCTGTTTATTGCGATTCCGGTCATTATAGCAATCGGATTATCGTTTACTTACTTTGACGTGATTAATTCACCCACCTTTACAGGTCTGTCAAACTATATTTCGCTGTTGACGCAGGATGAAATTTTTTTGAAGTATATTATTCCGAATACGTTTAAGTATGCCCTGATTGTGGGACCGGGAGGATGCGTTTTGTCTTTTGTTCTCGCATGGCTGGTAACGCAGATTCAGGCGGTTCCAAGGACTATCCTGACGCTCTGTCTGTATATGCCCTCCATGGTAGGACCGTTGATGATTCAGGTGGTATGGAAAACGGTATTTTCCGGGGACCAGCGAGGTATTCTGAACTCCTTTCTGATTAGCCGCGGATGGATTGATATGCCGATTAACTTTTTATTGTCCCCCGATTATCTGCTGACAATTATTATTATTGTAGCCTTGTGGCAGGCGATGGGTATCGGTTTTCTGGCTATGATTGCAGGCATTCTGAATGTGAATGAAGAGCTGTATGAGGCGGCATATGTGGACGGAATGAAGAACCGTTTTCAGGAGGTTATCTACATTACGATTCCTTCCATGAAGCCCCAGATGCTGTTCGGTGCGGTAATGGCAATCGTAAGCGCGTTTAACACCGGCTGGATCGGACCCGCGCTGTCCGGTACCAATCCCACGCCGGAATATGCCGGAAACCTGATTCTGAACCATATTGAGGACTACGCATATTCACGGTATGAAATGGGTTATGCGGCGGCAGTTTCCGTTGTATTGCTGCTGATGATTGCGTTCTTTTCCAAGGTGGCGGGAGCGCTTTTCACAGAGAAAGAATAAGGAGGGGTGATATGGCGAAGTTAAAAGGGAAAAGAGTGAATCCGAAGCATTTTTCCACAGATCAGATTAAGTTTTACGTCATATTGATACCGATTGCCATTCTGATGATACTGCCGGTTGTATATATGGCAAATGAAGCGTTTAAGCCGTTGGGCGAGCTGTACGCGTTTCCGCCCACGCTGATTGTAAAGGAGCCGACGCTGAACAATTTTAGAAAATTGTTTGAATTGTCAGGAACCACCGGGGTTCCCATGACCAGATATCTGCTGAACTCTGTTTTTGTCACGGTCGTTACAGTTGTTTTAAATATTTACATTACGGTTGCGTGTGCCTTTGTGTTATCCAAAAAAGGGCAGTACCGCGTGACGAAATGGTTTTTCAGTATTAACCAGATGGCGCTTATGTTCGTGCAGGTAGCGGTTACGGTTCCCCGTTATATCATTATTGTCAGACTGGGAATGATTGATACCTGGAGCGCGCACATTTTCCCGCTGATAGCAATGCCCATCGGTATTTTCCTGATGAAGCAGTTTATCGACGATGTACCGGATGCGCTGATTGAAGCGGCATATGTGGACGGCGCCGGCAACTTCACGGTTATTCGTAAAATTATCATACCCATGACGAAGCCTGCGATTGCGACGGTAGCAATTCTGACTTTCCAGTCTGCATGGCAGGCAACGGAGGCGTCCAATAACTTTATCACCAGTGACGTCATGAAGACGATTTACTACTATCTGAATGCGCTGCAGACAAACAATGCGGTTGCGGCAAGAGGTGTTGTGGCGGCGGGAACCATCCTGCTGTTCCTTCCCAACCTGATTATGTTTATCTGTATGCAGTCACGGGTAATGAGTACCATGAGCCATTCCGGTATCAAGTAAGGAGAGGGGACCAGGTTTGATGAAGAAGATAAGATGTGCGTTAATGGCACTTGTGATGTCGGTAGTCTGGCTTGGCAGTACGATGGTATCGGAGGCGTCCCAGACCACCAGCTATACCTATACCATTATTGACAGAACAGATGATGCGGGTTATTTCTATTATACCCGTACGCAGGATGCCTATATTCCTGAGAGAACGATTACCCGGATGGGTCTGAATGCACCGGAGGACATGTATATTGACAAAAATAATGTCATGTATATTGCGGACACCGGCAATAAGAGAGTTGTTACGTATGATATTGATGCCGATACGGTAACGGAGGAGTTTTCCTATGCGGAATTCCAGACGCCGAAGGGAATCTGCGTAACCGAAAATGGAGATATTTATGTTGCTGACAGCAAGGCGAAGGCTTTATTTGTATTTGATAAGGACTTTAACCTGATTCAGAAGATTGAAAGACCGACAGTGCCTGCATTTGGCGAGACGGCGTTTGAACCCTCCAAGGTTGCGGCGGATGAGAACGGCAATATTTATCTTGTGGGGGAAGGAGTTTACAGCGGAGTTATCCAGCTTTCCCAAGAGGGAGGCTTTTTAGGCTTCTTTGCCGTAAACAAGGCAAACCTGTCGCTTTTTCAGAAGATACAGTCCGTTGTATTTACCAGAGAGCAGTTGGCGCGTCTGCTGGACCGCAATCCGACTACGTTTGCAAATGTTGCGCTGGATGAAAGAGGTATTGTTTATACGGTTACACTGGGAAGCAGAAGAAATCCCATCAAGAAGCATAAGACCAACGGAAGCAATATGTTTACGGAAAGTGTTTTCGGCAATGCCGATATTTCCGATATCTGGGTGGATGATGACCTGTTGATTTATACCAGTTCCAAAACGGGTTATATTGATGTATACACGCCGGAGGGAGAGCTGATTTTTGAGTTTGGTTCCTATGTATCTAACATGGATGTGGTCGGTCTGTATACCTCGTTGTCTGCCATGGCAGTGGATCAGAACGGTTATATCTGGACCATTGACGGAATCAAAGGATATGTACAGTCCTACCGTCCCACTGAATATGCGTCAAAAGTCTATCAGGCATTGCAGTTATATGACGGCGGGCATTATGCGGAAGCCCTTGCGGTATGGGAAGAGGTTCTTGCCCTGAACCAGATGTCGGTTATTGCCCATAACGGTATCGGCAATGCGTATATGTCCCGGTATGATTTTGCAAATGCCATGGAGCATTATGAGGTTGCCGGAAATCACAGCAAGTATTCCGATGCGTTCTGGGAGCTTAGAAATGTCTGGCTGCAGAAGTATCTGGCATATTTCATTATAGGCGCCGTTGCATTGGCGCTGGTGGTATTTGCGGCAGGAAAGCTTGACAGGGAAAAGAAGGTCAGACGCTTCAAAAAGGCATGTAAGAAGAAAATCATGTCCATCAGGGGGGTAGGTGATGTGCTGTATGCCTTTACAACGGCTCGGCATCCGCTGGATTCCTATTATGACATTCGTGTCAATAAAAAAGGAACTGTACCGGGCGCATCCATCTTGTATGTGCTTCTGTTTATTTCCTTCATGCTATATATGTTAGGAAAAGGATTTATTTATCAGTATTATGATGTACAAGACTTGGATATCAGTTCAATCGTGGTCGGTTTCTTTGCGATTATTATTTTATTCGTGGTATGTAACTATCTGGTTACCTCCATTAATGACGGACAGGGAACCTTGAAACAGGTCTATATGATACCTGCGTATGCAAGTATTCCGCTGACCTGCGTACTCCTGGGTGTGACGGCAGTATCCTATGTGGTAACTACCAACGAGGCATTTTTCCTGAGTGTCGCGATGGTAATCGGTGTTGTCTGGACAATGATTCTTTTGTATATCGGGTTGCAGACAGTACATAATTACACGGCGTTTGAGACAATCAAAGCAGTGCTTTTGACGTTCCTGTTAATCTTTGTTGTAATCGTTGTTATTATGATTGTCACAATTATGTGGGATCAGGTATGGACATTCTTAAGTACACTGGGAGAGGAGCTGACACAGAATGTATTCTAAAAAGAAGAGTAAGTTAACTGCGCTTTTGTTAGCGGGAAGCATGATGTGCGGTATTACTGTGCCGGCAACAGAGGCGCAGGCAATGTATATAAATACGAACCGTGATACCGGGCTCCCGGAGAAAGCAATTGAAATTGTGGAACAAAGTGTGGAGGATTATGAGAAATTATATGAGACGGACTCTGCAATCTATTATTTCCGTGACGACAGGGATATTATTGCTGTTTTTGACAAGGAGAGCGGCTATTTATGGAAAACGGGTCTCGACAGCGCAAGCTCGAAGGAATTGAAAAGCGAGGCTAAGAACGCAGAGACGGAAGAGGATTTTGCGAGACTGGAAAACAGTCCTATGGAAGAAAATATGAATGAAATCTATACGGATTTCGCTAATTCTCTGGTATCCGTGGAGTATCGTGAGGTAGATAATGTGGAGTCCTTAAAGAAGGCTTCCTCCGCCTCCTCTGATTCGGAGTCTGCGCTCTCAAAAGTGGATGACAATGTTTTCTGTCTGGATGTTGATTTTAAAAAGCCGGATTTGCAGATGAAGGTCTATATTATCTTCGGAGAAAAGGATATCACTTATGATATCAGATTTGAGGATATGGCAGGAGAGGGACTGGCAGCGCTGACGGATTTGTATCTCACCCCTTTTCTTGGATCCAGCGGCGGAGAGATTTTAAGATTTAACAGGGAGACCGGCGAGTATGAGGACGTTGCCGTAAAAAAGGAGGCTCCCACGGGATATGCGTTTATTCCGGACGGAAGTGGGGCGCTTGTGCGTTTTCAGGATAATACGGTAGCGTTTCAGGCGTATACCGGAAAGGTTTACGGACAGGATGTGTCGCAGGGAGAATATTATTATACAGAGCTTTCCGATGCGATTGCGCTGAAGGATCCCGTAATGCCGGTATTCGGTGTGGCGTATGGTGACAATCAGGTTGCTTTTGTGGCCTATGCGGATGAAGGAGATGAGCATATGAGCATCACTCTTACTCCTGAGGAAAATGTTACCTACTATACATGGACTTGTCCGAAGTTTACCTACAATTTGAAATATTATAAGGTGTATAACAAGGCAGGGGACGGTTATTTTTCGCTGATGGATAACCCGAATCAGTTTGATATCTCCATGACCTATGAATTTTTGTCGGGTGACGGCAGCGGTTCCACCGAGGCGGCGAATTACGTAGGAATGGCGCTTGCCTATCGCCGGCATCTGATGGAAGAGGGAGTACTCTCTGAGGACGGAAACGTACAGACGGGAGACATTCCGATTCGTCTGGATTTTATTATGTCTGACGCAAAGAGCAGTGTGGTAGGCATGGAAAATGTGGTGGTGACAACTGCCTCTGACGTGGAAGAAATTCTGAATGATGTGACGGCAAACGGCATTACCAATATCAATACCGGTTTGTCGGGCTGGCAGAAGAAAGGAGTTTCTTTCTCTAAGCCCTATACCCGGAAGTTTACTTCCAAAATCGGCACAAAAAATGAGTTTAAAGACCTATTTACAAGCTTTGCCGACAAGGGAATTGATATTTCCTTTGCGCAGGATTATGTAACGATTAATGAAATTATGCTGAATTACTACAATACAGCGGTGCGTCATGCCAATTCCTGGTATGTATTTGAGGACAGAGGGGCATTGCTGATGAATACGGTTCCCACGGATTATTTTGGATTTGCGGTTCCGACCAAGAGTGCAGACTGGCTGTTAAGACAGTTTGATAACATGAAGGATTATTCTTCCTCCATGACGGTCGAGGGAATCGGAAGTATTCTGACAGGCAGCTTTACCAAGGACGGAGCGATTTATACCGTTGACGAGGCAGTGGATTTGTATCAGGAGACGTTGGCTCAGATACGGAAGGAAGTGAAGCTGAATATTGAAACCCCCGGCAAATATTTGTGGCAGTATACGAACCGCTATTTACAGTCGCCGGTTGGACATTCCCAGTATGTTTTTGAGACCGATGCAGTGCCCTTCCTGCAGATTGTGTTAAACGGAACGATGGAGGTTTACGGACCCTATGCAAACTTCTCCTTCTATACACAGTCCGACATACTGAAGATGATTGACTATAACCTGTATCCGTCTTTCATTCTGTCCTATGAGCCTTCTTACGAGCTGGCGGACACAGTGAGCTGTGATTTGTACTCTACGGAATATTCCCTGTATGAGGAGCTGATTGCGGAAATTTACACGAAAGTAAACGCTGTGTTAAGTCAGGTGGCGGGCTATCAGTGGACAGACAGAGCCGTAGTGGAGAACGGCGTAATTGTGAATACCTATGAGAAGGAAGGAAAGGTAAAGGAAGTGATTATCAATTATTCTTCCGATGTCGTTTCTTATCAGGGAGTCAGTATCGAAGCGTTAAGCGCTCAGGTTATTAAGTAAGGGAGGAGAAGAAAAATGTCCGGAAAAACTAAGAAAACCAGAAGAAAATCCTTCCAGAGAAGGCAGGATAAATACGGATATATCTTTATGGCACCATGGATTATAGGATTTATTGTGTTTACATTCATCCCTTTTATCATGACTGCATATCTGAGCTTTACAGATGTAAAACAGGATATCCGGGGTTTTAATATTTCTTTTGTGGGAATTAAGAACTACAGGGAGGCATTTCTGGTGAATACGGAATTCACGCCGGCGCTGGTGTCGTTTCTGGGAATGATTATTCCTTACACGGTAGTAATCGTCATTATGGCGTTTATTCTTGCCATGATGCTGAACTCTATTGTAAAGGGAAAATCTTTATTCAGAACGATTTATTTCCTCCCGGTGGTTGTGCTTTCCGGTCCGGTCATGTATCAGTTGATGAATCTGGAGCCGGCGGCGGATGGGCAGATAAATCCTCTGTATTATACCTTTGTCATCCGGATGATTTACAGCTATTCAGACGTGCTTGCGGATGCAATGGTATCCCTGTTTGATAATCTGTCGATTATCCTTTGGTTTACGGGGATTCCGATTGTATTATTTATTAACGGTCTGCAGAAAATTAATCCCAGTCTGTACGAGGCGGCGAGAATTGATTTCGCAACAAGCTGGCAGATTCTTTGGAAGATTACCATGCCCATTATCCGTCCGACGGCGCTAATTGTATCCGTCTTTACGATTGTACAGTTGGGGGCAATGGATAACATTAATCCAGTGCTGACACAGATAAAGGAAAAGACGGCAAATACCAGCGGCGGTTTCGGATATGCAGCCACATTGTCCTGGGTATACAGTCTGATTGTACTGATTATTATTGGTCTGACCTTCCTGCTGTTCCGTGAGAGGAAGATTAAAGAGACTCACAAATACTGGTAAAGGAGAGATAGAAGATGGCAAAACGCATTGGAAAGCTTGTAATATATTTTCTGCTGATATGTATTGGTTATATCTATCTGGAGCCAATATTTGAAATGATTTCAAAATCCATTATGTCTGCAAGCGACATTATTGACCCTTCGATTGAATGGATTGCCCTGAATCCGACATTGGATAATTTCGGAGTGGCAGCCAGAGTATTAAAGATGCCCGGAAGCTTAATCAATTCCATCCTGTTTTCCGCAGGACTTGCTATTTTGCAGACGATTGTGGCGGCAATGACGGGATATGCGTTATCGCGTTATAAATTCAGGGGGAAAGGCTTCTGGTTTACGATGATTCTGCTGGCGTTTATTGTCCCTGTAACGGTTCTGATGATTCCGAGACTGATTATTTTTATTACGGCACAGAATTCATTGGGAATGCAGCTTATCGGTACGCCGATTCCTCAGGTGCTAATGGCGGTATTCGGACAGGGTGTAAACGGAACGATACTGATTCTGATTTTTTGGAACTTTTTTAATTTGATTCCTTATTCGCTGGACGAGGCGGCAATGATTGACGGAGCGGGACCTTTTCAGGTTTTTTTCCACATCGCTATGAGATTGTCCGTTTCGACGGTACTGATTGTATTCCTGTTTGCGTTTGTATGGAACTGGAATGAGACTTATCAGACCGCAACCTATCTGGGCGGTACGATGGATTTGCTTCCGTTGAAGCTGTCTACCTTTGACAGTATGTTTTCCAGCAACGCATCGTCGGGTATGGGTTCCGAGGGTATGTATAAGATTAACGAAGCTTATAAGATGGCGGCTACCTTGATTTCCATCGCACCGCTGCTGTTGTTATATGCGTGCGTACAGAAGCAGTTTATTCAGGGAATTGAAAATACCGGTATCACGGGTGAATAGAGAAAAGGAAAGGCAGAATCATGAAAAAGAAAAGATGGCTTAGGGCGATAGCGCTGGGTTTGTCAGGGATAATCATGCTGACAGGCTGTGGAAATGGGGACATGGGAGGCGGAACGGAGACAGCTGCGGAAGAAAAATCTTTACAGACCAGAGTCGGGAGCAAGGTTCCGGCGGCATTTCTGGAAGATGATGTGGCTAAAGAAGATATCAAGGCAAAAGGATTTTCATACAATGAAGATAATATGGAGTATCGTCTGGTGTGGAGTGATGAGTTTGACTATGAGGGCAAACCGGACGAAACGAAATGGGGTTATATGACAGGCGGGGGAGGCTGGGGCAATCATGAGCTTCAGTATTACACCGATGGCGACAATGTCCGGGTGGAGGACGGTATGCTGACTATCGAACTGCGCAAGGAGGAGATGGGCAATAACGATTATACTTCCACCAGACTTGTGACAAAGGATAAAGCGGAATGGACTTACGGAAAAATTGAGGTTTGTGCAAAGCTGCCGTCCGGACTTGGCACCTGGCCGGCAATCTGGATGATGCCGGCAGCAGATACTTACGGTACCTGGCCAAATTCCGGTGAAATCGACATTATGGAACATGTGGGATATGACCAGGGCACTGTCCACGCCACAATCCACACAGAGTCCTATTATCATGGAAAAAATAACCAGAAGGGCGGGACGATTTCCGCAGAGGATTGTTGTGATGCGTTCCATGTGTATTCTGTTGAGTGGCTGCCGGATAAACTGATTTTCAGCATGGACGGCGAGGAATATTTTACGTATCAGCCTACAGACTATGTAACAAGCCCTGCCGCATCCGAGTGGCCTTTTGACAAAAGCTTTTATCTGATTCTGAATATCGCTTTCGGCGGAGACTGGGGCGGACAAAGAGGTATTGACGAAACGCTGGAATCCGCATGTATGGAAGTGGACTATGTGCGTGTATATCAAAGTCCGCAGGTATGCGATTTGGAGAGAGAGGAAAAAGAAGTGGAGAATCCTTTTTTAAAGGCAGACGGAAAGGTGTTGAGGGATGCGGCAGGCAGCGGTGATGTCGTACAGTTGAAGGGAACAAATGCAGGAGGTTATCTCCTTCAGGAGTTCTGGATGACGCCTACCAATGCAACCGGAAACGTAAAGGCAGAGGAGGATATTTATGCGGTTTTGACAGAGCGTTTCGGTGAAGATAAGATGTATGAGCTCATCCGGCTTTATCAGGATAACTATTGGACAGAGGCGGATTTTGACTACTGCAGGGAAATGGGAATGAACTGTATCCGTCTGCCTTTCTGGTATCGCAATCTCGTGGATGAAAACGGTGCGTTCTATGAGGATTGTTTTGAGAGAATTGACTGGTTTGTGGAAGAGGCGGCTGAGAGAAATCTGTATGTGATTCTTGATTTTCATGGCGCTCCGGGCTCCCAGAACGGCAGCGACCATTCCGGTAAGGACGGCGGAGATGACAAGAAGGGTGCATCGGAATTTTTCTTCGGAAAAAATGCGGAAGCAAATCAGGAGCTGTTTTATAAGATTTGGGAGGCAGTCGCGGAGCATTATCGGGATAATCCCTGGGTTGCGGGCTACGATCTTTTGAACGAGCCTTATTGTACCTACCGCTACAATTCCGGCTTGCCAGATAAACAGCTTCGGGAAATGCTCTGGGAAATCTATGATACCGCTTACAGAAAAATACGGACGATTGACCCCGATCATATCATTATTATGGAAGCAACCTGGGATCCTGTGGATTTGCCTGACCCTGCCGCTTATGGATGGGAAAATATCATGTATGAGTACCACAACTACCTCTATGACGATTATGATAATAAAAACGGTCAGCAGATTGCGAATATGGAGAAGAAGCTGAATGCCATAAAGACCGCCAACTATAATGTGCCAAGCTATCTGGGCGAGTTCGCATACTTTAACAATCTGGAGGCATGGGATGAGGGAATGAAGCTGATTAACGACAGCGGAATAAACTGGACCACCTGGACCTATAAGGTTATCTCTGAGTATGGCAACTGGGGAATCCGCAACCAGAAAAACTGGGACGTAAATCTGGAAACCTATTCCTGTGAGGATATCAAAAATGCGTGGTCCCAGGTGGGTGAATCTACTGAGAATACCGGACTGGCAAATGTACTGAGAAAGTACTACAAAAAGGTATATATTGCTTATCAATAAAATAGGAAAAAATTGTTGGAAGGAGAGTGGTTTTCGCTCTCCTTTTTTTGCAGTTTGGGACGAAGAGAAGGGCGCAGTGATGGCGCAAAAATGATGAGTCAGGTAATCCCATCTCCATTTTGGTTATATATTAACTCACAATCTTCCGCCATTACAGTTTTTTAAGCGGATACGTTCTTTTTTCATAATATAATTATCCAGCCCGATAACATGGTTGTTTAAACGGCAGCCATAAATAACATTTCCGTTTTCCAGCTCCTGCGTGCGGACAATCAGTCCATAGAGATGGAAAGAAAAATGTTCATTCAACTCCTCGATATAGTCGTGAAGAAGAACGTGCACCACCTGATTCGGGGATATTTCCATACAATCATCACAGGTAACCGAAAATCCCGTGGCGCTGACGTCTCGAAGAATGGTGTCATGGGCTGACTTGTTAGGACCGAACTGTATGACGGAAGGAAGTCCGACATAACACCGGAAGTTTTCGCGGCGGTTATAGGGCTTGCTTTCCGCAAAAGTAGTTAATTGATAGCACAGAGACTTATCGGTTTTTTTCATCGTGGTGACAGTGACGTTTTTGAACAATTGTGGTTTTTCATTTTCAAATGTCACCAGAAGGTCAACGATAATATTCTTCCCACGAAAAGAAATAATCTTATCATTAAAATAGACAGGTTTTGCCAAGACAAGATGTTTTTTGGGATAAACCTCATCAATCTGTGTATCAAAGGAAAGAAAGTTTCCATTGGCGTTTACCAGAAAAGAGACAGGTAGTTCAGGGGTTAATTCTTCAATGCGCATAATGCTTCCTCTTTTATATAAACAAGATTATTGTGTAAAAAGACTTGAAACTGGTTCTATTGTACCATATAAATTTGCAGATAGCAAAAAAAATATACAAATAATTGTGGAAAATTGAAAAAAATTTATTTACAATAATAATATGAGGAGGATTGCAATCATGTCAAATTATAAAGAGAAATATCTGGCGGGAGAGATTCCCTTTGAGGAGATTGATGAATATAGTTATCAGTGGGGAATGAGTGATGACGAAAGAACGTTGGCACAGTATCTCGGACTGAATGCGGAGGAAGAGGATGCCTGGGTCAGCATAGGAGAGGATGCGCTCAGAGAGCTTCTGGATAAGCAGAAGTAAGGCTTTGCTTCAGGTCAAGGTTCCGACATATTGACCATTTCGTATGTTTTGGTGTATGATAGAAAAAAGAAAGGAATGGTGCACATATGAGAATAGAACGTGTGGATGATAAAACAGTAAAATGCTTCCTTTCTAACGAAGAATTGGAAGAATATGACATTGATTATAAGGACTTTATTTTCCGCAGTGAAAAAGCGAGAGAGGTAATGCAGGAAATTATTGAACAGGCGGCGGAGGAGGTTGGCTATAAGCCGCCTAAGCTTGCGTTTGACTTACAGATTATGATGCTGCCGGATCAGGGAATGATACTTACCTTTTCAGAGAAAGAACCTGCGGACTTAAAGGAAAACGAACAACTGTTTGAATATCTTAGGGATATGAAGCAGATACTGCAGAGGGCGAGGGAAAAGACTGGTGCAGCATCCGGTGGCTCCGCAGCGCAGCAGGGAATGGAGACCGCACAAAAGCCGGAAGCTTCCAATCCGGAGGGAAAAGAGGCGGCACGCCCGGAGGAAGCTGTGTTTGTGTTCGACAGGCTTTCTTCCGTAATGGAGTATGCAGCGGCGATGCCCTCTACGTTGCGCGTGAGTAGTGCATTATACTGCATGGACGGTGCCTTTTATCTGTATTTACAAAAGGGAGCGGCATCCTATGAGCGTTACAGCAGAGCATGTATTCAGGCAATGGAATTCGGCAGTCTGTATACGGCGGACGCAGACAGAATGTTGTATTTACAGGAGCACGGAGAATGCCTGATTGCAGAACAGGCATTGAAAAAGCTGCGTGCAGTTAACGGATAACGTTTGCCATGTCGTCAGGCAGAGGGGCGGTGAATACCATCCGTTTGCGGGTGATGGGATGCACAAAGCTTAAACGGTAGGAATGCAATGCCTGACGGGAGATTACTTCCATATCGGGATTATAGAGATAATCACCGATTAAAGGATAACCTAAATATTTCATATGAACACGTATCTGATGGGTACGGCCTGTTTCCAGTTGCAGGGAAAGGAGGCTGTACCCGTTTTTTTCTGTAAGCACCTGATAATGGGTGACAGCATGTTCCCCCTGTTCAAAATCTACCATGCGCTCTAAAATGGAGCCTTCTTTGCGGCTGATGGGAGCGGAGATTGTACCTGACGCTGATGTCACATTTCCGCGGACAAGGGCAAGGTATTCTCTGGTAAAGGCGGAAAAGGGTTTTCCCTTGGCAGCAACCATGGCAGAGAGTATGCCTGCGCTTACCACATGCTTGGCAATCACGGTAAGTCCGGAGGTATCTTGGTCCAGCCGGTTAATGCAGCGGAAAATAAAGGGTTTATTCTGTTTTGCAAAATACCAGGCAAGAGCATTCCCCAGAGAATTTTCATAATTCTTCATGGAAGGGTGAATGGGCATTCCTGGGGGTTTGTTTACCACCATAAGGTCCTCATCCTCGTACACAATATGCAGGGGCAGCTCCACAGGCGGAATTTTCTCGGAGGAGGTGTTTTCCCGAATTTGAATCGTAAGGGTGTCCCCTGCCTGCAAAGGGTAATTCATATACTCCCATTTGCCGTTGACCAGTATGCTTTCGGGCATTTTTTTCAGCTTCACCAGACTGCGGGAGGAGTATCCCTGATGTTTCAGATAGACAATATGTAATGACCTCCGCATTGTAGGTTCGTGGATTTACCTGTATACTAAAGTTTGTCAAGAACATTGGTA
>CALWSL010000012.1 GCA_944384205.1 uncultured Acetatifactor sp. | reverse complement strand
ATCCAGCCCTCCGGCTGTATCGGTTGAGCAAAAGTCAGCGTGGGATTGATGTGGTATCTTTATCTAAGTGAACCCCCGTTTTCCCACTTATTCACTGCCGGAGCCGTCACGCCAAGCCTTCGCGCCATCTCCTCCTGGGTTATGTTTTTCTCTTTGCGGTATTTACGTATGATTTCACCAATCTGCATGTTATCTTCGTTCTCCCTTCCTGCCCGACCTGCAACTTTCACAGGTACGCATTCAAAACGTATCAATATATGGTTCCCAGCAGCTACTGTAAGAACAGGATAACAAATCTGACTATCATTCACAACTGAGCAGAAGTTAACTATTTGGAAATTTAATTAACTGACATTCAACTTATAATTTCTGCCTCAGCTTCATAATTACAAACGTCATACCTATCAGCAGAGTCGCCGCTGCAAAAAGCCACCCTTTATCTGCAGTATTCCCTGCGGTCATAGAGAACAGATAAAATTTACCCAATTTTCCCTTCATCCCATAGCTGGCGAGATAATAGGCGAAGGCTGCCATATATCCGATTGTCGTATTTTGGCTGATTCCTGCGGCAGCAAAGCCGACTGCGCCGAGAAACAGCGCCGTTGCAATGCCGCCAAACAGTACGCTTGCATTCACGTCACATTCGCGCGCTCTCATGATTCCAACGAACAAAGAGACGAAAACCGCCGTTGCCGCCACCGAATAAAGGACACGGAGCATGCACACCTTCAGGTAATCAACCTTCTTGGAGCAAATCGCATCCCGGATATCCTTATTCTGTTCCGGCAAAAACACGGGTGTCAGAAACATTACGCCCACCCAGCACAGCAGAAATTCAATGGGTTTTGCCGCTTCCCCTGCCTGCAGGGCGGTGACGTCAAACAAAAGCAGTGTCAGCAGAAAAATTCCGATTGCCGAAGCACAGGGAGCCGGAAAATTATGCTTTAGATTTACGACTATGATGTTTCCATAAAGTCCCTTGCGCATAATAAGCCCCCTTTCTCTTTTTCTCATAGACAAACATGGTAATTCCCACTGCAGCCGCTGACAGAATCAAATAGGCTGTCCTGTTCCACACAAAATCCCCATACTCCGAATCCCAAAGCCACCCTTCTCCCAAAGTGTTATGGCGCAGAATCAGAGTCCATTTCGTAATGCTTCCGGTGAGCTGATTCATCTCCAGCGTCATATACCACCAGACTCCCTGTACCAGGATTGCAAACAGCGGCGAAAGCAGTTCTGAAATCAACGTTCCCACACCTGCAACGATAAGGATACTGGGAAGCAGCCAGAGCGCCGCAAGTCCTATCGCTCCACCAAGCGCAATATCCTTGTCGGGGTAAAGCATACAGATTCCCGCCAAAGCATGAAAAAAGGTAATCAGAACAGGCAGCACTAAAGATACGACAAGCGCAAGATATCTTGTTCCCACCAGCTTTACCGTGGAAACTTTACGGCTGTAAATCAACTGCTCCGCCTGCGCCTTTTTGTCCATCTGCCAGAGCGCAACGCATACGAAAATGGGCATAATCGCCAGAACAATTCCCAGATAGTCACAGAAAAGCCTGATATAGCCCTCCGCAATGCTGTCATCCTGCATCAGTTCCTCATATTCCGCCAGCGCATCCTCATAGGTCATGGGAATCCGGGAAAAGTTCTCCACAATATATGTTTCACTATATTTAGAGCCTCCTCCGATGATTTTGTCCACACGCGCCATCAGTTCCTTGAAATGGTCATATGACATATCTGTCGGAAAATTAATTTCAGGCAGCACCGCTTCCCGGTATTCCACTGTCGGATTGCCGTTTTCGTCCATCACCTGACTATAACCGCCCGCCTCATATTCCTCAAATTCATTCAGCTCTTCAGGAGAAATCCCTGTCAGCTCCTCAATGATATCCGCCATTTTTGCCTTGTCGCTCTCCGCCAGCTTTACCTGCCTGTAAATCCCGAAGGGGTATGCCGCATAGCTGTCTGACAGATATTCGGACACAAGACCTTCCGCTGCTGCCGGCATCAGTATCTCAGGCACCTCCTTCGCCATGCTTCCATAATAGTCAAGTCCCTGTCGGGGCGGCAGAACAGGGGCGTCCAATACATCCGTAAACTGCGTAACATACATTACCACAACAGTGACCGCATATACCACAAAGGTTAGCGAACAGATTACTTTTTTACATTCCTTCAAAAACAACATGATTCCTCTCCTCCTGACACATCGCATCCGTTTTGGTATAGACAGTACATATAGGCGTCCTCGCAGTTTGGCGTCTGCCCCGCAACACCGGGTAAGTCGGGCGCCTGCTCCGCAAGAAGTCTGACTGCTGCCTTCTCTCCCTGCTGCAGCATACCTGTCACGATATAGTTTTCTTTTACTCTGGAAAGCATGGTTCTCGGCACCTCTGCGGAAAACACCTTTTCTTCGGCATTTTGCAGCAGTTCGGAAACCGTGCCCTTCCACAGAATCTCGCCCTCGTTCATGATGGCAATATTTTCACAGGTCGCCTCAATGTCTCCCACAATATGGGTTGACAGAATGACAATTCTCTCCTCCGCCACCTCGCACAGCAGATTGCGGAAGCGGATTCTCTCCTCCGGGTCCAGTCCCGCCGTCGGCTCATCCACAATCAGCACCCTGGGATTGTGCAGCAATGCCTGGGCAATTCCCAGACGCCGCTTCATGCCGCCAGAAAGGCTTTTTACCCTGCTGCCTTTCTGCGCCGACAGATTTACTTTTTTCAGAAAGCTTTGGATTTGCTCCTTTCTGTCAGCCTTTCCCATTCCGGAAAGCATCCCCAGGTAATCCAGGCTTTCGTATACCGTCATAGACGGATACATGGAAAAATCCTGGGGGAGATAGCCTGTAATTGCGCGGATTTCCCTGGAGTTTTCGATGGGAATGCCGCATACGGTGATTTCTCCCGACTGCTTTCCATGCAAAGTCGCCAGGGTTTTCATAAGCGTAGTCTTGCTCGCACCGTTCCGCCCCAGCAAGCCAAACATTCCCTGCTCAATGGTCAGGTTGATATCCTTCAGCGCCTGTTTTCTGCCATAAAACTTATTGACAGCTTTGATTTGAATTTCGTTTTTCATATTTATGTTCCTTTCACCCGTTATCGCGGTACTCCTCGAATGCTCACGCAAGCGTGGCATTCTCATCGCTACTCGCGTAAAAAAATGGTGCAGCTTTTCGCTACACCATTATCTTAAGGAATAAATTTCAACTTTTTATCTACCAAACTATTATTTAAACACGCTTTTCATAATCCCATTCTCCATATCATCAATACTGTAAATTGTATCCATGACATCAAATGTTTCTCTCAAATTTCCCTTGGCACTCTTCCACCCAATTCCATCAGTGAACCATACAAATGTAAATCCTTCTATGGTATCTGCCTCCTGCGATAACATCTTGTAACTTCTGGCAGTCTCATTCAGCTTAGAACCACCGCCGGTATAAAAATTAGTCTCGATACCATATATCTGATTATTTGTCTTAATTACAAAGTCAAATCTCTTTGCTGCTTTTCCCTGATTGGACAATGCTGATAAATCAATGCCCCATTTTTCTTCAATATCCGCGATATACATTTCCTTATAGTAATTGATATCCTTTACAAAACCTGCTTCTTGTATATACTTTTCCACTAAATCTTCCATAAGGTGTCCGCCGCGGTTTTTACGTCCGTTTGAATCAAGACCTGTTTCTACACCCGTTACATAATCAACTAAATTATGTATCAAATGATTTTCTAATAAATCAAATAATCCTGTCTTTTCCATAAAATAACAATAGTCATTATATAGACAATCTTCGCCATTCAATACATCAGAATTGAATTTATACAGATAACCGCCCTTCTCATCCTGACAATAAATCTCATCTTCTCTTTTGGCTAATAATATCGGTATTGCTTTTAATGTATCCGGGTATCTGTTTAAAATATTTACAAAGTCTTCTTTTATATTCCTGCTGCCGATAAGCGAATTCAGGATATTCAGTTCAATTTTGATTTCATCTACATTTCTATTTTCCACCTTTCTGCGAAAGGCACCGATGGGGTTATGAAACCCTGTCCTGCTTTTCGCTTTTCATTCTATTTTCCTTCTGATACAATTCTTCTATAAGACTGACACACTTCAGAACACGTGGAGGTAAGTGGCGGGGCTGTATAGCGGCGACCTCGCATTTCTATATGTTGTCGGTCATCCGTTAAGGCATCAATGAATGGCGCATTACCGTAGCCCGTAAACTTATCTCTTCCAAAGTCGACTCGATTTTGCCGGATGACCAGTCACTGTCAGTTTTATGACTATAAATCTCAGGAGGTTATTCTTTTGTCTTTTAAAATTTTTCGTAATAAATGTTGTGGTTTAGATGTCCACAAAACCTGGATCTATGCCTGTATTGGTATTACCGATGCCAACGGCAGAACAGATTACAGGCAAGCTCGTTTTTCTTCCTTTTCAAAAGGATTGAAAGAACTGTGTGATTGGCTTGCTAAATATCAGTGTTCTGAAGTCTGCATGGAATCTACAGGCAAATATTGGATTCCTGTATTTAACATCTTGGAGAAAGCAGATAATTCCGTTGTACTCGCTCATCCCAAGTATACAAAACCTCAAAAAGGAAATAAGACTGACCGTAAGGATGCCAAATGGATCTGCGACTTATTTATGTGTGATATGATTAAGCCTTCCTTTATCCCACCTGCTGATATTCGCCATCTAAGAGATTTGGTTCGATACCGTTTCAAACTCATCTGTATGATTACCGGCGAGAAGAATCGTGCACAGAACTGTCTTACCGTATCAAATCTCAAACTTGACGATGTATTCAGTGACGTGTTTGGAAAGTCTTCCCGTTCTATCACAGAATATATGCTTGCTCATCCCGGGGAATTATTTGACGTTACACCCTTTATAGATAGCCGTTGCAAAACACCAATTGAAGAAATTCAGGCTGCTGTTGATGGAGCCATTTCTCCCGAACAAGCCATTAAGCTTCGACAGTGTCTTAACCACATCGATGAATTAGAAAAGCATCTTTTAGAAATAGAACGGGAGATTCTTCGTCTCTCTGAAAAATACCAGGCTGCTCTTGATCTAATTCGTACAGTCCCTGGATTCAACAAAAATCCGCTGACTGCTATCCAAGTCCTTTCTGAAATCGGTGGTGATATGTCTGTCTTCCCCACAGCTAAGCACCTCGTTTCATGGGCAGGATGTTGTCCACGCAATGACCAGAGCAACAAAAAAATCAAATCAACTCGAATTTCCCGTGCTGGTTCCTATTTTAAACCAGTTTTAGTACAAGTTGCAAATGGTTTATTACGTTCAAAGAAACATCCTGAAATAACAAATCGCTACAAGCGTATAAAAGCACGCCGTGGTCACAAGAAAGCCATCATCGCCATCTGTCGTATGCTCCTGACCGCTATCTGGCACATACTCTCAGATTTAAAACCGTACACGCCAGAAGGTTTTCTTGAACAACGTCCTGTGAAGGAATCAAAAGAATTGACGATTTCACAGGCACTTAATTTGCTAAAGCAACGAGGTTATGTCATCAAAGATGATACTATTCCTTCCATGAATTAAGTGTTGTGTCTATATTCCTTTTTCGAAGCCACCTTAGAGATGGCTTGTTTGTTATGCAATTTACTTTTTTCTCTAACCACTACTTCTTTGTTTCAAACTTGTACCTTCTCAAAATCAACATAGTATTCATAACTGGATATACTTGGTCTGAATTTGCTTAACCATTCATCAAAATCTCTATTTGTCATCTGCTGTCTTCTCCAACCTTCTCCTTGATATCTTCAGGTATTCTTCACTCACATCTATTCCTATAAATTTTCTGCCAAACCGCACTGCCGCAACTCCGGTAGTTCCCGAACCACAGAAGGGATCCAAAATCACTTGCCCTTCCTCTGAGGAAGCCAATACCATTCTCTCAAGCAAATATTCCGGTTTCTGCGTCGGATGCTTACCTTCTGTTTTTTCCGAAGGTTTGGTAAGCGCACCTGTCCAGACATCCTTCATTTGCTTACCGCCATTCATTTCTTTCATCTTCTGATAATTGAAAAGATGCCGGGTCTTTTTTTCATTCTTTTTTGCCCATAAAATCGTTTCCGTAGAATGTGTAAAGCATCGGCACGCTAAGTTTGGCGGTGGATTTGTTTTCTGCCATGTTATGTTGTTAAGGATCTTGAAGCCCTCTTCCTCCAATGCCATCCCAATAGAATATATATTATGCAACGTTCCCGATATCCAAATCGTACCGTCCGGCTTTAATACTCTTTTACATAACCTAATCCACTTTTTATTAAACCTGTGTTTATCGACAACACTGGTTCCGCTTTCTGAAAGCTTATCCCACGAGCCTTTATTTACTGAAACCATTTTTCCGCCCTGACAGGTGATACCGTCATTGCTTAAAAAATATGGCGGGTCTGCGAATATCATATCCACAGATTCCGGTTTCATCTTTGTCAGAATTTTGAAAGAATCCCCCAATACAAGCTGCGATTCCTCCGTCTCGAAATATAATGGCACTTTTTTTGTAAACAGGTTCTCCAATACTTCGACTCCTTTAATAATTACATATGATTACTTCTTCTCCCACTCTGTTAGAGGCATCCGAATTAATCATACGCTTCACACTTACAACATCTATCGTATAGCCTTTGTCTCCATACAGCTCGTTTATGAACTCTGTGTTGTGATTTGTCAGCATACAATAGCAGCCCCTAGCTGTTAATTCATCGTAAAGTCTTGCCAATCTTCTATGGCTTTCTATATCAAAGCCTTCTTTGGTATAGGATTCAAAGGATGTAGGATTCAATGGCGCATAGGGACTATCAAGAAATACAAAATCACCATCCGCAGCATTTGCACAGGCGTCTTCAAAATCACCATCGATTATCGTTACTCCCCGCAAATACTTTGAAGTATCCCGGATGAGTTTTTCGTCAACAGATACTCCTCTGCTTTGATTGTATGGAACATTAAACAGTCCCTTTCCATTTACTCTATACAAACCATTGAAGCAATGCTTATTCATAAATACAAACAGCGCTGCCAGCTCCACATCATATTCCGACTGCATCAGCTTATCATTATAATGCTCACGAAGGAGATAATAATACGCCTTACTATCCTCCCACATTCCCCTATCAAGCGCATTTACAGCTTCGAGAAATGCTTCCGGTTCATCACAAATTCGCCTATACGCATTGATTAATGCCTTATTAATGTCATTTATCAGCGCATTCGCAGGTAACAGTTCAAACATTACCGCACCGCCACCTACAAATGGCTCATAATAATTATTATATGTTTCAGGCATTCTCTCCTTTATCTGTGGAAGCAGTTGACGCTTTCCGCCAGCCCATTTCACAAAAGGAGCAACCTTTAAATTACTCATTTTAGTTCCTCTTCTTCCTATCCACAAGCAGACCATCTTTTACCTATTGATTATACTTGCAAACAAAGAAAATAACAACGGGAACTTTCACGCCTTACAAATTCGTCTACTTCTGAAACACAAAGATATATTCATGTGCTAATAACAGAAAATTTTTGTCCTGCTTTTCCCAATGTCCTGTTGAACGACAATTATGCTGTTCTTTTATAATAATCTCCTTATTCAAAAATCCTGCCTGTAGAAAACATTCCATCACACGAAACCCTAATGGAATCACCTTTCCATACTTCCTTACATCTCCAATCATTACTGCACACATTTTCCCCTTTTTCAGTACGCGATAGGATTCTTTTGCCACTTTCTGCATTTCTTCAAGAAAATCATCTACAGCAAGTAATGAAATATCTCCCTCCATTCCTTTACTGTATTTAATGATATTAGCATATGGGGGATGCGTGCAGATAAAGTCAATACAATTATCTTTGATAAAATACAAATCAGCAGCATTGCCATTTCTTGAAAATATTCTTGCATTTGTTTCACATTGGAATTTTAAATTTGTTTCAGAAATTGAAACGGATTGCGGATTGATATCAACACCTACCGCATTACGACCCAGCAGCTTCGCCTCTATTAAGGTGGTGCCGCTACCCATAAATTGATCTAAAATCCAGTCGCCCGGATTAGAATAGCGAAGTATTAGATTTCTTGGTACATATGGCGACCAATTACCCCGATACTTACCTGAATGCGTTGCCCAGCTTCCCCTGTCTGGAAACGACCAGACTGTTGTTGGTTCAAGCTGAAAATTATTTGGTTGTAAACTTATAAGTCATGCCTCCTTTTTTTGTTGGTTATATTAGTATAGCTCAAATGAAAATAAAAATCTACCATTATTTTGTTTCACTAAAGGTGGAGTCGCAACTCCACCTTTACCTTGACACAACTCATTTCCGTCTACACTGAAAATACTGCCGTCACCCTTCCGCCTGACAAATTGCTTCCGATACCTTCCGCGTCCTTCCCGCTTTCAACATTCTCAATTACCAGCTCCCCGCCGCACTTTTCACAAATCACCTTGCAAACATACAGTCCCAGACCAAAATGAGGAGTCTCCTTCTTCTCCTGCTCTCCCCGGAAAAAAGGGTTCGCCGCTCTCCGCAATGCTTCCTCCGAAAACCCTCTGCCATCGTCCGACACGGTTATCCGAAGCTTATCCTCCTTCACCACAAGCGATATCTCCAACCGTCTCTTCGCATACCGCACGGCGTTGGAAACCAGATTCTCATAGACCTCCAGAACAAGTTCCGTATCCATTTGCACCCATTCCCTGTCCGAATCCTGTGAAAAGCATACCTGCAGGGCGCCTGCCAGCATACTGCTGATTCCCTGACAATTGTTCACGAAATCACTCCATGCAACTGCGCTGCATCCGGGCGTCAAATCCTCCAATTTGTGAAGGGAACTCATTTTCTGCGTATAGGCTTCCAGACGGCTAATCTGACCGTCCATCATACCCAGAATTTCCATCAGCTTTTCTTGCGATACCTTTCCGTCCGGAACATACTTTTCCAGCAAATCCGTGTACCCCTTCAGCACTGTAATGGGCGTTCTCATGTCGTGAGAAAAAGCGGCGTTTAACCGCTTCCGTTCCTCCAGCATCCGCCACATTTCCTGATTATTGTGATATAATGCAGACCGCATATCCTCAAAGGACTGACACAACTGCCCCAGTTCATTTTGCTTCACGGGCTGTTCTACCTGAAAGTCCAGACAATTCTCTGAAATCCTTTCCGACGCATCCATCAGAATATTAACAGCCTGCGCCAGCTCTCTCCGATAAAAAATTCTTCCTGCCACTCCCACACAAAGCAGCACCCATGCAGGAATCAGAACCGCCTGTGCCCAACTGACAATCTTATAGCCTATCTCTACTCCCAGTTTATTGGATTGATAACGCCTTTCGGAATACACACTGGTATATAGCCTTCCCTCTTCATCTGCAAGAATCTCATACGCATAGTTATCGGGATGGGCATCATCCATATATTTCTGGGAATACCAGTCCTGCATGTGGTTGGTACCGATACCGATTCCGTAGGCTCCCAGAAATGCCAGAATGGCACAAATCGGAATATAAAGTCCGAAGCTCCATTTGATTGACCTCTTTCTCTTCTTTACTTTACCCATTTGTACCCCATTCCCCAGACCGTTTCAATATGATACTCCTCGCCAAAATTCTTTAGTTTTGCACGGATTCTCCTGATATGCTCCGCTATCACCTGACTGTCACCCTCCGCATTATAGCCCCACAGTCTTTCATATATCCGCTCCTTATCAAAGACCTGTCCCTGATGTAAGGATAAAAGCTCTATAATTTCAAATTCTTTTTTGGCAAAAGCAATCTGCTTTCCCTCTGCCGTCACGGTTTTTGCCGAATAGTCGATGACCAGCTTTCCCCAGAAACGGGCATTCACCACCGCCGCATTCCTGTGCTCCCTGCGTATATGCGCCGCCACCCTTGCGCCGAGTTCCTCTATGGAAAAGGGCTTCAGAATGTAGTCATCGCCGCCTGCCGCAAAGCCTTTTATCTTGTCGCTGTCCTCAATTTTGGCGGTCAGAAACAGAATCGGACAACTGACGTACTCCCGGATTCTCTCACAGACCTCCGTTCCGTCCATATCCGGCATATTGACGTCCAGCAGAATCAAATCCGGCTTCGATGAAATCTTGCTGACCGCCTCCGCGCCGTTATAGGCGACTACTGTTTCATAGCCGTTTAATTCAAAATAGTCCTTTAGCAGACTTACCACATCCTGCTCGTCGTCTACGATTAATATTTTATACATGATAGTCCTTACCCTTTGTATCACAGTTTTTATACTAACATATTTCCACAAACCATACTAGCAATATAGAATGTAAATATCAATTTTTTATCTACAAAAGGAAACAGGCACCTCTTTTCCTTTCCGACATATTCTAAAAAGAGAGAGCAGTTTCCTGCTATTCCCAAGCAAACAGTAACCGGGGAGACATATCACTATGAGAAAATATGATTTTGCAATCGTCGAGGGCGACAAACGAACTGCCCGCATGGCAGTGGTGCTGGCAGAGAAGGGCTACAATGTGGTCTGCTTCGGCACCGTGGAAAGCCCCGCTGACAATAAAATATACCATGCTCGCACCCTGCAGGATGCCATCGGCAACGCGCCTGTCATTATATGCGGCATTCCTTTTCAAAAGGACGGATACCTCTATTCCGAGAAAGAAATAACGCCGATTCCGCTCACAGAGCTGCAGCGGATGCTTAGAAAGTACCATAAGGTATTCGGCGGCGTTATCCCGGAGGATTTCAAAGCCTTATGTGAAAAGCGGAAAATCTGCTGCTATGACTTTATGCAGGAGGAACCTTTGACCATTTTAAATGCCGTTGCCACCGCCGAAGGCGCAATTCTGGAAGCGCTGCTGCACAAGGACACCCAGCTCCATCTAAGCAGAACACTGGTACTTGGATACGGAAGGTGCGGTAAAGTTCTGGCAGACAAACTAAAGGGACTTTCTGCCCTTGTCACCGTAGGTTCCTCCCAGCCCTCCGAGCTTGCTTCCGCTTCCTCTCTGGGTTTCCACACGATAAACCTGTCTGATCTGCCGCAAAAAGCAGGGCATTTTGAATATGTGTTTAACACGATCCCTGCCACCGTTCTCACAAAGACCTGTCTGGAAAATGTACGCAAGGACTGTCTGATTATTGATATTGCTTCCAACCGGATTGGTGTGGACTATGAAGCCGCCGCCGGACTGAAGCGTCAGGCTCTTTTCTGCCCCGGTCTGCCGGGCAAATATGCGTGTCTTGGCTGCGCCCGACAATTAACCGAGTTTGTGATTAATAAAATATAGAAGGGAATCATATTATGAATCTGAAAGGGAAAAAAATCGGAGTTGCCATGACGGGCTCCTTTTGTACCTTTGAGAAAGTCTTTTTGGAGCTGCAAAAGCTGAAAAATACAGATGCGGAGCTTTACCCTATTTTTTCCGACGCTTCCCAAACCATAGAAAGCCGTTTTGGCACGCCAAAGCTTTATCTGCAAAAGATTACGGAAATCACCGGCAAAGAGCCGATATTTACCATTGAAGACGCCGAACCCATCGGTCCCGGCGGCTATCTGGATATTCTTGTGATTCTGCCCTGTACCGGCAATACTGCCGCCAAACTGGCAAACGGTATCACGGATACTCCCGTACTGATGGCTGCCAAAGCCCATATGCGCAACAATAAGCCGCTGGTCATTTCCATTTCCACCAACGATGGGTTAGGCATGAACCTGAAAAACATTGCTTTGCTGCTGAACACCAAGAACATTTATTTTGTTCCTTTTGGACAGGATAATTGGGTAAAGAAACCAAACTCCCTGATTGCACACACGGAGCTTCTGCTTCCTACGTTGGAAGCCGCTCTGGAGGGTAAACAGTATCAACCCCTGCTTTTATCCTATGATTAGGGATTTTTATAAGCTATCAGAAAGGATGGGGGATTTTTTATATGTGCGGATTCGCAGGCTTTAGCAATTTTACGATGAACTATAAGGAGGACGCCGGAAAATGGTACGCCTCCCTGCAAAACATGAACCGTCTCCAGCATCACAGAGGTCCCGATGAAGAGGGCGTCTACCTTGGAAGACACTGTGGGCTGGCTCATGTCCGTCTGTCCATTCTGGATTTATCCTGTGGACAGCAGCCCATGACAAGGCAGGTGGGAAACCACCGCGCTACCATCGTTTATAACGGAGAAATCTATAATATGCCAAAACTGCGCCGTGACCTTGCGGCGCAGGGCGCCTCCTTTGAAACCACCTGTGATACGGAGGTTATTCTAATGGGGTACCTCTATCACGGCA
The DNA here is from genome assembly GCA_944384205.1 of uncultured Acetatifactor sp. Classification (GTDB taxonomy): domain Bacteria; phylum Bacillota; class Clostridia; order Lachnospirales; family Lachnospiraceae; genus Acetatifactor. Next base: position 98,268 of record CALWSL010000012.1, on the reverse strand, counting down.
TGGAGTACTTACAGGAATTAAACGGTATTTTTGCATTCTGTATCTGGGATGAGTCTCTGGAAAAGTTATTTCTTTGCCGGGACCGTCAGGGCGTAAAGCCCCTGTTTTATACCCTGAAAGAAAACACCCTGATTTTTTCCTCGGAATTAAAGGGAATTCTCTCCTTTCCCGGTATGGAAGCCGTCATAGACCGGGAGGGGCTCTGCGAGGTCTTCGGACTGGGACCCGCCAAAACCTATGGTAAGGGCGTCTTTCAAAATATCAGGGAGCTTCTGCCCGGTTCTTATCTGGAATTCCATGACGGCGTGATGCGCACGGAAATGTACTGGCATCTGGAAAGCAAACCCCATGAGGATAGCTGGGAACAAACCGTGGAAAAAACCCGGTATCTCGTAACCGACGCCATCCGACTGCAAATGCTTTCCGACGTGCCTGTCTGCACCTTTCTTTCCGGCGGTGTGGACAGCAGTCTGGTAACTGCCGTATGCAGCGAGGAGCTTCAAAAACAGGGAAAACAACTGGATACCTATTCCTTTGATTTCAAAGACAATCATATTAACTTTCAGGCAAATGCTTTCCAGCCCTCCGAGGACCGCCCCTGGGTGGATAAAATGGTGGAGCACTGCAATACCAGGCATCACTATCTGGAATGCTGCAATAAGGAGCTTTACGAATATCTGTTCAAAGCGGTGGATGCCCGAGATTTGCCCTGTATGGCGGATGTGGAAGCTTCCATGCTGTACTTCTGCGAAAAAGTGTCCCACCACAACAAGGTTACTCTGACCGGAGAATGCGCCGATGAAATTTTCGGCGGCTATCCCTGGTTTCACAAAAAAGAATGCTTTGAAGCAGACTGCTTCCCCTGGTCCATGGACTTTTCTCCGCGAACCATGCTCCTTAAGGATGAAATCAATGCCCTTCTGCCGCTGGAAGAATATGCAAGGGACGCTTATCATCAAACCATCGCCGAAACTCCTGTGCTGCCCGGGGAATCCCCGGAGGAGAAAAGACGACGGGAGATTTCTTATCTGAACCTGAAATGGTTCATGCAAACCCTGCTTGACCGTATGGACAGAACCAGTATGCACGTGGGACTGGAAGCCCGTGTTCCTCTTGCCGACCACCGCATTGTGGAATATGTCTGGAATGTTCCCTGGAATATGAAATGCAAAGACGGCGTGGTGAAAGGTCTGCTGCGGGCGGCTGCCAGAGATTATCTTCCCGACGAAGTCCTTTACCGCAGGAAAAGTCCCTATCCGAAAACCTATGACCCTGCCTACGAGCTTCTTTTGCGCGAGGAGCTTCTTACGGTATTGTCCGACAGTGCTTCGCCCTTGAATGCGCTGGTTGACGCCGGGAAGGTCAAAGCCTTTATGGAGTGCCCTTCCGACTATGGAAAGCCCTTCTACGGTCAGCTTATGGCGGGTCCCCAGCTTTTGGCTTATCTGCTGCAGGTAAATTATTGGCTGAAGAAATATAGTATTCGGATAAATATTTGAATTATGAATTTTCCTTCTTTATATTATAATAAGAGTTAACAGTGGAGAGCGGAATGCGCAGAATATCCTGATAGGATTTTCGCACAAACCTTATAAAAGGCTGTATCACTCACGAATCTTAAGGTGGCACAGCCTTTTTATTACTTTTATCAAAAGAATTATCACAACGATAATAATTACCAATAGAAGGAGGATAACGCCAATTATAAGGAAGAAAAACCTGTTAGGATTTTTCAACAAGTCTCCCAAATTCTTACTGTCTTCTACCACCTTCCGTCCCTCCGGCGTACCGTATTTTGCAGGTACATTTCCGATACCGTCACCGTCCGTATCGTCAAAGGAGGTCATATATGCCGCAATCGCAGCCCAGGCTTTCAGTTCTTTCCCGTCCACCGTCACAATGGCGTCCGTATAATCGGTGACGGGGGTTCCGTCCGCGAATTTCGGAACAATGGACAGCAATCCATATGACAAATCTGTCACTCCGCCCAACATCTGAGAAGTGTAATAATCCGTCACCACACGGTAAAGCTTATCGTCCTCCAGCTCCACTCTTTCCTCCTCACCGTTACACAAATAGACATCCGTAACCTTATTCAGAATCATGCGGTTGGGATTGTAATTCCAGTACAAACCATCGGTATATAATCTTGCAGTGGTCATAAAATCGGAAATACTGGCGTCTATCTCCGCCACGGTCTTTAATTCTTTACCCGTCAGGTAAACGCTAATCAGCGGGTATCCGGGAATACCGTCCTCTCCGATTCCCAGCGAAAAGGAATTGAACACGTTTTCCGTTGTGATATTGCCCTTTGCATAGGTATCGCGGATAGTTCCCGAAGGCACTACCGCTACATCCACGGGATTAGCATCCGAATCGGACAGCGCATCCACCGCATAGGTATAAGCGTCCGCCATAATGCTTCCCAGATTCAGCTCCGTGTGCAGTACGGAGGTATCCGAACCCGAAACAAATTCTATTTCGTTGGTACACAGAATCTCGTCTCTGGTATAACCAAACTGCTCCAGATATTTGCTGTCAACCATATCCATCAGCGCATCAATTTTGTTCTGTGTCGCCGCATCCGGTACAATAGAACTGTCCACGGTTATCAGCTCATAGGAATCCATTTCCCATCTGCCGTCACTTTGCTGCGTCATGGAAAGACTTCCCAGATATTTTCCGTACTCTGCCGCCGATACAATGTAAGTATCCCCGTGGACAATCGGCTCATCCAGTTTTGTATGGGTATGACCGCTGATAATCAAATCCAGCTCCGGTACGCTTTTCGCCAGTATTTCGTCCTCGGACTTGTCCGCCTCCTCCCAGGTTCCGCTGTGGGAGACACAGACTATCATGTCCACGTTCTCCTTTTTGCGGATTTCCGCAACCGTTTCCTTTACTGCTTCCACGGGTTCTCTGAAAACCAATGGGCAGTTTGGTACGCATGACAGACTATCCTCTCCGAACACTCCCGTAACCGCAATTCTTACATCGTTCTTCTCCACCACAATATAATCTTCCACGCCGTAATTTTCAAAGGCGTCCCATAAAAGCTGCTGGTCCCCGGTAAGTCCCGCCGCTTTCATACTGTCCCAATCCACATTGCACACTACCATTTCCGGAAGGATATCACCGCTGGCAACCGCATGATTCATCATGTTGGCAAGCCCTTTTGCCTTATAATCAAACTCATGATTACCTAATGTCGTTGCATCAAATCCCAATTCCCCCAGCATCCGAATCTCCGGGGCTTCCTCCTCAAACACCACCTGTATCAGCGTACCCATGGAAAAATCACCCGCATCCAGAAGCAGTGTTTCGGGATTTTTCTCTTTCTGCTCCTGAATCAGCGTCTTGATTTTCGCAAAGCCGCCCAGAAGCTGAGACGCTCCATCCTCCACCGTAGCAAATTCATTCAGGTGAGAATGGGTGTCATGAAGAAACATCACATCCACGGTCTTTGCTGACTCGTCGGCTGTGGCTTTCCCGCAGGGAACGGCTGTCAAAAGCAGTGTTGCTATCGTTAAAGCTGTAACTACAAATCTCTTCTTGATTGCTTTCACTTTCATGGAATACTCCTTGTAATACGTTTTTTATTTCAAAGAATATTTTATCGAAAGTCAGGAGACTTGTAAATATGTGCTTTTCCGCTATTTACTTATCCTTATCCAGGAGATTTTGGTGCTTTAAATAATCCACAATGATTTCTACTGCATAATCCTCATCAATGGAACCCGTATTGATTGTCAGATCATATTCCTTTGGATCATTCCACTCTCCTCCGGTGTAATAATGATAATAATCGCTTCGGTACTTATCCGTCTTAAGAATCAGCTCCCTCGCCTCTTTTTTATTCAGAAGGACTCTTTCCGAAATATTATTGATGCACTTATCCAGCGGAGCCTGAATATTGATTGTCACTACATTTTTCAAACTGCCTATAATATAATTTGCCGCCTTTCCAATGATAACGCAGGAAACATTATTCTCGATAGCAATGTCTTTGATTACTTTCGCCTGATAGCTAAACAAATTCTCATTCGACAGATACTGCTTGTCCTCGACAGAATAAATCTTCCCTGTATAATGTCCTTTCTTATTATTCACGGAAAGAAATCCCTTTTTAATTTTTTCATTTGCCTCATAGAAGTATTTTTCATTAATGGAACTGAGATTGGAAGCCATATCAAGTATCTCCGTATCATAATACTTGATTCCTAATCTGTTGCAAAGTTTATGAGCAATATGACTTCCGCCGCTCCCATACCCTCTGGCAATTGTTATGACAAAATGCTTCATGATATTCCTCCCCCAAATTATGATTCATCATACTCTGTTCTTAAAAATTTCGCGTCAGTCAGTAAATCTTCCATTAAAGCTTTATAGATTACGGGTCTGAAATCCGTCGCGTTATGAATCCCCGGATTCTGAACAAATATGGTTCTCTTTGCCAATCCCAGATCAATTATGGCTGTTGCCACATATTCCCGATATCCCTCATCCGTTGCAAACGGATAACCTCCGTAATAAGTACTTTCAAAGGCAAATGTGGATGGTCCGACAATACTGGACCCGCCCCAAAAATCATTATAGAGATCCACACCTACAAGATTTGATGAAATCATATAAATTGCATTTGTGCCGGAATGAGCCTCTATGCTATTCCTTGCGAGTGTCCTTCCATGGCACTTTGCATGAGCCGTACAGTTGATATGAATTCTGCAGCCCTTTGCTGCATAATATCGACTCATTTCGGGAAAACAGTATGTATCATAGCATATGGAAATTCCAACCGGTCCCCATTCCGTATCAAATATCAAAGGCTTTTCACCACGCTTTGCCCAATGATACTCCGGATAGGGAAGATGTATTTTTCTGTAGCTTCCGATAATTCCATTAGGACCACAGACGCAGGCGGAATTATACAATTTTTCAAAATCCTCAGGGTCTCTTTCCGGCATTCCAAAGGCAACATAAACTCCCAGTTTCTTTGTCAGAGCAGCAATCTCATCTGAAGCCTCTCCCGGAATTGTTTCAGCTTCCCTGTACTGCATTTTTTCCTTCAACGGCTTATCCTCCTCGTCATCGTAGCCTGTCAGAGCCATTTCGGGAAATACAATTATTTTGGAACCTTCCTTCGCCGCCTCCTCAATAAATCCCTTCATTCTGTTAAGATTACATTTCTTGTCTCCCCATTTTGCATGGAAGCTTACCGTCGATACTTTTACTACATCTTTCATCGTCAAATCCTCCTACTCCGCACAATAAACCGGGTCTTTCAGCAAATCTTCATACCATTCCCTATAAAGAAGAGGTCTGAAATCCGTGGTGTTGTTCACACCCGGATTCGGCTCGAACATCCCCCTCTTTGCCATTCCAAGATTGATGGTTGCAGTATAAACTGCGGGTTTCATACTTTCCTCGGAACAAAACTGATATCCCGCATAATAGGTCATGCTGTACGGATTTGCATCCGGTCCCATAATACTGGAGCCGCCCCAAAACTCATTTGTCAGATCAAGCCCTACAAGGTTTGACGAGACAATATACATCTCATTCATTGCCGCATAAGATTCCAGCGTTGCCCTGGCAACCTTATCACCATGGCATTTTGCATAGGCGGTACAGTTTATATGAATTCTGCAGCCCTTTGCCGCATAATATCTCATAAGTTCCGGAAACTGGTAGGAATCGTAGCAGATGGAAAGCCCAATCGGTCCCCACTCTGTGTCAAATATAAAAGGCTTTTCACCGCGCTTCGCCCAATGATACTCCGGATAAGGAAGATGTATTTTCCGATAACCTCCGATTATCCCGTCCGGACCGCAGACACACGCCGAATTATAAATAATATTGGAATCCTTCCCATCCTTCTCCGGCATTCCAAAGACTGCATATACTCCCAGTTTCGCTGTAACCTCAGCCACCTTTTCCGTGCCCGGACCGGGAATCGTCTCTGCCAGACGATACTGCATTTTCTCTTTAAAGGGTACCTCTGCCTCCTCCTCATCATAGCCGGTAAGCGCCATTTCCGGAAATACAATCAAATTTGCCCCCTCTGCAGCCGCAGCCTCAATGAATCCTATGATTCTATTCAAATTTTCCTCTTTCCTGCCCCATTCGGCATGAAAGTTTACCGTGCTGATTCTAATGACATCTTTCATTACACATTCCTCCATTCTTTCTATCCGATAATTTTTCCTCTGCAACCATAATCAGAACCGTTGCTGCAATCACAATAGAAAATGCAAAGCAATACATATAAGTACCGTTTATCGTATAAATCATACTGATAACATACGATCCTATTATAGAAGCCGGAATGCCGCTGGTATTAAAAATACTGAAATTCACAGCATAATATTTTTCTCCGAATACCTCTCTGGTGAAAACCACTGCATAGGGTGAAAGGCTTCCGAATGCCAGCCCCGCCATACCATATCCAAGCATTAAAAGTATGGGAAGTCCTGCAGCCTCCGTAGCCGTAATCATCACTGTACAAAGAAAAATAAGCACGCTTCCTGTTACTTTATAAGGCTCCCTGTCAATATAATCCAAAAGAGATCCGAAAATAATTCTTCCTGCCCCATTACAGACAGAAACGCATCCCACAAAGAGAATGGAGCTTTCCGCACTGACGCCTAAGTCAATACTGATAGGAGCGGCATTGCTGATAATCATCATACAGACAGAACAGATAAGCACAGCCCATATGAAATTCTTCCAAAACACTTTGGATACAAGCATCTGCTGCGGTCCTTGGGCAGTTTTTTCCGTAATCGTAACTTCCTTTTCCTCTGCCTGTTTGTTTGGCTTTAACACCACTGCCGCCAGAAGAAAAACGGCGCCAAACAAAAACGCAAGAACCTGGTAAGCTGCTCTGAATCCCATATGATCTGTCATCCCGCTTACAATAGAACCTAAGAGAAAAGCTCCCAGACCATACGCCATTGTCAGACATCCCGAAGCAAAACCTATCCTGTCTCTGAAATAAGAATTCACGATATAAATCACCGTATTATATCCTGCTCCGGTTGCAAGACCACACACACCTCCGTAATACAGATATATTTCATATAACTGCTCCGCGTTGGCACACTTCAAAAAACCTGCAAAAAACAACACTGCCGCCGCTGCTAATATTACCTTTACGTTTATTTTTCTATTCAGTATCCCTGCGCCTATCGTTCCGCAACTGTATGAGATCATGGATATCACAAACACCAGAGATGTATCCGCACGGTTCCATCCGAATTCCTGTTCTAAGGGCGTCACAAATACCGACCATCCGTATATCAGCCCCATGCAGATTAACAGTAATATTCCCATTATCAAATACAGATATCGTTTTCTTTTCTTCATCAGATTGCCAGAAACTTTTTGATATATTCATAATCATCAATCTGTTCTCTGGTCAGACTTTCAATTATGGTTCCTTTATCCATGGCATAACCTCTCTGGGACACACTTTGTATCAATCCAAGGTGCTGTTCTACGATAAGAACCGTCACACCCAGTTCTTCGTTAATCTTTAATATGATTTCTCCGATGGAATCCACAATATTGGGCTGAACTCCCTCAGTAGGCTCATCCAGAAGTATCATTTCCGGATTTCCGGTGAGAACTCTCGCTATCGAAAGCATTGCCTGCTGTCCGCCGGACATCGTTCCCGCCTTCTGAAATCGTCTTTCCCTTAAGATGGGAAAACAATCATAGATGAAATTATAATCGGGCTTCTGCGTACTCTTTTTGTTAATCTGCTCGCCCATGAGAAGGTTTTCTTCCACCGTAAGCTGCGGGAATACCATATGTCCCTGAGGAACATATCCCATGCCGAGCCATGCTCTCTCATAAGGCTGCTTTTTGCTTACCGGCACATCTTTATAGGTTATACTCCCCTTCATAACCAGATTAAGACCTATGACTGTCTTGATAAACGTACTTTTTCCGACTCCGTTTCGTCCTATGACGGAAACGATTTCACCCTTTTTGATTTCCACATCAACCCCATGCAAAATCGGCACCTTACCATATCCGGATACAAGTTCACTTGTTTTCAGCATATCAACCCGCCTCCTTGCCCAAATAAATCTGCGCTACTCCTTCGTTATGGAGAATTTCATCAAGAGTTCCTTCCGCAAACTTACTGCCGTTGTGCATTACCGTCACATCTTTTGCAATTCTTCTGACAAAATTCATATCATGCTCAATAAATAAAACAGTCATGCCCTGTCGGTTTAGCTCCAATATTAATCCGGCTGTAAATTCTGTTTCGTCCGGTCCCAAACCTGCTGCCGGCTCGTCAAGAAGAAGTAAATCCGGCTTTGCCGCCAGCGCCATAGCTATCTCAAGCCATTGCTGCTGTCCGTGGCTCATATTTTTTACCAGCGGATTACCCAGATTTCTGATTCCGACTACATCAATCAGTCTTTCGATTTCCTTTTCAAGCTCCTTTTTGGGAATGAAATTCTGCGCTGCAATCCTGATATTTTCTCTTAGTGTCAGCTCTGAATAAACGCCCGGAACCTGCATCTTTATGGACAGTCCCATTTTCATTTTTCTGGAAGTGGACACCCTGGTAATATTCTTTCCTTTAAAGAGGATTCTGCCGTAAGTCGGCTGATGCACTCCGGTAATCAGCTTAAAGACAGTCGTCTTACCTGCTCCGTTCGGACCTATCAGGCAGTGAATTTCCCCCGGATAAACATCCATGGAAAAATCACTGACCGCCGTTATTCCTCCGAATTCTTTTGTTACCTTCTGAACCGAAAGCAAAGCATCTACCTTTGTGTTTTCCATACCGCTTTCCCTCCCTTCCTGTCTGCAAGCTTTTCCGATACCTTCCCGATAAGCTTATCTCCAAAGGTAAAAATGGTTTCTCCTATTCCCTTTGGAATAAATAAGATAATGATTACTAAAAGCACTCCCTGAATAATCTGCGAATAGGAGCTTCCGGCAGACGCCAGAAATCTTGTAAACCATACATAAATCAGTGTAACAACCGTCGCGCCCGTTATACTGTACTTGCCGGCTAACGCAATAATAATTACGCCGATAAAGGAAATGGAGGTTCCAAGCGTACCGGGCGCTACATAAGACCCCCAGGAGGCATATAAAACGCCTGCAAGACCTGCAATCCCGCCTCCTGCTGCAAATACTAACGTACTGATAAGCGCCGTATCATAGCCAAAAAGTTCGCTTCTTTCCGGATTCTCACGAATACCGAATAATGTATATCCGATTCTGGAATGCTGCATTTTTCTGAAAAAAAGATAAGCGCCTAATGCTAATACCAGACAAAGGACGTACATGCTGTTGTTTGAAAATTGAAAGGAACCAATTGCCAGTTCCGGAATATCGTTGAGTCCGTTGAAACCGCCGAGCGGCACCCCTGCAATCTTCCATTCCGGTCCCGACGTCTGCGTCATAAAAGTCTGCAAAACCAGCGACAGACAGAAGGTAATAATGCCTATAAAACTGCTGCTTATATGACCATAGTAAATAAACAATCCCAGCAATCCTGCCACTATTGTACAGATAATAACTGCCGCAAAAAGACCAACTACGGTAAGTCCCGTATTTTCCGGATTTATTTTACTGATAATCCCATAAGCATAAGCGCCTATCCCAAAGAATGCTGCCTGACCGAAGGAAAAAATTCCGGTAAAGCCCCATAGAATGTAAAGGCTCATCATAAATAAAATCATTATGAAATAATAAGTAAAATTATTGACAAAATATGTATTATGAGTGAAGGGATAAACAATACATATCAGCCAAAATATAACCGCTATTATGTTTTCCGTTGATATTATTTTTCTCTTATCCATACTTCATTCTTCCTTTTATCTTCTTCGTGCCTTAAGCTGAATTCTTTCAACCAATCCGGAAAAACCTCCCGGCATCACACGTATGATTAATATTGCCACAAGCAGCATTCCGATTGTACCGATAAAGCTTCCAAAGTAAAGGGAAAGTCCGCTTTGCACTACAGCCAAAAGAATCGCCGCCAAAAATGTACCCACCAAAGGATTGGAACCTCCGATAATCATTGCCACAAATGCAGAAGTTAAGAAATTTGAGCCATAGGTTCCCGTAACCGACATTGTAGGAGCATACAAAGCGCCTGCCAGACCTCCCAGCCCGGACGCCAATGCGATAACTAAAATATTTGTCTTATTCACATTGATTCCCATTGCGTTTGCAATATCTCTTCTTTCCATTGTCGCTCTTGTGCGGATTCCGAATTTTGACTTATTGAAAACCAGATATAAAATACCAAACAGTAAAATACTGATTCCGATAATTAAGAACTTATATAACGAGTATGAACGCCTTCCGATAATCACTGTCCCAAGAGGGGCAGTGATTGCCGGAGCGCCGGTTCCTGTTATAATCGTTCCAAGCTGCATCAGTGCAAGGGAAATACCGTAAGTACATACAAGGGAATCATTTGGTCTTGCATAAAGTTTTCTGAGAACCAGTCTGTCAATTACCACACCTGCCATTGCAGTAACAACAACTGACAGTGCGATACTCACCCAGAAAGGACATCCTAACATTCCTCCCAGATAGGAAGTCACCATGGCGCCTATCAGCATCAGTTCTCCCTGCGCCATATTCGTAATTCCTGTTATCCCATATATAATAGACATTCCCAAAGCTGCTAACGAGATATATGCAAAGCTTTCCAAAAAGTTATAAATAATCTCAAGCATTTCGGACCCCTTTCCGTTTATTTCCTATTCCTCATCAATAGGTATAAACTGTTTATTCGGTGCTTCTCCCAGCGTTGAACAATCGATTCCAATGCCGGATAAATATGTCGGCTGAACATTTTCATATGCTTCAACAAGCTCCATCTTCTTGTCTGCTCCAATCTTGCAGAGGTACATATTAAATGCACAATGGTGCTGTGCGGGATCAATGGAGACGGTTGAACCGATTCCGTTATCTACTTCAATGCCGCCCGCGTTGATTGCATTCATTACTGCGTCACCGTCAAAGCTTCCGGCTTCTTCACAAGCCTTTGCCCAAAGCATAATGGAAGAGTAAGCGGTTATTGCCGCATCATTGATACCGGAAGATGTTTTTTCGTAATATCTCTTCTCAAAATCCGCTGCATCAGGAATAATTCCTTCATAATAGATTGAACATACCAGAATATTCTCAAGATATTTTGCATCTACAGAATCAAGTTCTCCGGAAACTAACGGCGTACCGCCTGTAAATAAAATATTGTTGTCTGTTCCGTTTGTAGCGTTATAATATTGCTCGTAAAAACTCATTGCCGATGTTCCAATCAAGTCATACCATAAGATATCTGCACCGGAATCAATAATGTTTGTAATCGTAGATCCATACTGTGTAACATCCAGCGGAATATACTCTGTCCCAACAATTTCAAAACCAAGCTCCTCTGCGTACTCTGCTAACCATTCCCCGCTGATCTGACCGAAATTGTAATCAGCCGCGATAAGATAAATCTTACTTCCAAGATTGTTATCCTTTATATACTGAAGAAGCGGCAAACAGTTCTGCTCCGGTGTCTGCCCTGTACAGATACAATAATCAGAAGCAACTCCGCCTTCATACATGGATGTATAGAAATAAGGAATCTTAGCTTCCTCAAAGGTTCCTCTTATCGCCTCTCTTGAAGCGGAAGTTCCTGCTGAAAAAACTGCTTTTACCTCTGAGTTGTATGCCAATTCTTTCGCATTATCAGAATAAGTCTGTGTATTCGAGGCGCCATCCTTTGTAACTACCTCCAACTGTTTTCCAAGGACTCCTCCTCTTTCATTTATGTCTTCCACCGCCATGTCAATCGCTGCTGTAACCATTGCCGAAGATGCCGCACTGTTTCCGGAAAGATCATACATCCATCCGATTTGGACGGTATCCTCCGAACCAGAAGCTTTCGATGCGCTTTCTTGACCACATCCCGTCATTCCCAGACACATACTCCCTGCCAAAAACATAGCAGTGACTGTTTTCAATAAATTTTTCTTTTTCATAAACCATTCCTCCTTACGACATACAGCTATTTCTACCACAAAAAAGCGCCCTGCCGAAGCAGAAGCGCCTTTGCTTTTGTCTATAGTCTTTATTATACAAATCAATTGTTTTTTGAGAATAAACAAAAAATTGTTGCTCATTACAACTATTTGTTACAACTTTTTCTGAAACTATTGTAATTCGTTTCATTTTTTGCTAGAATGTATCAAAAGAGCAACGACGCTTTGATATGCCACTCGTTGCTCTTTTTGTTTTTTAGAAATGGGGTTAATTTATGAATACAAATGATATTATCACGTTTTTAACTGTGTATGAAAGCAAAAGCATTAACTATGCGGCAAACGAATTATATATAAGTCCACAGGGGTTAACCAAAATAATCAAACGCATAGAAAATGAATTAGGAACAACACTTTTTCTCCGTTCCCCGCAGGGTATTTCTGCCACTCCGGAGGCTAAGCTTTTCTACAGCAGGATGAAGCTCCTGATTTCAGAATATAAATCCGTCCTTCACGATATCCATGAGATAGGACATAAGCATTTGCTGAGAACCTGTTTCACTTCGGGAATCCTGTCCTATCTTACTTTAGATTATATGGAAGAATATACAAATCAACATCCCGATATAGAACTTTTATTTGAAGAGAGTCCGGATGCCATTATACAGGCAAAAATTCTGTCTAAAGAATGCGATATCGGTATCATGAGCGGTCCCATTCATGATGAAAGATTAAGTTCCTCCCTTTTTACACAAATACCAATGCTGGCTGTTGTCGCTAAGGAGCATCCCTTAGCCGCAAAAGAAAAACTTACCTTTTCCGACTTAGATGGGCAGAAGCTGGCTTTAATCACTCATAGGAGCAGAACCCACGCCCAGTTTCTGAGACGTCTGGCATCCGCCAACGCCACTCCTTCTGCAATATATGAAGCGGAACAGCTTCTATATACCCATAAATATGCAGCTTATAATGGGTGTGTCGGACAGACCTTTCTGTCAGAATGCTATTTATTTAATTTTCCCAATACCATAATCATTCCATTTGAAGATCCTTCTTTTACATGGAATTCTTACTTTGTGTGGTCTGCCACTCACCCATTAAACGAAGTTACCCGTGAGTTTGTACGCTTCACCTATGACTGGAAGGTATCCCACGGATTAACCTGAGCTTATGTGTTTTTTCTCCTGCTGTCAAAATAAACAAACGAATCAATGGCATCCAGAATATCTTTAAAATCCTCTCTTGGCGCCAGCTCCAGATATTTGCGCAAAAGCTCCGTTTCCTGTTCCCGGTACCGTCCGTAAAAAATATCATACAGATTGTGCCCGCGCATATAAATTTTAAATTCTTCAAAATGTTCCTTTAAATCAGAAACAGAACAAATCTCTTTTCCCAACACCTCTGTCAGATGGCGTCCGCTGGTAAGCCGATACAGATACTGTTTCCATTTCGCAAACAAAATCTCCCAAAACGCCTCCTCGCTCTCCACAACGCCAAGCTGCGCCATAATCCTGGGATTCAAAAAGTAATTCTCAAAGGAATAATATTTCAAAATCAATACATTCTGTCTGCAGACTCTTGGTAATTTATCAACATCCTGATAATTCCGCTCGCTATAATAGCGGCAAAGCTGATTTGCAAGCTCTTCGGGATCTTTGCCGTCGCCGTCACGAATCATCAGGAACTGATCCCGCAGATAAAGCTGGTTCATATATTTTAAATTGGCATAGGTCTTGATATTGGTACAACTGTTGGTTGTGATAATGGAAATGCGGGACAAATCGCCGTTTTCATTGTAAACCTCGGAATAATACTTCTCCAAAAGCAGCGGAAATCTTGTTTTATCCTGTTTTCCTTCCACAATAAAGACAAAATCCACATTCAGGAAATCATTGGCGCTATAGCCTAAGTCGTTCAAAATATCGTCAATATCCGTATTCTGACGGGCCACGGAATAACCGCCCTCATCCAAAACCACCTGACAAATCTGCCCCTTGGTAAAATTCGCAACCATATTTGGAGAATGCGTCGTAAAAATCACCTGATTTTTCTTAGACAGACGATAGAGAATTTTACTTGCAGTCTTCTGCAGGGAGGGATGCAGGAATAATTCGGGATATTCCACCATGATGATACTTGGGATTCTCTTTTCATCTTCAATGTAGGTTTCCAGTAAGGAAAGCATATAAATGCTTTTCATACCGTTTCCCAGATTTTCTACAGAGCCTAAGCGCTTCGACGCCTCATGCCGGGCTTGCGCTTCCACAGAAAACATTTTGTCCATATTGCAGGACAAGGTATAGAGAATTTCCTCCACGCCGCCGTTTTTCCGGTAATTTTCATTCACCTTCCGGGACAATTCACTGAGGTTCAACTGATACATTTTATATTCCAAAAGCCTTGCCGTCTCGTGAAGCTGTAAATCCTCCGGTTTTTTCTGATTAATCAGACCGATGCAGCTAAAACAATGATTGCAGGTTTTTGCCGCATCAAACATACAGGAATTGGAACGCAGGCGAATCAGCTCCTCCGACTTCTGAACCATGAGCATATCTTCCTGCAAAGAAGCCAGATTCCGGTTAGTGTCAATAAAATGAAGCTTGGGTAACACTTCGGGAATATAGCGGTTATGTTTGTGACAGCCATCCTCGTATCGTATTTTCCCATTGCAGTTAATGGAACAGACAAAGGTCAACTGTCCGTTTACAAAGGATGGCAGCTTTTCGCAGAAATCACGTTTCCAGGATTCATAGCGTTTGTAGGAACTGACAATGCCGTAGGAGTGAAACTGACGCAAATCCTCATCCGTCATTTCAAATACCATGGCAATTTCAATATTCTGCTTTTTCTCATTAAAATCCGTTTCCATCACGGTGTAATTGCCGGTGACAGCACGAATGGCGTCCAGAATGACCGTCTTTCCGGTGTTATTTTTGCCCACCAGAATAAGAGCGTTCTCGATATCACAAATCTCAAGCTCCCGAATGGATTTAAAATTCTTAATTTCTATGGATTTAATCTGCATGGGCTTACTCCTTTAAAACCCCGACTATCCGATATATGTAACCTTGGACATATCTGCCTCGTGGGGCGCGCCTTCCCTGTTTACGGCATGACCTACCAGCACTGACATACCAAATTCATAGCCTTCCGGGATGATTCTTTCTTTAAATGTCTCACCCTTCTTTGTTGCAAAAGCCATTGCTGCCATACCGCAAATAACGTTTCCAAGTCCTAAGGAGCTGGCTGCCAAAGCAATATTCTCGGTCACAATACCACAATCCAAATCACTTCCTGCCTTTTTCACAATTGCAAAGATGCAGGGAGCGTTATAGAAAAGCTTTCCGCCTCTGTTCAGGAAACGTTCGTAGGCAGCTTTGTCCTCCCTGGAAAGCAGCTCCATTGTAGCGGCATCCATTTCTTCAATTAATGCCTTGTCCTGAATTACAACAATTTTCCAGGGCTGCAGATTCATCGCACTGGGCGCCTGCACAGCAGCCTGCGCGATTGCTTTTACTTCCTCCTGTGCAACGGCTTCTCCCGTAAAGCTGCGGCAGGAATAACGGTTTTTCATTGTCTGTAATGTCTCGTTCATAGCTTCCACTCTCCATTCTTTTTTATCAGATAATATTATCATAGTCAGAAAACAAACGTCATAATGCTATGCGCCTTACTGGTGAAATCAGCCAGCTCACACTTATAACGCAGGGTAGCCTTTTTATCCACATCCGTTCTGTTCAATACAACACAGACGATGGAACCGTCTTTATTTAAAAAGGCACAGCTTTCCAACGCCGAATCAAAAATACTGCAACCGATTCTCTTCGCGCCACGGCGGATATATTTGCTGAAATGCCCCATATAATAATAAGAAGAACGAATGTCCAATTCCTTTTTCTTCCGGTCATAAACAATGGGGGACTCGCCAACCCATATTTTATCCTCAGCCCATCCTGTTGCTTTCTGCTCATCCTTCCAGTGATCGGGACCACCGTCCTCGTCAAGAAACATATTCCAATCCACCCAGGCATTCACCCAGTTATTCAAGTCACCGATGATGTCATGGGCATACTTCTCACCGGACTGCTCAGGTGTTTTTCCTTTTCCGGTACACTGCTCGGAGGCAATGATATATTTATCCGGAAAGAGTTTGTGGGTAATATCCAAAGCTGAAAAATGATCTCCCGCATACCAATGTACCGCAATACCGTCAAAACAATCCCGCGCCCTCTGACTGCAAAGGGTCTCCAGCGCTCTGTCAACCACCCGCTCCTTATTATGGTCCCAGAAAAAGATTTTCTTATCACCCAGACCCATTTTTTCAAAGGCAGGCTTCAAATAACCGGTGACATAATCCCGTTCCTCTCCTGCGGTGTAAAAGCATGACTCCCAGCCCTGCTCCGCCTTTGCCTCGTTCTGCACGGTCACACCCCAGATGTCAACGCCCGCCTTTCCGTATTCCTGTATGTATTTTGCCACGTATTTTGCCCAGACCTCCTGGCATTCCTTTTTCAGCTTGCCACCCTTGGACATTTTTCCATTGGTCTTCATCCATGCAGGCGGGCTCCAGGGACTTGCATAAATCAGGAAATCATCTGCTATCTCCATTGCTTCCCGAATGGCGGGAATGATAGTCTCTTTATCATGGGAGATGTCAAAATGCTCCAGTTCAAAATCCCCTTCCACATCATCATAGCTGTAAAAATCCTCGGAAAAATCACAACTGTTAATGGTGGAACGGCAGAAGCTGTAACCAATCCCTTTTTCAGAATCAAAATACAGTTCCATTACTTTCTTGCGCATTTGGGGAGTAATGCGGCTTAAATTTAACGTAGTCGCTTCGGTGAAAGCGCCTCCAAATCCGAGAATTTCCTGATACTGCACCTCGTCATATACATTCACCATACCCCATTCCTGACTGTCAGGCTCCGGCTTTTCTTTCTCAAAACACAGTTCCGGCATCTCTTTGAGTTTCGTATCGGATGCGAAATGTGTCTCAATCACTCTGATTTTCCGCTGCATAAATACCTCCGTTCATTGGTTCATTTCAGCCACGAATTCCTTCGGCTTGGCGGTCATTTCCACCCATGCGGGGTGAAAGCCGCTTTTCATCGCATTTCTGACGGATTTCAGGTTCGACCACGCCGCACAGTAAAAAGGCACCTTTCCCCGCTTTAATATTTCCAGTGCCAGCCTGCTGGTCAGAGCTGACGCAATTCCCTTTCTTCGATATTCCGGCAGTACATCCACGCCAATCTGCCACATGGTATCGCAGTCCGCCGAACATGCTGCAAGTCCAATTAGCTTACCATTATCATAAGCGCCCACACCGAGCACGTCAAGCTCCTTTCGTTTCTCACAAAGAGCGTTGCTCCACTGCGGTGTGTAAAGCTGTGCAAAATCCGCCCTATGCAGCACCTTCTGCTCACACGGGCATTCCAGTGCCTTCAAGCGGTTTACATCCGGCAGAAAATACTCTGCCATAAAGCAGATTCGCAATCCCTTTTCCTGCAGCGCATCATTCAAAACGTGCATATTCGGTGTCTCAAAGCAGTGTTCCACAGGATATTTTCCAATATAGTCAGTTACAATGTCACGATATTCCTCCTGCACCGATGCCACAATATTATTTCCATAGGACACCAGATTGCAGGCGAAAGGCAGGGTCAGATATTTCCTCGCTCCCGGATGCTCCTTTGATACCACCACCACATTTTTTTCTTTCTGAAAATCCTGTGCATCGCAATGATTGTCAAGTGCAGACTGCTTCAGGGCAATCTGCAGAATATCGTTGTTGGTCATTTCTCCAGTAATTCCTCTCTCAGAATTTTTATTTATCACCGGAAATAAAATCGCACCTCAAATATGACTCATGAAATTCATCCATGTCAAATTCAAGGTGCGTTTCTTACTTCACTCATTTGTTTTTATAATACGCTTGCAAAAGCCTTTTCCAAATCTGCAATAATGTCATCGATATTTTCAAGACCGACGGAAAGACGAACCATACCGCCGTCGATTCCTGCTGCCGCAAGCTGCTCGTCCGTAAGCTGTCTGTGGGTCTCGCTTGCGGGATGAAGCACACAGGTCCTGATATCAGCCACATGAACCTCATTGGATGCAAGACTTAAATTATCCATAAACTTCGCCGCCGCTTCTCTTCCTCCTTTGATATTAAAGGAAATAACACCGCAGCAGCCTTTTAAGTATTTCTGTGCCAGCGGATAATTTTCATCCGTTTCCAGTCCGGGATAATGGACAGCCTCTACTGCCGGGGAATTCTGCAAATACTTTGCAACAATCATTGCATTTTCGCTGTACTGCTTCATGCGCACAGGCAAAGTCTCCAGTCCCAGATTCAAAAGAAACGCGGAATGTGCTGCCGGATATACGCCGAAGTCCCTCATCAACTGCATTCTTGCCTTAATGATATATGCCATATTTCCATAGCTTTCCGTATAAGAAATGCCATGATAGGATTCATCAGGCTCGGTCAAATCAGGGAAATTGCCGTTGGTCCAGTCAAATTTACCGCTGTCCACAATGACGCCGCCAATCTGAACCGCATGACCATCCATATATTTTGAAGTTGAATGGATAACAATATCCGCACCGAACTCGAAAGGTTTACAGAAAATCGGTGTGGCAAAGGTATTATCCACAATCAGGGGAACTCCCATCTCATGGGCAATATGGGCAAAACGCTCGATATCAAATACGGTAAGCGCAGGGTTTGCTATGGTCTCTCCAAACACCAGCTTTGTATTCGGCTTAAACGCCGCTTTTATCTCTTCATCAGAGGATTTTTTATCCACAAAAATGCACTCAATTCCCAGCTTTTTCAACGTAAAGGCAAACAGATTAATCGTTCCGCCATAAATTTCTGCCGTACTGATAATGCTGTCACCGGCTTTGCAGATATTCAGTACTGACAAAAGCACCGCTGCCTGCCCTGATGTGGTACACATTGCACCGACACCACCCTCTAATGCCGCAATCTTCTCCTCCACTGCCATAACAGTGGGATTGCCAAAGCGGGAGTAACATAATCCCTTTGTAGGGTCATCAAAAATCGCAGCTACCTCTGCTGCCGAATCATAAACATAGGTAGTACTCTGCACGATGGGCAGAACTCTTGGTTCTCCGTTTTTAGGTGCATAGCCTGCATGTAAACACTTTGTCTCGTCTCTCATTTGCGTACCTCCATTTGCAGTTTATTCTATACCTTTCTTATGTGGATTGCAAGATAATTCATTTCCCTTTTTCCCCATTTGTGATAAGATTTACATTATAGTAACGAAAGGGGACAGGATTCATGTATAAGATTTTAATTGTTGAAGACGATTTCACAATCGCGGGCAGCATCAGTTCCCACCTTGACAAATGGGGCTTTCAGACGAAATGCGCAGAGGATTTCCGCAATATCACGGATATCTTTACAGCCTATGCCCCTGATTTGATTCTGATGGACATCAATCTCCCCTTCTATAACGGCTTTTACTGGTGCAGTGAGATACGGAAATTTTCCACGACCCCGATTATCTTTATTTCTTCCATTTCCGACAATATGAATATTGTAATGGCAATGAATATGGGCGGCGACGAATATATTGAAAAGCCCTTTGATATCAATGTGCTTACCGCCAAAATCCAGGCGCTTCTCCGCCGTACCTATTCCCTGCCCCGGCAGCAGAATGTTCTTTCCTATCGGGAACTGGCTTTAAATTTGAATAATACCACGCTCACCTGTAACAATCAGAACATCTCTCTATCCAAAAACGAATATATGATTTTACAGCTTCTTATGGAAAAACACGGGACCGTGGTCTCAAGGGATGAATTGATGGAAACGCTTTGGGGAAATGAAGAATTTATTGACGATAACACCTTGACGGTAAACGTAACAAGGGTGAGGAAAAAGCTGGAAGCGGCGGGCTGCACGGACTATCTTAAGACAAAGAAAGGAATCGGGTATCTTTTAGAATGACAATCCTACAATATTTATACAGCCGAAAAACAATACTGCTCCTCGCACTTTTATGCGGCAGTATTAATATCATGGTACTGTTTCTTTATGGGAATGACACGGAACCCATACTTTACGCCTTTGTTATCTACTTTGTATTTTTAATCTTTTTGGGAATCCTTGATTACGGGAAGCAGGCAAAAAAGCACAAAATTCTGCTATCCTACGACAGCACCGCGGGCAAACCTTTAACAGAGCTGCTTCCGGAAAAGGAGCTGCTGATGACAGACTATCAAAACATCATTCTCAAACTGGAGGCATTACAGCGAGCCCGGACCAATGCGCATACGAAACGGGAGAGGGAGCTTTCCGATTTTTATACCCTGTGGGTACATCAGATAAAAACGCCTATCGCCGCATTGCGCCTTCTGCTGCAGACCTCGCCCGATGATATTACGGGCATGAAGGGCGAGCTTTTCAAAATCGAACGGTATGTAGATATTATTTTAGGGTATCTGCGTATGGAAGATATGAATCAGGATCTGCTTTTAAAGCACTATTCCCTGGAAGCTTTGGTAAAACAGGCTGTGAAAAAATACTCTCCCTTATTTATTCACAGCACGCTGTCCCTTACCCTGGAACATCTCTCTCTTTCGGTGCTGACAGACGAAAAATGGCTTGTCTTTTCCCTGGAGCAGTTGCTTTCCAACGCCATTAAATATACTCCGTCAGGCGGTATCCGCATTTATGCCAACGCCGCCCCGGACGATGAAATTCTGACTACCACACTTGTCATTGAGGATACGGGAATCGGTATTGCTCCCGAAGATTTACCGCGCATTTTTGAGCGTTCCTTTACCGGATATAACGGAAGGGCGGACAAAAAGGCAAGCGGACTGGGACTATATCTGTGCAAAACGATTCTGAACCGTCTCGGGCATGAGATTTCCATTACCTCCAAGCCGCAGGAGGGCACCCGTGTCACCATTACTTTCACCGAAAACCGGAGGCTGCGCCCTGACCTTACAAAACCGTAAGCTTACGGATTTCCTTTGTAAGCTAAAGTTAAGGCAGGGAAATTTTCGCATTGTTATACTAAGTTTAACTTTTCGGAGCCGTACTCCAAAATACCATGTCATGGCTCTGAGCAATATCATATGGAGGTATATACAATGTCAATTTTAGAAGCAGTCAACATCAAAAAGATTTATAAGAGCCGCCTTGGCGGAAATCAGGTAGAAGCCCTAAGCAATATCAATTTTTCCGTGGAACCGGGAGAATTTGTGACAATCATGGGCGAATCCGGCAGCGGCAAAACAACCATGTTAAATATTCTCGCCGCCCTGGACACTCCTACCTCGGGAGAAATTTATCTGGACGGCGTAAGCTTTTCCAATATTAAGGAAAAAGAACGCGCCGCCTTCCGCAGAAACAATCTTGGTTTTGTCTTTCAGGATTTTAATCTGCTGGATACCTTTTCTCTGGAGGACAATATCCTGCTTCCGCTGGTGCTTGCGGGAACAAGCTATTCCACGATGCAGGAAAAACTGCAGCCTCTTGCCGCTTCTCTGGGTATCTCGGATTTGTTAAAAAAATACCCTTACGAGGTGTCCGGCGGACAAAAGCAGCGCGCCGCTATCGCAAGAGCACTGATTACTTCCCCGAAGCTGCTTTTGGCAGATGAACCCACGGGCGCCCTGGATTCCAAAGCCAGCGTAAAGCTGTTAGACCAGTTTGAAGCGATTAACGCCACAGGGCAGACCATTCTCATGGTGACGCACAGTGTCCGTGCCGCCTGCCATGCCGGAAGGGTGCTGTTTATCAAGGACGGCGTCGTATATCACCAGATATACAGAGGCAATTCCAATCAGGAAGAGATGTACAAAAAAATCAATGATGCTCTGACTTCTCTGCTGTCAGGAGGTGAAGCTCATGAATAAGCATCGTTACGCCAAAATTGCCGTTACGGATATCCGGAAAAACGGGAAGCTTTATCTTCCCTACCTGCTTACCACCATTGGAGGCATCCTGTTTTACTACATCCTCACCTCCCTTAGAACAAACCCTCACCTTTATAACCGCGAAACCTATGCAGAAGCATTTAAAGGCGCTGCCCAGCTTTGTGGAATTTTGCAAAGCGGCTCTTTCGTCGCCTCGGTCTTCGTATTTATTTTTCTGATTTATGCCAACAGTTTTATCCTGAAGCATCAGAAAAAACAGTTCGGACTTTACCGTGTCCTCGGCATGGATCGGAGACATATTGTGCGTATTATCTTTATTGAAGTACTTCTGATTTTTTCCATTGGATTGATTGGTTCTCTATTCTTTGGAATTTTGTTTGATAAATTAATGCTGGTACTGCTGTTCAAAATCGTTGGTCAGACTCCACTGGAAGGATTTTATCTGAATACCGACGCTGTCTCCCAGACAATTACGCTGACGGTCAGCATTGCAGCGCTGATTTTACTACGCAGTATTTTCAGCATTCTTTCTGCCAAAGATATTGAGTTGCTGAAAAGCGAGAATACCGGTGAACGGGAACCCAAAATGCGTCCTGTTTTAACACTTATCGGTCTGGTTCTTCTTCTCGCGGGATATTCCATTGCTTTAAGAAGCACCGGTGCAGGCACGGCAATCAATAACTTTTTGCCTGCCGCTCTTTTGGTTATGCTTGCCACCTATGCTTTGTTTACGGCAGGAAGCATCTTCGTCCTGAAGGTTTTGAAAAAAAATAAACGGTACTATTATACCACCAAACACTTTGTAAGTGTCTCCGGTCTGCTCTACCGCATGAAACAGAATGCTGCCGGACTGGCAACCATATGTATTCTTTCCACTGCCGCCATTGTAGTGCTTTCCGCAGCGATGTCCATGTATGCCAACAGCGAGCACAGTATCAATGAGCAGTTTCCGCGCACGATTCAATATGTATTGGATAGCTCCGGCAAAGACACCGCAGCCCAATTACTGGAAAGCAGCCTTTCTGAAAAAGCCTTTCCGGCGGAAGATATGGTGACATGCAGCTATGGCTCTGCCGTTTTCAGCAAGACGGCAAACGGTATTGAACCGCTGGGGAATTCCGGTTTTACAAGCTTTGACAAGATACCGGATACTTATATTCTGACCCTTGCGGAATACAATCGCTTTAATCATACATCCGAAACCCTGCAGGATACAGAGATTCTTCTTTATGCTTCCGATTCTTTCTATACAGGAGAAACTCTGACCTACCTTGATACTACTTATCAGATTAAAGGAACGGCAGACAGCAGTTGTCTTGCTTATATTTCCAACCAGACAATGACGCTGTTCTCCAAATTGTTAATTGTTGTTCCAAATGAGGAGGTTTTCCAAAAATTTGTATCAGGAGACTACTTACTCACCTATACCGGTTTTAACAGCAGTGAGACTACCGAGAATATTATTGCTTTTTCTACTTACTTAACGGAGGTTTTTACTGCCAATAATCTCTCCTTTGAGTTATCCGTAAAACAGTTGGAACAGGAATCCTTCTACAGTATCTATGGCGGAATTTTATTTGTAGGAATTACTTTAGGAATTTTGTTTATTCTTTTTACCGTTATGATGATTTATTATAAACAGATTTCAGAAGGTTACGAGGACAGGGAGCGTTTCCTGATTATGCAGAAGGTGGGGTTATCCAAGGAAGAAATACGGAAGTCCATTCACTCCCAAATTATGCTGGTATTCTTTCTGCCGCTATTCACAGCCATTCTGCATTCCGCTGTGGCGCTGAAAATCGTTGCTAACTGTCTGCGGATGGTAATCGTTGTGCATATGCCGACCTTTATCCTGAGTGTGGGAGCCACCTGTGTTCTTTTCTCCCTTGTGTATGGTATCGTGTATAAAATTACCTCCAGGGAATATTATAACATTGTAAACGAATAAATTTACTATCATAATAGGGTGGCAGAGATATTACAGACAAATCTCCTGCCACCCTAATCATATTTATAGAATACTTACTCTTTTCTGTAAGGGTCTGCCTGCTCCCCATTTACAACAGACAGACTATGCGTTACTCTCACTCTCTTTCGCAGTCTCCTTAGTCAGACGAATGCTTGCCTCCGCTACCTGATGCTCCTCGATACGACTGACATGGATATGTACCGGAGGAATCTCCAGTTCAATATCCTGCTGCCCGTCTCCCGGAACCTCTCCGAGACAATCAAATACAAACCCTGTAAAGGTATCATATTCTTCACTGTCAAGTTTTACTCCCGTTTCCTCTTCAATCTCACTCAGCCTTACATTGCCACGAATCAGCCAGGTATCCTCGCCATTCTGCGTAATTCCGGGAGCGTCTTCTGCCTGATTTTCTTCCTCGTCAGACAAATCCCCTACGAGCTGCTCAATTAAATCATTCAAAGTCACAATCCCCACCATTCCGCCGTACTCATCCAGTACAACGGCAAGGGAATTTCCGGTTTTCTTCATATTTCGGAACAATACATCTGCCTTAATGCTTTCCGGTACAAAATAGGCAGACTTGACCGCATTCTCCATTACATTCTCACGGCTTTTATCCTCCAGACGGAAATAGTCCTTCGCGTTCAGTATTCCCACAATATTATCTTTGGAATCCTCGCAGACAGGATAACGTGTATGTCTGGTGCTGTGAATCATTCCCGCCCAGTCCTCGTCAGAGTCCTCAAGCCATAAAAGATCCACATCAGTACGATGGGTTGCAATTTCTTCTGCCGTCAAATCATTAAATTCAAATACATTCTGTATGAATTCTCTTTCCTCGTGGTCAATGGTCCCTTTCTCACTTCCGGCATCCACCATCATTCGTATCTCTTCTTCGCTAATCTGATCCTCTTCTTCCTCCGGACTAATTCCCAGCAAACGAAGCACCGCATTAGTGGAAACAGATAAAAACCATACGATTGGAGCAAATAATACCGAAATTCCATTGATAAGTCCTGAAATTCCCAATGCAAGCTGTTCCGATTTTTTCATGGCTATACGCTTTGGAACCAATTCCCCAAAAATCAACGTAAAATAAGAAAGTAACAGCGTGATTAATATGACTGCAATCGTGTTCAGCGTTGAGCGTGAAATACCAATACCCAATCCCATCATCCAGTCCACAATATAATCCGAAAAGTTATCCGCCGCAAACGCACTGCCCAGAAACCCCGACAACGTAATTGCAACCTGTATCGTTGCAAGGAATTTGGCAGGCTGGCTGGTCAGGCGGCTAAGCCGCTTCGCCTTTTTGTTTCCCTCAGAAACAAGCTTTGCAAGTTTTGCATCGTTTATGGACAGAACCGCAATCTCCGCACTGGCAAACACCGCATTTAATGCAATTAAAATCACCTGTATCAATAATAAAAAGCCCATAGAAGGGTCAGGGACACTACTATCAGAATCCATTTTTGTAAAATATACCTCCTTATATAAATGTTATGAATAGATTCTAAAGAGGAAAACATACTTTGTCAAGATAATTAGAATAACATAAACGTTAAAATATGGTTAAAATTCTATTTTTCTTTGTGTTATCACCCTAAAGCTCAGTCACCTAAACCTCTTTCTTCAAATCCGCCGGATAAATATTTCTTGCCAGTCCGATATCCTTCCAGTTATTTACTTCTGTCTTGGAGATTTTAAAACATACTTTATCACCGACATGAAGCTCTTCATATACACCGTGCCGGTAAAAAATCCAATCTGTTTTAGCTGCGTCCTCTGCTTCCCAATTTTCTATATGCCCCTTGATTTTATAGCACCGATACTCGGAGGGAACGTTCCTTACAGCGCTTATTTCTGTGTGATAATATCCGTCTTCTCCGACCTCCAACAGATATTCTCCGTTTGTAATGACCTTAATCTGACGAATAAAAGACGGCAGTCTGTTTATGTACTCAGACGTGCATTGTCTCGAAATCACTCCACAGGTACAGAATTCGTCATAAACGACACTAATCTCGTTTTCTTTGTCTAAGCGTATAATATGTAAGAATGGTATACCGATTTATTGACGCGAAGCAATGTCAGATTACCGCAAATATATGTTTCCGGCGGATTTCCCCCCACAATTGCTATCTTGAAAGAGGCTCCTTTGGAGGTAATTAAAATATCATCCTCCCGGATTTCAAATTTTTTATGCCAGTCTTTGCTTTTCGGCGAAATCCGTCTGGCATCCTCATAATGGATACGTCCCTCCTGAATATCCTTGATGTTCAGATAGAAAGCGGTTCCGTTCAGACACAGAGCCTCTTCCTCCTCCTTTTTAAGTTGTACTCCTCTCGCTATATGCGCAATATCACCAAGACAAAGCGTCTGGATATTCGTATCTTTTTGTTTTTGCATTCCTATATAACGCAAAGGCTTAAGGGAACAGACCTCCTCATCAATCTGTGAAACGTTTACAATACTGCTTACACCCTGCACCTCATAATATTTGTAAAAAATATCGGTTGCTAAATCAATTCCTTCCTGAGATATGGAATAGAAATTCCTGTTATCCCGCAAAAAGTATTTACTGATATCTATGAAAAGAATTTTCTTTTGCCGTTTCTTCTCTTTCTTTTTGTTAAATAAAATGATTTCACTGCCAGTTCTGGTGTTTGCATACAAATTGGCAGGGAGGGTAACCACTGCCTCTATCCAATCGCGTGATACGATATTCTTGCGCAGCTTTTCCTCATTTTTCCTTGTCAATGTACCTGAGGTAACAATCACCATTCCTCTTCCGCTGTCATTTATAGCATTCAAGGCTCTTAAAATATATATCCAGTCGGCAAATATATTTCTTTGCCCTGTATCTTTCAGCAGACTTTCTGCTTAAAATATCTTTTCCTCTAACAACACTTTTGGTATACTACTTTATGCAATGAATTTTGTCAATCACTTTCCTGCATTATTTTACCAATGAAAACGTCACCTCAGAAAAACCTAAGATGACGTTTGATTTCTTTATATTATTAAAACTTGTAAAATTATCTTTCTTTTAAATACGCTTCAAATTCTTGAACACTTTTCACTTTGGCCGCTTTTTTATGCCATTCCTTTAATACAGTCAACTCCTTCTGCGCCATAATATTTTCCCTCAATTCACCAGACACTTCTCCCAGGTCTTCTAACAGTTCAATCACAACTTCTGCTCTTTCTTCCGCTTTTCCCTCAGCTTTTCCCTCTGCTCTCTCATCCTCAAAAGCCTTGATTATATTGTACTTGAACGCCATATCATCCACTCCGTTTCCAGCCCAGCTTAAAATCTCCTCCACCACTGTCTCACGATTACCGCAGACAGACAGCAAGATGGTTTTGACCCAATTATTAAATTCTTCTCTCTCCTGATTCCCCAGCAACTGTATCCTGTCATACGCTGTCCTGACCGCTTCTGCCAGCTCGTATTTTCTGCGGAATTTGTCACAGTACATGATATTATCCAGCACCGTATTCGTGGAAAGAATGTCCTGCTCCTCTATATCGGACAGATTTACCAGATAATACTCCAGATTCAGCACATGGTCTCCAAACAAGTCTCCCCCAGTCTGATAATTCCGAAGGTTTCTGACCGCCGTCCAACTACTTTCTCCGTTGTAAAAAACTATGGGCACCATGGCAGGCAGACGAAAATCCTTATCCTCGCGTTTCGCTTTCGCCGTATTCAGAAAATGTCGCAACAAATTATTTACCACATAAATCAAAATGCGAAAAATCATCGTGTAATCCACCGTTGACTGTAATTCCTGCAGGACAAATACAAAAATTTCTTCTCCCGTTGTCCTTTTCACACGGTAAATTAAATCCGCTTCCCTACCTTCATAATCCTTATCCACAAATTCCTTGTCACACAAACTAAGCTGCGATTCTTCAAGCCCCATCATCCAGTCCGCTTTTACATATTTCTTCAGGAAATGTAAAAACTCCCCAGGCTGGGACAGACTCCTTTTGTAGCCCCTGTCATGCGGAGCGTGAACCGTCTTTACTTCTTCTTTTTCATTCATAGGCATTCATCCTTTCTGCTGTAAATTGCAGGAAGAATGTGCTTTTACCCTTCCTGCCGTTTTCTTTGGAATATCTTCCATGGGATTAAGCAAGAAGTCCGAAAAAGTCAGAAACCGTCAGTCGGTCTGAGAATCATAGAATCAATCTTCTGAAATTACTTGCTTGCAGTTATCGTAGCACAATTAACTACAAAATGCAATATGAAATTACCAAATTTAATTCAATTTATTAATAGAAAAATACTTCTTCATCTACTACTTAAACTATAATTGTAATGAAATAATAAATATGCTATACTATACAAAAATACTACTTCACTTTTATCAGGAGAAACCTTCCATGAATTATCTCACAGTAGACTTGTATAAAGATTTTAAATGTATTGCCAGCGCCTGCCCTAATACCTGCTGCGCCGGCTGGCGTATCATCATAGATGAAGCAACCTGTAAAAAGATGGCAGAACATGAAGAGCAATTGGATGTACCCGCCAAAGACTGGCTGATTGAAACAGACAATGGCATTTGTGCCAAATTGGAAAACCAGCGCTGTTACATGCTTGATAACAATAATTTATGCAAAGTTGTTCTCAAACTCGGTCCCGAATATTTATCTGATACCTGTCGAATTTATCCCCGCAAGGGTCATCAATATGGCAGCGTTTTAGAAGGTTACTTAAGTATGTCCTGCCCCGATGTAATTGACAAGCTGATGAACAAAGAAAGTATACAATTTGACTTTACAGAGGACGAGTCGCCTGCTCCCCAATATGAATACACAAAATTATATTTTTATGAATCCTCTGTCCACACTGGCATTGTAGATATTCTCCAATGCTTTCCTTCTGTTACACTCAGCACCCGACTATTCGTATCCTATAAAATTTTGGAAACGGCAATACAATTTTATCAAACCGGGCAAATTGACTATCATTCTCTCAGTCCGCATATTAACTTATACTTTCAGGAGAATACCCTGCATTCCCTTGATGTACAATTAAGTCATGCTGTCAGTGAAGCCAATCGTTATAGCTTCTTACGGAAATTGCAGACAATACTGTATAGGAAGCCAGTTCTTGAGCGCTTTTCACAACTGATAAGACTGACAAATAACTATTTTGCTCAAACCAGCTTTGAACAGTATTTGTCTGACATGGCAGCATTTCGCTCAGCCATTCAGGATTATACATCTTTTTACACGAATTATTGGGTATACCGCATCTTTTCCGACAGCCTGGAAATTCCCGACTACGAGCTTGTAAAAACAAAGTTCATTTATATTGCCGCCGAATTTTGTCTCATTCAGACTATTGCTTTAGCATCTTTTGTAAACAATAACAAAAAACTGAATCGCGATGAATATATCTACATTATATCCTGTATCAGCAGAACCTTTGAGCATTCTGAAGCTTTCCGCCGGCTTTTAACCGACAAGTTAGTTGAAAACAATACCATCAGCGACGCAGGATTGTTGTTAATGACAGTTATCTGAAATTCTTCTTTTCGCCGAAACAATATATTGAAAAGCATAAAACATAAACTCTTCGGAAATGTTGGAAAGGCTCAGCAATTTGTTGACAAACGCCCTGACATCTTCCGTAATTTGTCCTCCTCCGGTATAGGTCATCTGGTCTATCTCATAGCCTGCTCTTTGAAACATACTTACAATCTCATTAAAGGTAAAGAAATGTATATGTGTCCTGTCCAAAAGTCCCGTGTCCGTATATGTAAAATTACCATTCATCAACTGATACATAACGGACCAGTGCATGAGATTCGGAATACATGCCAGAATCCGTCCATCCTCTTTCAGTAAGCTTTTACAATACCCTATGGTTCCCTCCGGGTCTCTCAAATGCTCCAGAACATCTCCAAAAATAATATAATCAAATCTGGTTCCTGCAAAATCCAGAGACTTATCCTCAATATTGGCAACCTGGGTCTGTGCAATATGAGATGCAATTTCCGCTGCGCCGGCATTAATTTCCACGCCATATAACTGCACATTCGGATATTCATTTTTCAGACGTAAAAGATTCACTCCGCAGTCGCATCCAATCTCTAAAACGGAAAATTCCTCTTCTTTTTCCTTCTCCACAAAGGACAGCAGCATATAATTCGGATATTCGTTAAAATAATTCATCTCCCACTTCTGTTTGAGAACCGGTCTGTCAACATCCCTGCCAAATTTCTCAAAAAATATCTTTTCACTATCCGATATCTTATAGAAAAAGGCATTCTGAACTTCGTAATAGCGATAATTTTTCTTTATGCCCCGAAACGCAAAATCCACCATGGTACTGCCCGGCAAAAGGAATTGGCTGTCAAAGCCTTCTAACTCCCGCAGCATTTCATTCCGAATCAAAACCCCCTCATAAGGGAGTCCTAATATTTCCGTCTTCCCTTCCGGTTCTGCATGTAGTGCGGCATACTCTGCCGCGCTACTGAAGCTCTTTCCTTCTTCAGATCTGTTTGAAATCATTCTTGCACAAACTGCCCCTGTCTGCTCATCCTCCTCCAACGCGTCGTATAATGTCTCAATACACCCGGGTAATACCATCAAGCCGGGAGATAATACCAGCAAATCCTCTTCTCCGACAAACTGCTTTATCACCTCATTTAAAATTCCGGCATATCCTTCCGCCGCATCTTCAAAAATCATGTAATCAAAGCCCTGCTGTGTCGATAACCACTGACCCAAACCATCTCCGGAACCATTATCCACAACAATAAACTGACTTTCCTCCAAACCGGAAAATACTTTGGCTGACTCTATTGTACTCTTTACCGCTTCCAATTGATTTCCGGCAATGATAACGATACGCATCTCTGTATTTTTAATCATGCTTTTTCTCCTTTTTTCCAAATACAATACCTCTGCGAAGCTCCGCTTCCAGATACGCTTCCACGGTCCAGTCAGGACACATATACCCTTCTGACACATCCGTCACAAAACCATATCGCTGCAGATAGTTCCGAATCCATTCTTCATCTTCTCTGCAATGATAGGCGCAGATTGCACATCTCAGATTTTCACAGTCGGTCAGAAGTCTGTCCGCCCCCTGCAATGCCGCCTTCTCATACCCTTCAATATCCATTTTAATATAATTTATCTCTTTTGTAAAAAGAGAATTCAGCGTTACTCTGTCACCTTCTGCAATGCAATCCGCAAAACCATAAATAATCTGAACCTTTTCCCCATCCTTCTGAAAGGTCTGCCGTAATGCTTCCAGCCATTCCTTATCGGCTTCCAGCAGATACACCTTTCCGGCAATATCTATGATATCCAGAGTAAAGATTCCTTCCGCTGCCCCCACATCTACCACAACATCCCCTTCCTTTACGCCATACCCGTTATGTCGATAGCAATGGGGAGAGCGCACATCCTGCTCCGCCAGTAACGAACGAAAATACTGGATGCTCCTCTCCTCATCCCAGCTTCTTGGAAAATACATCCTTCGTCCCTTATAAGGTATGTAGAGCATCTGACAGTCCTCGTCAAGATACGACTCCACCGGCTGCTTCATATAGTCATCTACAAAACCATAGTTCAGCAGACTTACCCTGTGCTTTTTATCAATATAATTTATAATCTCCTGAATCTGCGGGTCCTGCAAATGATGGCGATGCTTATACTCCCAATACTCTCTGTTCGCCAGAGTATATATGGCATCTGACAACATATCCAGACACAGAAGCATAGCGTCCAGCCAAAGAATTACCTTGGGCTTTTCACACTCTTCTTCCGTAATATCTGCACTTACTCTTTCATAACTCTCCAAAATACTCAAGTATTGGCTCTCTGTCACCGTATTCCGATAAACCTCTATTTCTGCAGATACGCATTGTTTGATATCCGCAATGGGAATATTTTCCGTTGGAAGCTTTCCTTCCGCAGCCGCAGTCCTGATTTTCATTAATAATTCTTTCGTCTTGTCCATATTTCCTCCAACGATTCTTGTACAGAAATTTTCTTTATGATAAAATTATAAATTATACAAATAAGGATGTAACGGATGAAAACAGCAGAAATTGTACTTAAGCTTATCCACACAATAGAAACCAATCCCTCTTCCCTGTTTCAAATACCATGGGAGGATTTAAAACTGTGCTTTTCCACGGAACTGGAATACCGCGCGGAACTGTATCCTGCTGCCCAGCTTCAGACCATCAGGCAGCTCTTCTCCGAACGCTTCGTTGCGATTGACAACTATCTTTCCGCTCCTGATGTTTCTGCCATTACCAGCATGTTAAAAGAATTGGTTTTTGCTCTGCAAATGCTTCCTGATGCGGATTACACCGATACCATAACAAGACAGGCACATTTCAACGAAGCACGCTTACAGCATTATGTCAATAATACCATTATTGTACTGGGTGACTCCCATGTCAACTTTTTCAGCGGGAATGAATCACTGTCATTCGTCCCGATAGGAAATGACATCAATATCTGTCCAAATGCTACAGCCCATCCCTTTACCGCATTACATCTGGGTCCCTGTCTGGCTTATCATTGTAATCAAACGGACACCTCTACTCACTTTCGCGAGAAAGTGGATTTTTTGTGCCGTAATTTTATTAAACCAAACGCTCATATCATATGCTGTCTTGGAGAAATTGATCTCCGGGTACATGTATTTCGTCAGACCGTATTACAGCAGCGGACCTATCAGGACATTGTGGATGATATTCTTACGGAATACCTTCCTTTCCTTGTCTCTTTAAAGGAAAGAGGTTACCTTGTTTCCTGCTGGGGTCCTATTGCCTCCCAGCGGGATGTATGCCCCATAGATCCCGAGTTTCCCAGAAGCGGCACTGAGACAGAACGCAATCTGGCAACTGCATACTTTAACGAACAGTTAGCCGCCGGATGCAGACAACACCACATCGGTTTCCTGTCTGTATTTAAGCAAATGATTACGGAAGATTTTCAAACCATTGAAGAATATCTCTCTGCGGACCACTGCCACTTAAGTCAGCGCGCTTTGACGCTGGCTCAGCCTGTATGGGAAAAAATACTGCCACTATAAATTTCCCATGATACATTTCCTGTTCATTACCTGACCTGACAGATATAGGCATCCTCCATCTCGTAAAAGACAAAGCCTTCTCTGCTTGCTCTGACAGAAAAATCCTCCAGCACCCCCGGTAACGCAGAATGCGTCTCATCAAACCCGCCGATCTGCTGCACCATTTGATTCTTTATCATCACACCGGTCACTGGCAGCTTCCCGATACCCTTCACATTTGCTGTCCGTTCTTTTCCTTGTACATAGGTAAGTGCGCTCTGAAGATCCGGCACTTCCTCCATCCCTAAGTGTAACAAATTAGCTGCGATTGCCCCTACCTCCTCTGAACAATGCAAGGCACCATACATTATATCCAGACATCCCGGCAGCAGCAGCTCTATTGGAGAAACCAGCAGAATGTCCTGCTCAATTTCAAATTCCCGTATGGCAGTATTCAGCACAACAGCATAGTTTTCCCTTGCAAGCTCCCAGCAAATATATTCCACCTTTTGCTGGCTTTGCAGCCAATCACACAAGCCATCCTCTGAGCCGTTGTCTACAACAATGATTCGTGTCCGTATATTTCCCCGAAGCAGTTCCATCATCCTTAGCTGCTGCCTGAGAAGCTCCGATTGATTCTGTACCACTAACAAGACTGTCACCTGACATTCCTGTCTCCACTCATTCCTTTTATAGAGCGTCTTTATTCCCTGGAAAAACTCCGGATACTCCTCTCTTCCCTTCCTGACATAAG
This sequence comes from uncultured Acetatifactor sp., assembly GCA_944384205.1. Classification (GTDB taxonomy): domain Bacteria; phylum Bacillota; class Clostridia; order Lachnospirales; family Lachnospiraceae; genus Acetatifactor. The sequence goes on along the minus strand of CALWSL010000012.1, from coordinate 64,543 downwards.
AATCATAATCAGAAAAATTAAGGATTCCGTCCTCATGCAGACACCATGGATTTCTCTGTTCAGGAACTACTACCCGGTATCCCTTCCTCAAAAATTCAAAGCTTTGCGATACATCATAATAGTCCCATCCATCAAATATATCCTCTCTCCACGGCAAATCAACACTGGTGATTATCATCAGTCCGTCAACCGCTTCCACATCATGCAGACCATCCTCCAGACGGTACTCATATTCCTGATAGGATTCCTGGCAATGCCGCAGCATATATAACGAACCTTCTCTCATACCGAACCACATAACGCCGCTTGCCGACATTTTGGGCGCACCCACCATGCCAATCATGCCGATTTTGGAATCTGATTTAAAAATATCTATTACCGCCTTTAAAAATCCTTTATACAAAATAAACACATCCTGATGTATATATACCTTATACTTTGCATCGGTTGCCTTCATACCCTCATTATAACCGGATGTCATGCTTTTTGCCTCTGCAATACTCATAACATCCACACTATATCCTTCCGGTATTTCCAACTGACTGATATAAAACAAACATTCATCCAGATATAATTGATTATTAGAACAAATAATAAAACATATTTTTTTATCATCCATGTATATGTACTTCCTCTACTTATCCATTTCCTCTATTCGCCCATATATCTCTTCACACAAAGCTTCCTTCCCATTTTCACTCAGCAATATCATCAACTGCTGCACCAAATAACCAGGGTTATAAAAAGGATGCCAATTCCACATATTTGTCAGATAGATTGCAGACATATCATACTGTACAATCAGTTGAAGGAATTCCTCTTTACTTGCCTTCGGCATATCCAGCTCTAATCTGCGCATTCCAAAAAAGGTCTTCGCATAGATTTCCTGCAGCTCTGCTACAGAGCTCACCCAGTCTAAAAGGGAAGTTTTCCCTGCACTTTTCTCTTCCTCATAAATGGACAGCACTCTCTCGAAGGTTAGAAACTCGTCATCATACCTCTGAATACTTTGAAAAAGATCACCGGATACGATTCTCTTCAACTGTGAAAACATTTCTGTACCCTTCAGTTTTAATACCATATCAATGACTTTCACAACTCTGCCTTTTTCTGCCCTTGCCTGTCTGGTCTCCTCCCCTATCTGCTCGTACAGCTCGTCTGTAAGCCTTTGCAGCTCTTCGATTGAAGCCGGTATCTTTTTCAGGCATTTTTTATATGGTTCTATCATACAGTGTCCTCTCCTCACTCTTCCAAAGCATTCTTCACATACTCCCAAATTTGCTTTCCCGAATTACCGTCTGTTCTCGCAAAAAGACCTGCAAACTCTTCCTTTCTGTCCTCTCTGCCGGTATCCTTACCCGTTACAATCATATCGATAAATGTCTCAAGCTTGACTGTGTCCTCATAATCTATCGATTTTAATCTTTTTCCCGCCATATTCCAGTCTAACGCAGTCGTTCTGATAAATATCGGTTTCCCTGTCACACCAAACATCATCACCATGGAACTCCAGTCCCCAATATACGCATTGGAAAGTGCAATTGCCTGATGGGGATCTGACGTTTGGTCGAATACACCATTTTTCAGTTCTTTGAATCTTTCCACAAGCTGCTGATACGCCCGTACCGTCTTAATATTCATTGTCTTTGCTGTTTCTACGCTAAGAGGATGTGGTCTCCATAACAGGGCTATATCCTCTCTTTTCTCAAAAAACGCAATTAGTCCCTCTACTTCCTTAATCATTTCTTCTGAATGATTAATAATACTATTCAAATGAGTATTCAGCAGGAATACAATTTTGCCATCAAGCGCTGATTTCCATTCCTCAGGCATTTGGGGCGGATATTGCGCATTCCGAATTACCTTGTCAATCTTCGGTGACCCGGTTACAACGATTTTCTCCTGAGGATTATATTTTATATATACCTCACGTACCGTCTCCGACTGTACAAACACTCTCCATGCATTTCTCACTCCCGACATAACACAAAAACTATCTCTCACTCTTTCAGCGCATACTTTATAAGGGATGTATACCAAATGATCTGTATATTTCATCAGTTCTGAACTAAAATAACAACGCGGTACCTGCGTAACAAGATTGTGATCGTCATAAGGATTGTGAATAAATATCACGTCCGGAAATTTTTCCGGAATATCATATTTTCTATAATCAGTAATCTCAATATTACGCGGAAATTGATTTCCTTCGTACTCCAGTTCCACATTACTCCTATCTTCCGTCATATGATAATACGGTATCGGCATAACCGTTACATGACAATCCTTTTCCAATATCGCTGCCTCATATATAGTTTCCAAGGCATCCCACATAGACACCTTATAAGGCAGAAAGAGAATCTCATAGACATCCGGGATTCCTATATCCATTTCTTTTTCTGCCTTTTCACACAGGGTTTTGGCTTTTTCCAGATTTTTATATTTCAAATGATTGCCATCAAAACTTAACTCATAAATCCTTTCTGCCAATTCCGTCAATGTCTCTATGATCTGTTCACAATCTGCAATTTGCTTCTCAATTGAGTTACCGATATGTATAACTGCTTCCTGCATCGTCTGCAAGAACTCAATGAGTGCCGCCGAATCCATTGTTTCCAGAACTGCAAATCCGTCCTTCACTGTTCCTAATAATTCCTTGATATTCTGCTTCCATTTTTTACTCATATCGTCCTCCCTTCCAATGACTCTTCATCAAAATGTTTGCTTTAATATTTCAACAACATCCTGCCTGTTAAACTCCACAGGATTATTGTCCATTCTTCCCAGCGTAAATGCGCTTTGCGCTATCACGGGAAGCTTATCCCTCGCAATTCCATAGTCCCGCAGCCGCAGTGATACCGTTTCACCGCACACCTGCTCTAAATAATTTCGTATGCCGCCGCAGCCTGCAAAAAGGGCAAATAAATCCTCCGCCTCCGGAAAGCTTCCGCTGTTCTTCTCCGCCACCTGTGCCAATGTCATAGCGACAGCCGTTCCGTGGGGAATCTGATATTGCATGGTAAGCGGATAGGAAATAGAATGACACGCTGTGGTCCTTGTCATGGAAAATGCCAGTCCTGAAAGCACCGACGCCAGACATTGCTTTTCTCTTAAGCTTATATTTTCCGGTTCTTTTATAATCTGATCCAGATATTCTATTGTAATGCCTATCGATCTGACTGCTAACTGCCGCACCAACGGGGAAGTCTTTTTCGACCAATAGCTTTCCATCGCATGTGCCAAGGAATCCAAACCAGTCGTTATCGTCAGTTCTCCGCCTGCCCTTGCGGTAAATTCCGGTACGATAAATGCCTTATCCGGCTTTAGTTCCTCCCTATCGATGGAATATTTACACTTACTTTCACTATCCCAGATAGTAGCCCATTTTGTCACTTCCGCACCTGTTCCCGCAGTGGTCGGCACTGCAATAATATCTATGGGATTCCTCCGAATCTCCTTTTTCTGTAATAACTCTGTAATTGTCTCCACCGTCTGGTACTCTGTACTGTGGTAAAAAGCTTTCATTCCTTTGGCGTAATCAATGGCGCTGCCGCCGCCTATGGCAAGGATTGCCTCCGGCTCAAACCCCTTTAGCGCATCCAGTCCTTCCTTCAGGGTTTTCTGCGTTGGATAACTAACGGATTCCCCAAGCCACAGTAATTCATATCGGCTTTCGAGGTCTCTCACAAAGCGCTCCAGTTCGTACCTGACACCTGCCCGCTTTGACATGACCAATACCAGTTTTTTATAATCAAAATGAAGGCAGGCTTCTTTCATCTGCTCTACATTTACAAATTCTATATCCGTCCTGCAAAAATCATTATACTTCATTCCACATTCCTCAGCTTTGCACTTTTTTGCCGTCTACTTTAAAAGCGCTCTCACTGCAAGCAAATCCTCCTCTTTGTCCACTTCCTGACACAGCATTTCCTTAAAATCATATGGATACAGCTTCATCTGATCCGTCACTTGATTCAAGGCATTCTCTGCATAACAGGTGACTTCTCCCGCTTCACAAAAGCTTATGATTTGATTCAGCCAGATTTCCCACGCCTCTTGTGAAAAGTGATAAAGCGGTTGTGCTGCAACACAGTCCTGCATAAACTCAATCCCCACCGCCTGAATCCTTCCGTTTTTTATCACCGCTTTAAAATCTTTCTCCGGCAATTCCACTGTCGAACTAACCGCCATACAATCCTGCTTTGCCTCTGTCACCCGTCGAAGCACTTCCTCCTCAAACACCAGATCGCCGTGCAGTAAAATCATTTCTGAATGAAGATACTCTCCGGCAAGATAAATGGAGTAAATATAATTCGTCTCCTGATATCTCGGATTATTTACATATTGTATCGCAAGAGACAATCCCAATGATTTTATATAATTTTCCAGCAATTCCGCGTAAGGTCCCGTTGTCATGACCACCTCATGAATTCCCATTTTCTGAATGAGGCGCAACTGCCTTGCCACAATGGTATCGCCACATAACAGGGGAACCATACATTTGGGAGCCTCCGCCGTATATTTTCCCATTCTCTTTCCTAAGCCGGAATTCAGTATCAAAGCCTTCACCCTTACATCTCCTTTACATACTGCATAAAACTCTTTTTATTCTCCTCCGCAGTCGTGGTAGGACGTCCTAAATCGCTCCGCGCCCCCAGAGCCGCTTTGATTTCGATAAACGTTAATTCGTCCGCTCCTTTTGCCTCTTCTACGACCCGCGCAACCTCCTCCGGTGTGGATGCCTTTAAAATCCTTTGATATCCGCAGCCCTCCGCAACCTTTGCAAAATCGATACTGCCGGCAACCGTAGGCATTCCTCCCACTGTTTCATGAGATTCGTTATTAATCAGAATATGCACAAAATTGCGGGGGGCATTGGCTCCTATGACCGCCATTGCGCCCATGTGCATCAGCATTGCACCGTCCCCGTCTATGCACCATACCTTTTGCTCCTTCTTAGCCAGGGCGATACTCAGCGCGATAGAAGAGCTGTGTCCCATGGAGCCAACCGTCAGGAAATCATATTGGTGAGACTGCCCATTCTGCTCTCTGATTTCAAATAATTCTCTGGATGCCTTCCCTGTGGTTGACACAAGGATATCCTCTCCCGTTCCCTTTACAATCTCCCGCAGCGCATCCTCTCTCTTCATCGTATAGGAATTCGCGTATTTCACCTTGACATCGCTTGTCAAAGCTCCCTTTTCTACAAGAAAGGCAACACATTTTCCCTCTGACAGCAGCCGTTTAAATACCTGACAACTCTCCTGTAAATCTTCCGCTTTCATATCTTCCGTAATCACCACGGTCTGAATGGTCAGAAGCTCCATTAAAGTCTGCGTAATCTCCCCTTGAAATACATGCTGGGGTTCATCCTTGGTTCCCGGCTCTCCGCGCCATCCAATTACAAAGACACAAGGTATCTTATATACCTCCGGCGCCAGCAGAGAGGCATAGGGATTCAACATATTTCCTTCTCCGCTGTTCTGCATATAAACACAAGGTATCTTTCCTGTCGCCAGATGATAACCTGCCGCAAGTCCGGCTGCATTTCCTTCATTCGCTGCCACAATATGCTTCTCTGAGATACCGTATCGGTTCATAATCTCTCCTGTCAAAGGACTGAGCAGTGAATCCGGGACTCCCGCATAAAATTCTATTTCCAAAATCCCTTCTAAGGTATCGACAAATTCCTGTGCCTTCATGTACTGTCCTCCGAACTTAAATCAGCGTTAAAATTTCCTTAATCGGCATACAATTTTCGCTTGCTTCCAGCGACCTCTCATTTTCCAAAATCATATGCGCCACATTATTCATTGCCGGAAACGCGCTTCGGATTAAATGATTTGCATAAATGATAATATTCACTCCGTACTTTCCAAGCTCCGTCTCTGTAACATGATTGTATGTGGTCGGCACCACTATAAGGGGTATCCTCTCACACTTCTCCCTGAATTTTCTGCAAAATTCCAAAACCTCATCCGGTTCTTTTTTCTTAGAGTGAATCATAATCCCGTCAGCGCCGGCTTCCACATAAGCAAATGCCCTGGTCAGCGCATCGTCCATCCCCTGTTCCAAAATCAGGCTCTCAATTCTCGCAATAATCATAAAATCCCTTGTTGTCTGCGCTGCTTTCCCAGCCCGGATTTTATTGCTGAAATGCTCGATAGAATCCTGTTGCTGCAGTACCTCCGTTCCAAACAGGGAATTTTTTTTCAGTCCCACCTTATCCTCAATGATAATTGCAGATACACCCATTCGTTCCAATGTTTTTACCCTGTACACAAAATGCTCCGTAATTCCGCCGGTATCACCATCCAATATAATTGGCTTGGTCGTAACCTCCATAATCTCATTAATCGTATTTTCACGGGAGGTCATGTCCACCAGTTCGATATCCGGCTTTCCCTTAGCGGTAGAATCACACAAGCTGGATATCCACATGGCATCGAATTGTCGGATTTCACCTTCTTTTTCCACATGCGCCTTCTCCACAATTAAACCGGTGATTCCGTTATGTGCTTCCAATACCCGAAGCGGTCTGTCTGTCAGTTGCAATGCCCTCCGCAGCTTTCCTCTCCGCACCTCCGGCATATAACGAAGCTGCTCTGCCTGCCTGTCAAACACCTCATATTCGCTCTTATCCGTATAGGGAAATTCCACCAGCTCACCGCCATACTGCTGCAACAGGGCTTCAATTTTTTCCTTTGTCTTTCCACGCCAGCGGTCACTGTGTACCACATAATCCGGTCTCAACTCGCGGATTACCTTTTCATAGCTAAGGGAATCCTTTTTTACCACCTTAGAAACCCCCTTAATGTGACGGATGACATTGCACCGTTCTTCAAAGGTCAGGATTGGATACCCTCTGTAGGACATAATCGCTTCATCAGACAACACTCCGACTGTCAATTCCCCCAATGCTGCCGCTTTTTCAATAATCGCCAAATGACCGCCATGAATAAACTCAGCTCCAATACTCAAAAATGCCGTCTTCGCCATTCTATTTCGTCCTCTCTTCCTTTGTCAGATAGATATATTCCCGATTCCTATATTCTTCCACGCTGCGTCCCCGCAGGTCAATATCCACATCCAGCGCGTAACGCTTCGGGGGATGTATGTACCGCTGGGACTGCGGCGGATATTTCCAGTAATCTCCGTACTTTTCACTTAAATATTGGTCATAATCCCTACATATATATAACGGAAATCCTTCAAATTCAATTTCTGTTTTTTCCTGAAACCACTCTGACCTGACCCCTTCCTGAAACAGGCTTCTCTTTGCCGCGAACCCGTCAACCCGGTAAAAAGAGATGCAGTACATCCTCTCTGTCTCTCTTTTGTCGGACATCCGCGCCAACCACTCCATAATTCCTAACGGAATCCGTTTATTCACATGCCGCAGTCCGCGATATAACAGCCGCTTGAGCGGATTGGGATCCGCGGTAACACCTATCACGGACCACAGTGTCTTGATACAGCCGCGGCGAATCACATGATAGACAAGTCTTCCCAAGGCGCTGTCCGGCACATTATCCAGAATAAAAATATCAACAGACACCCCCGAAACACACTGAATCGCCTCCTGCCCCGCCCTCAAATACTCCGTTCCGTTTCTTCTAAGCTTGGCGTATCCCCATCGGTAACCGGGATCGGTTTTATCCGTCTGCAAAAAAAATCGCTCTGTGTTAAGCTGCGTCTTACACACCTCAAAAAACTTCTCAAATTCTCTGCGGAACATACATACGTCCACATCATCATCCCAGGGGATAAAGCCTTTGTGCCTTACTGCCCCCAATGCCGTTCCCTCGTAGATAGAATACGCAATATCGTTTTTCCTGCAGATGCGGTCTATTTCCAGCAGCATCTCCAGCTCAATCAGTTGCAATTTTCGCAAATCCTTCGACGGCATAATCTTTTTTTCTGCTGTCATACTAAATCCTTCTTTTCCTCAAGTTTTGTATAATCCTGAATCGTTACGCATTTTCCGGTTTTCCGAAACATCTGTGATAATTCGCTTTCATCTCCGTAATAGGAATCTGCCATAGAAACCGCGCGCTGCCTGTTGCCGGAAAGATCCAGTATCCCGAAGTCTTCCCTTTTATATTCCTCCATCATCTGATGGTAATCCTTCACTAATTGAGGCGACATCTGCCGGATAAAAGGCGCCTTCGGATTATCAAGCACACAGGGAAACCACCATAAAATCACATCTGAATCATTTTTGAATTTCTCAAAGACAACCTTCAGCTTATCCGCTGCAAACTCGCTATGGCACATAAGCGCATCTGCACCGGTATAGTACAGTACCACTTTCCGGGAACCTATCTTCCGCTGCCATTCCACAGGCAAATCTTTCTTCTGCTCCGCTTTCCATGCACAATCCTGTTCTTCTATATATCCGCCCAGTCTTTTCAACTGTCCTTTATAATACGGATAATCATGCCCTAACGACACTCGCCTGGGAACCGTGTAATTGCCATACAATCTTTTCAGAATTTCATCATATCCCTTCGGGACATTCACAATCAGATTTTCAAAAGGCATCTGCATACATTCTGCCAGCAGCTCTTTTTCTACATAATAACCATTTCTCAGCCGGCGTGTAAATACGGTTAAAGAATCACTTTCCTCTTCTTCAAACAATCTGCTGACCTGATCAAACAGAATCCATAATTGTGTCTTTAACGGTCTGTCTGTCGTAAAACGATAACCGGTAAGCTTTTCCAGTTTAACCAGTTCTTCCGCCACCTGCACATTACCTTCCATTTGCTCATTCTCCAGCAAATGAATTAACCCAAGAATATCTTGCAGGATATTTTTCTGCATTTCCGCCTCATGGGCGTCCCGAGAAAGATAATACAAAGGAAAAATATCCACTCCAACCCGGAAAGGACATCCATGATATTCTGACAATGTTTTTTCGGAAAAATCAGTCGCATGGATATTTGATATTCTGGTGGTAACATATTCATAGCCGTCCGTCGTATAACAATTGGCAATCCAGTAATCCTTTGGAAATTCCTCCTTCGCCACTTCCAGAAATCTGATATAATCTTCTTTCTTCATTGCAATATCCAGGTCATCATCCCAGGGAATATATCCTTTATGCCTCACTGCCCCTAATAACGTTCCGCAATCGGCATAATAAGTCAACCCATATTTATCACATATCCCGATAATCTGATTCAAAACCTCTAACTGAGCCGCCCAGGTTCTTTTCATCAACTCATTTACGGCAAAACCGTCTCTGACTTCTGTCTTAAAATACTCATCCGGAAAAATTAACTGTTTCATTCATTCTCCTCCAGCATAGCCTTCATTTTACTTAACTGACCTTTCAGAGAAAATTCGGTTTGAACCTTCCGCAAACCGGCTTCCGCAATTTTTCTTCTTTCCTCTTCATGCTTCAGATAATAATCTGTTTTCATTACCATATCTTCCAAATCATAGTAGAAAACACATTCCTTATCTTCCTCAAAATATTCCGCCAGTTCCACCTGATAATTGGATAACAGAAACCCTCCGCACGCCATAATATCCAGCGCCCTCAGCGGGATTCCTGTGGTAATGGAGCGCAGTGTGATATTGATATTCACTCTGCTTTGACGGAACACCAAAGGCATCTGTGTTTCGTAATTAACATATCCCGCTTTCTTCAATTCAGGATTAAATTCCGTGGAAGACGCGCTGTATAATTTAAAGTCAAAAAATTTATTTAATAACGTTACCGCCTGACAACGCTCTCTTTTGGTCACTTCCTTCTGCAGAATATGTACAAAACATTCTTCATACGAAAAATCATAGCTATTGACCTGCGAAAGATTCACATATCTTTTTATATCCTGCCAGACAGAATTTGAAATCATGTCCTTGTTAAGAATATTTTCAGACAGATTGAGCTGCGAGCGAATCAAACCCTCTACATATCCCCTGGTATATGGCGGAAGAAATTTAATTTGCTGAAACAGATTTCTCGAATCTTCATTATACAGGCTTCCTACAAAGGCTACATCCGCCGTAAAATCCTGATTGCTATAATCTACTTTGGAAAAGGCGTCCACGTCAGCCCCAAGGGGCAGATAAAATAGCTTCTCCACTCCCCGCTTCTCCAGCTGCCCACACTGACTGTTATCAAAAACAAATATCCGGTTCGTCGGATATTTCACTGTCTTCGACCATAAGGAAAAATGCGGGTTGTCCACAACCCAGGCAATATAATACTTGTTCCGTTCATAACACGCCTGTGCAAACTGGGGAAAATAGTCATAGGAAAACGCGCCGTAATAGCTGTCGTCGAGCGCGTCTGCCAGCGCCTCCCCACATTTATCCGAATCGCCTTCACACGGCGCCATCCACTCAGTCACTTCGTACCCTATCTGCTGCAAATATACCCGCATATTCTTTGTAGTTATATTTGTCATAATCAGTAATATTTTTTTCTGAAAATTCATTTTCATATATCCTGTCCGCCCTGTACCTTAAATTCCTGCTGTTTCAAAGATTTTTGCCATACATCCCTGCAAGCTGTGCTCCTCTAACGTCTTTCTTCTTCCATTTTCTGCAATTTTACAGCGGATAGCTTCTGCTTTCAGATAAAACTGTATCTTCTCTACCGCATCCTCCATACTTTCATAAATCACCATATCCGTTCCATTTTCATAATAATCAAGAAATTCCTCCTGATAGTTGGATAACAGAAATCCTCCCGCGCCCATAATATCAAATGCCCTTAACGGGATACCTGTCTGTATAATCTTTAAGGAAGGGTTCAAATTTACTTTGGAACAGGCAAATACCTTAGGCATCTCCTGTACATAATCCACCGGACCACATTCAATCACATTTTTTACAAAGGGATCCTTGTCAAAGGAATAAAATTTCGTGCAAAATCTTTTCCCGCACAGGTTCAGCAGAATCATTCGTTCTCTTCTGGTAACCTCTTCAGACATTGCCTGGGTCAACGATGCCTTACAGAGTTGAAATGTTGTATCCGGATTTATTTTGAGATATTGTGAATTTATATTGTCAATCAATTCCTCTGATATCATCTTATCAAATATAAAATTTCCATATATCTGAAATTGAATATCAATAAGAGATTGCAGATATCCTCTTGTATAATCATCCAACGGCGAGATTACTTCCTGTAACGGGGATTGATACAGCTTGCCCACAAAGGAAACCTCAGCAGCATATTTGCCGTAATCTGCATCAGAAATTTTCAGATTCTCATAGCGCGTCCTGTTTACTCCCAATGGCAGATGGTATACCGTCTCAAACCCCTGCTGGACATACTTCCACCATTGGATTTTATCAAAAAGGAACACATAGTTCACCGGATTATTTAATGTTTCCTCTATTCTCTGCACATTCAGGAGCGTATCATAGCACCATGCAATATACTTCATCCCCTTCTTCATACACACTTCCGATAATAACGGATAATAATTAACGCTCAATAGCGCATCATATTCTTCGCCAACATTTTCCTGAAACCATTTGATAAATTCCTCATCACGGTTCTTATCCTTAAATTTCCATTCAAAGGTGCGGAAATCTATCTTCTTTTCCCTGCATATCTGAAAGATGTCGTATTGTAAATAAGAATCCCAGTGATATATCAATAGCTTCATGCTCTCTCCTCCAGTAGGCTGCGCATTCACAGGCAGCTTGCCTTGTACCCAAAAATATATTACAATTATACCATATCTGAGCATCTATGGAAATGAGGTATTTAATCAATATGAACATACTATTTTATCGATATGGCAGTATCTGCGAACCCGATATGATAACCGCCTTTTCCTCTCTCGGCATAACTGTTATCGAAGAAAAAACAGAAATATATGACAAAGCATTTTCCCCTGCTGCACGCACAAAGCTGGTGAATGAGTTACTTTGTAAGTATTCCCCTCTCTTTGTGTTTACCATAAACTTTTTTCCTGCCATAGCCGAAGTATGCCATATTCATAATGTTTTGTATGTATGCTGGACCGTGGACAGTCCTGTGATGTCCTTATTTACAAAGCCGCTGCTGCACCCTACCAATCGCATTTTCCTGTTTGATAAGGAACAATACAACCGTATTCATCCCTTCAATCCCGACTGCGTTTTTTACCTGCCGCTTGCCTCCGCTGTTGACAGATTTGATTCTGTTATCCAGTTAATCACGGCAGAGGATATTACCGGCTACTGCGCAGATATTTCTTTCGTAGGCTCCTTATACTCCGAAAAGAATCCTTTGAAAGAACTTACGGATTTGTCCGCCTATGCAAAGGGCTGTATTGACGGCATCGTGGAATCCTCCCTACAGGTATACGGTTACAATTTTATAGAGGAGGCAATCTCCGATACCCTGATTTCTGAATTTAAAAAGGTAATTCCCGATTTTGCAGCTCCTTTCCCATTACTGACAGATATTTATAAGTACACCATTGCCCACCAGTATATCGGCGCCCAGACCGCAGAAACGGAACGAATCCGAACCCTGAACAAACTGGCTGAGCATTTCTGCGTTGATTTGTACACCTTCAGCGATACCGCTCCTCTGCGCCTTGTACGCACACACGACGCCATCGAATCTCTTTCCGGTATGCCCAAGGTGTTTCATTTGAGCAAAATCAATCTGAATATGACCATTAAACCCATTCAAACCGGACTCCCCCTTCGTATCTTTGATATTATGGGAAGCGGCGGTTTCCTGATGACGAACTATCAGGCGGAATTAACAGATTATTTTGAAATCGGAAGGGATTTAGAGGCTTATAGCAGTCTGGACGAGCTGATTGACAAATGTTCCTATTATCTGCAACACGAAGAGGAAAGAAAGCAAATCGCTCTAAACGGTTATGAAACCGTAAAGCAATTTCATACTTATCCTCATCGGGCTGCAGAAATGATTCGTGTGATTTCTTCTTCGTTTCACTGAATATGCCTTAGAGAAGCCTCCTTTACCAAATCTCCAGATAGCCCTCCTCGAACTCCTCCTGGGCAATTTCAAGTATCTGTCTGGCGGAAAGCTTTTCCTGATACTCTTTTTTGGTAAAGATATCCTTATGGTCTTCTCTGACGGTATGTCCCCGTTCAAAGGAAACCGCATCAAAATCCTTTCCCAGCCACTCATAATCCGAGTCTGTGATTTCGTCGGGCTGGAAGAAATAGCCTGCATACCGGAAGGAATGCCAGTATCGCAGCCTGTAAGAATTCAGGTATTTAAAGCAGGTATAGGTTCCATAGGTTTCAAACTCACTAAAGCTATTAGAGGTCAGCCCGGACGGATCAATACAATGAATGATTCGCTCATAGAAGCTGTCACCCGATAGCTGCTCATTTTTCATAATATCCGCAATTAAGCTCTGCATAATATCCCGTCTGATAAGCATATGCTCCGAGATAAAAGAGGCTTCAATACACTTACGCATTCCCGGAAAAAGTTTTCCCAGGGTCACAAAATATTCTTCATGGTATTCCCGCTTTAAATCAAAGAACGGCGTAACACCATCCTTCCAAAACATATCGAACGGCTTACAGGGAATCGTATCTCCATCCCATACCAGATAATAATCATCCTCACACAGGAAGCTATACTGCATTTTCAAAAACTGCTGATAATACCAGCCTGTTACGCCTCGTGGCACCTCTTCTATCTGTAAGGCTTTCTGTATCACCTTATTCACATCCGCAAAGGGAAGGATATCATTTTCATTGATAAAATCTACCCGTTCCCCTAAATTTAACTGCTCTACCTCTTTTCCAACCTCTTCACTTCCCACAAATATCAATTTCTGCGCAGGCATATTTTTTACAAGACGATGGTAATTGCTTTTCAGACGCAGGAAATCCCGCTCTGTTATCATGATAAGCACATTATATTTCGCTTCCATCTCCACCCCTTCTTTCCAGTGCCTTTTCCAGCGTATTTATTAATTTCAAAATATCCCCCTGGGGCTCTTTCATTTGCCTTAAAGTCTCCAAAGCCTCTTTCCACATAGATAATTCCATGAGACATTCCGCTTTTTTCAGTAATAACGCAGAGGACTGGGGCGTCATAAGCAGTCCATAGGACACTAACTCTATTGCAGTCACCATAGAAAGACGCTTCATGCACTCACACAATCTAAGCAGAATACTCTCGCTGTCTTCTTTTTTTATATAAATGTGCCATATGATATATAAGCGCGGAATCTCTTTCTTGCTTATCAATTGACATAAATAAGTATATTGTTCCTTTTCGCTCAGCTTTGTGATTCCCTGCAGGCATTCCCAGGCATCAAAATATCTGTTCTCCGCATCCTCCAAATCCGCTATCCCATAAAACAGTCGCTCCATGCCCAATCTGATTTCTGTATTACGGCACAAAGCCAAATCCTTCATCATTTCTATTTTTGCCTCTTCATGATGAAAAATATCCAAATAGCTTTCTGTTCGTTTTTCTTCCTCTTTGCCTACAATTTCCAAAACCGCTCTCAGGCGATTCTGAAAATCGTGGTATTTTAGAATCTTACTTTGTCCGTTTCGTGCAATCCGCTGCCGTTCCTCCTCATGGGTGAGATAATAATCCACATAATAGTGCAATTCTTCCATATTATGATAGAGTACCAAATCTTCGCCCGGCACAAATAATTCTTCCAGTTCCTCCTGATAATTACTCAAAAGGAATCCGCCTGCCGCCATGACATCAAAAACCCGCTGCGAGATTCCGGTTTCAATACAATGCAGGGTAATATTCAGATTAATCCTGCTTTGCTGATAGACATGTGACACCTCCATGTCATATTTCGCACCGGGACAGACCTTTACCTCTTTACGCAAACCCTTTACATCCTCGTCAAAGGTGTAAAATCTGACATCATACTGCTTTGACAAATCATTTAAAATAGCAACTCTTTCTCTATTTGCCAGTATTCTGCTAAGCACCGCCGCCTCATAATAAAACTGTTCCGATATAAAGGGGCATTGTGTCAGCACCTTACGTCCATCCACCTGACTAAAATACTGCACGCAAGCATCCGTCATTGTTCCGTGCATCCTGGTTTCACGCTTCCAATTCAAAAAACAGCCCGCTATACTTTCCTCCATAGCCGCCTGTACCTTTGAGCCTGCCTGTTCAATAATTCTTTCCAGACTCTCTATTCTATATAATTGCCCGACAAAAGCAACTTCCGCTTCGTATTGTCCGGCATATTTTTCTCTCTGTTGTAACGCTCTTTCTACTTTGTCGCCATAAATTGCAAGAGGCATATGATATACCTTTCTGATACCAGTCTGTTTCAGCCTCTTTTGCTGCAGCTTGTCAAATACAAATATATAATTACATGGATAATGTGCATACCTGCTGTAAAGCTCCTGCTGCGGATTGTCATATACCCAGGATATATACGGCACATCAGCCTCCAGACATGCCTGGGAAATCGTCTCTATAAAATTATAAGTTATTGCGCACTCTGTTTCTTCCTGCTTTAAGATTTGTATGACCTTATCACAAGCGTCCCTGTCAAACTCCTGCGCCTTGATTTGCAAATCCGCACTCTGTACAGAATATCCCATCTTACTTAATACCCTGGGAATATCCTGTAGCTGGATTTCGTCTGTTTCAAAATATATAATCATATCTTATTTATCCTATTTCAACCAGCCAAAACAAAAAAGAGAGCCGGAAAACCGACTCTCTTCATTTGTTTTACTGAATTACTGTAACAATGATAATACACCCTGATTAGATGTGTTAGCCTGAGCCAACATAGCCTGACCTGCCTGAGCAAGAATCTGGTTGTTGGAGTAGGTAACCATCTCAGAAGCCATATCGGTATCACGGATAGTAGCTTCAGAAGAAGTGGTATTCTCAACAACGTTATCCAGGTTGTTTACAGTATGCTCAAGTCTGTTCTGAACAGCACCAAGAGTAGCACGAAGAGAAGATACAGACTTAATACCGTTCTTAATATCATCCAATGAACCACGAGCTTTAGCTTCATCACTTACATCAACGTCGTTTACACCAATACTGGTAGCGGTCATTGCGCTCATTGCCAACTGAATGGTATTACCGGACTCAGTACCAACCTGAAGGTTAACTGTTGTGCCAGCGCTTAACAGCTTCTTCTCGTTGAAGGTAGTATCGTTTGCAGTTCTGGAAATCTCAGTAATTAACTGCTGAATCTCAAGCTGGATGTATCCCTGATCCTCTGTCTGATTGGTTCCGTTTGCAGCCTGAACAGCAAGCTCGTTCATTCTCTGAAGCATATCATGAACTTCATTCAAAGCACCTTCAGCGGTCTGTACCATAGAGATACCATCCTGTGCATTGGTGGAAGCCTGAGACAGACCACGAATCTGACGTCTCATCTTCTCGGAAATAGCCAGTCCTGCTGCATCATCTGCTGCACGGTTTACTCTGTAACCAGAAGATAACTTCTCAACGGACTTGGATAATGTAGAAGAGTTAACTCCTAACATTCTGTTAGCGTTCATTGCCTGCAAGTTGTGTTTTACGATCATTGCCATAATATATTCCTCCTTGAATATGAAGCCGCTTCCCTGCGGCCAAATTTACTTGTTTACTGTTTGTCCGGTTCGCACAAGCCGCACCTACAGTAAACGGTTACGGTAATCCTGTCAATTGTGCGGATTGCATCGGATTACCTTTTTGTAAAAGCATAAAACTGTTCTGTTTTATTTGCTTTACCTGTTAAGTATATCGGAGGATTTATTGATTACTTTAGCATTTTTTTATTTTAATTCTGCACAAATTTATATATATTTTTTGTACAAAACTACCAATTATTTTATCTTTTGCAATCTCTTATTTCTTATGTTAGTATGAATATAAGTTACTTTTTTACTTATAGTCCACTCAGCGAAAGGATTTATGATGTTACCTGTTTCCGTTTGTATCATAGCAAAAAACGAAGAAAACTGCATCAAAGAATGTTTAATGCGTCTGGCAAAGTATGACTGGGAAATTGTTGTGGTGGATACCGGTTCTACGGACAAAACAGTTGAAATCGCACGCAAATATACCTCTGCGGTCTACTCTTTTCCCTGGATAAACGATTTTAGCGCTGCCAGAAACTACTCTATCCAAAAAGCCAAAAACGACTACATTCTTATACTGGATTGCGATGAATATCTGGAAGAGAACGAACAGACTGCCCGTATTATTTCCAATCTGCCCTCCTACATCACGCCGGGGCAAATTGGTGTATTCACCCTTCATAATCCCACTGCCGTGTATACGCAGCCGGACGCTGCTCCTGTGATGACCACCGACTATATCGCGCGCTTTTTTCACAGAAGTAAAATGCACTTTGAGGGAAGCATACACGAACAACTGACAAGTAAAACCGGAGAAGCGAAGAATTATGTGTCCATTCCTCTTAGTTTTTATCATACCGGATATCAGACACCTGCACTGCAGAAGCAGAAAGCGCTCCGGAATATTCCTCTTTTGAAAGCAGAACTGACGTCCCACCCTGACAATCCTTATCTTTATTATCAGTTAGGACGTTCTTATTTCAGTATAGCCAATTATGAAAATGCTTTGCCCTATTTTGAGACTGCCTTATCAATGGAGCTGGATGAGCGCGCTGAATATGTTCAGACATTGGTAGAATCCTATGGTTATTGCCTTCTTAATTTGAAGCAGTACCAAAAAGCATTGGAATTAGAAGGCATTTATCCAATCTTTTCTAAAAGAGCTGACTTCGTGTTTCTCATGGGACTGATTTATATGAATAATGCAATGTTTTCGGAAGCCATTGGGGAATTTCAAAAGGCTACGACGATTTCCAGCTATTCCGTGGAAGGTGTAAACAGCTACAGCGCAAACTACAATATCGGCGTTATATATGAATGTATGGGAAACACAGAAGAAGCTGTAAAATATTATACAAAATGCAAATCTTATGCACCTGCTATCGAACGAATCCGCTTTCTAAACAAATAATATGATTTATAAACGCCGCCTCTGCTTAACCAGAAGCGGCGTCTTTCATTTAACTTATGCTATTGTTTACTGTCCATGAACTGCGGCGGTGCATATTCCGTATGATTCATTTTCTTATAATAATCATACGCCGCTTTGGAAGCCTTACGATTCTCACGCAATGCAGTACGCTCTTTGGAAAAGTACTGTTCAATCAGACTCTTATTGCGTTTTTCCTGTGCCTGAATCGTCATGCTCATCTCCGTAATAACCGCAATCTGCTGCTGAATTGCTTTAATTTCCACAGCATATTTTTGTCGGTTATTTTTGAGCTGCTCTGCTAATTTGGCATACAGGATTTCAAAACCGGAATCCAGTCTGGTCAGCTCTTCAATCAGCCTTCCTTTTTCCTCCACGGAGGCGTCAAATTTCTCCATATCCACGGACTCTTCCATAAATATCTGTTCCTGACGCTTATTATATTCCTGTATCTGCTCAAGGACCTGAACTTTCTTTTCCAGGCTTTCCGCCAGAATAGCCAACTGATTTTCCATTAAACAGTTCCTTTCTCCCTGTTGATGCGCATAACCTCTTTCCACGTATCGCGGACGGAATGTAGATGCGTATTAACTTCCTCCAAAATTTCCTTATCTTTTTTTATATTGGCTTCCACCAATCGCCGTCCCAGATACACATAGATATTCTCAAAATCCTGCGCCACCGGATATTTCATATCAAGCGTCTGCCGCAGATAATCAATAATATTCTGCGCCTTTATAATATTATTATGTGCCTTCTCCACATCCTTCTGTTCAATTGCCTCTTCTGCAATGTTGCAAAATTTGATAGCGCCGTCATAAAGCATCAGGGTTAATTCCGCAGGAGATGCTGTCAAAATTTTACTGTTATTGTATTGCGCATAAGCATTTGGTAACACCATCTCATCAACCTCCCAAAAGACCGGTTATTGCATTCACATTAGATTGCATCTTAGCTAATGCGGTCTCCATGGCTGCAAATTTGGAATACCATTTATCCTCGTAATCCGCCAATTTTTCTTCCAGCTCTGCAATCTTTGTAGTATAGTCATCGTAATCCGCTTTCATCTTCTTGTCATCATAGAAGCTTCCATAGCTGCGGTAACCATCCACCGACTTTGACATATTGGTCATTGCCGTATCAAGATTTCTGGACAACTGTGCAAAGAAAGAAATAACCGTGTCAGGATCGGAAGAAATCATGCTTTTCAAGACATCCGCATCACTGGAGCTTGCGGAATCATCCTCGTCACCCGCGATGTGGTACGCATTTCTTTCATTTTCATCCGCCTCAAAATAACTGAGCTTTTCAATACCAAAACTACTCAGATACATGGTTTTTCCGTTTACTTCAATACCGGAGGACATAATCGTTTTCAGTGTAGAACTGATGCTGGACAAATTACTATCACCTTTTAACAACGCGTCCTTTATCTTGGTCTCATACTTCTCAATTTCACTCTCGGACATAGCATCCTTTTCTTCATCCGTAAGAGGTTCATATCCCTTTGCCGAATCGGCATTATAGAGTTTATCCATCTCATTGATAATGGAATTGTATTCTTTCAGGAAATTCTTTACCATATCATAGATGCCGTCCACGTCATCCTGCGTGGTAATCGTTACTGCCTCTCCTGCTTTCGTCTCGCTTAAAGCGGTAAACGTAAGACCATTGATTTCAAACACATTATCATTTCCGGTAAAGGTTGCCCCATTCAATGTAATGATAGCATCCTGACCTGAAATCTTGGTTGCTCCCGTTCCTGATATCGCACTTTGATTCTTCATAACCCATGATGCGTATTCCGCCTTATTAAAATAACTATCTTCTACCTCGCCTGTCAGCTTTGCTTTAGCGTCAGCGCTGTATGTTATGTTTCCATCCGCATCAGCAGTTGACGTAATCGTTACATAGGTCTCAACCTCTGCAATCTGATTATTCAGACTCTTCAGGGTTTCCGTCTGGGTTGCAAGGGTCTGCGCATCGGTTTTCTTTGCTGTAACCTCTTCCAGTTCCTCATTCAGCGCGTCTATTTTTTCCTGAATCGCTTCTTTATCCGCTTCATCCGCCTCTTCCAAAGCAGTCTTCTGGGTCTCAAGCTCAGCGTTGATTCCGTCAATACGTGTGGAATAGGTATCTGCGGATTCCAAAGTTGTCCCTGCATATTTCGCATTGATTTCATCAATCTTGCTCTGCGCGTTGTCACGAGAGGTTATCAGAGATTTATACTGCTCCAAATAGGAATTTACTCTTGACGCTGTAGTAGCATCAATCATAGACTGCATATTGGCAATGGTTGCATTCTTGTTGCCGCCTGCCTCATCATAATACTTAGCATACTCCTCATACTCTGCCTTAGTGGCTGCATCCTGTTCCAGACCTACCTGAAGTTTAAGTTTCTGTAGGGCTGCAGCGCCATTTGCATCGGATGCGGTAAAACTGAAATCATTCTCTTCACCGGATTCCTTTGCACTGATAAAGAATCTCTGGTTACCCGCATCAAAGCTGGCATTCAGACCTGCATTCTGCACCTGGGTCAGAAAATCCGAAATGGTAGTGTCTCCTGTAACTTTAATATCTACCGATTTTCCGTTTGTCGTAAGGTTGATAACGCCCGATCCGGTAAATCCCAGTTCGCTAAGCTTGGAAAGCGCTGTCACGTCACCGTTTGTTCCCTTTACCTCTCCACCGGTCAGATATGCAGTCTTTGCCAGTTGATTTACCTCCAGGGACTGTACGCCGTTTACCGCATTGGTTCCCGTAATTACACTGACAGCAGACTCATTGGACACCTTTGTGGTCTTCTTGCTGTATGAAGAGTAATATTTCATATTGTTCACATATTTCGCCTGAAGATTCTTTAACTTTTTACTTAAATCACTCCATATATCCTGCTTCCAACTAAGTTTGGTCTGCGCCTTCACGGCAGTATCCACCTTAGTCCGCCTTGCTTCCACAAGCTGTTGGATAAGGCTTTCCGTATCCATGCCGGACATCAGACCTGTCAATCTTATTGCCATATTATTTTCCTCCTATCGCTTTTCATCCACCAAAATACCTGCAATTTCCCACACTTTTGCAATCATATCCAAAGTTTTCTCAGGCGGGATTTCTCTGATTACTTCCTTTGTGGATTTATCGACAATTTTAATGGTCACCCGGTTCGTTGCCTCATGAATTCCAAAAATTGCCTCGGAATTTGCAAGCAGTTTCTTGTTTAACTGTTCTACAGCTTTCTTAATCTGTTCATTGCTTGCCTGCTGCTCGCCGCTCTGTTCCCCAGTGCTGTACTGCGTCCCGTTCTGGGTGTTCTCCACAACAACAGTTGTTGCATCCACCTTTTCAACAGCCTGTACGTTTGCCGAACTATATTCTGCCGGTTTCTCAGCCGGTGCAGCCGATTTTGCCGTCACTGTACCCTGCGCCTGTGCGCTCATTACACTTCCTAATGGTTCAATAGCCATTTTAGTCACCTCCATGTGTATATGGTGCCGTCGGGCACCCCAATCCGTTAAAATAATGTTTCTATTGCATTTATCGGTAGATTTAGCCTAAATATTAATAGGGAAGTGTAATTTTTACACTTCCCTGAAGTGCAAAAATTGCACTTCCCAGTATCGTAATTACATTACAGTAAATTTTTTAATGCTTCGATACCGTCCACATTGACGGCGTCTTTGTTTGCCTCCTGAATCTGCGTAAAAACCTCTTTGCGATAGATGGGCACATCCTTGGGAGCAGCAATTCCGATTTTGACCTGATCTCCTTTTACCTCCAGAATAGTCACTTCCACATTGTTATTAATAATGATTGCTTCATTCTTTTTTCTTGACAATGCCAGCATACTACTCACCTGCCTTTCTGCTCTGCAGGATATCATAAATCGGGAATTTTACCGGATAGGTATTTCCCTCTACAATAATCTGGCTTGCTTTGCGCTCATCTACATTAATAATAATCGGTCCCTGCAGGTTAACCGTCATTTTGGTCAAATCTTTGGGAATCGTCACCGTCACCAGTATCAGAATATTCTCCTCCGTAAGATCGCCAAGTTTTGCAAGCAGTTCGTCATCCACCTCCGGAGCATAGTCCTCTTTTACCACAAACGGATCCATTACCGGCATTGCGAAAGCCGGCTCATCCAGAGACTGTAAAAATCGGATTCCTGCATTCGTACCCTTCTCCACGTCATGAAGCAACGTGAATCGCTTTAAATCGGGGAATCCAATAATGCCGTTTTCAAACGTAATAATTTTCTCATCTGCAATCTCGATTTCACCGAATATTTTTGTACTAATCTTCATAAGGCTCCTATCTGCGCCGCCTGCGCTGTCAGTTTTTCCGTTTTCTAATTAAATAAAGTTAAGCAGACTTGTCTGAATCACTTTACCGGTTGCCATCAGCGCCGCCTCATAAGTCAGCTCAGCACTGCTTAGCTGAATTGCAACCTCTGTGATATCAACATCTTCGTTCTCACTCTTCAATGTCTCAAAGGTTGTTTTCTGATTCTGCATACGGTTTTTAATCAGTTCCAGCTTGCTGCTTCTTGTACCGCAGTTGGTAACGCTCAGATTTGCAGCGTCCAGATATCCCTGAAATGTGGTAATGCCGCTCTCAAACATCTTCTGGCACTTATCCTTTGCCAATGTATATGCTTTCTCTGCCGCATCAAGCTGTGTCTGCAGTCTTTCCGCATCTGCGCCTGAAGCATTCTCCAGCTTTGTCTCTATAGCCGCCTTCACACTCTCAATGTCCAACACATTCTGCATGGCAGTAATCAGATCATCCACTGTTCTGCCGATTCCGGGATCAAAACACTCATCCGCAGTAGAATTCACACGGATTGTCTGATTAAACCCGACATCATATTCAATATCCTGACGCTCCGCATTTCCGGTCAGATAGGATTGATTATACGCAATGCCGTCCGCCTCACAGGCAAAATAATGCTCCGGGCGAAGATTTCCCGCAATCCACTCCTCTTTCTGATAGGTTATCCGAATCTCACTCTCGTCCGTGGCGGTAATAACATTGTCTCTCACTGCCATCAGCGTCTCATAGCGATTGCTGCCCAACAGCAGTTCTCCCGTTTCGGGGACATAAATAATGGCATCCGGATCCTGGGAAACCGCCGTATAAGGATCCTGATAGCTGTGCATGGTCTGAATCTGGACGGAACCGTCGGCACTGGGCCATGTCACGGTGTCGTATACAGGGTTTCCGTCCGCATCCACAACTCCGTTTCCTGCCCCATCTGTCCGCTGCTGTTTAAAGGAAATACTCGGCGTATATCCTTCATAACAGTCGCTGTATGCCAGACGGATGCGATAAACATCCACAGACGTAATTGCACTCTCATCCAATCCGTCCATCTCCGTACTGCCAAAATTATTGCCGGTCCAGCTCAGCAAATCCCCCGTATTGACTTTCGTCATCAACTCGATTGCAGAATTATCCAACTGCTCAGTAATTGTATAATTCCTGGTCTCCGCCTTGTCAAAGCGCAAAGCAGTGTCTGTACGATAACCGGTAAAAACATACCTTCCGGCATAATCCGCATCGCCCGTGGTATATACTTCATCCGCCAATGCCTGAAGCTGCTCCAGAATAATCTCACGGTCCGTCGTCTTTAAATCACCGTTAGAGCCTTTGGTGCACTGCTCAATCATACTGGTAATCACTTCCGTCAGATTTTTCAAAGCATCCTCCGTTACGCTCAGCCAGCTCTCCGCATCGGGAATATTCTTACTGTAGTACTGCGTTACCTCACTTACGCTGCTGCGCAGACGCAATGCCCTGATTGCCACAACAGGGTCGTCGGAAGGGCGGTTTATCTTTTTCTGCGTGGACATCTGTGTACTCAGCTTGTCCTGATAAATTTTATTCGTATTAATATTGTTCAGGTTATTATTCTGTATAATCTTATTTGTAATTCGCATAGGCACTCCTTTATACACCGGTTTCCAATATCAACCTGTCATACACTTCTGTCAACGTCTGTATCATCTTAGATGCGAGATTGTACCCATTCTGATATTTTACCAGATTTACTGCCTCTTCGTCCTCATCTACACCGGATATGGAAATTCTCTGGGTGTCAATCGCATTTGCAATACCTGTATAGCTGGAATAAAATATATTTGCACTTGAAGCATTCAATGCCACGTCCGATAAAATACATTGCAGAAATTCCGAAGCGGAAGCTCCACGGAAACTCATTTTCTCCTTGTCATAAACCATCTCGCGGAGACTCTCAAGCAAATCATTCTGTTCCACACCGTCAGCGGGATCCACCTTTGTTGCCAGGAGATCCGGATCCAGTTCCATGGCAACCAGTATATCAAAATTCTTTGCCGTCATACGATAGTAGCTGTCATCGTTCACTTTGACAGTCACATCGCCATGCGCTGCACCCAAATCGTATCTTGTACCGTCAGGGAAATCAAACTGGTCGTCATCCGAAGCTTTGTTTGCAGTAAACATCATCGAACCGGAATTGCCGTTGTTATCATAACCGCTGACAAGAATGTCATTAAACTTCTGGGAAAAGGTTCTTACCCATTCATTCATCTGGCTCATATAATAAGGAATTCCCTGATAGAAAATGCCGGCGCCAATCGTTGCCGTCTTTCCCACACGGTCATTGGTCACTCTGTTGTCGTTCTTCTCGCTGTCGGAGAGGGTAAAGGTATATGTATAGGTGGCATTGCCGTCCGCATCATAGGTACAGGAATATTCCCAGGAATCGTAATAGAATTCCTGATTCCCCAAATTAATGATACCGCCCTGATCTGACAGATTGCATTTATTCAAATCCTGTAAATAGCCCTTATCTACACGGATTGTAACGGTATCCTGCATACCGCCGTTTGTAAGTCCGGTGGCAATGATTTCGCCCTGAAAATTTTCACCGTTATTACCGTCACGCAGTTGAACCAGACCTTTCAGCTCACCGCCCATTGCCGCATTGTAGAGATTGAACTGCTGCCCGTCCTCCCAGTAAACATCATAAAGACCGTCGATATCGGTCTGATTCGTCTTCTCATAGCTGGTTCTGGCAACGCAGGACAAGCCTCTGTACTCATTTCCGTCCACCAAAAGCTGACCGCTGGCTATCTTCACCACATAACGGGTGGCTCCGGTCTCTGTCTCCGGATGATAAGGGTCTGTAATGGGCGTCTCATTTATCTCCACATCAACAATCTCAGACAACCGGTCTATCAGTAAGTCTCTTCTGTCACGAAGTTCATTTGCCTTGTTACCGCCTAATTCAATTGTATTAATCTGTTTATTCAGGGTAGCAATTTCTCCTGCCAGGGAATTAATCTCATCTACCCGCAATTTAATCTCCTGATTAATATCCTTCTGCAAAGCTTCCAGGTTGCCTGCAAGACCGTTAAAGTATTCCGTAAGCGCTCCTGCATAACCCAAAAACTGTGCTTTTGCCGTCGTACTGGATGGGTCCTTTAAAAGCTCCTCCATTCCGGTAACCATTAATTGATCAAAAACAGTTTTAAAACCTGCATTTACACCATTATCATCAAAGTAGGTCTCCACCTGCTTCATATAGTACTGCTTCATATCGTACTCGCCTACATTGGTATTGTTTGCCCGATATTTCGCATCATAAAATTCATCTCTGATACGTTCAATTGCCAAAGTTTCTACACCGCCGCCTGCGCATCCGTACTTCTGGAAGACCCGCAGGGCGTCTGCCGCCTGTTGGCTTACCTGCTGTCTGCTGTATCCTTCCGTCTGAACATTTGCAATATTGTTTGCCGTAGTATTCAGGGCAGCATTGCTTGCCAGCAGTCCTGTATATGCTATATTTAATCCAAAAAACTGTGATGGCATGATATTCCCTCCTTACTACACTCCTAGCGTACTGATAATATGTTCAAGCATCTCACTGATAACATTGATATACCGGCTGGAGGCATTATACGCATTCTGAAACTTAATCATACTTGCCAATTCATCATCAGAGGATACTCCGATAACCTGTTCTCTTGCATTTTGTACCGCCTCCACAGTGTCGCACTGATTATCATAGATACTGCTGTATACATATCCGGTATTAGCTACCTGTGCCACAAGATCCGAATAATAGTTTATAAAAGTAGTCTTTTTCTTTACATTAGGATTTAATGTGTAAATCTCCTCCGTAAACGCCGCTTTCAAAGCCTCTGCCGTTTCGGTATCTTCAGAGCCGTCCTCCAGTCTGAAGGAAAGCTTTGACGGGTTCTGCATCAGTTCTGCAGAAATCTGCAGATTCTTTACGGAATACAGGCTATCTGTCTTTCCCGCAACCTCCTCTGCATATACCCAATATTCCACACCGTTTACATCAGTTACCTTCGTGTAGCTGTCGGTGGTAATTTTATCAAATATCTGAATCGGACTGCCATCTTCATTGCGCATATAGCCATTGCTATCTGCTTCACAATATTTTACGTTTTCAAGAATGCTGCCGTCCGCCAGAACAATGTCTCCGGTGACAACACCTGCCGCGTTCTCCAGAATGCCGTTAATCTTTGTCGCCACACTATGAATCAGCTGGTCGAACTCTGCCTGCAGGTTCATAATAATGGACTGGGAAATGCTGTCATAATTGCCTCCCGTTATATCGGTATAATCAGCCCTGTGGTCTCCTCTTGCCCAGAGCATTGCTTTCAGACCGCCTATATCCGTATTCAAATCCGTTGAAATTTCTCTGGTTAAATCAAATACCTCTGCGCCATCGGTATTATATACCCTGACGCCCTCGTCGTTTATATAATAGGATGCGTTCTGAGGCCAGAACAGTGTATAAAATCCGGTTACCTCATCCAAGTCCATACCAATCTCATAGCACGTGCTGCCATTTACAAAATCCACGCCTTCGATTTTTACGGATACGGAACCGTAAACATCCTCCGCATAAGTGATATCAACCAGCTCTGCCAGTTCATCCAAAATCAGATTTCTTGTATCACGCAAATCGTTGGCTTTCTCTATACCGCCGCTTTCAATGGCACGAATCTGATCGTTCAATGCCAGAAGCTGCTGTCCATAGGCATTAATTTTATCTACCTGTTGTTTTATTTGTGCGTTTAAATTATCCTGATAGGACGAAAGCCCGTCATAAACCGAAGAAGCGCGCTCCACGAACTCTGACGCGCGCTGCACCAAAAGTCCCTGGGCAACAGAACTGCAGGGATCCTTTGCAAGCTCCTGCACTGCGGTCCATAAATCCTGAATCGTGTTCTCGAACGCTTCGCCTTCCAGTTCTCCCAACAGGCTTTCCGCTTCTTCAAGCACCTCTGTGGATACCTCATAAAACATACTGCGCCCGGATTCCTTGCGGAATGTCTTATCCAGGAAATAATCTCTTACCTGTTTTACACGGGAATAGATAACACCCATACCTGTCTGTTTGTTATTAACAGACGACGGATTCGTTGATAATGTAAGATAACTTCTATCTGACTGCTGTACCTGCTGTCTGGTATAGCCTGTAGTGTCCACGTTAGAAAGATTATGCGCCACTGTATTCAGCGCATTCTGACTGGTCTGCAATCCGGATGAGCCTATATATAAACTACCCATTAATGACATAATATCCACCTCTGCATTTCACTCGGATTTAAAAGTTCCTGTTTTACTGCCTTGTATCAAATCCTCTGTTCACACCCATAATGTCGCCCGCACTATAAGCGTCCCGGTTATAATTGGCAGTTTCCGGCGCCGTTTTCATCGCCTGGAACATGTTCATTTCAAATTCTACCATTTCCAAAGCATTGGTAAGCAGCGCCCGGTTCTGTTCATTG
The DNA here is from genome assembly GCA_944384205.1 of uncultured Acetatifactor sp. Classification (GTDB taxonomy): domain Bacteria; phylum Bacillota; class Clostridia; order Lachnospirales; family Lachnospiraceae; genus Acetatifactor. The sequence goes on along the minus strand of CALWSL010000012.1, from coordinate 36,772 downwards.
ATTTTCTGTAATTCCCTGACTGCCGCCTGCAGTCTGTCATGGCTTACTGCAAGAGCTTCCTGCTCTGTGGGTCTGCCGTCCAGCATCTCTATGAGATTTGCAAGCTTCAGCGATGCAACATCCTTGTTCAACACATTGGCAATATCCGTAAGAATTTCCATCCTCTTTTTATCAAGGTTAACAACCCTGCTTACTGCCTCTTGTTCCTCATCCGTGATTTTTTGTAAGTTTTCCAGATTACCGCTTACGATAATCGGCGTCTTCTTCATTGATAATTCAAGTAGCACCTCATATTCACTGCTTTCCTCCCCCAGTACATCTATCAGGTTTTCCATCAGACTTGCCACTTGATTTACCTCGTTTCTTCGTATTTCTCCAGCAATTTATCAGCAAAGCTCTCATTGCTCACTTCATAGGTACCGTTTTGAATCTTCATTTTAATAGGAGCCGTCAATTCCTCCCGAATATCAGGGCTTCCTTCTATCGCAGCTTTTGCCGTCTGAATATCCTTGCCAAAACTGCTGATTTGAAGCTTATCAGATTTGCCGACCTTTTCCTTCATCTGATTCTTGCTCGCCGCCTGTGACTGATATACCTGCTGTACCTGTGTATAAGCCTCTATACGCATATCGGACTCCTCCTTTCACATTTTCGTTTCTCATTTTAAGTTTCAATATGTTTATCGGTTGCTTTAAAAAATACTTTAGTCTGCGTTAAAAACTTTCCTGCGGATTCCTCCGGCTTTTGCAAACGCTGCTATAGCGTGGCATAACATACCGTCTCCCAATCAACCGTTTCATAATGCTGCCGCATATATATTTTATATTCCGGCACTAATTTCTTAATCAATATGGGGATGTTCCACAAATCATCCTCCAAATGATACGCGCAGATTGCCAGCTTCGGTTTGTTCTCCTGAATCGTCCGCACGCCGCCTTTCAGCGCAGGTATTTCGGATCCTTCAATATCCATTTTTATAAACGAAACTCTTCCTGTTATTGCAGCATCCAGCGAGGTGACATCAATCTCATTTGCCGAAACCACCGTAGTAGATACCTTAGAACCGTGCTGACCTTCATGAAAATACAATTTTCCGGGTTTTTCATGCAGTCCGCTGGGAATAATTTCTACATTTTCATTTGCAAAAAGCGCGCTCATTCCTGCACGGTAGCTCTTTTTTGCTTCAAATCCGTATATTTTCCCGTATTTGCCATTAACCTGGCGGATGAAAGCAAGAATCGAATCTCCCTGTGCCGCCCCCGCATCTACATACACCTCATCCTCAGAAAACTCATAAATTCCGGGCATAAAATACTGCGGATAAACGGCGCACTCTTTTAAATATTCCGCATTTCCCGTGACACGATACTGCAGAATATTGCGGAATGTATCGCGCGATTCTTCATCTGCAAGCAGATTATATGCCTCACTGATTTCCATTATCTTTGCCAGAATCAGCATACTATTATGTTTTCTCCTTAATCTTACCGGAGGCTTCTGAAAATAAATATCCATAAACAGTTCATAAAACAGTTCTTTCAGCTCGCTTCGGATTCCGGGAATCTGCGAAATAATTCCATAATAATCTTCTATCCCCGGTGTACAGCAGCGAATATCCTTAAAGCCAGCCAATTCAAGCCGTTCCTTTTTCTCCGCTATCGGTTCTGTATCGGAATATACAAATACAACGGTCTTTTCCTTATCCATTGCATATAATTCACATAAAGACAGAATCGGCATGCCCTCCACTTCCCCGCCTGCACTTTCGGTATCACACCAGAAGAACGTCGCTTCTATGCCTGCGCTTTTCAACTGCTGATACTTCATGAAGCCGTTTTCCGAAACTCCATACAGTACTACATCACTGCCATTCTCAATTTTCTCTACATAGGAATTTTCACTCATCTTCGCTTTTTCTCCTTTTCACACGCTGCCGCCATATATAGCCGGTATAACAATTAAAGAAACAGTAACGCAGGACTGATTTTTCCCTCATTTATCTGTACTATCATCCCTTTCCGCAGTTCCAGCAGAAACTCCGGCGTCCATTCCGTTCCCATCGCCACTGAAAGCAGCATCATATCGACGCGTTCCTTCATAATTGGATTTTCTTCTATTTTCAGGCAGCGTTTCTCCATTTCCTTTTGCATAAAATCCAATATGTCAAAGGGAATCGGATCATACTTCAGTAAAAACTTCCAAAAGGTTTTCAGCAGAAATATCCTGACAAAAATATATTCTGCCATGTCTCTCTGATTATCTAATATTCCGCGTCGTTCACATTCCGTATAAAATGCAATTCCCGCTCTGCATCTCTCAAATTGTGTCTTACTGTTGACAACAGAGTCATGGGACCAGCTTCCGACATACTTTCTGTAATTGATTAACAGCCTGTCCAATACTCCGATTCTTTTGCAATACATCGTAACTAATCCCGAAAAAAAGTTATCTGAAAATCCTGTCCGCAGCTCTCCGTCATTATAATGTATCTGATTATCTTCCAAAAACTTCTTTCTATATATCTTACTCCACGCAAATGTCGCTCCGGGAAGAATGCCCCTTTTGGCATAATCATTCCGCACCTCCTCATTTTCCACCTCATATATCCAAAAACCGCCCTCGCCTCTGCACGATGACGCCGTCTGCCTTCCGTCCGCATCCACATAACGGATACCGTATTCGATATAATCCAGCCCCGGATGTTCCTGCATCAATTTCAGCAATGTCTCCACCGCGTCCTGCTCATACCAGTCGTCCTGATCCAGGACAAGAATATATTCTCCGGACACATACTCCATCGCCACATTCACATTATGCTCCGGGGTTTTGGTGGAATTTACCTCCCGTAAAATCAGGCAGATATTTTCCGTATATCTGCTCTCATATTCCTTTAATATTTCTACCGTAGAATCCGTGGACGCATCATCCACGATAATCATTTCCACATTCTCAAGTCCAACCGACTGGTTAATGACAGAATCCAGGCATTGCCGCAGATATTTTTCGCCATTATATGTACATATAATTACGCTGACCACCTTATTCCTCCTCATCTAAGCGCAGCTTTGTCATATTCTGCGCAGTTCCATTTTCGCCGACAACACACGTTTTAACAATTTCTGTTATTTGGTCTATCGTTTCATAAGAAAGCTCAGGGTAAAGCGGCAATACGAGAATATTATCTCCCACATATCTTGCGTTCTCCAGCAAAACCTTTTTGTACTTATTTTTAAAACACGCTGCATCCGCTGTAATCGGATAAAAGTATTTCCGTGCATATATTCCAGCTTTCCTTAGTTCATCATAGACAAAATCCCGTAATACTCCCGTGTCTTTTCCAGCCTGAAATAATACGGGAAAATATCCATAGGAATATGTAATGTTATCCCCATCTCTCTCGCACAATTTCAGTCCCGATATTCCTTGTAACCGCTTTGCATAATATTCACAACGCTTTTTCCTCTCCCGGATATTATCTCCGATATATCTCAGATTACACAATCCCATCGCCGCACAGAACTCATTCATCTTCGCATTCGCTCCGACCTCCGCTACAATCTCCTCGGAGCGTATTCCAAAATTTTTCAGATTATATAGCTTTTTATAGAGGCTCTCCTCATGGAAGGTAACGGCGCCTCCTTCAATCGTGTTGTAAACCTTTGTGGCATGAAAGCTGAACACCGATACATCTCCGAAATTGCCAACGCCGGTTCCATCCACCGTCTCACCAAACGCATGAGCTGCATCATAGATTACCTTAAGATTATATTTCTCTGCAATCTCCTGTATCCGCTTCACATTGCAGATATTTCCATATACATGAACCGGAAGAATCGCTACTGTCCTCTCCGTAATCAGTTCTTCTATCTTTTCTTCATCAATGGTATAGTCTGACAGTTTAATATCGCAGAATACCGGAATTAATTTGTTTCGTATGATTGCATGGGTCGTTGATATGAAGGTAAAGGGTGTGGTAATGATTTCCGCCCCTTCTGGAAATCCCATCGCCTGTATTGCCAGCTCCAAAGCCATGTGACCGTTTACCATCAGGGATAATTGGGGAACTCCCATATATTCTTTCAGCTCCCGCTCTAAGCGCCCATGATAGTCCCCCATATTCGTCAGCCAATGCGACTCCCACAAGGGCTTTATCATCTGCACATACTCTTCAAATTCCGGCATGGAGCTTCTTGTAACCAGTACCTTATCGTTCATCTTAAATCTCCTTCGTATCGGCAAAAGCCATTGTATCCATCACAGCCATACCTTTACTCCCATTCCCAATTTACATGCTGTCTGATAAACTCTATACGCAAGATATACATCTACAAAACCAAGTCCGACAGAATTAAAATAGATAAATTCTTCATCGTCAACCCGTCCCGCTTTCTTTCCCGCAATGATTTCTCCCAAATCACAATAGATATCCGAGTCCTTAATTCTGCCCGCAGCATACATGCGGCTTAGCGTCTGCGCCCTATGCTTCACCGCTTCCCATTCATCACAAATGATTTTATCTGCCAGCTCGGGAACTGCAAATTCATCCTCCCAGCCTCCTACATGGATATATAATGCGCCTCTCTTTATCCAGTCAGCCTTTAATAAATCCGCCTGCGTACTTGTCGCCGTCACGATAATATCAGCATCACTTACTGCCCTGCCACAGTCAAAACGGCAATTAATAAATTCAACATCGGAATAACTTTCTTTCATTTCTGTTATAAAGGATGTAACGGTTTCATTTTTAGGTGATGCAACACTGCACCGTTTGATTTCGGGATGAATCAGTTTCATCATTCTGAAATGTTTTCTGGCTTGCTGTCCCGCACCAATAAATCCTATATCCTCACATCTGTCTTTTCCAAGATATTTGCTTGCAATCGCGCCAACCGCAGCGGTCCTGAATGCTGTCAGATAGGTTCCGTCCATAAAAGCAATCGGATAACCATGTTCTAATTCCGACAAGAGAATCTGTCCTGTGACATTCGCATACCCTTCCTCCGGGTTCATCGGAAACACTGAAACCCACTTCACGCCGCTAATCTTTTCGTCCAAAATGGATGCCGGCATACAGTTAATCCGTTTCTGCGTTTCCTGTTCAAATATCTGTGATATTTTATCTGGAAGCATAACAGTTCCCTTTAGTCTTTTTAAAAAAGCTTCTTCTATCACCTGAATCCCACAGAGTTCATTGCCGTTAAGAATCGTCTCTATCTCCCCGCCGGAGAGCACTGTCACTTCAACCGCTTTTTTCATCCGCTTACTCCTTTTTTTGTGGAACTGCATACAGAAATATTCTTGACGGCATTGATTGTATGAATCTTAAATACAATTTGTAGGATTCATCGATTTCTTTTATATATTGGGGAATCGTATATAATTCTTCTTTTGCGCTGCCCATAAAAACCAGCATTTTGGGCAGATTATTTTTTATTGTTTTGTATGCACCCTCCAGAATTTCTTTCTCGGCTGTACTGATTCCCAAATTAAGCATACTCACTTCTGTATCACTTGATATAATATTATCTATCGCATCAACCTCAATGTAATCGGTTCCATTCTCATCCAGTCTGCAGCACTTATCATCGGAACCGTTGAAAAAAAGCTTATCCTTTTTATTCCAACACCCGATTTGGTATAACTCAGCACAAATTCCGTTCCGCTTACAATTCGCTTTTAATTTTTCAAAATTAACGCTTTCCGGTTCTATTCCTATGATTTTGCCGTAATGTCCGTTATTGGATTTCAAAAATCTGTTTATGGAGCCGCCATTATATGCCCCCACATCCAGAAACACCTCATGAATGTCCGTACCAATCACATCATTATTAAATTCGTCTATTTCACCGCGGAAAACTTCCCGCACATAATCACTGTTTTCCCATATCCGCGCATTGATAAAAGCACAAAAACACTGCTTACTATATTCGTCCTCCAGTTGTTGATACGCTTCCTCTAATTGCATTCTATGTTCTTCCACAAACTGATAGTCAAAGTGAGCATGATGTTCAAAGGGATTCGCTATTTCAAACACCTCTGCAAAAACCGTTTCCTTTTCCAAAAGTGGCTTTCTTTCATACGCGGAGGCAAAACCAATCAACAGATTGCAGGAAGCCTTTTCTTTCTTTTTTATAAAATCATTATATTTATATACCTTATACTGACCAAAGCTTTCCTCACCCGAATCCGTGATACACCCTTCCAGTTTTATTCCGTACTCATTTAACTTTTTTAAAATGTTTTCTGCCAGATTTCCGGCTCCGTACAGATATAGCGGCAATGAACTTTCTTTTATTTTCATTAAAATATTGATACGGGTTCCTTGTTTATCTATCTGTTCCCAAAAATTCATTCCTTTCTCCTCTCCTTTAGCAACAGTTCCATAACATATCCTGTCCGTTCTCATCAAGCACCTTTATCTTTGCAGCGATTTCTTCCAGTACCTCAGAATCCTTCTGCTGCTCAAACAAAACATCAACCTCGCACAACCGCTGGCTGATATCGTATGTCCATTCTACAGTATCGCCTTCTTTATGCCTGGGCAGTATGGATATTACTCTTCTATCTTCTTTTAGCTCAGTGAAGCCTTCTATTTTTCCGATTGTTCCGGCAGAGATTAGCGGAAATAAAATTCCAGCCTGTTTTCCATTTAAAAATACACTGTCTTCGTCCAAAACGACCTGCGGCATACTGCCGGTTAAAGAATATTCCAGCATAAGCTTCAAAAGATCAATCTTATATACTTTCTTATAGATTCTTTCATAATCTACACCGGGAAATCGCAGTCCGGGGTCAAAAACCCGAAAGATTCCATCATCGTAAAATCCCTGCATCATCACCGGTCCGTTCATTATCCCTATTTCTTTTAACATTTTCACGATTTTTTTATGAGCGTCTTCTTTTAGCTCCCTCGTGTGCCTTGACGGCGAAACGGAATGTGTAATCACATTCCTCATTTTCCCGCTTCCGTGAAAACTATCCGTTGTTCTTATCAGATAGGGCGTCCCATTTATAAAAAAATATGTCACTTGTATTTCTTCTTTATCACCAAGGTATTTTTCAATTATGAAATCTCCATTCGACGATTCCGCACCTGCTATTTTTATGGCTTCCAGGGTCTGCTCTTTATTTTCACATTTACGCTGTCCCCTGGACCCTCTGCTGTCCACCGGCTTCACAAATACAGGATAAGCTATTCTGTCTTCATAAACATCCTGCTCTGTATATTCGGGAATGATATCAACGCCATACTTCCGGCAGATTTTTTTAAACATATGCTTATTTGTCAGATATTCAAACTGTCTCTCTGTGCCGAAGCATGGCAATCCTAATTTCCTGCATATTTTTTGATATGGCTTCTGACATGGGTCCAAATGTGTTGTAAGAACGCCATCTATCCCTTCTTCCCGGCATACTCTGACTATTTCCTGCGTATCGTTTATATCAATATCATAGCTTTTATCAGCAATTAATTTTGCCGGAGACTCGTCTTTCTTCAAATAATCCGTCACTATAACATAAAGATTCATTTCATGTGCCGCTTCCACCAATTTGCAGTGTACTTGTGCCCCTCCCAAAATTAATATCTTTTTCAATACAACACTTCCTTTCCACTAATCTTCTCTGCCTGTTCCCATAGGCAAATGGTGTTGTAATTCATGTAAAATAAAAAGACTGACTCTATGAATTCTCATATTTATCAGTCTTCTATCGCGCGCTACAGTATGTAGTATTACGCCTTTCAAACAAATATTTATAGTTTTGACATCCTCCATGATTCTCAAATGACTGTCCCTGTCTTTTCCCTGCCTGATTTACTAACCATTACCTATATTGTATCGGCAGCGCAGAAAAAAACTTAAGTATTATTTTTTACATATCTATTTAACACGAAATTTTTAATTTCACTTTTCTTCTGAAATACGAATACAACGAAACAGGAGACAGCGTATATAAATCTGTCTCCCGTCCGTTTCAGTAGTGATATTCTCTCTTTTGATATTCAAAGGTATGAAGCCTGCTGTCCTGCCCGTAGGTAGTGGCGCTGCAGCTCAGAGGCGCTTTTCCCTGACTCTCCATCTCTTCCTGCAGAAGCTGCGAGAACAGGGGATTGGGATTCGCCCCGCCCTTCCCCGGTGATTTTTCTTTTCTTACGCCTTCACGCTTTATCTTACCAACCGATGAGACTGCCAATACTGAATTCACCATAAAAATACCTGTAATTCCTTTTTCTGCGATTATCCCTCCTTGGAAACGTATTTCAATAGTGTATGTTTCTTTGTATTATATATTTCGGCACAATTCCAAAAAATATTTAGTACTTTCCTCCTATTTCTCATGCTTTTTTTGTAAAACCATCGTTTATCGTGCAGATTTTGCTTCTTTTTCAACCGAAAGTGTGCGTCTTCTTCTGTAGCACTTTTCTGTTTTCTCTGCTACAATCGTCTTGTAAACAATTTTTCATGATGGAGGGAACGATATGAAAACAAGAGATGTATATTTAAAAACAATGAAATTTGTGTGGCTGAAACTGGCGCTGGGCGGTGCAATGATTCTGTTTTCCTTACTGACCCTGGCAATTTTCCTTGGAATCGGAAGCATAGGCAGCGGAGGCGGTATGGTGATTGCCTTCTGGATCTGGCTGGTGGTTGTATGCGGCGTTTCTCTGTGGATCAACCGCTATATCGGTTATATGATTAAAGCAGGACATGTGGCAATGGTAACCACTGCGGTGACAACCGGATCCGTACCCGACAATCAGCTTGAGGCGGCAAAGGAAATGGTAAAGGAACGCTTCATAACCGCCAATGTCTACTTTGCGGTTGACAGTCTGGTCAGCGGCGCCGTAAGCCAGCTTCAAAAAACCTTTGAAAGAATCGATAACATATTAGGCAACATTCCCGGTGTGAGCACACTGGTAAATTTTGCGCAACTATTTATCCGCATTGCATTGGGTTATATTGATGAGTGCTGTCTGGGTTATACCTTTTTACATAAGGAACAGTCAGCCTTCAAAAGTGCGGCGGACGGTGTGGTTATTTATTTTCAGAACTGGAAAAAGCTGTTGAAGGATGCAGCCGTTACCACACTGATTGTAATGGTTATTTCTTTTCTGGCATGGGTAGTTCCTTTTGTAATCTTTTCCGGCATTCTCGGTGCATTTGGTGTACATTGGATTTTTGCATTCTTTATTGCCTTGATGTGTGCAATGGTAATCAGAAGCGCTTTCGTGGACAGCTATATGATGGTTAAGATGATGGTATCTTATATGGAAGTAGCTCCTTCCACAGAAATCACCTTCGACCTGTATGAAAAACTCTGCAAGCTGTCCGGTAAATTTAAAAATCTGTTCAATAAGGGACAGGAAGAGGAAAAACAGTATAGCAATGCTGCGATGTAATTGTTTTCATTACACAAAAATCCGCCCGTTTAAAGTGGGCGGATTTTTATGCCTATAGGTATTTGTGCAGACCTTCCATACACAGTCTTGCATTTTCCATTTCCGGAAGGGTATGGTTCTCACTTTCAATCAACAGCCACAGAAAATCTTTTTCTGACTGATGCAGAAGCTCCTGCCAGTTATTGTCATCGCCTTCTTCGCCCAGGATGACGTTGAATCCTTTTACTTGTGAATAGGGTTTTAGGTGTAAAATAACCTGGCGATTGCGATATTTTTGCAATATTGTCAGGGGGTTGCCGCCTCCTTCAATACAATTGCCGCTGTCCAGCTCCATAATGACAGAGGGAGCAAGATTCCCATAAAGCAAATCAAATACACTCTGTCCCTCATATTGCAGTTGAAATTCATGCTCATGATTGTGATATCCCAATCGGATGCCTTCCTTTTGCAGACAATCATTTATCTGATTCAGGTTGTCGATGTAGTAGAGCCATCTATCCCTGCACTCCTGACGACTGTCGTGTCCTACCTTCCATTTGCCGCCCAAACAGGGGACAATCGCAATAGGACAGTCCACGGAATGCAGATAGTTTACTGTTTCTCCAAGGAAATGCTCCTGCAAATTACGCCATTCCACATGCCATCCGGCAAGCCGCAGACCGCTTTCCCGCAAGGCAAAACATACCTCTTCCTTTGGGAACTCCCGCGGCTCTCCGTAAAATTCTATTCCGCTATAACCCATCTGCGCCAGATGAGTAAAGCTTGTTGTCATATCTTTCTTCACCGACTGATAGACTGTATACATGGCAAGTCCGATGTTATTCTTGTCGTTTCTGTTCATAGCCAGGCTGCTCCATTTCTATATCGCAAAATTATCACAAAATTTGTTCTGCGTCAGATTCATATCTCAAGCAGTTTCTTCTCAAACAAAATCCTAAGTCCCAATTTCTTTATTCCTTCTGAAAATTGAATCGTAACGATTTCCTGCTGTATCCGGATAATCACCCCTTCTCCGAATACCTTGTGGGTCACTGACAAACCTTCCCGGATTGCGTCGCAGAATTGCTTATACTCACTTTCTGAATATTGCTTTTTCGGTGCAGAAGCCGGACGGAAGCCTGCTGCCTGTTGCATTGACTTGCATTCTGATTTCCATTCCTGCTTCCATTGCTGTTTGCTTTCCGGTTCGGATTTATTCAGCAACTGGCGGATGAAGGTGGAAGTCTTATCTATGCCGAAGAGGTTTAACTCATCCTTTGCTCTGGTAACGCCGACATAAAACAGCCGCCGCTCCTCTTCATATTGCTTCAACTCTTCGGGCGCCGCTTTCTTTGGATTTGTCACTACATTTTCCGGAAAAATTCCATCTGCCACATCCAGCAGGAAAACCCGCTCATATTCCAAACCCTTGCTGGCATGAATCGTGGATAAGGTCAATAGGCAGCTTCGGTCATTTTCCTTTTCGCGGATAAGGGTTTGCAATTCGTCCATTCGCTCCAAAAACAATTCCGGCGTTCCACACTTGGAACCTATCTCTTTTAGAATAAAGATTTTGCTGTCATTCATGTTTACCCGTTCCATGTAATCTCCGTAGCCCATGAATTTTACAATGCGGTAGATTGCCCTATCTGCCCGCTCCTCCAGCAGATTCTTCAGATGCGTCTGGATGGAACGCACATTTTTCTCCGTATAGGATGGTAAATGTCCGTACTCAATTGCCGCATCCAGTACGGGAAGTGTTCTGCTTTCACTGATTTCACAAATCCTGATAGCATTTTCCTTATTGATATAGGTTGCAAGCTTGTAATATACCAGCATAAATAATTCGGTATCATATGGATTTTGGGCCAACCGGATAATATTGCGGATGTCCAGCACCACGCGATTAGTAAAAAAAGAGAGGTCGGCGTTTCGCATTTTATAAGGGATTTCGCTGCGCTCCAGGATATCCACCAAGGGAAGGATACTCTCATTGTCTCTGTAAAGAATGGCTGTCTGCTTCTCACATTCACTTGCTGCCTTTAGCAGATAGGTATATTGCGCCCTTCTGGAATTTAAGCCGATTTCGCGGATATCCGCTCCTGCATTCCGGTTAGCCTGCATATGCTTTTCGTGGCGAAAGCTGTTTTTCTGGATGAAGGAATCTGCGGCTGCAACGATTTTTGCGTTAGAGCGGAAATTTTCTTCCATCAGCAGCACCTTCGCCTGTGGATGATTCTGCTCGAAAGATAGCAGTGCCTCCGGGTAAGCCGCCCTGAAGCCGTAAATGCTTTGGTCTTCATCCCCTACCATAAAAAGATTTTCGTTATTTTTTGCAAGCAGGGCTATGATTTCATGCTGGATTTTGGAAGTATCCTGCGCTTCATCCACGCAGATGTAGGCGTATTTTTGCTGAAAATACTGTAAGGTCTGGGGGTGATTTTTCAGTATATTCATGGCATAGACCATCTGGTCGTCGTAGTCCATCAGATTTTTTTCGCGCATTTTGGCACGGTATTTCTGATAAATTTCGGAAATACGGAAGCCTACTTTTTCCTCCAGTTTGCGAATTTCCGCTTCGTCCAGCATCCTATTTTTGATGTAGGTAATTAAGGTACGGATGTCTTTTAAATCGCTTTCCGTGGCGTAGCCGCCCTCAACCTCATGATAAATTGCGGAGAGCATTGCGCCGGTATCCTTTTCATCTGTCACCAGTTCAAAAGGATTTTTGCCAATCAGTCTTCCGTAATAGGCAATAATCCTGGCGCAGATACCGTTGATAGTCCGAAATTCCAGCCTGTCGCTTAGCTCTTCTCCGAAAAAACTGCGAAAACGTTCTGACATGTCTCTGGTCGCCGCTATGGTATAGGTCAGTGTCAGTATGCTTTCCGGTGCAATTCCCAGACAGTATATCATATATCCCAACCGGGTAATCAGCACGGTTGTCTTGCCGCTTCCCGGCACTGCCAGCAGCAGTGTGGGACCGTCCACGGAAAGCACCGCTTTTTGCTGTTGTTTGTTTAATTTGATTGGAAATCTCGTTTGAAATTCCTCGTATGTCATTTTGCTTCAGTCCTTTATCAATCATTTCTTTCCCAGCTCCGGCAAGACAATTATATATTATATTCCAATTTGAGAATCACTTCAACGAGAATAAATGAATCAACTTATTGACTTTTTAGAAAACAATCGATTTGAGCAGGCTTCATTGCTTCAAAGCGATTGACGAGAGAAAGGCAGGTTTAAGCATCGGCACACTGGGCGGCGGAAATCATTTTATTGAAGTTGACAGGGATTCCGAAGGGGTATTTTATATTGTGATTCATTCCGGCAGCCGCCATCTTGGTATGGAAGTGAGGGAATATTATTTAAAGGAAGGGCAGCATGAATCACAGATGAAGAAACAGGGGCATGCTTCATATGAAATGACTTGCCTGGAGGGGGATTTGCGCAAATGCGGGGGAGAAAGTTATTATCCCTGTCAATATGCGTGACGGTATTATTCTTGGCACCGGGCTTGGGAATGAGGACTGGAACTGCTCCGCTCCCCATGGTTCCGGTCGTGTCTATCGACGCAGTGAGGTGAAGGAACACCATACTGTTTCCGAATTTAAAAAGGCTATGGAAGGGATTCATTCTGTCTGTGTTAATAAGGATACCTTGGATGAAGCTCCGTTTGCTTATCGGAGGATGGAAGATATTGTTGATGTTATTCAGGATACTGTACACGTTGATAGGATTATTAAGCCGGTGTATAACTTTAAAGCCGGGGGAAGGGATTCGTGAGAGGTTGCAGCGCCGCATCACAACAACAGGACTGGTCATTCACACCAAGTCCTGTTGCTACATTTTCCTTATTCTAACCTCTAAAAGAGAAGCTTTTTCTTGCTCAAATCCTAAAGTTTAACCTAAAAAACTTAAATCATCCTTATTTTACAGTAATTCTCTATTCCTAATGGTTTTGAGCATGAATAACATACATCTCTCCTCAAAACAGAGATAACACCCCCCCCTGCCAATAAGATTAACAAGACTATCTTTATAAAATCTCCTAATCCTTGGGGTTCTTTAAGATTTTTCTTTACTTCCATTTTGTTCCTTCCTGATAATTAGCCAATATAAAAATCCACCTACCATATATGCAAAAATATCCCACACATCAGATACAGTATTCTGTCTAAATATTGGTGTCACATATTCCCAAAATAATCCAGAAAGAAACATTAATAATTCCATCTGCCACAGTTTAACTATTTTCCTGTTATAAAAGCTGAACACTATATTACAATATGCTAAAAAGGTTATGCCACCAATAGTATCATTAAAATAACAAGACATAAACCATCTTATCGGCTTAATAGGAATCTTAGTCTTAATAATCTGATTTGTTATGTATAAGACAATAGTAATTCCTATAATAAGAAGATTCTTCTTTTTTGACATTATCCAATCACTGCAAAAATAATAAGCGCAACTAATACCGCTCCAACCATTCCCCAAAAAGATAAACCGCCACCGTTATTATTATTAGCCATATTCAAAACCTCTCTCATAAGTATTTTTGGTATATCAAATGCAATCTGCATTTTACAATAAACAGTATACTAAAATTCCCCTTTAAAGTCAACTAAATTAAGGCATCAACAACCTATTTTCACCCTGCCAACACCTCTCCACTTTCACTTTACACCGTTTCTCTTCCACGCTTCATAAGCATACGCTGCTTTTTCGTCATAGGCATAGATACTACCCCTTACTGCGGAAATCTTTGCTGCTCTTGCAGAATTAGAAATATTGTGTTCAATTATCTTTATATTATTCCCATAAGTTTCATTCACTAACCGGCTGATGTATTTTGCGTAATTGGATTCTTACGGCAACTGTATGTGTAGTTAAACCAATATTCTCGACGACGTTTTCAGCCGCCATAATTTCTATGGTTTCCTGGATTTTGGTTCCTTGTATAAAGGTTAACTTGCCTTTTTCAAGAATTTAAATCCATCTTTAAATAACCCCATATTATTTACCCTCACTTTCTACATTTTCTAGTAAAATTCCCCTGCCGGGACAACCCCACTAATGCCTTCAGTTGCCCCGACAAATAAGTCAGGTTGAATAATTTACTACTATTTTTGCCAATACTAATACAAATCCCAATTGACGTCATAACAAAATTTGTGTATAATTTTGTTATGATTAAGGAGGTGTTACTATGCCAACTATAAAATCCAGTGCCGAACTCAGAAACAATTACAATGAAATATCTACTTTTTGTCATAATTATCCTGAACCAGTATTCATTACGAAGAATGGTAAAGGCGATCTTGCTGTAATGAGCATTGAAGCTTATGAAGAACTTACAAGCCGCTTTGAATTATATGGTCTGTTAAAAGAGGGATTGGATGATGTCGCCGCTGGCAACACAAAACCATTCTCAGAAGCAATGTCTGAAATAAGGAGCCGCCGCAAACGATGAGCTATAATATCCATATCACAAACGCAGCACAGCGGGACCTGCTAAATGCTGCAGACTACATTGAATTTGTCCTAAAAAATCCAAAAGCTACTGATGAGCTTTTGGATGAAGCCGAAAAACAAATCAACAGCCTCACTGATTTTCCCGAAAAATTTCGTCTGGTGGATGACCCGGTTCTATCATCGTGGGGTATCCGATTTGTTATTGTGAATAATTACCTTGCTTTCTACATCATTGACAATCAGAAAAACATCGTAATCATTGTTCGTTTTCTATACCAAAAGAGCGATTGGAATGCCATTCTTCATCAGGGAATATCCCTTATCTGATTATTGGGGAATCTGTCATGTGACAGGTTCTTTTTATTTCATGAACTTCACTTTAGAAATGATTGCTCCAACAATCGCTGCTATGGCTGTTTCCTTAGTATTTTTTTAACATTGCTGTTATATATTGAACTGTTCCACTGTGGATTGCAGGGAAGTGATACTCCTCATGACATCCTTTGTTTCTGCCGAAACATTCTCGCTGGCATTGGTAATGAGCTGCAAATTCTCATTGACCGACTGAACCGCTCCGTCCAACTCCTTCTGTGAAACATCAATGGTATTTAAGATCCGGTTGATATTGGTGATGGATGCACTCAATTCTTCCGTATGCGCTCCTAACACGCCGCTGACGCTGACATAGTAAGCTGCATCCTCCTTGTAGCTTTCCGCAAAATTTTCCAGCTTGTCATAGTCTTTCAGAACCACTTCATCCAAAAAGGTAACGATTTTATGACTTGCATCGGAGAGTTTCTTCACGCTATCCGTGACCTTGGCAAGCAATCCTGTATCATGTGACATATATTCATCATAAAATATATCTAAATCTGCTTTCTTCTCGCATCCCTTATATTACTACTAATGAGTAGTATACTTTAAGTAGCATAATTTTTATACTCCCATATCCCGATAGTAATTTCTGATATCCTCCAGCATCTGCTCCTTTACCCTCTGAAAATCCATTTCCTCCATTCTCGAAAACAGCGCATGATTCATGGAAATCACGCCCAAATCCCTGGAATGATATAAAAATCTCTTTCGCTCAAACTTTTCAAAGGGATTAGTCAGCATATTGGCTTTTATCAGCTTCCTTTCTTTCAAGGTTTCTTCATTATACGGACAGGACGGTCTGTCTACCGGCAAGCCACGCTTTATCCTCTCCTCATAAAAAGCAATGTAATCATTCAACACCTCTTCTATATTAGCATCACCAATGGAATTCATATTTTTCAAAAACGAAAGCAAGAACGGCATTTTATAAGACAGGGAATAATCCCGTTCCTCCAAAAAATCAAAGAAATCTTGCTTTATAGTTTCTTCAGTATGTTCAGGGATTCCCATATTTTGTCTTATTGTTTTCACATCTTCGGGGCTGAATAGATATATTTGTTTGCTGCCAAAAGAATATGTAACAGTCGGCTTAATTTTTCCTTTTTTAATCCAGCTAGTAATAGTTCCTGTACTGACATAATACTCCCGTGCCAACTGCTCCTGACTCAGATAATCGCCGTATTTATCCTCAAAGCTGTTAATGTCAATCTCTACAATACGTTCTACACACTCCTGAAAGCCATCTATCTCTATTAAATCTCCGACAGAATAGCTTCTGCATGCGATATTTCCAAAGGGAACATACATGGCATTTTGGAAAATACTGTGCATGGAGCATGGACGTGCCATAGCACCATACTCATCCACAACGTCGATTACAAACACATTTTTCTTTGTATTCGTCTTGCGGAGTCCTCTGCCAATCTGCTGCAAATAAAGCACCTTGGACAGTGTTGGTCTTGCCATGACAAGAATCCCAAGTTCCGGATAATCCCAGCCTTCAGAAATCATATTACAGGCGCATAGGAAACGGATTTTCTTCTCCTTAAAGCTGCTCATAATCTTATCTGCGTTTTTCGTCTGCCCAGTGTAGGATTTTGCACTTATACCGGCAGCATTCAGCAGCTTTTCCATCTCTACAGTATGTTTTGTATTGATACAGAAAATAATTCCCTGTCGTTTTGCCATTTCTTCGTCACAAAAATATTCCTGCAATACATTCACAATCAATTCATTTCTGGAGGTAACTCGTATGTTCTTTTCCAAATCCGCATTGATATAGTCTTTTCCATTGAAACGCACATGACTTAAATCAATATTGGTTTCGATACGATATACATTCGCCTGAGCAACAATGCCCTCTTCCATTGCCTGAATCAGAGACAAGCCTGTTTTGTAGCTGCCGAAGACACTCTCCAGCTTTTTCTTATCCGGTCTTTTGTCTGTCGCCGTCAGACCAATCATAAACTCCGGTGTAAAATACTGAATCACTCTTTTTAACATCGGTGCAACTGCGTGATGCGCTTCATCTATCACGATGTAAGAATATTCGTCCGGTGACAGCCTGGTATAATTTCTTACCATATAGGCAAAGGTGTTGACCTCGATTCTATTCTTATATTCGCGTAAGGATTCCTCAATTCTACGATACCAATCTTTGATAATATCCGTATTGGGAGCAAGCACCAAGGCTTTAAAATCAGGATTATTAGCTGCAAAGGCACGTATGTCTTCTTCTACAATCCTCGACTTTCCGCTGGCAGTCGGGAAAACAACCAGAAAGGTATTTACACCATCCGCTCTTTTCTGCCCGATATCATGCAACGTTGTTATCTGATGTTCGTACAGTTCAACCCGTCTGTCAATCAGGAGACCATTTTCCTGAAATCTGCTTACATCATCCCCGAAAAAGGTACGAATGTCATCCTCTATTCTACTCTCAAACTGACAGTCCTCTGTGGAGAAACGGTACAGCTTGATTCCCCACTGGGTACAGGTATTCTGCTTGTGAAGCTGCTTTCGATATTTCTCCACGCCAATAATTTGCGGGTGATGATAGGAAACTCCGTTCTCTTCTACCGCTATGCCGCCGTTACCCATTCGGACATAGTAATCCAAAAAGTAATTGTGTCCATCAGCATCAATTATGCCGTATTCTTTCCAAAGGTACTTCAAAGCGTTCATTCCATATACATTCGTAAAGTTTTTTTCAAACAATAACTCCAACGGCGACACATCCGCATTTTCCTCACGGTTCGCAACACGTATTGTAAAATCAACATCTGTGTTTATCTTGGAATTGTGTACCACTTCTTCTATCGTTTCCGCATCTTCCGCCAGGAAACGATAAACATTTTCATAGCGGTGCATATAGTAATTCTGCTTGTCCGTAATCAGAGTATATGGAAACACATCTTCTTTGGAAATGCAATTACAGATTCCTTCATCCACGATAATAACCGTCTGATTCATGACATAGAAATAGCTTTTTCCACCGTTTGGATATTCTACTATTTCTTTCGGAGAAAGAGATTCAACCATTTTTCTTCACCTCGTCCCGGTCTTACGTCAGATGTTATCCACATTTCTTCCGCCGCAATTCCGCCTATATCCTGTAACAGCTTCTCTATGTTGTCTTCTGTCATATCGAGGAAATATCTGCCATTTCGGATGCCTTCAAAGGTTCCATATTTGAAGGAGGTGTAAATTAGCCCCTTGTCTTTCAACGCAATTATCATTTTCTTCATGACATCTACCAGGTCTGCATATGGAAGGTGCAGTATGGAGGAACATGCCCAGATTGCATCGTATTTTTTGTTTTCCTGTAAGTCTTGGAAAAGCATGTTTTTTACTTTGATTCCGGTGTAGTTGCTGGCGATTTTGCATAGTTCTTCGGAGCCGTCAATCGCTTCTACGGAATAGCCTTTTTCGAGGAAATATTTTGTGTCGCGTCCGGAACCGCAGCCGAAATCGAGGATGGATGCGCCTACCGTTAATTTATTCAGAAACTTGTTCTGGGTGCTTGAAAAGTCTACGTTTATGGTGGTTTCGGTGAACGTTGCGGCATTGGTGTTGTAGTATAATAAGGTTTGACTTGTTTCCATTTACAATCTTCCTCAAAAACAATCTATTTTTATAAAACAAATATTTCACGGAGATAATCCCATAAATTAAATCAATTTGTCTCCAAACGCATTGATAACATCTTCACTGTCCCTGCCGGAAATAGCTTTTCCTGTGGCTGTTTCGATAACATTTAGCAAGGTTTTTGCTCTATGAATGATGAATTTATCAAAATCATCATTTCTGCAATCGGAAACATCAAGAAAATGTGATTCTAAATAGATATCTAAAGTGTTCGATGTCACCTCTCCTTTCGCTTCAATCTTGGCTAAATATTTGCTTGGAGCCACACCGCCTATTTCTCTATTGGTGGAATATGTAAGAGGCGTTTTGTTTACAATAGAATTCCACTTAGCCTTTGGATAACCTTGTTTTTCGCAATAATCCTTTGGAAAAACGTGATGGATATCGATATTTTCTGATTTGTAAACGGTAAAATCCATTTCTCTTCCAGAGATAAAATCCATGCAATGATTTTTCAGGATTAATGCCATGATACCTTTATATGCAGCACTCTGTCTTGACTGGAGCGTTAATAAGCGCATTGGATTAAAATACGCATCCTGTACTGTTTTTGGAAGATTTCTCTCATCATTAATCCAGTCCATCACGCCAACAACGTCATTGACATATCGCGTTTCATTCGCACTGCCATACAATTCGCCAAATACACCGCACCAGTACCACTGTTTTATCTTATTTTTAATATTGGTAATTTTAATTCTATTCCCCTCTGCCAGCAGAGTACATAAAACAGCAAGGGGAATGAGCTGGGTAGAGTATGGCAGGTCTCTGCTTACAAAAATTCTTTCTTCCTGTAAGATTTTCTCTGCCTCTACAAAACCAGCGGTCAAATCATCTGCATACTTTTTGTATTCTGTAAGGGACAAATTTAATACATCTTTTTTCTTACAGCTCACAGTGCCTCCCTTTTTGTATGCGGAAAGCAATGTACACGCTGTCAAAAAGTCGGTTGCATTCATAATAGATAATAAATCTCCGGAAAAATATGCAGCCTGTCTTTCTTCCCAATCTTTTCTTAATTCAAAATCATCCATTGCAAAGATAGCCGTTACCAGTTCAAATACTGTCAGCGATACTCCACCGGTATTTACATTCTCAAACACCTGACATACCGCTTCCTTCGGAGTTTCCTTTCCCAGTAGGATTACGGGCATTTTATACTGCATTGTCGGCATTACAAGCAGATTGTTGAACTTCGTAAATTCCTGAATTATATTTACATCGTAATCATAATAAGCATAGTATTTATTCTGCCAATCTTGTATCTTTATGTAATCAAGAATGATATTTAAAGGAAAAAGTTTCTTTTCAAATTCCTTGTCCTGAGTGGAAATATCCAGGTCAATATCTCTGCCAAAATTAGATGTAATAACTCTTGTCTCAGGAACAGAGATAATTGCATCTACTCTGTCTACAGATGGGTCTAAGGCTTTTTGTATATCAATATAATAATATCTTAAAATATCTTTACCCTTATCGGTTCTCGTATGTACCGGCTTACTGCTGTACAAAGAGGAATAAATAGAAGTCAGTCTTTGCTGCCCATCAAGAATCAATTCGGAAGGTGTCGTATTTTGGATATCCACTCCTTCAATTGTTCTATATTTGAATCTGATATTATCGTTTCCGTATTCCAAAAACATTGCCGCACCAACGGGGAAATTATTGGTAATACTGGCAATCAGTGATTTGATTCTGCTATCGTCCCAAACCCAGCCGCGCTGAAAATCCGGAAGCTGGGCATGCCCTTCATTTATAGATTTCATCAGTTCTGTTATTTGTCTGTCATTTGTTTGCATATGCGTTCCTCACTTTGGCTCTTATGTATCTATTAATATCATCTTACCCAGTCTTAAAAATATTATAATCTATTTTTTGTGAGGAGTAAATAGATTGCAATATTCCAAAAAACTAAGGACATTATTATCATAAAAGAAAAAGCGCCTATTATCTTTTATTTACTACAGACTTTGTGGACTCAATTTTCTTGTCTGCATACAAAACTACATCCTTAATAACTAATTTATGAACGGCAGATATAATCGATGCCATTGCGTCATAATCTGGTTTTCCACTCTTTACAGGCAAAGATATACAAAGCTCATCGGCATCCTTTGCATAAAAATTCTTGCCATAATCAAACTGTCCGTTATGTGAAGCTTTGTGAATAGCAGATGTTACAAAGATAGCTGCATTCATTGGCAGTTTTTCTGTATGCACAACAGCAACATGGTCGTCACCACCATAGTTGTAATTTCTATATTTTGCGGAACCAAACATATCTATTGTGGTTGTATTCTTTGAGAAAACCCGAACATTATTGCCAATAAAATCAGATATACCCTCATCTGCTTCACCTGCTGTAACGAATGGTAAATCACCTAAAATCCTATCCGCACTTTTAAGACGTTTTCCTCTCGTCGATTTCCCGAATAGCCTTTCTAAGTTAAATCTCTCCCATTCAAGATTACCATAATTATTAATGGCTTCTTGCTCTGCATCAGTAAGACTATAATCCTCTAATCCACTTATCTGTAGATAAGCGGACAGCTCTGCCGCACGCTCCGCTTCCAGCTCCGCTATAAAGCTTTCCATAAAATCATAATTAATTTCTTTAGCTTCCGTTATTGGCAGTTTAATTTTTAATTCTTTGAAAGTTTCATCAACATGACGCACCAATACAGATAACAAAATAGATTTCTGCATGTTTAGAACAGTTGTAAAAAAAGGAATTGTTCGTGGTGATAAATTTATTTTTGGAACTATTTTTCTTACAAATTGACCCGCATACCATTCATTTTTCCGATAAAAAAAGTCCATTTGTAAAAGACCCAAACTCCATACGCCCGCCTGATTAATATTCTCCCTATTAACAAATCCTGTTGTTCTTAATATCCCCTGATTTGCAGAAGTTCTTGTTACATAATCATATGTATTCCCTTCAACAAGTTTATCAGCATTAAAGCTTAATGTGTTTTCAATATCAAACAAATCACCCAGTCTGTATTCGCCCCACTCAACTTCATTCAGTTTTTTGTCGAGTGAGGCATTTATTTTCCCAGGCGTTCATCCTCCGTGCTCTGCGTTTTAAGCAAATTTGATACTTCCCACGCCAAATAATCACTAACTGTCTTTTTAAAATCATCAAGAGTCGGTTTAGTGTCTATCGGGGCAGTCTGATTCCAATCTGCACCGCTTTCCACGTCAATTGTTCCCTCGTAATATTCCTTCTCAGTAAATATTTTCAATTTGGATTTACCAAAACGAACCAAATCAACAACTTCCTGATAGCGTTCCTTTGCATGGTCCGTATCTCTCAAGTTACAACTTGATTTTCTTCGGTTAGTACGAGTATAGCCATCATTAGAAAAATCAATAAATTTTACAATATCATCATTTTGATGTGCTTCTCCAACTCTAAAAACATATATATAAGTCTGCGCATTTGATTTTCCAACAAACAAGTCTAATGGCATTTTAATACTCGCCAAAAGCGTGCTATCAATAAGCATCCTTCCCATATTCGCATACGCAGTTGATTTATCACGATCAGAATACTCAAAATCTGATGACTCGGATTCATCAATGCATTGCTGAAAATATTCTCTTGATTTTTTATACTCGCCTTTCACTTGATACAGAATAGCATACTGATATTTAAGTATATCCCGTTCTGCCGGAGATGCATCATTCTCATCAAACAGGGTTTCTATTTCTTGCATTAAATTTTCTGCTTGTCCTGCCATATCAAACTGCAAAAGCAAATCTACTTTATTACGATAGCTGTATGCAAGATCATTATAATCAAACTCTTGACCCTTGGACTGAATACTTATTACCAAATCAATCAGTTTGGCACAAAGTCTGTAATGACTACAAGCAAAGCACACATGAAACAGATTCATCAAGAAGTTTACATCTCTTTCATGCCTCATATGAATCGTCATATGAAGCTCTCATAATCCTATTTTTATACGCTACCGGAACAAAATCCTTTTTTTCTATAGTTTTTTTAAGAGTTTCAAATAGATCCTTTTTATCCTTTATCTTCTCATATAAATTATCCTCTATAGATTTTCTTAATTCTTCAAATCCCTCTATTGTATATATTCTCTTGGCTACTTTTCTATGAACTGGTAAATTACCTGAAGTTATCTTTCTTACCATATCATTATACATGTATCCAAAATCAACAGCTTCATATGATGTCGCAAATATCAAGCGGTACAATTCTTCTTTTTGATAAATATTCAAACTATCTGCCACACCCTCATATAACAGGTTAAATGTTTCATAAAAATATTTCTTGACCATAATATCCTTTATCCTTCCTGCTACATTATTTTCTAATTTACCGGAACTCCATCAAGCCGAATTTCCTACCAGTATTTTTCAGGAGCTTTTCTTTATTTACCTCTGACAGTTTTAATAAAAATATTCTACTCTTTACAAATATGAATACAGAATTTCATATACATCAATTAGCCTCTGCTGATATGCACTTGGACGACCTCCAAAATCCGTATATTTATCTGGATCTGTAAAGATAGTAGTTAACTCAGGAACTCTATTCACGCAAAATATTTTATGTACTGTACCTTCTTGCCCCACATGAACTGCCTCAACCTCTTTTGCTGTTACCAATCTTCCAATAAACTGATCTCCGGTAATATCTATTACAATTCCATCCTCTGTTTCCAACCACACATGATGCCACTGACTATCTTTCCTGCATGTTCCATTTACCTGCCTCGTTTCTATTCCATGTTCCAGCAAATATTGACTTAACAAATCACAGGTATGCCCACAACAGTCATTTGGGAAGTTATTAAACGGATATAAATTTCTAAACATATCATCTTCCCATGCCGCAACTAATGCATTTCGAAATTGTCTTGCAATTCTTTCTATCTTTTTCATCCTTAATCTCCAATGTAACAATTTTAGATTTCCACAATATACTCCCTAACTATATCCATTATAAAATCAGCACTTGCGGGTGTATAATTGGGAGATTGCGCCATTACAACAAAGTCAAAATCCCCATCATACTTTACATCTTGAATAGACGGAATAATTAATAGAGGAACCTCTGGCTCTTTTACAGCATTCTTCAAATATGCTTGCTTTTCTTGTTCATCTGCATTATACGAAGGAAATTCCATATCTGGATTACACACAAGCTGTATAGTATTCTCAACCGGTTTGTCCCAAATGAACTTCTCTTCAAAATCTTTCAGTGTCTCCCACACATAATCATTTTTGTCGCCATTGGGATTAGCACAATAGGTCAAACTATTTATCCAGCGAAAGGCAATGGCATACAACAGGTAATCTCCTATTCCAACATCATTCAACTGCCCAAAGCTATCCAAATATTTTGTATGCATACGCCGTTCTTCAACCGGATATTGAAGCAAATCATCTAAAATATATGTCCATGAAAGATAACCCAAACCTAAATCCGCATGTGAATCTATATGCACAACTTCAAATGGCGTTTCCAAACTTTCTTTTGTTATCAACTCCTGCCAAAAGAATAGTGCTTCGTTGTGTCCGGTCACAATTCTTCCCTTGATTTTTCTATCTTTTGAAAGTCCAAGGTTATCTTCCAGAAAACTCCTTATTCGCTGCTCACTCCAAACACAATATCCATACTCATCTTCTGACAAACGTTCTTCTCTGCTTTCCGTAATCCCGATAGCTATATTCTCCATAAAATAGTCCATATCCAAATCAAGAAGTTTCATTTGCATCTCCTGTCTAAGTAACATCCACTCTCAAATCCGCACTGTTTCCAAAAAGATTCACTTTGTTCTCCAGATGGTTCTAAATTTACTTCTCCATAATAGTCTTGTAAAAACTGAGCAATAATTCTTTTCCCCAGTCCTCTGTCTCGATATGGTTTAAACACCTCGAACAATGCAATCATCATTCTATCTTTGTTCTCATTTAAAAAGTAATAATTGAGCAGAGCCACCATTGTTCCATCTTCATCATATACTTTTTCAGTTACATCCATATATTCCTTTTCAAGCAGTGTCCAACCGCTTAGTAACAAATCTTCTCTGTGTTGTATTGCCTGCAACTCTTCATAAGAACATTTTTTAAATATAAACACAGCTTTCTCCTCCTGTTGCATCATGTTCCTCAAGCTATCAAGTTACTACAACCCATGTATTTCTTCCTGCAGCTTTTCAAGAAACACAAGGATATCTTTAAATTCCGGTATATTTCCATATATCATATTCCGCATAGCCTGATAATCATCTTCTAATTCTTTATGTATCCGCTCTCCTGGTACAAGCATAATGGTTTCTAAAGTTGCAGTTTCATAATGTGCACCTTTGGCATAATAGAATTTCTGCTTAAATGCCACATCTTTTTCTAACAACTCTTTTCGTTTAAATGCTCTTTCCTTTACCCATGAATTACCCATATTATATACATCATATAGATGTCTTGCATATCTGGCAGACAACGGCTTTCCCTCCGGGAAATTTGCAATTTTATGTAATATGGTGAGTTTTTCCCAAAAAGTTCTCTCAACATCAATGGTTAAAACCGAGGTTTCTTTTTGAGAAAATATATCCGGATATTTTTCGGCTGCAAACGGAGTTACTGTTGTCTCGTGAGACGGCATCCATTCAGCCAATGGTCCAATCTCCAATCTTACGCAGGAACGTAGATACTCTGCTTCAAATATCTGCGGATAATAAAAATTAACCACCATCTCATCTTCTGTATCAACTGAAATCCATTCTCCGTCTCCCAGTTTTTCTTTCATTTCTAAATTTAACTGAGGAACCAATTCCTCTTTATAGAATTTTGCCGCTTCAGCGTTAATCTGCTTATTAAATATATCCTGCTTGGTTTTTGACCTTTCTTCCCAAGGATTCACCTCGTCATTTATTATTTTTCGCCAATCCAAAATCAAATCTATATCCTCGGAAAACCTTTCGATAACATGGTACGATTTAGATAAGCTTGTACCACCTTTGAAAACAAATGCATCCTTGTACTTACAATCATGAAACAGATGGTCCAGCATAAAACATACCCAAAAGTCTTTCTCAATTACATTTGGCTGCATTCCCATGGAAATTGCAGTAGCCTGAAACAATTCTGTTCTATCTTTTATCTGTAATTTAGCAACTTCTTTCACTATTCAGCACACACCTTTCTGATCACTGCATATATCCATTCACTTACACCTGTTGCTTCCTCTAACATCTTTTTCTTTTCCGCCTCAGGTAATCTGTTTTTTAAGCTCAAGATAATACTCTCATCAATCCGCTCTTTTCCCAATGTCTTTAATGCCTCAACAACCAAAGTGGTTGTCTCAGACATAAATGAAATCTCTCTATTTGCACGGTGTTTAAAAGACAATGTTATATTATCCCACGAAAATTTTCTATAAGGTCCGTCACTGATATAGGACCAAACAACCGGAACCTGTGTAGATAATCCCAGCTTATTTAATGCTACATCTCCGCATGGAGCAATGGTCCAACGAAAACTTCTGGCAATAGCATATGCTATTGCATCGGGATTTGCAGGAATATATTCTTTAAGCAGATTACCATATACCGGCTTTTCATATACTCCATCCATAATTCTACGAATGTTCTTTTCTTCAACCTGCCTTCCAAGACATTTTCTAACAGTCGTTGTAGTAGCAATATCTGTAAAATCCGATGTCAAAAAAACTGTTCCCGGTTCAGCCAACTCTATTCTCTTCTTTATTTCTGTGTAAATGCCGCTTGCCATAAAACCACTCTCCTTGTTTTGTCACGATTATTATATAATTTTCGTGACATTTTTTCAATAACATTTATATATATTATTCCTAAAAAAATTTAAAAAAGATGTCTCATCACTCATTTTTTGATGAAACATCTTTGATAACTCGTAAAATATTCAAATTAGTGTGAATTTCAAACTCACTGGAAATCTGAATTTTCACTTACCCGCTAAATGTAATTACTTACCACCCAAATATCCATAGAATTGCTCATGCAAAGTTCTCATTTCGTCTGGTGCGTTCATTGAATGCTGATACATAAACACCTCACCAAAATTACTCTTAAACACCAGTGTTAAACCGATTTTTATTATCCAAGTTGGTAATAAACGAAATATATTCATTTTACTTGGAGATAGAGTAATTCCTGATTTGTGTAACGTCTGAAAATTATTCTTCATCTGCACCGCAGTTTTCTTCATCACCTCAGATTCTTTCCATGCCTTTTGTGCATTTTTAGCCATGTAATAAGCATCGGCTATAGGTACAACCATAGCAAGGTGACACAGTTGCCAGTCCTGCATATCTTTTACTATCTGATATGGTACTTTTGATTTTTTAAAGCTTTTAGACAATTTATCCAAACGCTCTATACGGTTTCCATTTATTTCAGCAAACGTTGTGGGTTGAATGATATATGGAGCAAGCGCCGCTTTTAGTATTCCATCCCTCTTTTGTAATTTTACCATTTCTCTCGCCAGTCTGCCAAAACCTTGTAAAATCGCAAGGTCTTCACCAACTACTTTCAGGCAACTATTGAGTTTTACATTTAAAGCTGCAATCTCCAGCATTAAAACTTCACCTTCCACCTTGAGCTGGCATTTACACTTTATATCCTTGAACATTTCATCCGCAATCATGTAATTACCACAAGCCGCTCTAAAACAATCTGGAATATCTGTCTGTTCATACTTACAGCCGATAACACCCTTTGTTTTATGATATTTATCGGCCTGTTCAAAGAGCATGATATCTTCGCCCATATACGCTGCTGGTCTTAAACGCATCCCCTGAATAGAACTTTTGAAAATCGGAATTTTATGTATTGCTTTTACAGGCATGCATTGATAATATCCATCCTTACATAAGCACAAGCGAATCGGGATTTTTGACACCTTCGTAACCAATTCATTTTTATTGTTTTGTTTGATCTCCATCATGCCAAGACCGGTTGCATATTTTCCAACCATATTGGCACTGTCACACTTTACGTGCTCCTGCTCTACCTTACTTCCCCCTACGGCAATTCCTTTTTCTTTCAGATATTCCACTAAAACAGTCATGCCTACCGTTGCATAGAATCCAATCGCTCTCTGACTATTTGTCATTACTACAATACCAACATCAAGTTCCGGAATATAGTTAAACATGGAATGATGACATGTGGTATTTCCTCCATGTCCAAGTATCTTCCCCACCTGTTCTCCCATATCATACTGTTGATGAATCAAACCAAAACCTACATTATACACTTCCTGATCAATCGGCTCTTCTAAATCTAACGTCTCCATAAGTTCCAACGTTTCTTTCTTCATCAGAACACCATCTTTCTTTAAAAACATCTGTCCAAACTTTATAAAATCTGAAAGCGACATATAGGTATTAGAACCTGCCGGAAGCAACGTTGACAAATTATCCTCTACTGCTTTTCCCTTTTTGTCATAGCATAAGGAAACTGATGATGTAAACGGATGTCTGTCTTCCTCTTTCAAAAGAAAATGCACCTGAATCCCCAAAGGTTTCGCGATTTCTTCTTGTATGTATTCCGTGTAAGACAATCCTGAGACACGCTCAATTACAATACCAAGGATAATTTATAATGGAACGATATGAATTTGAAATGATCCCCGTACCTGCAGAAGCACTTACCTCTGCGGGAATTACTCCCGGCGTAACGGTGGAAGCATTTGCAGACGGCAGCCGCATCGTCATTCAGAAGGCGCCGGAGGATGACTTCTGTGAAGCATATAACGATGACTGCGAAGGCTGTCCTTACTGCTGCCCCTGTTGCGGCGAATGCCTGAAAGAGCAAATGAACGAATGCTTCGGAGAGGATGATGGCGATGAATAAGCTGTACCGCATTCTCGGAAAACGAGGAAGAATTACGATTCCCTATGAAATTCGCAGGCGTGCCGGCTTTCAGTATAATGATGTACTGTCCTTTACCGAGCAGGATGATCGAACCATTATGGTCAGACGAGAGAAAATCTGCGATAACTGCAAAGGAACACGGCCTGCTGTCAATAAACAGGCGGACGGAATCACGCTGCTGCAATTTCTTGACGGTCTCTCCGCCGATGAACAGCGAGCCGCCCTCATTCATTTATCAGTTAAATGGGCGGAAAAGCAAGGCTGTGAAAAAACGACTATAGTAGAAAGGAATTTGCAGAATGAAAGTAAAAGCACAAATTGACCGTTTTATCGGAAAAGACAACCGCATCAAGGCATACGCCAGCGTAATCCTCGGCGGCGAGTATGTGATCAGGGATATTGCCGTTATGGACAGCAAAAACGGTCTGTTCGCAAGAATGCCGTTCCGTTCCTACAAAGACCGAAACGGCAATATGCAGTATTCGGATGTAGCGTTTGCTCTGAATGAAACCTCCCGCAATGCTGTCAATGACGCGGTTTTGGAAGTCTATGAACAGCGACTTCAAATGGAAGAAGATGAATCGCAGGGCTTGGAAGATCAGGAGGAAGATGAAGCCCCGGTTTTTGAGCAGAGAATGTGATTTTTTCAAAAAACAGCCGATTCTCGCTGGACTTTCGGGCTTTTTTCCGTATCCTTATAGTCAGAGGTGATCAGTATGATAAAAATGAAACGATACGCGCTCCTCCTCGCAGGTCTGATGCTCCTAAGCTTTGCGGGATGCGGTACGGCTCAAACGCCATCGACTGCAAAGGATAACCCGTCTTTTGCTGATACCCCGGCAGATGTACCATCGGCCACTGAAATAAGCGATGACATCATTGCCGAAGAATCAGCGCCTCCTGTTGCCGAACCGGAACAGCCTGCAATAACAGAGCCTGTCCCATCACAGACGGCAGAGGAAAAAACGCAGGAAACCGCCCCAAAAGAGAACGCGGTTACAGCGCCTCCTGCACAGAGCGAACAGCCTCGCGAAACCCAGCCGCCCCGGCAGACAGAAACGCCGAAGCCCGAAGAACCAAAACCAACACCGCCACCTGTGGTCGCGGAAATGCCCTATGTGCGCCCGAGCGCCGATGAAGTGGAAAAAGCGGTGGCGAAATATATAAACGAATACCGTCTGGTACAGGGAGATACCGCTGTGATTGTTCTGCCCGGACTGACCGAGGTGGCGCGATTCCGTGCAAGCCAGCTCATTACAAATTTTTCACATGACGAAGATATAGACGCCTGTACTGTGCTGAAATATGGGGAGCTTGTGGATATGACGCAATACGGACTGCCGGAAAGTGCCAACTACTATCAGGGGTTCAATCGTGAGGCTATCGCAAAAGGAAACTGGACGGGAACAGCTGATGAAATCGGACAAAAGATCGCCGCAGGCTTCAAAAACAGCAAAGATCATTGGTCATATGTCGGCAGTTCTGAATACGGATATATGGCGGTGGGAATCACCTTTAATCCCTCGGATTCACATTGGTACTGCTGTATCTGTATGAGCAGTCAAAATTATGGTGGATAAACCTATCCGCACACAGCAGAACGCTTGATTTTCATCAAGCGTTTTTTTATTTCTCAAAAAGGAAAGGACGATTGTATATGGATATAAAAAAGAAAAAAGTGCCGAAGCTGATCGCCATGCTTCTTGCGCTTGTCATGGTATTTTCTATTCTGCCCATTTCGGCGTTTGCCGCTATGGCCTCGGATATTCCGGAAATCATGCAGGACAACGCTATTCTTCGAGCATTGGAATATACCGGATACAATGTACAGAAGCAAAAGGATAACGGAACACTCTATCAAAGTGGATATTACGGTTCAAGACTTCAGAGCAATGCACCGGATATCCTGTCGGACATTTCCTACGGGCTTTCCCGTTCCGGTAAGGAAACAGTTGCCGACAGTTCCACCGTTACCGGACTTGCACCGGATATTGCACGGTTTGAAAAGGACGGTCTTTGCTGTGCCTCTTTCGTCACCTATTTCATCTGCAACTATCTGCCGAACATTGAGGGCGCAGATACACAGTTCATTACCGATGCAGTCAATGCTACCGGTATGAATTCACAGGCGGTTGTCACATGGCAAAAGGCATTGGAAGGACTGGCTTCTCAAGGAAAAATCGAAAAGGTTGGAACAAATTCCTCCAATGTAGATTACAACAAGCTCGTTCCCGGCGATATTATCATTTTCGGAAACAGTACAAACAGCCATGTTCACACGGCGATCTATGCCGGAACCTATAACGGCACACACTTTGTCATTCATGTCGGCAATGAGCGTGGCCCCGAAATTTCCACCGTGGAAGGAATGGGACATTCCTCAAACGGAGATAAAGCATCCTTTCCCAACGGTTTCTATCACCTGCCCGACGATATTTTTCAAGAAGACGGGTTAATCGAAGTCCACAAAACAGATGAAAACGGAAAAGCCCTTGCGGGTGCTGTCTTTATTGCAACGAATACGAAAAGCGGAAAATCCTATCGTATCGGCCCGACCAACAATTCGGGCTATGCAGTCAGCGAAGCGAAAATCCCCTTCGGCACTTACAAAATCGTAGAAACGGTATTTCCGGCGAATTATCAGGCATCCGGCAAAAGCGAATGGACAGTTACACTGGATAAAAATACGCCGAATGCAACTGTGACGATAAATGCAGTTAATACGCTGATCCCCGGTTCTGCCAAAATCGTAAAAACTTCTGAGGATGGCAAGGTGGACGGTGTGTCTTTCCATGTACAGGGCAACGGTATTGATCAAACCGTACAGACCAAAAACGGCGGTCAGATTCAGATCGACAACCTCATGCCCGGAATTTACACCGTAACCGAACTGACAGAGGAAAAATACGAGCCGCAGGAGGTTCGCCGCGTTACCGTAGTCAGCGGTCAGACGGCAACCGTTACTTTCAGCAATGTGTTAAAGCGCGGCGATTTGACGGTCACCAAAACCAGCGAGGACGGATTCAGCGAGGGCGCAAAGTTTCACTTGTTCGGCACATCGCTCTCCGGCTTGGCAGTCGATGAATATGCTGTGGTCGGCAAAGATGGCAAGGCGTATTTTAGGGATGTTCTTATTGGCACAGGCTATACCCTCGAAGAAGTGGATACCGCAATCCGTTATGTTATTCCTGAAGATCAGACGGCGGCAGTTGAGTGGAACAAGGTGACGAACAAATCCTTTGAGAATATCCTCAAGAAATGGCAGCTCACCGTAACCAAGAGCGATAAGGAAACCGGAACCGCGCAGGGCGATGCAACGCTTGGCGGCGCTGTCTACGGTATTTTTAAGGGTGATCAGTTAATTGACACCTATACCACAGACGCCAATGGGCAGTTCACGACCAAGTTCTATATCTGTGATCCCGATTGGAGCCTGCGCGAGATCGAGCCAAGCGAGGGG
Source organism: uncultured Acetatifactor sp. (assembly GCA_944384205.1). Taxonomy (GTDB): domain Bacteria; phylum Bacillota; class Clostridia; order Lachnospirales; family Lachnospiraceae; genus Acetatifactor. The sequence goes on along the minus strand of CALWSL010000012.1, from coordinate 4,536 downwards.
TATCTGCTCAACACAGAATCTTTGCATATCGGCGCAGAAGCGAAGCTCTATACGGCAGAGTTCAATCTTGCGCCGCCGCTTGACTCTTACGAAACGGTCAAGAAAGGAAAAATTGCCGTCATAAAGCATTGCGATGACGGCGAAACACAGATCGAAACACCCGAAGAGGGCGCAGAATTTCAGGTGTTCTTAAAAAGCGCCGGAAGTTATGCGGATGCAAAGGAGACTGAGCGAGATATCCTTATTTGTGATTCGTATGGTTTCGCCGAGTCTAAACTGCTCCCATACGGAATATACACGGTGAAACAAACCAAAGGCTGGGACGGCAAGGAGCTGATGCCTGCCTTTGATGTGTTTGTAAGTGAAAACAACGAGGTTTACCGCTATCTTATCAACAATGCCACATTTGAATCCCTGATCGAAATCGTGAAAAAGGATGCGGAAACCGGTAAGGTTATCCCTGCCGCAGGTGTAGGGTTCAAGGTCAGAAATACGGACACAGGCGAATATATCGTCCAGCATATCAATTACCCAACGCCGATGGATATCGACACCTATTACACCGATACCACAGGTAAGCTGATGATGCCCGAACCCCTCGGCTTCGGAAATTACGAGTTAATTGAGCAGTGCAGCGCATACGGGTATGTCCTTGACTCCACGCCCGTACCGTTCAAGGTGGACGGCACACAAACCACCGTTGTGGTCGAAAAGCATAATATCGCACAGAAAGGCACCATCACGGTCGGCAAGACCGGCGAGGTGTTCTCTTCCGTGACGGAAACAGACGGCATCTATCAGCCGGTTTACGCGGTAGGCAATGTACCGGATACTCACTATGTCATTACGGCGGTCGGAGATATCTATACGCCGGATGGAACACTCCGATATCAGGATGAACAGGTTGTGGCTCGTTTACAGACAGGCCGGGACGGCACTGCGACCACAGAACCGTTGTATCTTGGAACTTTCAAAATTTGTGAGGAAAAAGCCGCCTATGGTATGGTGATCAGCAGCGAAATTAAAACAGTGGAACTGACCTATGCCGGCGAAAATGTTGAGGTGACTTCCACTGAAGTCTCGTTTTACAACGAGCGTCAAAAGGCAGAAATCAGTCTCTCCAAAATTTTGGAGCAGAACGAGCTGTTTGGCATCGGCGGAAACGGTGAAATCCTCTCGGTGCAGTTCGGACTGTTCGCCGCAGAGGATCTGACGGCGGCAGACGACTCGGTGATCCCGAAAGACGGACTGCTGGAAATCGTCAATTGTACGGAAAACGGTAAGGCGGTGTTTAAGACCGACATCCCCGTTGGCGCGAAACTCTATGTCAAGGAAATTGCCGTAGACGAGCACTATCTTCTCTCGGACGAAAAATATCCTGTAGAGTTTGTGTATGCTGATCAGGATATCGCCGTTTTGGAAATTCAGGTCAATGACGGCGAAGCGATTGAAAACGATCTCATCTACGGGAATATTAAGGGCTTGAAGATTGACCGTGAAACAGAAGAACCCATTGCCGGCGCTCTGTTCGGTTTGTTCCGTTCGGACGAAACCGAGTTTACGGAAGAAACGGCTGTTCTTACTGCCGAATCACAGCCGGACGGCGTCTTCACATTTGAGCAAATCCCTTACGGAAATTGGCTCATAAAGGAACTGCGACCTGCGGACTCTTTCCTCCCGAATGAGGAAATCTATCCCGTGACCGTATCCGAGCATGAACAGATCATCGAAATCACCGTAGTCAATGACCGCATCCCTGAAATCGGAACAACGGCAGCCGTGGACGGCGAAAAGGAAATCTGTGCGACCGAGGTCTTCACCCTTACCGATACCGTATCCTACAAGCACCTGATCCCCGACAAGGAATATGTCCTCAAGGGTGTGCTTATGGATAAATCCACAGGCAAGCCGCTTGTGATTAACGGCGAAGAAATCCGTTCCGAAACGGTCTTTACACCCGATGCGCCCACAGGCGAAGCAATCGTGGAATTCGTCTTTGATTCCAAATATATCAAGGAAGATACCGACATTGTGGTGTTTGAAAGCCTGTATAAAGACGGCAAAGAGCTCGCCGTCCATGCAGATATCGAAGACGAGGGACAGACCGTCAAGGTGAAAATCCCTGAAATCAGAACGCAGGCGACCGCAGACGGAAAGAAAGAAATCACGGCAAACGGCAGAGTGAAAATCGAGGATGTTGTATCCTACAACAATCTGACTCCCGGCAAGGAGTATACGGTAAAAGGTGTTCTTATGGACAAATCCACAGGAGAACCTCTGCTTGTTGACGGAGAGGAAATCCGCAGCTCTTTCACCTTTAAGCCCGATGCGCCGGACGGTGAAATTGCCGTTACCTTTGTATTTGACGCATCAGGACTGACAAGTGCAGCCGAAATTGTGGTGTTTGAAGGTCTGTACCGTGACGATGTTGAAATCGCTGTCCATGCGGATATCGAGGACGAAGGTCAGACGGTGAAGATCACACCCCCTGTCCCCGATGTACCGCAGACCGGCGATGAGAGCAATCTCGGCTTTTGGATCGGACTCGGTGCAGTAGCCGTGGGCGGTGCGGTTGCCTCTGCGATCATCCTCATTAAAAAGAAAAAGGATGATGATGACGAGTGATGAAAAAGGTGTATATCTGCTCTCCCCTCGGCGGTAATGTAGAGGAAAATCTGCGTAAAGTCAGACGGTACACCAAATATGCATTGCTGTGCGGCACGGCTCCGGTCGTGCCGCATTTCTATGCGATCTGCCTTGATGACAGCATCCCCAAAGAGAGAGAAATCGGCATAGCGGCAGGACTGTCGCTTTTATGGTTCTGTGATGAAATGTGGCTCTTCGGTGATGAGGTGACCGAGGGTATGGCGGCTGAAATACAATTTTGCAAAAACCTCAATGTGACAATCCGAAAGGTTCGGGAAAATGAAATCAACAAAGTGTTAGGAGGAAAACGCCGATGAAAAAGAAATGGACAAGACTTCTTGTCTGTGCCGCTGTAGTGGCGCTGATTGTTACTGTTTCCGCCGTGCCTGTCTTTGCCGCCGGCGATGTGGCGGGAGCTATCGAAAACACATGGACGCAAGCACAGACGCAGATAAAAACAGTGGTTAATAATGTCGTGTTCCCCGTGGTGGACATGATCCTTGCGATCCTGTTTTTCGTGAAGGTCGGCACGGCATATTTTGAGTACCGCAAGCACGGGCAGTTTGAATTTGCCGCACCCTGCATCCTGTTCGCCTGCCTCATTTTCACGCTGACCGCGCCGCTGTATATCTGGACGATCCTGTAACCGGAGGCGAGAAAATGGGAACAAGACATTTAATCTGCGTTGTAAGTAATGGCGATTACCGTATCGCACAGTACGGTCAATGGGACGGATATCCGGAAGGTCAGGGTGCATCCATCCTCGAATTTTTGAAAAGTCCGATGGCAGAACAGTTAAAGAAAAATTTGAAGAACTGCACTTGGCTCACAAACACCGAATATGAAAAACTGTGGGAAGAATTCGGTGTGGATACCAAGCAAGAAATGATTGACTATGACGTCTATCAGGATTTTTGCAATAAGCATCCTGAACTGAGCAGAGATACCGGTGCAAGGATATTAGAAATAGTAGCAGGTGCGACCGGCAAAATCAAGCTGCAGAACAGTTTAAACTTTTCACGGGATAGCCTTTTTTGCGAGTGGGCATATGTTATAGACTTTGACAAAAACACATTTGAGGTGTATCAGGGCTTTAATGAAACACCGCTTGATAAGTCTGAACGGTTCTATACCGCAGGACAAAAAGAAGATGAAAACGGTATGTACCCTGTCAAGCTTTTTAAATCATTTGATTTGTCAGCACTGCCTTCCGAAGAAGAATTTTTAGAAATATGCGAGCCTATAGAAGATGAAATGATTGATGAACCAATATCTGGACTTGAGGGATTAACAGGCATATAACTGGAGGTGATGACCTATTTTCGATTGGTTAGGAGATATATTCTCCGGTATTGGCGACGCCATTGGCGGCGTGTTCGACTTTTTAGGAGAGCAAATATCCAATGTAATCTGGAACACGATGCTGAAATGGATGTACGAAACTATCTACAACGCCGTAGCCGATTTTTTCAGCATGATGGGCAATATGGGCGCAGATATCTTTGACCTTGACTGGATTCAGGCAACTATCAAGCTCTTCACGCTGTTCGGCTGGGCGCTCTTTGTTGCGGGTGTGGTTGTCGCCATATTTGATGTGGCGATTGAGTATCAGCACGGCAGAGCAGATATCAAGTCAACCGCTGTCAATATCCTAAAAGGCTTCTTCGCCTGCTCACTCATCGGCATTGTGCCGGTGGAACTGTACAAGTTCTGCATCAGCCTGCAAAACACCTTTTCCCACGACCTGTCGGCGCTCTTTGCAGGCGGACGAACCCTCGACCTTGCGGGAGAAAGCACCAGCGTTCTGCAGGGCAGCTTTGCAGTAAGCACCAACATTCAGATGAATCTGTTTAACATCCTTGCGCTGATCGCCTTTGCCTACTGCGTGGT